>JANQJF010000002.1 GCA_028281765.1 Planctomycetota bacterium | reverse complement strand
AGTGCGCCGGAGACTTCCTCGAGCTGCTCGGCAACGGCGCGGAGTTCGGGCTCAAGGACATCAGCTACACCTATCAGCAGGGCGAGGGCGGCATCGCGGATGCGCTGCGCCTCGCCGAGCACTTCGCGGAAGGCGAGAAGATCGTCGCGGTCCTCGGTGACAACATCATCGAGAACAACATCAAGAAGGCGGCGGACGACTTCCGGGCCCAGGAGAGCGGAGCGAAGATCCTGCTCAAAGAAGTGCACGACCCGCAGCGCTTCGGCGTCGCCACGGTCGACGGTGACGGGCGGGTGTCGGAGATCGTCGAGAAGCCCAAGGACCCGAAGACCAACCTCGCGGTGATCGGCATCTACATGTACGACGCGACGGTCTTCGAGTTCATCAACGGCCTGACTCCGTCGGAACGCGGTGAGCTCGAGATCACCGACGTCAACAACCGCTACATCCAAGCCGGCACGATGACCAGCGAGGTCCTCGACGGCTGGTGGACCGACGCGGGGACCTTTGAGTCCCTGCACCGCGCGTCGAACCTGATCGTCGACGGCGGCGCGAACAAGGTCTAGCCCCGTGCCGCGCTTCTTGGTCACCGGCGCTGGCGGGCAACTGGGGCGCGCGATTCTCGAGCACGCCGGCGATGACGCTGTCGGACTCACGCACGCGGACGTCGCGCTCGAGGACGCCGATGCCGTGCGCCAGGCGATCGCGACGCACCGCCCGGAGGCCGTCCTGCACTGCGGCGCGTGGACCGACGTCGACGGTTGCGAGCGTGACCCGGAGAAGGCCGACGCGGTCAACGGCCACGGCACGTCGTACGTCGCCGAGTCCTGCCGCGCGATCGGCGCGCGGCTCGTCTACGTGAGCACGGACTTCGTGTTCGACGGCGCGGGGACTGCGCCGTATCCCGTCGACGCGCCTACCGCGCCGATCTCCGCGTACGGTCGCAGCAAGCTACTCGGGGAGCAGGCCGTGCTCCGCGACGCCGAGCCCGGTTTCTGGGTCGTCCGCACGAGCTGGGTCTTCGGACCCGGCGGTCGCAACTTCCCGAGGGCGATCCTCGATCGCGCCCGATCCGGCCAGCCGTTGCGCGTCGTCGACGACCAGGTCGGTTCGCCGACGTTCACTCCGGACCTCGCCGTGGCGCTCTGCGATCTCGCGACTTTGGACGCCGAGCCCGGGGTATACCACGCGTCGAACGAAGGCGTCTGCAGCTGGTTCGACTTCGCCGTCGAGTTGATCGGCGCTGCCAAACTCGAGAACGTGCAGATCGACCGCATGCCGAGCAGCGAACTCGACCGCCCGGCGCCCCGACCCGCATACTCCGTGCTCGACTGCTCTCGCCTGACGGCGGTCCGCGGCGCGCCACTCCCGCATTACCGCGACGCCGTGCGTCGCTACCTGTCCCTGGAACCAGCACAGTGACCAAGATCCTGATCACCGGCGGAGCCGGTTTCATCGGCTCGAACTTCGTGCGCATGTTGAGTGCGAAGGGTGGGCACGAGCTGCTCAACCTCGACGCGCTGACGTACGCCGGCAACCTCGAGAACCTGACCGAACTCGAGGCCGATCCGGACTACCACTTCGTCCGGGCCGACATCTCGAAGCGCAAGGCGGTCGAAGGTGTCTTCGCCGACTTCCGTCCGGAGGTCGTCGTGCACTTCGCAGCCGAGAGCCACGTCGATCGTTCGGTGCTCGACGCGACCGCGTTCGTCACCACGAACGTGCTCGGCACGCAGGTGCTGCTCGACATGAGCCGTCAGTACGACGTCGCGCGATTCGTGCACGTCAGCACCGACGAGGTCTACGGCAGCCTCGGCCCGACCGGTCTTTTCACTGAGGAGTCGCCGCTGCAGCCGAACTCGCCGTATTCCGCGAGCAAGACAGGCAGCGATCTCCTCGTCCGCGCCGCGCACCACACGCACGGCTTCGACACCGTGATCACGCGCTGCTCGAACAACTACGGCCCGTATCAGTTCCCCGAGAAGCTGATCCCGCTGATGATCGCGAACGCCCTCGAGGACAAGTCGCTGCCGGTCTACGGCGACGGCAAGAACGTCCGCGACTGGATCTACGTCGAGGACCACTGCGAGGCGATCGCGCGCGTGATGACCAATGGCAAGGCCGGCGAGGTCTACAACATCGGCGGCAACGAGGAGCGGGAGAACATCTGGGTCGTGAAGAAGATCCTCGAGATCCTCGGCAAGAGCGAAGAGCAGATCGAATACGTCAAGGATCGCCCCGGCCACGACCGCCGCTACGCGATCGACGGCACCAAGATCGCGAACGAGCTCGGCTGGACCCCGAAGCACGACTTCGAGTCGGGGCTGAAGGCGACGGTGGAGTGGTATCTCGCCAATCGGGAGTGGTGGGAGCGGGTACGCTCGGGGGAGTACCGGGAGTACTACGAGGAGAACTACGGGGCGCGGTAGGAGCCGTCTTGGAGCCGTGTCCCGAGTCCCGACCCGTGAAACGTGAACGTGCCCGGGTCCGTGCCCGAAAACGTGGCGCGGTCACGGGAGCGGGTCACGGAGAGGCAAGGGCAAGTAGGGAGCCCGAGTAGCCCCCCCTTGCCGCCCAACCCTTTGCAACATAAAGTCCCGGGCCTCGCCCACCTCTGACTGTCGCACCTTTGAACACCGAGCTCCGACCCCTCGATCCCATCGCCCCCTCAGGTTCCGCACCGCGGAATCCCGATACATTTCCCCAGCACCGCACGTCTCCTTGTTCCCCCTGGGAACGCTCCTAACATCTGCCGGCGATGGCGTCCCGAATCCTCGATACCGCGGCCCGCTTCCGATCGATCCCGCAGCTGCTGTTGCTCTGCATCAGCGCGCTCAGCCTCGTGAGCTGTGCGACGGTCGAGGACAAGCGCATTCGGCAGCTGTTGAACGACAAGGGGTTCGGAACGCGCGCCGAGGGTGTGCCCCGGATCGAGAACCACATCGTCGGCGGCGACTCGGTGATGTTCGTCATCGACCCGCAGACCTACCTGAACCCGGGCGCCGAGCAGCTCTACCTGCTGACCTCTCCGCAGACGCTCTCCATCGATGGCACGATCCTGGTGCCGTACGTCGGGCCGATCGACGTGCTCGGCATGACCGAGCGGGAGCTGTCCGCGCTCGTCAAGGAGTCGCTCGGGGCGCTGTTCACGTTCCCGATCGAGCTCCACGCGCGGATCATCGACGTCGGCAAGGCGGTCTACATTTACGGCGAGATCGAGGGCCCGCACTACGTCCGGCTGACGAAGCCCGACGTCACGCTGCTGGAGCTCTTGTCGCGAACCAACATCACGAACCTGGCCAACTGGGGGCGGATCCATCTGGTGCGACCGGATGCCGAGAATCCGCTCACGATGGTCATCAACGTGCGCGAAATGTGGGTGACCGGCCACACGGCCTACAACATCCCGCTGCAGAACAACGATATCATCTACGTTCCCCCGACCTTTCTCGGTCACATCGCTCGACTCGTCGAGAAGTTGCTCGAGCCGCTCAACGTTGCGGTTCAGTCCCTGTTCGGTGTGGCCGCGATCCAATCGAGTTACGACGTCTTGACCGGTGATGCGGTCGGCGTGTTCCCTGGTGGTGGCTTCCGATTCTGAACACAAAGTAGCTGAGCTCGAGCTGCCGCAGGTCTCCTTCGGTCGATACCTCGAGCTGCTCAAGCGCCGCTGGTGGCAGGTCATCCCGATCACCGTGTTCGGGCTGATTGCCGGTGCGGTCGCGGCGTTCCTGATCCCGCGCTTCTACGTCGCGGAGACCACGGTGTTCTTCCGGGGCGGCGCGGCGCTCGATCCGGGGATCGAGGATCCGATGCTCGCGCTCGTGGGATTGGCGCAGCAGTCGATCCCGACCAAGACGGAAGAGGTGCTCGTCAAGCTCGGATGGCCGGAGGCCGCCGACGAGGACGAGGAGCGACGCCGGGACTTCATCACCGATGTCGAAGGACGCATCCGCGTCAGCTCGCTCGGGATGATCGGGAAGCAGGCGAACACCGTGACCCTGGCCATCCAGTTCAAGGACATCAACGGCGAGCGCGCGGCGGAGTTCGCGAACACGGTTCGTGACGTGTGGACGGACGGGGAGCGCATGCGGATCGAGACGCAGGCGCGACAAGAACTCGAGGAGGCGAACCGCAACGTCCGATCCGAAGGCATCGCGCTGCAGAACGCGCAGACCACGAAGCGCAACCACATCGAGCTGCACGGCATCGATCCGAGCCTCGCGTCCGCGGCGGCGCAGGCCGGTGGACCGAGCGTCGTCGTGCCGCAGCAGAACCCGCTCTACGCGCAGCGGTCGACGCTGACGCTCGAACGGGCGAAGACGGACCGCAACATCGCCGCGCTGAAGGGTCGGATCGACGAGCTCGACGTCAACCTGTCGAACGGCATGATCCCGGCCCGCGTCAAGGCGCCGCAGCCGGAGATCGTTCCGGACAACCAGGCCGAGGTCGAGTTCCAGAAGCTGGTCGGAAGCGTTGCGATGCTGCAGAAGAAACTGCAGGGCATGACGGCGACCAACCCGCAGTACGAGACGGTCAAGGCACAGCTCGCGCTGCTGCAGCCGAAGCTCGAGGCGGAGCTGAAGGCGCGCAACGCGAAGTTCGATTACGAGATCGACAACCAGGCCTACCTCGACGCGAAGCGGAATATCGCGCTCTGGAAGGCGGATCTGAAGGGGCTCGAGAAGGAGCTCGCCCTGATCGACGCCGAGATCGAGCGTCTCGATGGCGAGATCGCCGAGCAGCCGAAGATCTGGGGCAAGTACTGGGAGCTCGAAGGCAAGATCACGCAACACCAGACCACGCTCGACGAGTACCGCGCAATCGCCCGCGACAAGCTGGCAAGGTTCCAGCAGCTGCGCACCAGCAAGTCGTTCCGCACGCTCAAGACGGCCGTCGTGCCGCCGCGGCCGACCGATCCGAGCATCGTGCTGGTCGCGCTGGCGGGCAGCCTGATCGGTCTCGCGACCGCGATCGGCGTGATCCTGCTGCTCGACTTCCTCCAGTCGTCGTTCAAGACACTCGACGATGTCGAGCGCGCGCTCCCGGTCCCGGTCCTCGGTGCCCTCGCGCACCTCGAGACGTTCGAAGAGCGCACGCGGACGGTCGCGCACCGTCGCCGCGTTTCGCTCGCCGCGAGTGTGTTCCTCTTCCTCAGTCTGTCGGTGACGATGATCTACTTCTTCGACCCGACCAAGCTGCCTCCGATCGTGGCCAGCGTGTTCGACGTGCTCTTCGGCTCGGTCGAACAGCCGCCGAAGTGATCGTCGTTCGATGCGCGACATCATCATCGTCGCCCTGACGCTCGCCGCGGTCCCGTTCGCGTTCCGTCGGCCGTTCTTCGGCCTCATGGTGTTCAGCTGGCTCGCCTACATGCGGCCGCAGAACCTGTGCTGGGGTTTCGCTCGCGGCACGCGACTGAGCTTCTACCTCGGCCTGACGATGGTGTTCGGCTGGGTCTTCTTCGAGTTCGGCCGGCGACCGTTCTTCCGACGATGTCCGCTCGCTTGGCTCTTGCTCGGCTGTTTGGCCTGCGTGGCGCTCAGCCTGACCAAGTGCTACGAACTCGACCGCAACGTCTGGCGCTACTTCATTGAGTTCGCGAAGGTCATCGCCGTGGCTCTGTTCACTCTGGGCCAGGTGACAACCCGGCAGCGGCTGCGGGCGATGCTCTGGGTGATCGCGCTGAGTCTCGGTTTCTACGGCGTGAAGGCCGGGCTCTGGGGCGCACTGACCGGCGGCGTCATCAAGCAGGGCCCCGGCGGCATGCTCGAAGACAACAACGACTTCGCGCTCGCGATGGTCATGAACCTGCCGGTGTTGTTCTACCTTGGGCGGACCGAGAAGAGCCTGCTGATCCGACGGTTCTGCAACGCGTGCTTCTTCTTCTCGTGCGTGACCGTTCTGCTGACGCACTCTCGCGGTGGCTTCCTGTCGATGGTCGTCGTGTTCATGGCGTTGGCGTGGCGCTCGGGCAAGCTGTTCCAGGCGAGCCTGCTGCTGTTCGCGTCGGGGATCGCGTTCTTGTTGTTTGCGCCGGACCATGTCGTCGAGCGTCTGATGCTCCTCAAGCAGGGGGCGGCAGAAGGTTCGGCCGGCGCGCGTATTCTCTCCTGGACGGCCGGCCTGCGGATGATCGCGGACAACCCGTGGTTCGGCGTCGGCATGCGGAACTACCAGATCGGGTACGAGGTGTACGCCCCCGATCTGTTGATGGCGACAGGCAGCAAGGAAGGCCACGTTGCCCACAACTCGTACCTACAGATGTGGGCCGAGGCCGGGACGCCGGCGCTGCTCTTCTACCTGGCGCTGCTCGCCTCGGTGTTCCTCACAGCACGCAAGGTCCGACAGATCGCCGGGCGTCGCCCCCACATGGAGTGGGCGGTGGCCTACTCGAAGATCTTCGAGATCACGATGGCCGGCTTCATGCTCGGCTCATTCTTCCTCAACCGTGCTCATTTCGACCTGACCTACCACTGGGTCGCGCTCGCGGGAGCTCTCGGCTACGTCGCGCGCGTCGAGGCTCTCAAGGTGCCGCAGCGCGGGCCGAAGATCGTGCGCCCTGCGGCCGAGCAGACGGCGCGCGCGAGCGCCGGGTTCCGACGCACCGCGCCGAACGGGCTGCCGCGGTGGAGCCGCACGCCCTAGATGTGCGGCATCGCGGGGATCTTCTGTGCGGACCGGGAACGGGTCCTCGACGCGGCGCTCGTCGGTCGGATGAACGACACGATGCGGCACCGTGGCCCGGACGGCGACGGCGTGCGCGTGAAGCCGGGCTACGCGCTCGCGCATCGTCGCCTGTCGATCGTCGACCTGAGCGGCGGCGCCCAGCCGATGGGTGACGCGAGCGGCCGCTACTGGGTGACGTTCAACGGCGAGATCTACAACTTCCCGGAGCTCAAGCGCGAGCTCGAGGATCGCGGGCACGTCTTCCGGACTCGCTCCGATACGGAGGTCCTGCTCTACGGATACCGAGAGTGGGGCGAAGATCTCCCGAAGCGGTTGCGCGGCATGTTTGCGTTCGCGATCGTCGACGAGCGCGAGCACACGCTGTTCGCCGCGCGCGATCGCATCGGCAAGAAGCCGTTCTACTACACCCGGACGGACGGCGACCTGCTGTTCGGCTCGGAGCTCAAGGCGATCGTCGAAGATCCGCGCGTGGAACGGCGCCTGGATCCGGTCGCGCTGCGGCAGTTCTTCTGCCTGCGCTACGTGCCCGATCCGAAGACGATCTACGAGGGCGTGCGCAAGCTGCGGCCTGGGCATTCCCTGGTGGTCCGCGACGGTCGCGCGACCGAGCGTGCGTACTGGAAGCTGAGCTACGCCGAACCGCGCACGCGGAGCGCCGACGATCTCGCGGAGGAGATTCGCACGCTCCTCGACGACGCGGTGCGAGTGCGGCTGATGGGGGACGTGCCGCTCGGCGCGTTCCTGTCCGGCGGGATCGACAGCTTCGCGGTCGTCGACAGCATGTCGCGGGTCAGCGACAGCCGCGTCGTCGCGTGTTCGGTCGGGTTCGCCGAGAGCGAGTTCGACGAGCGCCCGTATGCGCGGGAGTCGGCTGCGGCGTGCGGCGCCGAGCTGCACGAAGAAGAGGTCGAGGCCGGGGCGATGCTCGACCAGGACTGGCTCGAATGGGCGTTCGACGAGCCGTTCGCCGACTCGAGCGCGGTGCCGACCTACCACGTCAGCCGACTCGCGCGTCGCCACGTCACCGTCGCGCTCTCCGGGGACGGTGGGGACGAGAACTACGCGGGGTACCGACGCTACAAGTACGACGCGGTCGAGAACCGCGTGCGCGCCTGGGCTCCGTCGTTCCTGTGGTCCGCGTTTGGGTTCGTGTATCCGAAGGCCGACTTCCTGCCCCGGTGGGTCCGCTTCAAGCGGACGTTCCAGAACCTCGCGCGGACGCCGTCGGAGGCGTACGCGCGCTCCGTGAGTTGCACGCTTCCTGAAGAGCTCCCCGGTCTGCTGCGACCCGAGTACCTCGACGCTGCGGATGATCCGTTGGCGCCCGTGCGGAACGCGTACGACGACTCCGACGGACCCGACAGCCTCGCGCGCGCCGCGGCCGCGGACTTCGCGACGTGGCTCCCGGGCGACATCCTGACGAAGGTCGATCGCGCGTCGATGGCCGTTTCGCTCGAGGTGCGCGCGCCGCTTCTCGATCACCATCTGGTCGAAGCTGCCGCGACGATCCCGTCCCTGGTCAAGATGGCCGGGGGCGAACAGAAGGCGCTGCTCAAGCGCGCACTCGTCGAGCGGCTCGGGGAACGGGCGCTCAACCGGCCTAAGCGCGGCTTCTCGGTGCCGGCGCGGCAGTGGCTCGCCGGCGAGCTCGGCGATGCGCTGGAGCAGGCCCTCGATAGCGAGCGCCTGACGAGCATCGTGGATCGCGAGGGGGTCTTGTCCCGTTTGCGCCAGCACCGGCAGGGCGTGCGCGACAACACGGAGAGCCTGTGGGGTGTCCTGTCGCTGCACCGGTTCTTGCGCAGGTGGATGCCGTGAGCGGCGCGAAGTACCGCATCCTCTATCACCACCGGATCCGCGCGGAGGACGGCCAGGCGATGCACGTCCGCGAGTTGATCGGCGCGCTGCGGGCCGAAGGGCACGACGTGCTCGAATGCGCGCTCGTGCCCAAGACCGAGGATCGACAGAGCGAGCCCGGTCAGAACGGTCACGCGAAGCCCAAGTCGTTCTGGGAGAGGCTGAGCGTGCCGCGCCTCGCGACCGAGGTGCTGGAGATCGGCTACAACCGCACGGCTGTGCGGCTGCTGCGCGACGCCGTAAGGCGGCACGAGCCGGACTTCATCTACGAGCGCCACGCGCTACACCTCCACGCCGGCCTCCGCGTCGCGCGCGAGGCGGGCCTGCCGCTGCTCCTCGAAGTGAACTCGCCGATGTGCCACGAGATGACGCGGCTCGGGCTGTTGCGCTTCCCGCGCCGGGCGCGTCGCGTCGAGCAGAACGTGCTCGCGAGCGCCGACCGTGTGTTCCCCGTCAGCCGGGTGCTGCGCGACTGGCTCGTGCGGTGCGGCGCGCGAGAGGAGGCGTGTGCGGTGATTCCCAACGCTGCCGAGCCGGAGCGATACGGGGAATCGACGCGCAAGGCCGGTCGAGGCTTGCGGCGCGAGCTCGGGTTTTCCGATGAGACCTTCGTGTTGGGATTCGTCGGCTTCATGCGCGATTGGCACCGGCTCGAGTTCGCAGTGGACGCGCTCGCGCGACCCGCGCTGGCGACGGCCGTGCTGCTGCTCGTCGGCACGGGTCCGGCTCTGGAGTCGATCCTGAGCCGCGCCCGTGAGCGAGGCGTCGCGGACCGCGTCGTGTCGGTCGGAGCGGTCGAGCATCGCGACGTGCCGCGGCACGTCCTCGCGTTTGACGCCGGGATGATCCCGGCGATCAACCCGTACGCGTCTCCGCTCAAGCTGTTCGATTACTTCGTCGCGGGCGTGCCGGCGATTGCGCCCGATCAGCCCAACGTCGCGGAGCTCGTGACGCACGACGAGTCTGGCGTGCTGTTCCCACCGGACGACGGACCGTTGTTCGGCGACGCGCTCGAAGCGCTCGTGAGCGATCGCGAACGCGCGCGGCGCATCGGCGCGGAAGGACAGCGCGTTCTGCTGGAGAACGACTGGACCTGGCGCGGCAACGCGCGTCGCGTCATCGGAGCGTTCGAGGAGGTCGTGGCACGATGAGCGTCTTCATCGGTCTCGTGCTGCCGCTCGTGCTGGCCTACGCGCTGACGTTCGTGTGGGTGTGGGACAGCTGGATGCTGCCGGAGTCCTACTACTCGCACGGGCCGCTCCTGCCGTTGCTCGCGGCGTTCATGGTCTACGTGCGCCGCGAACAGTGGGGGGCGCAGGCGCGCCAGACCGACGTGCGGGGATGGTGGCTGCTCGGACCAGGACTCCTGCTGCACATCTGCGGCGCGGGTCTGACGGTCGACTCGCTGTCCGCCGCGAGCCTGTGCCTCACGATTCCTGGCGCGGTGTTGCTCACGCAGGGCGGTGCGCGGTGGAAGTCACTCGCCGCCATCGCCGGGCTGACGTTCTTCGCGGTGCCGGCGCCGATGTTCGTCAGTGGCAAGGCGGTGTTCGTCCTCAAAGAGGTCGCCGTCGAGGCCGGAATGGGGCTCGGGAACCTGCTCGGTGCCGGCGTCACGCGGACCGGGGCCAACCTGTTCGTGCCCGAGGAGAGCACGCCCCTGGTCGTCGCGGATGCGTGCGGCGGGTTGCGATCGCTCGTGTCGCTGCTGACGGTCGGCTACTGCGTCGCGTTCTTCATGAGCACGGGGCGTGGCGTCTGGCGTTGGTCTTTGCTGTTGCTGTCCGTGCCGATCGCGGTTGGCAGCAACGTGGTGCGGATCGCCTCGATGTGCGTGATGTCACGCTGGTACGGAGTCGAGTTCGGCTCCGGCACCGGTCACGATGTCGCCAACGCGATCGTGTGGATCCTCGCGATCTTCACGCTGATCTGGATCGACGGGCGGGTGACGAGGAACGCCGAATGACGCGCGGTGCCAAGATCTCGATCGCGCTGCTGTGGATCGTCGGCTCGTTCACGCTCTGGCTGTCGAGCTACCGGCCGTTCACCGGAACGCGCGGGGTCGCGAAGTCCCTGCCCGCGCGAATCGGGGCCTACTCGCTCAGCTACGACACCCCGATGACCGATCGCCAGTTCCGACTGCTTGGCACCGACGATGCGATCTGGCGCACCTACACGGACGCGGACGGCCACGAGATCTACGTCGTTCTCGTCTGCCATGCGGAGAACTGGAAGAGCATCCACCCGCCGGACATCTGCCTGCGCGGCTCGAACATGGTCATCACCGAGGACCAGCAGCGGGACGGGCACGGCGAACTCGTGCTGTTCAGTCGCGACCGGCGGAGTGACTACGTGAGCCTCTACCGCTACGGTGCTGCCGACTTGGCCACCGGTAGCTATCTCGGTTTCTTCCTGCACCACGCCCCGCGCGCGCTGTTCCGGGCGGCGGTCGGCGGGTACCTCGTGCGCGTCGAAACCTGGGTCGATGCGGACGGACGAGAAGCCGCGGTCCGGCGCTGTGAGTCGTTCCTCGAGGCGGCCGAACCCCACCTGCGTGCGCTGAACCCGTGACCGAGCTCGCGCACGCCATCTCCGTCGACGTCGAGGACTATTTCCAGGTCCTCAATCTGGCCGGCGTCGTCGACCGCGCGGAGTGGGAGACGCGCACGCTGCGCTGCGGTGACAGCACGCGGCGCCTGCTCGACCTGTTCGACAAGCGTGGCGCGAAGGCGACGTTCTTCTTCCTCGGATGGATTGCCGAGCGACTCCCGGACCTGGTGCGCGACGTCCAGTCCGCCGGGCACGAGATCGGCTCGCACGGCTACGACCATCAGCTGCTGCCGGATCTCGGCGAGGCGGGATTCGTCGAGGACCTGCGCAAGACCGAGGAGATCCTCGACTCGATCGCCGGAGTGCGGCCGCGGATGTTCCGCGCGTGCACGTGGTCGATCACGAGGGTGACGCCGTGGGCCTTGCCGACGCTCGCGTCCCGCGGCTACCGGATCGACAGCTCGATCTATCCGGTTTCCCATCCGGACTACGGCATCCTCGACGCGCCGGCATCGCCGTACCGCATCGAGATCGGCGACGCCGAACTGCTCGAGTTCCCTCCCCTGACGTGGCGCGTCGCGGGTCGGGTGCTTCCGGTCGGTGGCGGTGGCTACCTACGACTCTTCCCGGGCTGGATGATGGATCGCGGCTTGCGTCAGCAGGCGCGCCTGGGGTGGCCGGGCTGCGTCTACTTGCACCCGTGGGAAGTCGACCCCGACCAGCCGCGCGAGGCGATCACCGGGATGCGCCGCTTCCGCCACTACGTGAACCTGCACAAGACCTACAAGAAGCTCGACGCGCTCCTGTCGCGTCACCGCTTCGTCGGGATCGAAACGGCGCTGGCTCAGTGCGACAAGAAGCTCGCGAACTCGCCGGCGTTCTCGCTGAGCAAGCTGTCCGGGTAATCCTTCGCGAGCTGCGCGATCTTCTCGTGTGCCGCGCGCTGTTCGCCAACCGCGAGGTCCGCGAGGGCGCCGTAGTAGAGGTGCCCGCCGTCCGGGGCCGGGGTGCATTCGCCGAACAGGCGGCGCGCGTCGGCGTACTTGGCCGCACGCAGCGCGAGTAGTCCGCGGGTGAACATCGCTTCCGGGGCGTCGACGATCGCGTCCCCGAGGCGGGCTCGCAGCTCTTGCTCGATGCGCAGGACGTCGACGCCGTCACGAGCATCGAGCTCTGCGATGCGCAGGCGCGCGGGATGCCGCGGCATGAAGTGCTCCATCCAGCTCACGCTCTTGCGCGCCTCGTCGAGTTGGCCGTCACGCATGAGCCAGTCGGCGCGCAGCAACCAGACCTCGATCAGACTCGGGTCGTGGCGGAGCACGTCGAGAGTCCGCTCGAGCAACAGCTCGCGCCGGACCAGCGTCGACAGCCGACGCAACGACTTGAGGAGCGCCTCGGTGTTGGTGTCCCGGCTGTCGAGGAACGTGAGGATGTGGCGCTGCAGGAGGTTGATCGCCTTCTGACGGCGTCCGGCGTCGACCCGCTCGGAATCCAGAGACCCGTGTTCGAGGTCGTCGAGGTCGAGCATGAAGTGCACGACCGAGCCGTAGGCGCCCTCGATCGTGATGATCCGGTCCGCCTTCCGACGCGCCTCGCGGAGGCGCTGCGGATCCGACTTCTGCGCCTCGAGCTTCTGCACGAGGGAGAAGTAGATCCCGTATGCGTTGGACTGGTCGGCCTTCGGCAGGTGCGGCTCCAGCCGCTTGAGCACGCCGAGGGCGAGATCTGGACGGCCGTTCTCGTCCAAGAACTGCACGTCGTAGAGCGTCACGCGTTCGGGCTGGCGGTTCCACTGCGCCGCGAGGATCGTCAGCGCACCGTCGACCATGTCCGGGTTTTGGAACATCAGCTTCACCTGCTCGCGGATCGCGACGTCCTGCGCGGCGGGCGTGGACTCCGGCGGCACGGGAAGCGGTCCGAGGAACGGGCTGATGATGTTGCGAACGAGCGTGTCGTCCGTGATCTGGGACTGCTGGACCTGACGGGCGGCTTCTTCGTGGGCCCAGATGAACGGCGGTGCATCGCCGTGGTCCATCAGCTGCGTCAGCAGCTCGCCGGACTGTTGATGCGCACCCGCGTTGGACAGCGCCTTCGCGAGGATGAGCTTCGCGAATCGGTTGCCGGGGAACAGGTCTGCGAGCGCCTGGGCGCGCTGCACCGCGGCAGGTTCGAAGGCCTCGGCTTCGAGGTATGTGAGGGCGTCGAGCAGCGCGGCGGGCCCCTCCTTGATGATCCGTGTCAGCTCGGGGTCGGGCGCGACGAACTTGGGATCGAGCAGCGTGCGCAGGCAGAGCGCAGGAACGTCGAACGGTGCGGTCTGCATCGTTTCTTCGGCCCAGCGCAGCGCCGCGAGCGGCTTGCCGACCCGCGTGAGCAGGCACGACGAGACCAGATCGGTGGCGCGCCTTTCCCAGTACGTGTCCGCGGGGCCGCGACCGGAACCGAGGTGCAGGTTCAGGAGCGTGAGCACGCGGTTCGACCCGACGCCGTCTGGGAAGCCGAGAGCGGACGTCAGGTGCTCGCGAGCCTCTCGAATCTGGCCGAGCCGCAGCGCGAGGCGTCCGCCGAGTTCGTAGTGCACGCCCGATCGCTTCTCGCGGTGGACGTCGTCCTTGAGGATCGGCGTGAGCAGCTCGTACGCGAGTTCGTAGGGCAGCGTGTCCGTCGTCAGCTTGTCCTGGTCGAGCTGCGACAGGGAGACCGCGTAGCGGTAGAGCTCGTCGGTCTTGCCGTACAGCAGCGCCTTCGTGCGCTCGAGGAGCGGGCCGATCGTGCGTTTGTTGCGCTCGACGGCCGCGATCATCAGCGCGCTCGCGGACGTTTGGGCGTAGAGCTCGCTCTCGGGCGAATTCGCGTGCTTGGCGGCGTTCTCGACGGCGAGTCGCGCTTGGTAGTACTTGCCCTGCTCGAGGTAGAAGTCGGCGACCATCAGCAGCGCTTCCGGATCCTCGCGGTAGTGCGTGCGGATCGACTGCGCGATCTCCGAAGCGAGGTCGATCGCGCCGCGGGCGCGCGCGCGGCTCAGGAGCGAGCGCGCGACGGACGCGTCCCGGCGACCGTTCACGAGCGCGCCGTAGAGGAGGTCCTCGGTCGGCAGTCCCATCAGTCGGCGGGCCTGCTCGAGCAGAACCGAGCCGTCCGGATCGTCCGGGTAGAACGTCAGCAGGCTCTCCGCCGCGTGCATGGCGGCCGGCGCGTCACCGAGCGCGAGCGCGGCTTTCGCCTCGAGCAAGCGGGGCCAACGGGCCCAGTTGAACTCCTCGGCACCGGCGCGAGCCGCTTGGTAGGCGACTTTGTACTGCTGCTTGTCGAGCGCGCGTTCGGCGATCAGCGGCCACAGATGCGGCCGCGGAATGTGCGAAGGAACGCTGCCCTGCTGCAGGAATGCTTCGAGGCGATCGATGCTGCCGCCGCCTGACTTGGACTCCTGGTAGTCGATCGCACGGGCGTAGATGCGCAGGACCTCGTCGTTGTGTTCGTCGAGTTTGCGCGCGCGGTTGGCCGCTTGGAGCGCCTGTTCGCCGTCCGACTCCGCGAGGAGCAGGTCCGCCTTCTTGACCAGTGGGTCCGGGTCGTTCGTCGAGTAGCGCGACCTCAGCTCGAACATGAACGCGGTGAAGGAGGACGACCACTTCATGCGCGCGCCGAGGTCCCCCCGGAGGACGACCGCGTCGTAGAGAGCCTGTCGAACCTGCTCCGTCCGCGGCAGCTGGTCGAGCCCGTCCGAGTAGAGCCGCGCTTCGGTCATCGCATCGCCGAGCTTGTTCAGCGCTTCGAGGCAATGGGCGCGGACGAGGTAGAGTTCCGGCGTCAGGTCGAGCAGGCCGCTCGCCTGTACGTCGTTGACTTCGTCGAGGAGGAGCTGAGCGCCTTCGCGATCGTCGATCGTCGCCAGCGCGACCGCCTTCGCCGCGTAGAGGTGCCGCACCTCCGGCGACAGGCGCGCCTCTTCGCATCGGGTGCGCCATGCGCCGGGCGGCAGGAAGCGATTCGCGATCTCGATCGCGGCGTCGAAGCGCCCTCGCTTGACGTGGAGCTTGGCGAGGTCCGCCGCGGCGTCGACCGTGTAGATGTGGTCGAAGCGCAGGAGATACGTCTCGGCCAGCAGCTGGATGTCGTCGAATCGCTCGCCCTTGTCGAGCGAGGTGCGCAGAAGTTGATAGGCGGCGACCGGCTGGCCTTCCGGCGCGACGATCGCTCGGCGGCAGTAGTCCTGCGCCTGGTGGATCAGTCGCCGCAGGTCTTCGAGCTGTGCACGGAAGCGCGCGCTGTTGAGAACACCGGCCTGATACTTCTCGAGGAGCTCGTTGAACTCCTTGCGGCTGCGCTTGGCGCGAGGGTCGTTCTCGTGGCGATAGAGCCAGACCTTCAGCGCTTCGTCCGCACGCTTGGCGGTCTCGGCGGCCCAGTAGCGGTCGAGCTCTTTCTTCAGCTCCGCGTACTGCGCCGCGAAGATCTCGAACGTCGCCTCGCCGGCGAGCTCGAGTGCGCGCGCGTGCTCGTCGTGTTCCTGCAGGAACTCTTGCGCGAGTTCCAGACTGCGTTGTCCGTCTCCGTTGCGTAGCGAGTAGTAGACCCGATCCAAGAACAGCAGGTCGGTGTCCAGCGCGAGGCGCTGCATCACGGTCGGGTGGCTGCGGCCGAGCTCGACGAGGGACTGGAGGTCAGCGAGCGCGCGCGGCAGGTTCTCCAGCTGCAGGTGGGCGTCCTTCCGGATCGCGAAGATGCGCGCTCGGAGGGCGTGATCCGAGGTCCGACTCAGGCTGTTCTCGGCGCGGTCGAGCAGCCGGATCGCCTGCGTGTACTGCTCGGCCTGGAACTTGGCGACGGCCTCGTCGACCGTGGTCTGTGGTCCGGAGAGGCCGATCGAGGCGTAGGCGACGATCGCCATCAGGCCCAGCGTGGTCACCGCGAACAGGGCCAGGAACACGCGTCGGAAGATGGTCCGTTGGGACATGGGTAGGAGCTTATACCGCGATGGGTTCGGGGTTGCGCCGAGCCGGCAATTCCGCCTCAGAGAAGGTCGAATTTGCGCATCTTGTTGAACAGTGTACTCCGGTTGACACCGAGGCTTCGGGCCGTCTCCTGACGGTTGCCGCCATGGTGGGCCAGGGCCCGCTCGATGATGAGCTTCTCCGGGCCCTCGAGCGCCTGCTTGAGTGGCATCAAGTGCGCATCCTCGGCGAGCAGCGACTCCGGACCGATCCGGCCGGGAGTGGGGCCGCTGAGATCCGGGGGCAGGTCGTGGATCCCGATCGTCGAGCCCTCGGCCAGGACCACCGCCCGTTCGATGACGTTCTCGAGCTGGCGGACGTTGCCCGGCCACGGGGCCCGGCAGAGCCGCTCGAGTGCGTCGGAGGAGAATCCCCGCACGTCCTTGCCGATGTCAGCGGCGATCCGGGTCAGGAAGTGCTCGGCCAGCGCGACCACGTCGCCGGTGCGCTCGCGAAGCGGCGGGACGTGGAGCTCGACGACGTTGATCCGGTAGTACAGATCCTCGCGGAAATCACCGTCTTCTACGGCCTTCTTGAGGTCGAGGTTGGTCGCGAGGATCACGCGCACGTCGACGGAGATACGCCGCGAGTCCCCGACCCGCTCGAGCTGGCGTTCCTGCAGGACGCGCAGCAGCTTGACCTGCAGCGACTGCGATGCGGTGCCGATCTCGTCGAGAAAGATCGTGCCGCCGTCCGCGGCTTCGAACTTGCCCGGGCGATCCTTCACCGCGCCGGTGAACGCGCCACGCACGTGGCCGAACAGTTCGGACTCGAGCAAGTTCTCCGGCAGCGCGCCGCAGTTGACTTCGACGAACGGGCCGGACGCGCGGTCCGACGCGCCGTGGATGCCGCGCGCGAGCAGTGTCTTGCCGGTGCCGGACTCGCCGGTGATCAGCACGGTCGTCCGCGTCGGCGCGACCGAGCGCACCGTCTTGAGAGTCTTGTGCATCCGCGGATCGGTCGACACGTAGTTGTCGAGGCGGAGGCGGTCGTCGAGCGCTTCGCGCAGATCCCGGTTCTCGCGCACGAGGCTCGAATGATCGAGAGCCTTCGACACGGCCAGCTGCAGTTGGTCGGGGATGAACGGCTTCGACAGGAAGTCGGACGCCCCGGCGCGCGTCGCGGCGACGCGGTCCTCGGCGCTGCAGAACGCCGTGACGAGGATGACAGGGATGCCCGACTCCCCGCAACGTTCGACGATCTGCATCCCGTCGGCCTCCGGCGCGTGCAGCTCGGCGATGACGAGGTCGAAGTTCTCGGTCGCGGCGAGTTCGAGTCCACGCGCCCCGTCGAGTGCGTCCGCGATCTGCGCGTCCCGGTCCGCGAGCAGTGGCTCGAGCGCGTCACGGGTTTGCGGATCGGGATCGATGATCAAGATTTTGGGCATGTCGCGTCCGGGCACCGAGTGATGCGAAAAATCGACATCGGTTTCATCGGCAGATCCGCCCTCGGGCGCTGAGCAAACCGTCCGCGCGGCCGTGCCCGCACCGGGATCGCAGGTCCTAGGGGAGTTCGAGCGCGAGCTCCAGCTCGCCGCCCTTGCCCTTCTTCGCGGTCGCCCGTCCGCCGTGGGCGTGCACGATCGCCTGCACCAGGAACAGCGCGAGCCCGTGCGGCGAGCCTCGCAACACGCGGTTCAGGTAGTACGCGTCGAACGAGCGCGGAGTCTCCCACGCGCCGAGCTGTGCGGCGACCAGTCGCAGGCGAACGAGGACGCCGCCCTCGGTGCGGGAGAACGTCAGCGTCGCGGGGTTGCCGAGCGCGACGATTTCGCCCGCCACGCGGCAGAATTCGCCGAGCGCGCGGACGAGCAGGTCGCGGTCGCCGGTCAGCTCGGCGTCGCGCAGCTCGTCCGTCAGTGCGACGTCGAGGCCGTCGGGTACGTCGACTGCTTCGAGCACGTCGCCGATGACGTCGCGCAAGAGGATGCGCGGCAGCGGCGGGCGCAGGGCCTGCACTTGCCCGAGCGTTCGCACCGTCCGCATCGTCGCGGCGATTTTTTCGAGCGCCTTGCGTGCGGCGCGGCACTGCGACGCGCGGTCGCGGTCGGCCGTGGGGTCGAACGAGGCCTCGAGCAGCTGCAGGTGACCCGACGCGAACATCAGCGGGTTGTTGATCTCGTCGGCGAGTCCGCGGGCGATGTCGAGGAACGCCGACTCGTCGTCGGGTTCGGACCGCGCCCCGTCGAAGGTCGCCATTACGTCGCGCGTCGTGCACGGCATGAGCAGCAGGGACGCACCGGCGCGGCGAGCGAGATCGCCGAGCTCCGACTCGAGCTCGCGCGCCGCGACCAGGACCAGGCGGAACGAGCCGAGCTCCGCGCGGGCGAGGCGAACCCCGCCTAGGTCGTGCTCCCGGAACGTCTGCGCGGCGAGACAGCACACGTCGGGCGCGAAATCGCGGAGCTCCGCGTAGTCGTCGTAGAGCCCCGCGAAGGTCCGGACGTCGAACGGCGTCGGGGCGTTCCGCAGCACTTCGGTCACGACCCCGTCGACGCGGCCGAGAATCGCGACGCGGGGGGGGCGTGAAGTGCTGTCCATGGGTGTCGGTTCGGGCGATTCGCCAGAGTCGAACTCGCCGCCGGTCAGCCTAGCAAATCCGTGCACAGAAACCGTTTCGCAATTCAGGTCGTGGGAATCCGCCGGGTCCGAACGCGGCGCGCCGCATCGGAATCAGGCGGGCGGGGCGTTCTTGCCGATAGCGAGGAGAGATGGACGAGCGTGCAGAGCGGTGTCGGAAGTGCGGGTCGGTGGGAGAAGCCTGCGCCTGCGAGAGCGGTGCCGCCGACTCGTCGTCCCGATTCCGCCTCGTGCCGCAGGAGTTCCCCGAGGATGGCCCGGTCGAGGTTCCGCCGACGCCGCTGATTCGGGAATACAAGGGTCGGACCGTGTCCGGACTCGGCCCGACGGCGGCCGATCTCGATCTGCTGCCCTCCGAATCGCCGAGTGGACGGATCGTGCCCGGTCCGGGCTTCGGTCGGCGTCGTTCCTGGGTGCTGCTGTGGCCGCTCTTCGCGATCATGGCGTTGGTCGTGGTCGCTTCGACCTGGATCGTGCTCGGATGATGCCCGCGTCCGGCGTTCCTGTCTCCATTCCCCTCAGCTTCTGGCCGAAGTCCCTCGTCCAGTTGCTATGGTGCTGCCCCGATCCCTCATGAGCAGTCTGCCGGAAGCCCACGATGCCGAAGTGACCCCCGGGCCCGATCTCGGGCGCGCGATCGAGGTCAGCGTCGTCGTGCCGGTCTACAACGAGCTCGAGAACCTGTCGGCTCTGCATTCGGCGCTGACCTACTCGATGCAGCAGGTCGGCCGGCCCTACGAGATCCTCGTCGTCGACGACGGCAGCGACGACGGCAGCCGGGAGGTCCTGCGCCAGCTGTCGGCGGAAGATCCGAACCTGCGGGTCGTGCTGTTCCGGCGCAACTACGGCCAGACCGCGGCGATGTCGGCAGGCTTCGACTACGCGCGCGGCACGACGCTGATCACGATGGACGGCGACCTGCAGAACGACCCCGCCGACATCAAGCGACTCGTCGAGAAGCTCGACGAGGGCTACGACATCGTGTGCGGCTGGCGGCGCAACCGGAAGGACGCGTACGCGACGCGCCTGCTGCCTTCGAAGATCGCGAACTTCCTGATCCGTCGGACGACCGGCGTGCCGATCCACGACACCGGGTGTTCGCTCAAGGCCTACCGCAGCTGGGTCGTGCGCAGCCTCAACCTCTACTCCGACATGCACCGCTTCATCGCGGCGCTCGGCGCCGGACTCGGCGCGCGGATCGCGGAGGTGCCGGTGCGCCACCACCCGCGCCTGTTCGGCGAGTCCAAGTACGGTCTCGGTCGCATTTTTCGAGTGCTCGCCGACCTCGTCGTCATCAAGATGCTGATCCAGTTCGCGGCGCATCCGATCCGCTGGTTCGGCCTCTTGTCGATGCCCTTGTTCTTTGTCACGCCGTTTCTGTTCTTCCTGGGCCTGTTCAAGCTACGCAGCACGGGGTTCGAGTTGATCACGCTTGCCGATATCGTGCCTGATGTCGTAGATGGATCGCCCCGCGATCGGGTTACCTGGGACGCAGTACCCATCACTGCGGCGGCGATCACGCTTCTGGTCGCGATCAACGTCGGGCTGCTCGGCTTCCTCGCCGAGCTCCAGCTCAAGGTGTCGCGCTTCTTCCGCCGCCGCATCGCCGTCGCGGCCACGGAGGCGAGCCGGTGAGTGGCATCGGTGGATTCGTCTCGGTCGTCATTCCGCTGACGAGCTCGGAGGTCGACGTCCGTGGCCTGATCGAGGGCTACAGCGAGCCGCTGCGCAGCGGCGGCTACGAATACGAACTGATCTTCGTGCTCGACGGCGTGCGCGGCGGGATCACGAACGATCTCGAGGCCGCGGCCGGGGATCACCCGATCAAGATCGTGCGGCTGCAGGGCGAGGGGCTCGGCGAGGCCATCGCGCTCTCGGCCGGCGTCGCCCGCGCGCGCGGCAAGCTCATCGTCAACGCGCCGCAGTACCTGCAGAGCGATCCCGCCGACCTTCTCAAGGTCGTGCAGGCCATGGAGACGGGCGCCGACTTCGTCGCGACCTGGCGACACCCGCGCGTCGACCCTTGGCTCAACCGCCTCCAGTCGCGGATCTTCAACTGGATGCTCCGCGTGATCATGGGCATCCGGTTCCATGACCTGAACAGCAGCCTGCGCGGCATGCGCCGCCAGGTCCTCGAGGAGGTCAACGTCTACGGCGAGATGTACCGGTTCCTGCCGGTGCTCGCGCAGCGGCAGGGCTTCCGCGTCGTCGAGGTCAAGGTTCGGCACCGCGAAGAGAAGGGAAGGCGCGGTTTCTACGGCGTCGGCGTGTACGTGCGCCGGGTGCTCGACATCCTCGCGATCACGTTCCTCACGCGATTCACCCAGCGGCCGTTGCGCTTCTTCGGCATGCTCGGCTTCCTGACGATGACCGTAGGCGTGGCTTTCGCGGGGCCTCCGCTCTACTGGAAGCTGATCGGGGAAGATGGACTCAGCAACCACCCGATCTTCGTGCTCGGGATGATCCTCGTCGCGTTCGGCTTCCAGCTGATCGGCTTCGGTCTCGTCGGCGAGATCATCATCTTCACGCAGTCGAGCAGCTTCCGGGACTACAAGATCGACGAGATCCTCGAGGGCGGCAGCGAGATCGACCTCGTGCCGCAGCCGGGTGCGCTGCCGACCCAGGCGGCGGACGGCTCGGAGAACGGTTCGGACCTGCCGATCACCGTGCGCGAGCTCGTGCCCGGCGAGGATGCGCGCTGGGACGCGTTCGTCACGGCGCACCGCGATGGCACCTTTTTCCACCTGACCGGCTGGCGCCGGGTCGTCGAGGAGACGTTCGGCCACGAGTCGCACTACCTCGTCGCCGAGCAGGGCCGCAAGTGGGTCGGCGTGCTGCCGATGTTCTGGTTCAAGAGTCCGTTCGTCGGCAACCAGCTGATCAGCGTGCCCTACGGCGTCTACGGCGGCGTGCTCGCCGCGGATCAGGCCGCGCAGGACGAGCTGCTGAGTTCCGCCGATCGCCTGGGTCGCCAGCTGGGCGCGGAGTACGTCGAGCTGCGCCACCTCGGGGAGCGCCCGGGCGAGCGCGAGAAGAACGTGCTCTACCTGACCTTCTTCCGCGATCTTCCGCAGACCGTCGACGAGGTGATGCCGAGCATCAAGAAGCGGGCGCGCGCCGAGGTGCGCAAGGCCCGGGATCGTCACGGCCTGCGATTCGAGGAGTCGACCGACATCGGCGGGTTCTTCGAGCTGTTTGCGCGGGACAAGAAGCGTCTCGGTTCGCCGACGCTGCCGTATCGGTGGTTCCGCAACCTGACCGAGGAGTTCGGCCGTCAGGTCGTGATCCACCGCGTCGTCGACCAAGAAGAGCGCACCGTCGTGGCCGTCATGAGCTTTTGCTACAAGGACCGCGTCTACGCGTACTACTCCGGCGCCGACGAGCGCTCTCGTGGCACCGGTGCGAACGACTTCGTCTACTGCAAGATCATGGAGTGGGCGGTCAAGCAAGGCTACCGCGTGTTCGACTTCGGCCGCAGCCGACGCGACAGCGGCGCGGCGAAGTTCAAGAAGAACATGGGCTTCGAGCCGAGCACGCTCGACTACGAGTACCTGCTGCTCGCGGACGACGCGAAGATGCCGAGCTTCAACCCGAGCAACCCGCGTCTGACCAAGCCGCGACAGCTGTGGGCGAAGCTGCCGCTGTTCATGGCGAACTCGCTCGGCGGCAAGCTGTCGCGCTACCTGCCCTAGGCGCCTCAGAACGCGCGCGGATCGTCGCGGTGTTCCAGCCGCGGGATCTGTTCGTCCGCGAGCTTCGCGTCGATCGCCAGGTTGCGCACGGTCACGTCGATCGTGCCGGACTCGACCTTCGACCAGGTCTTGGCTCCGAAAACGACATCGTCCTGCGTCGCCGCCTCGTCGGTCGCCAAGGGCTGCCAAACGCCTTCGTCCGACGCGGTGCGGTGCCAGGCCGTGAGTCGGGTGCCTTCGCGAACGATGCGGAACTCACCGATGCGCTCAGTGGCCGGGCGCGCCTTCGAGAGCTTTGTCGCGAGGCTGCCGAGCACGCGGTGGTCGTCCGGTGCGGAGCCGTCGGACATGCGCTGCGCGTAGTACCGGGCCGACGACGCGAGGTTCTGCGCGAACAGCGCGAAGCACGCCGAGTCCGGTCCCGGCTCCCAGGTGTGGACCTCGTAGCTGCACTGCACGACGAAGTCGCCGGTGAACAACGTGGGAAGGTAGAATCCCGAGGACGTCACCTCGCCGAGTTCGCCGCCGACGAAGCAGATGCGAAGCCCGTCGCCGTCGACGGAGAGGTCGACGGGTCCGAGCTTCGGGAATCGATACCATGCGATGCCGCGGTCGGCGACGGCGGGATCGGCGCCGGGAAACACGAACGGTACCTCGCCGCACAGGTACGAGTTGTGCTCGATCAGAAGGCAGCGCATGCGCGCCACCGCGCGGTCGATGCGGTCGCAGGCGGAGTCGATGTCCATGCCGATCTGCGGCAGGACCCAGCCGGAACCCGGCGTCGCGCCGATGCGGTCGAGCTCGATGCCGAAGTGATGCGCCATCAAAGGCGCCTCGGCGTTCTCCTGACCGTCGAACTCGAAGCGCATCGCCGCCGCCGGGCCGAGCAGTCGCGCGTGGATGTCCTCGCGTTCGCAGCTCGCTTCGAACGTCGCGCGGAGGCGGGTGCCGAGGTCCGCGAGCGCGGCGTCGATCGGCGACGACTGGATCGCTTGCGCGAGGTGCGCAGCCGCCGCGGCCGAGATGGGGTTGGGGGCGTCGAGCGGCGTCGCCGGGTCCGCGCCCGCCAGCGCGCCGAAGGCGAGGCCGCCCGCGAGGCTCGCGCCGAAGCAGCGCAGATCGCCGGCGGCGTGTGCCCCGGCGACGCGAAACGCGCTGCGCGACTCGTCGAGGATCAGCACCGCGCCGATCGCGGTCGCGGCCGCGCGGGCGTCTCGGACGCGGTCCGCGTCGAACGGCTCGATGACGACCGCGGCGGGTGCGCCCTGGATCGACTCTACGCCCGTCGACGCGTCGAGCTCGATCACCGGCTTGCGGCCGGTCCGCTGTCGCGCGGCTTCGATCGCGGCCGCGCGAGCCGCGTCGGCCGAAGCCGCGAGCGTGAACGGCTCGTTTGCCGGCACCTCCAGGGCGTCGCGCAACGCTGCCGCGGTCGCCGCGAATTCGGGCCGTTCTTCGACTCGCGCGAGATCCTCAGCCCAGGTGGGCGCGCCGAAGAGGAGGCGTCCCGCGGCCGCGTCGAGATCGATCGCGGCCGGCGTCACGTATTCGGGCGCCGCGACGTCCCAGCGGTCGGCCAGCGTCCGGATTGCGTCCTCGAGGCGGTTCATGGGCGCAGGCTGCCAGCCGGGGCGCGATCGCGCAAGAGTCGAGCGATTCGTCGCGGGTCCTGACGGTTGAACGCGCGCTCGCACCGCGCCTACACTCCCTGCGTGTCCAAGCCCGGTGAGAACTACGAGAAGACCACGCCGTCTGGCGCGCTGTTCGGCTTCTACGCGAGCTGCACCGGCGTCGGACTCGGCGTGACGGTCGCGGCCTCCT
Source organism: Planctomycetota bacterium (assembly GCA_028281765.1). Taxonomy (GTDB): domain Bacteria; phylum Planctomycetota; class UBA1135; order UBA1135; family UBA2386; genus JANQJF01. Next base: position 32,866 of record JANQJF010000002.1, on the reverse strand, counting down.
CGCTCATCGTGTTCGGGGACTCCGCGTCGACCCCGACGGTCGCGACGGTCTCGATCATCGTCACCCTCGTCTGTTGCGTGCTGACCTGGTGGACGCTGGCGCGCGCACGCGGTGATCTCTGAGGGACTAGGATTCGGGCTGGCTGAGGATCCAGGTCGTCGCGGCGCAGAGGTCGGCCGTGACGTGGTCGGGCGCGTAGCCGTCGTGCTCGAGCTTGGCGAGTTCGTCGCGCCACGGTTTGCCGGACTGGACGAGCACCGTGCGGACGGGGAGCTTCGCGCCGCAGGCCAGGTCGCGCGCGGAGTCGCCCACGACGAAGGAGCGGGACGGGTCGAGACCGAGGACCTCGATCGCGGTTTCGACGAGGCCGCTCGCCGGTTTGCGGCAGCGACACGGCCCGCCGTAGGGGCCGGACTCGTCCGGGTGATGCGGACAGTGGAAGTAGCCGGTGATGACGCCGTCCGTCTCGCGGTGCAGGCGTTCGTGCACGCGTGTGAGGACATTCTCGTCGTAGAGCCCGCGCGCGATCCCGCCCTGATTCGTGATCACCACGAGCGTGAAGCCGCGTGCGCGCAGGGATCGCAGCGCGTCGACGACCCCAGGTAGGAGCTCGAGGTCGGCGGGATCGGTCACATAGCCGCGCTCCCGATTGAGCGTGCCGTCGCGGTCGAGGAAGACCGCGGGTCGAGGTGTGGACACTACTGGTCCTCGGACGCGCGGAAGGGCGCCTTGCCCTCTTCGTAGAGCACCGCGTGGACCTCGTGCGGCGTGTAGCGGTGCGACAGCTCGAACGGCACGAACCACTCGCCGAGCGTCCACCAGAACGGCCACGTCCAGCCGAGCAGGTTCTCGTCGGCCCCGTCGCCCCAGCGCGAGGTGCGCGCGGTCCCGTGCTTCCGCAGGCGGCGGGTCTCCGGCTCGTATCCCGCGAGCTTCAGCGTGATGTCGTGGTCGCCGGCGAAGAACCCGCCGATTTCGACCATCGCCGGGGTCGTCATGCCGGTGGGCTCGTCATCGAGCCAGATCTCCGCGCCCGCCGGCGTGCTCGACACGAACACGTTGGAGTCCGACTTGAACGACGTGCACGCCGAGGCGAGGCAGCAGAGCACGAGGATTGCGGTGCGAAGCATGACACGGATGGTATCGGCTTTTGGGCCGAGCGGCCAAAAGTCCCCCGGCCGGTCCGAGGCTACGCGTGACCCGGGCGGCCCGGGTCCGGTATCATCGCGGCTTCAGGCGGACCCGCCGTGGGGGCGGGCCCGAACAGGGCAGTGACAACTTGGGAGGTTCCATGGCCGTCAAGGCTGTTTGGATCGGCGTCGTGATCAGCGGCGCGATGGCGGGCCTAGAGGCCCAAGAAACGGCGGCGCCGACGGCGCCCGCCGTCTACGCACGCTTCGAGACCGCGGCCGAACTGCAGGTCTTCCCGACCGACATCTCGCCGCGCTACGGCGAAGAGCTGTCCGAGGGTGCCGTCGTGCAGGTGCGCGGTACGCACGGTGCGTTCCGTGAGGTCGTGCTGCCGCTCGGCGTGCTCGGCTACGTGCACAAGAAGTTCACGACCGACATCGAGGCCGGGCTCGTCTCGAGCAAGGTGAAGCGCCTTGCGTTCCGCTATCGCCCGCAGGCGGGTGAGGCGCCGGTGGCACTCGTCGACTCGGGCACGCAGTTCCGCGTCGCGGGCGACGCTGGAGACTGGTGGATCGTCCGCCACGCCGCCGGCTCGGCATGGGTCCCGTCGAAGAGCATTGTGACGTTCGACGAGCCGAATGACACGCTCGTCGCGGCCTACGCGTCGCTCGGCAAGCAGCACCGCAAGGTCTGCGACGACACGATGCAGGAGATCGATTCGGCACGTGCGGCCGCCACGCTCGCCGCGCAGCAGAACGAGCAGCTCGAGTCGTTGCGCGCGCGGTTCCGCGACGAGATGCGCAAGCCGGTCGGCGAGCAGAGCTTCACCGCCATCCAGGCCGACACCGCGGCGCTGATCGCGACGACGGCCGAGGAGGACGGGTTCCACAAGCTCGCGACGCGGTTCCAAGATCGCGTGAAGATGCAGGTCACGATCGTCGAGGCGACGATGGTCGCGAACGAGCCCGCGAAGCCGGCCGACGTCGACGTCGTGCCGACCCAGCCGGAAGTCGATCCGATGTCGACCTTCGACGCCATCGGTTGGTTGCGACACTCGCGCACCGCGAGCGGACGCGCACGCGTCGTGCTCATGAAGGGGGAGCAGGTTTTGTTCCGCCTCGACTGCTCCACGGGTCGCTACGACCTCAGCATGTTCGAGGGGCTCGAGGTCGGCGTGCGCGGTCCGCGCGCGAGGCCGACGAGCGAGAGCATTCGCGTGCTCGACGTCGAGCGGATCGAGGTGATCCGCGCGGCTTCCAAGCGCCGCTGATTCGGACCGGGCCCGCGGTGCGCCCCGCGGGCCGGCAGGCTTCGATGGCAAGGCGCCGACGGCGCCACCATCAAACCGCTTCGGGCGCGATTCCGACGATCTATGCATCGACCTTCGCCGGAATCTCCTCGTCGCTGCCCTCGCTGCGTTGCCCGCCTCCGGGCTGCTCGCGCAGGCCCCGGCTCCACCCGTCGAGTCGGACCGCGGCACGATTCGCAAGCTCGCGGCCGAGGGGGCCTACCTGCTGCGCTGCGAGGATCCACTCCGCGCGCTCGACGTCTTCCGCACGGCGCTCGCCCGCGATTCCGCGGACGCGGACGTCCTCGTCGGCGCGGGGCGTTGCCATCTGCTGCTGGGTGACCCCGGCATCGCGCTCGCGTACGCGCGGGCCGTGCTCGCGGACGAGCCGACCCACGATCGCGCGATCGGACTCGAAGTGCGTGCGCTGATGCGCGCGCGGCGCTTCCGAGAGGCCGTCGACCGCTCGACGCGGGCCGTGTCCCGCCGCGACCCGGGTGTCGAGACGCTGGCGGCGCATGCCTCCGCGCTGTTTCGCACGCAGCGCAATGACGACGCCGCGCGCTTCTACCACCGCGTGCTCGCGCTCGACCCGCTCTACGCCGAAGCCCATCTCCGGCTCGGCTCGGGGCTGACGGCGCCGCGCGTCAGCGAGATCGGCACCGACCTCGAGCAGGGCACGGTCGCCGCGCGCGCGGGCCGGCTCGAGGAGGCGATCCGCTGCTTCCGTCGTGCGCTCGATCGCGACCCGGGCAATCCGGTCGCACACCGACTCTTGGGTGAGGTGTTGTTCCGCCGCGTCGCGGAGGAATCGATGGCCACGCGGGCGGCCGAGTTCCGGTGGCTGCAGTCCACGCTGCCGAAGCCGCAGCTCGGCAAGGTCCCCGTCGACCAGTTCATGCCCGCACTCGGGTCACTCAGCACGCGTCGTCGTCGCGTCGCGGAGCGGAGTCTCGCCCTCTTCTCCAGCCGGATCTCGCGACTCGTCACGATGGGTGGCCGGCACGACCTGATCACCGAGTTGGAGCGAACCACCGATGCGCCGGCGCGCGCGAACCTGCGCGGACGCCGCACGTTCGATGGGCGCGTGTGGGACGACGTGCGGGGCATCGGCGGTCTGCGCGCCGCGACGGGGATCGAGTCTCTCGATGAAGCGATCGGGCACGGCTTCGACACGCTGTCGCACGAGGTCGCGCACCAGGCGCACCTCTACGCGTTTCCGCACCGCGACCGGATCAAGATCCGGCACCTCTACGACAAGGCGCTCGCGGAGAATCGCTGCCTCGACTTCTACGCCGCGAGCAACGACGCCGAGTACTTCGGTCAGGGCGTGGAGGCGTTCGCGAGCTTGGGCAAGCGGCCCGTCTACGAGGTCACGCACGGCCACACGCGGTTCGAGCTCATGCGGATGGATCCCGCACTCCACGACTTGATCGCGAAGTCCGTCGACTACGACCCCTTGAGCCTGGCGCTGCGGACGAGCGCGCAGCGCACCGAGGTGCTCCGCGCGGCGATCGCCGTGGCGTTGCGCTCCGGGCGTCATGCCGACGCGGTGACCGCGGCAGGACTGCTCCCCGAGGGCGGGGATCGCGCGAGCCTCATGGCGAATGCGCAGCGCGCCGTGCGGCTGGCTCGGTCCTACTGATCGAGCCTGGCTCCGGGGTGGGGGTGAGGTAGCATTCGACCTCCTGATTCCCCTCAGCGACGTCGATCATGCACACGATTCTTCGCCTCTGGTTTTGCCTCCTCACCGTGGTGCCGCTGGCCGCCCAACAGGAGCGGCTCTCGCCGGAGCTGCTCTGGAAGCTCGGACGCGTCAGTGACATTCAGCTCAGCCCGGACGGGAGCTCGCTCCTCTACCACGTGCGGACCTACGAGCTCGCGAAGAACAGTGGTGTGACGCAGCTGTTCCTGCTCGATACGGCGACGGGTTCCTCGCGGCAGCTGACGACGCAGGGCAGCAACTGGAACGGGAGGTGGTCTCCGGACGGCAAGGACATCGCGTTCTTGTCGACCCGCGACGGCGCGCCGCAGATCTATCGAATCGCGATCGACGGTGGGGAAGCGCGTTGCGTGACGCAGATCGAGTCCGGCGTGTCGAACATGGCCTGGTCGCCGACCGGCCAGCACTTCTCGTTCACCGCTGCGGTGCAACTCGACCAGACGATGGCCGAGCGCCATCCCGATCTCCCCGAGGCGAACGCGAAGGTCTACGACGACCTGATGATTCGGCACTGGGACGAGTGGAAGGACGGCACCTACAGTCACCTGTTCGTCGTCTCGGCGGACGGCGGCGAATCGCGAGACCTGCTCGCAGGCAAGCGCATCGACACGCCGCTCAAGCCGTTCGGTGGTGGCGAGCAGATCGCGTGGGCGCCGGACGGGCGCGCCTTGGCGTACGTCGCCAAGCTGTCCTCGACGCCGGAAGTCAGCACGAACAGCGACATCTTCTTGGTTCGCCTCGAGGGTGGTGGCGCGCCCGTCAACCTCACCGACGGGATGCCGGGTTACGAGATCAACCCGATCTTCTCGCCCGACGGCAGCGAGATCGCATTCGAGAGCATGGCGCGCGACGGCTACGAGTCGGACCGCAACCGAGTGTTTGTCCGCAAGTTCGCGGGTGGCGCGATGCGCGAGCTCACCGAGGGCTGGGACCTGACGGTCGCGGAGATCGCGTGGGATCCGCGTGGCGGCCGCATCCTCGCGTGCGTCGACCAGCGTGGCACGCATCAAGTGTTCGAGATGCCGACCGCCGGTGGATCGAAGCCGCGCCGCATCAGCGAAGGGCGCTACCACTTCGGCGGGCTGCAGATCGCGCCGAGCGGCGACGTCTACGCGCTGCGCATGCAGACCGAGCGCCCCTACGAAGTCGTCCGGCTGCGCGCCGGGGGATCGAAGGCCGGCGAAGTGCTGACCGACGTCAACGGAGAGATCTACGGCAAGCTCGCGCTGCCGCGCGTCGAGGAGCGCAACTTCGACGCGACGGACGGCGAAAAGATCCACTCGTGGGTGATCTACCCGCCGGACTTCGACCCGAAGAAGAAGTACCCGATGCTGACGTACTGCCAGGGCGGTCCGCAGTCGCAGGTCGGGCAGTGGTTCAGCTATCGCTGGAACTTCCACCTGATGGCCGCGCAGGGCTACATCGTTCTGGCGGTCAACCGGCGCGGGCTACCGGGTTTCGGCACGAAGTGGAACGAGCAGATCAGTCGCGACTGGGGCGGGCAGGCGATGCAGGACCTGCTGTCGGCGACCGACCAGATGTTCGAGGAGCCGTTCGTCGATCGGGAGCGGACTGCCGCGATCGGGGCGAGCTTCGGCGGCTACACGGTCTACTGGCTCATGGGCCACGACCAGAAGGACCGCTTCTGCTCGATGATCGCGCACTGCGGCGTGTTCCATCTCGAGAGCATGTATCTGTCGACGGAGGAACTGTTCTTCGTCAACTGGGACCTCGGCGGGATGTTCTGGAAGAACGCCGACGTGCAGAAGGACTACGACCGCTTCTCGCCGCACCGCTTCATCGGCGAGTGGGACACGCCGCTGCTCGTGATCCACGGGCAGAAGGATTACCGCGTCCCGGTGGAGCAGGGGCTGCAGGCCTTTTCCGCGGCGCAGCTGCAGGGAGTGAAGTCGCGCTTCCTCTACTTCCCGACCGAGAGCCACTGGGTGCTGTCGCCGCAGAACGGGGTGGTCTGGCATCGCGAGTTCTTCGCGTGGCTGGACGAGACCTGCAAGAACCGCGGCGGTGCCGGGGGCGGAGCACGAAGCGCGAGCGCGAAGCCGCGCACGGGCAAGGTCAAGCGCGCGAAGCAGAAGAAGGGCGACGTGGATGGTGCGCAGTCACGGCGGCATCTGCTGGAACGCATCGATGACACGGCGGTCGCGCAGCTCTACGCGGATGGATTCGACGACCTGTCCCTCAACGACAAGCTGCTCTGCTATCACCTGAAGAACGCGGCGATCGCCGGGCGTGACATCTTCATCGACCAGAAGTTCACGTACAACCTGGTGATCCGGGACCTCCTCGAGGACCTCTATCTGAAGCGCGACGTGCTCGAGCCCGAAGTCGCCAAGGAGATCGAGCGCTACACGAAGCTGTTCTGGGTGCACAATGGCATCCACCACGCGGTCACGTCGCGCAAGATGCGGCTGAAGCTGACGAAGGGGCAGTTCGACAGCGCGATTCGCGCCGCGCGCAAGGCGGGTCTCGAGTTCCGCACGGGGCTACCGATGAGCATGCTCTACCGCGTGATGACCGGCTCGCGCTACGAGTCGATCACGAACAAGAGCCCCGGTGACGGGCTCGACCCGCTCATGGAGAGCTCGAACAACCTCTACGCGGGCGTGGCGAGCGAGGACATCGCGAAGTTCGACGAGAAATACCCGCTCAACAGTCGCCTGGTCTTCGATGGGCGGACCGGCGAGTTGCGCGAGGATGTGTATCGCGCGGGTGATCCGGACGCCGGCATTCCTCCGGGCCGTTACGCCCTGCAGCTCGAGCTCGTGATCAAGAACCTGAACCGCGCGATCGAGGTGGCTCCCGAGGCGACCGCGAAGGCGCTTCGTCACCTCGTGCGCTACTACCGGACCGGTTCGCCCGAGGACTGGCGCAAGTACAACATCGCGTGGGTGCAGGACACCGACTCGGTCGTCGACACGATCAACGGCTTCATCGAGGTCTACATGGACGTGCGCGGGCAGAAGGGCGCTTGGGAGGCGGTCGTCAGCTTCCGCAACAAGGCGAAGACGGAAGCGATCGAAGCGCTCGCGAAGAAGGCGCAGTGGTTCGAGGATCGCATGCCCTGGGCCGACGAGTTCAAGAAGGAGAAGGTGATGGGGATCGCGGCTCGCGCGATCACCGTCGTGACCGAGACCGGCGACTCCGGCCCGGTCACCCCGATCGGGATCAACCTCCCGAACGAGGTCGAGATCCGCGAGAACTTCGGCAGCAAGTCCGTGAATCTGAGCAACGTGGTCGAGGGCTACAACCAGATCCGGAGCGGCGGCACGCTCGAGGCGTTCGCGTGGTCCGAGGACGAAATCGCGCGGGCGAAGCAGTGGGGCACGCTCTCGGGAGACCTGCACACGAATCTGCACGAGGTCGTTGGGCACGCGTCCGGCAAGCTGCGCCCCGAGATCAAGAACCCCGCCTCCAAGCTCGGGCTCTACTACTCGGCGCTCGAAGAGGCGCGGGCCGATCTCGTTGGGCTCTACTGGATCGCCGATCCACGCCTGCGTGAGATGGGCATGGTGCCGCACGAGGACGTCGCGCTGACCGAGTACGAGGGCTACGCCCGCAACGCGCTGGTGCAGTTGCGCCGCGTCCCGAAGGGGCAGCGGCTCGAGGACAACCACATGCGCAACCGGCAGGCGATCGTGCTGTGGCTGATCGACAACACGAAGGCGATCGACGTGCGCAAGCGCGACGGCAAGACCTACTACGTCGTCACGGGAGTCGATGAGTTTCGCGCAGGATGCGCGACGCTGCTTGCGGAGATCATGCGCATCAAGGCGACCGGCGACTTCCAGGCCGGGAAGGCGCTGATGGATCGCTACGGGACGAACGTCGATCCGGCGCTGCACGACGAGGTTCTCGCGCGCATCGCGGATCTCGACCTGCCGGCCGTCACGGGGTTCGTGCAGCCGGAGTTCAGCGTCACGCGCGACGGCAACGGCAAGATCACCGATATCAAGCTCTGGTATCCCCGCCAGCTCGACAAGCAGATGCTGCGCTACTCCGCGTTCGGCCGACCACGGTGAGCGTTCGCGGCCTCGTCGATCGAATCGGAGGACCCGAGCGGCTCCGTGAAATCCTGCGTGACTTCTACGCGAAGATGACGGTCGACCCGATCGTCGGCTTCTTCTTCGCGGGTCGTGACCTCGAGAAGATCATCGACGGCCAGTGGGGCTTCCTGATGCGCGCGTTCGGCGCCGTCGAACGGTTCCACGGCAAGAACCCGCTCGTCGCCCACAAGGAACTCCCGCCGATTCTCCGGGGTCACTTCGATCGGCGCCTGCGGCTGCTCGAAGAGACGCTTCGGGCACACGATGTCGACGGGGACGACATCGCGGCGTGGATCAAGGTCGAGAACGGATTCCGCAAACGTCTCGTGCAGGAACATCCGGAGTGAGACCGATCCCGAATCCCTGTTCCGGCTGACGGGGCGCGTGCCTATCGTGCCTGCGATGACGCCCCTCAAACCCACGGTGTGTGTTCTCGACGACCCCTTCGTCGAGCTCGACTTCGGTGACGCGCGGATCGACGCCGCCGCGTTCACGGACCTCGCGCCGGCGCTCGAGCGCGCTCTGGACGCGATGGATGCGCTCGAAGGTGGCGGGATCGCGAACGCGAGCGAGGAGCGCATGGTCGGGCACTACTGGCTTCGCGCCCCCGGTCTCGCGCCGAGCGACGAGCTGTCCGTCGCGATCCGGGAGACCCTCGACTCGGTCGAAGGTTTTGCTCGCGAAGTTCACGAGGGCCGCGTCGCGCCGAAGTCCGGTGGGCGCTTCGACAAGCTGGTCCTGTGCGGCATCGGAGGTTCGGCCCTCGGACCGATGCTGCTCGCTGATTGCCTCGGGCGCGCGGACCAGCCGATGCGGTTCTGGGCGCTCGACAACACGGACCCCGCGGGTCTCTCGCGCGCGCTGGAAGACATCGGGGATCTGACGACCGCGCTGATCCTCGTGATCAGCAAATCGGGTGGCACGCCCGAGACGCGCAACGGCATGGCAACTATTCGGGACGCGTGCGTCGCGCAGGGGCTCGAGTTCGCCGAGCGCGCGGTCGCGATCACCGGCGACGGCAGCGCGCTCGCGCAGCGTGCCGAGAGCGAAGGGTGGGTCGCGACCTTCCCGATGTGGGACTGGGTCGGCGGTCGCACGAGCCTGTGGTCCGCGGTCGGTCTCGTGCCCGCGGCGTTGCTCGGCTACGACACGCGCGCGCTTCTGGCCGGCGCGGCCGCGATGGACGAACGGACGCGTTCGCGGAACGTCGAGCGCAACCCGGCAACTGCGATGGCAGGGTTTTGGCACATCGAGGGCGGCGGTGGCCTGGGCGCGCGCGACATGGTCGTGCTGCCGTACGCGGATCGCCTTCTGATGTTCTCGCGCTACTTGCAGCAGCTCGTCATGGAGTCGCTCGGCAAGAACTGTGACCGCAGCGGCGCTCCGGTATCCCAGGGACTGTCAGTGTACGGCAACAAGGGGTCGACCGATCAGCACGCCTACGTGCAGCAGCTCCGCGACGGATTGCACAACTTCTTCGTCGTGTTCGTGCGCGTGCTCGAGAACGGCGGCGGCGTCGAAGTCGAGCCCGGCATCACGAGCGGCGACTACCTGAATGGGTTCTACCTCGGCACGCGCAAGGCGCTCGCCGAGGGCGGTCGCCACAGCGCGACGCTCAATCTCCAGAGCTGCGACGCGCGTTCACTAGGCGCCCTGATTGCGCTGTTCGAGCGGGCGGTCGGGATCTATGCGGAGATCGTCGACATCAACGCGTACGACCAGCCCGGCGTCGAGGCCGGCAAGCGCGCGGCCGCGGACGCTCTCGCGCTGCAGGTTCGCGTCGCCGCGGCGATCGTCGAGGACGGCAAGACCGCGACGCAGATCGCGGACGAGCTCGACTCCGAGCGGATGTGGGTCTGGGAGCTGGCGCGCCACCTCGCGTCGACGCGCGCCGACATCCGGATGCTCGGCAAGCCGCTTCCCGACGAGGCTCGCTTCGTGCGCGTCGGCTAGTGCTCCTCGTCTGGAGTCCGTAGTCGAAGAAGCCGTGGCAGCCGATTCGCGCGCAAGGCGCCGCGACGACACGGCTTGTCGGTGGACAAGTTGAGGACCAGCAACGCAGCGAGCGGGCCGAATGGCCGGTTCGTTCTGATGCGGACTTCGGACGCGGAGCACTAGTCTCCGAGCCAGATCCGCAGCGCGTTCGAGATCGCGACCGGCAGCGGATACGGCGCGCCCGGGTCGGTCACGAGCCACTGGAGGTCCCACGTCAGCCCGATCATCGGAGGCGCGAACGGCAGCGGCAGATCCATCTCGGCGGTGCCGAAGGCGTTGACGGTCACGGGCACCGTCGCGAACGGCGTCTGATAGAACGAGCAACCCGTCAGGCCGATGATGTCGAGCGGCGTCGGCGGGATCGTGTCGCCGAGCTGGAGCGCGGCGCCCGGCGCGCCGGACAGCGCCCCCCGCAGCACGACGGTCGACGTCGTGCCGATCTCGAGGCGGCCTCGGAGCAGGATCTTGGGCAGGCGTCCGAAGCTGCCTTCGCAGGCCGCGCCGAAGATTCGATGTCGCGGCGGCGTGCCGGTGAACCCGAGGTCGTAGACGAACGAGCTGCCGGAGTCGGTGCCGTTGTTGTCGGCCCAGTACGAGCCGACGATCACTTCGTCGAAGCCGTCGGCGTTGAAGTCACCGGCGCAGCCGACTGCGAAGCCGAAGTTGTCGGCGGCCGCACTTCCGTCGAATGTGTGGATGAGCGAGCCGTCCAAGCCGGAGAGGACGGTAGCGGACCCGGAACTCGTGCCGTTCGGGTCGTCGTCGGAGGCGCCGACGATGACGTCCATGTAGCCGTCGCCGTTGACGTCTCCGGCTTCTCCGATCGCGGACCCGAAACCGTCGCCCGCCGAGTTGCCGTGCGAGACGAAGAGCAGCGAGCCGTCGACGCCGGAGTGGACCCAGGCGGAGCCCGCCTCGGCACCCCCGTCGTCGTCGCCGGGTGCGCCGACGGCGAAGTCCGGTACGCCGTCGCGGTTGACGTCACCGACGCCAGCGACGGAATAGCCGTACCAGTCGAGGCCGAGATTGCCGGTGACTTCGATCAGTGGATCGACGCCGAACCGCGAGTAGACGCGCACGATGCCGGCGTTCAATCCGGCGGTGTCGTCACGCCAGCCACCGGCGATGATGTCGTCGAGGTAGTCGCCGTTGACGTCGCCGACGCCGCTGACGCTGAACCCGAAGAACTCGCCCGGACTCTCGCCGAACTTCTGGATCAGGACCGAGCCGTTCGCGCCGGAGAACACGAGGACCATGCCCGCGTCTTCCGCCTCGAAGTCGCTGCCGTTCGCGCCGACGATGACGTCGTCGTAGCCGTCGGCGTCGACGTCGCCGGCGCCGTCGACCGAGACGCCGAGGAAGTCGCCGGGGAAGATGCCGTTGAACGTGTAGAGGACCGAGCCGTCGATACCCGAGAAGACGCGCGCGGACCCGGAATCGATCGAGACGTTATCGTCGAGTCGCGCGCCCACGACCACGTCGTCGTAGCCGTCCGCGTTGACGTCGCCGGCGCCCGCGACCGCGTTGCCGAACGCATCCCCTGGAGAGTCACCGTGGAAGGTATAGAGGACGGAGCCGTCGAGGCCGGAGTAGACGCGCGCCGAACCGGCGTTCGATCCGTTCAAATCGGAGAACGGCGTGCCGACGATGACGTCGCCGAAGCCGTCCGCGTTGACGTCGCCGGCGCCGCCGACGGCGAGGCCGTGCCAGTCGCCGGCGCTGTCGCCGTCGAAGCGGTGTATCTGGGTCTGTGCGGGGACGTGCGCGGCAATGCCGAACAGAATCGGCAGCGCGATCAGGCGGGAGGGGGTGCGGGTCATTCGATGCCTCGGGAGCGGTGAGGAGCATCCACCGTCGCGTGACCGGAGGCCGCGAGCGGACCGGCGAGACGGAGTGAGCCATCGCAGAATAGGCGACTGGGAGCACGCGTCAATCTACGTGCGCGCGGCTCACGCGCCCATGCCATGGGCGGATTTGCGGCGCAGCCGAAGTGGGCGTGGGTGGGCCGTACTCCCGCGCTCGAGCGTTCCGGCTCCGAACTTCAGAGAAACAGGCGATGCTCGGTGAAGCGGCCTTCCAAACCCTTCCCGGCTTCGACTTCGCGCTGCTCGAGTGGGCCCGCGGTTTCTTCGAGGCGCGCGGCGATCGCCGCGACCGACCGGGCCGTCCGCGTCTCCGGATCCGTGGCGACGATCGGCATCTGGCCGAGGCGTCGCTGCGTCACGGTAGGGTCGTCCCCGATCTCGCCGAGGTAGTGCAAGGCGAGGCCGGTGAACTTCTGCATCACCGACGCGAGCTTCTCGAACGCCTGCGCGCCCTGGCCCGCTTCCAACACGCGATTGACGACGACGTGCATCGCCGCGTCCTTGCGCAGCTGCGTGAGATTCTTGCACACCGCGTAGGCGTCCGTGAGGGCCGCGATCTCAGGTTGGGTCACGAGGATCACGTGATCCGCGCTCGTCAGCGTCAGGATCGTTTGCGGCGAGATGCCGGCGCCCATGTCGAGGATGATCAGGTCGTCCTTGGCCGCGAGGCGCCCGAGGCTCTTGCCGAACGTCAGCAGCTCGGTGTCGCTGAGGTTCGCCATCTGCCGGATACCGGAGCCGCCGGGGACCAGCGCCGGGCCCGCGGGCGTCTCGACGCGTATGTCCTCGAGGGTGGCCTGGCCGGACAGCACGTGCCGCAGCGTCAGCTTCGGATTGATCCCGAGGAGCAGGTGGTCGCACGCGAGCCCGAAGTCGCAGTCGACGAGAGTCACGCGCTTGCCGGCGCGGTGGAACAGCACGGCCAGGCTCGTCGATAGAAACGACTTGCCGGTGCCGCCCTTGCCGCTCGCGACGGCGATCGTCGTCGCCTCGCGCGTCGGCGCCTTCGTGCGCGCGCGTTCTCCGAACAGGCGTGAGAAGATCTCACGGCCACGTGGACCGAGCGCCGAGCGCTCGGATCGCATGTCTGTCGAGCTTCGTGTGCGGCGCATTATGAGCCGCCACGCGTAATGAACGTGACAGCGCTGAGCCGCGCGCCATGAATGACAATCATTCCCGCCTCCGTGGTGGCCACCCCGCCCGGGTGGAGGGTCGTTTCGAGGACCCGGTGAGCGATCTAACCGACTGGCCATTTCCGCAGAAACGGCGGTGAGAATCAAGCGCGGAGACGCGGGAGACTCGGTCTCAGACCGCCGGCTGGCGGGTCATGTACTCGATCAGGTCGAGCTTCGTGAGGATGCCGTTCACGTGGCGCTCGTCATCGATGACGAGTGCGACCTCGCCGCGCTCGAAGATCAGCGGCAGGGACTCGGCGTCCGTGTGCTCGGTGATCGTCGAGACGTTGCGGTGCATGACCTCTGCGATCGACGCGTCGGGCTTGGTCTGGCCGGACAGCAGCACGTGGAGGACATCCTGTTCCGTCAGGATGCCCGCGAGCTTGTCGTCGTCGACGACGGGGAGCTGCGAGATCCCTTGCTCACGGAACGTGTCCACGGCGTTCTGCACGGTGTGGGCCACGGTCAACGTGATGACCTTCCGCGGCGGCAGCGTGCGCAGAATGTCGGCCACCGTGCCGATCGCCCAGTCGTGTTCGCTGAAGCCGTTCTCGCGCATCCAGCGGTCGTCGACGAACTTCGTCAGGTAGTTGCGGATCGAGTCCGGCAGGATCGTCAGGATGCGCGATCCTTCGGGCATGTCCTTCGCGACTTCCATCGCGGCCCAGGCCGCGGCGCCACACGACCCACCGCACAGCAGGCCTTCCTGACGGATCAGCTGGCGCGCGACGCGGAACGAGTCGCGGTCGTTGGACTTGATCCAGCGGTCGACGATTCCGCGGTCGAGCACGTCGGGGATGAAGTCGTAGCCGATCCCTTCGACCTTGTAGCTCTTGATCGCGCTCGGTCCGGCCAGGATCGAACCCTCGGGATCGACGCCGATGACCTGGATGTTGGGGTCGTGCTTCTTCAAGCCGCGCGCGACGCCGGTAAGCGTGCCGCCCGTGCCGGCGGTCAGGACAACCGCGTCGAGCTTGCCACCGCACTGCTCGAGGATCTCGACGGCGGTGCCTTCCTCGTGGGCGCACGGGTTGCTGGGGTTGCCGTACTGGTCGAGGATGTGCGCGTTCGGGATGACCTCACGCAGCCGGTTCGCCACTCCGATATGACTCTCGGGAGCGTCCCAAGCGGCTTCGGTGGGGGTGCGGATGATCTCGGCCCCCAGGGCTTCGAGCACCACCTGCTTCTCCCGGCTCATCTTCTCGGGCATCGTGATGATCATCCGGTAGCCGCGCACGGCCGCGGCCATCGCGAGGCCGATGCCGGTGTTGCCCGACGTCGGTTCGATCAACGTGTCGCCGGGGCGAATTCGGCCGCTCGCCTCGGCGTCGAGGAGCATGCGTACGCCGATCCGGTCCTTGACCGAGCCGCCGGGGTTCATGAACTCGCACTTGGCGAGAAGTTCAACCGGGAGGTGGCGGCCGATGCGCTTCAGGCGCACGACCGGGGTCTGGCCGACCGCATCGAGAATCGAATCGAGGATGGTCATCGTCATCGGACCGTCATTGAACCAGGCTCGTGGAAACGAATCAGCCTTCGGCCCACGCAGTTTCGCTTGCTCTCGCCCGATGTCGCGGCCGATCATGCCGCGGTGACCGACTCCAACCCCGCTTCCGACCCCGGCGCCGCGCCGGCGCCCGCGCCCACGCCCGCAGACTCGGCTCCGCCCCCGGCCGCGGCGGCGGAACCGACTGCTCCGGCGGATTCGCCCAAGCCGGAGACATCGCCCGCCGCGTCGACGGCCGAGCCCGTCGCCAGCGCGCCGGCCGGCGACGCAGCGACCGCGCCGACCGAGCCGGGCCAAGACGAAGGGGACGGCAAGCCGAAGCGTCGCCGCCGGCGTCGCCGCAAGAAGAAGCCAGCCGAAGGCGAATCCGACGAGGCGAGTCCGACGGAAGGTGCGGCCGAAGTCGCCCCGAAGAGCAAGAAGAAGGCGCGCGGCAAGAAGGCGCGCGGCGGATCCTCGCGGTCGGGCGGTCGCGACCGCGGCGGTCGTCGGAAGCCGCAGTCCGACGGGCACCACGCGTCGTCCGCGGTGCGTTCCCTGTCGCAGATGGCGCAGGACCTGCTCGACATCGAAGGTGTCGACATGCTCGGTCGCCCACGCTTCATGGACGTGCAGGTGCGGATCCCGCTCGACGCCAAGCGCGACGGCGGACGGTCCGCGTCGATGCTCGTCGAGCAGATCTTGCGTCGCGTGCAAGAGGTGCGCGAACACGACCGCGCGTTGGTGCCCGGCTCGGTCTACTGCTACTTCAGTGAGTCGGCTGACGCCGAGTCGTCGCGGCCGGCCGAACCGCGCCACGTGTTCGACGGATACACGAGCACGGGGCGCCCGCAGTTCACCGACTTCGTGACGATGGCGATCGAGCGCAAGGACGACGGCATCGACGCGCTGCTCGACGGGCAGGACGTCGTCGTGACGCACGTGAGCCTCGGGCGCGTGCTGCGCACCGCGCAGCTCGCTGAGTTCGGCAAGTCGTCGCCGGTCTACAAGATCCTGGGACAGGTCGACGCTGGCCTCTACCCGGTCGTGAACGGTCCGCACAAGGCGGCGTTCTCGTTCCAGCTGCTGCGGGGCTCGACCCTCGAGGGCAAGCCGCGGCTGCGCGTGCATTCGGTGAGTGCGGTGGATCTGACCGACCTCGCCGATCCTTCGGTCGCCGAGATCCTGCGTCGTTTCCAGCAGCGGCTCGACGCCGAGTCGCTGCGGCTTGCGGCGAAAGAGTCGAAGGGCACGACCGAGGAGGAAGAGGAGGAGTTCGTGCTGCCGCTCCTGCAGGAGCTCGCGAAGCGGTTGTCAGGTCGCGCCAAGCGGCAGGGTCGCCGCACCGAGCACGCAGTGCAGCGTGCCGACGAGGGACAGCGGCCGACGACGAAGGCGTCCGCGGACGCCGCCGCAGCCGACGACGAGCACATCCTCGAAGACGACGTCGAGGGTACGATCGTGATCCTCGGCCCGAAGGGGCGGGTGCACGTGTACTCGCGCGACGGCAAGCACGTCACGAGCTTCATGATGACGGGTGGCAACGTGCAGAAGCGCCGCCAGGAGGGGCGCTGGCGCGCATCCGAGCCCGCGGCGCGCGGCGAGTTCCGGATCCAGTTGCGCAAGCGACTCGACGCCGGCAAGGATGCCGGTGAGCCCGAGGCCAAGCCGGAGGATCCGGCGCCGAGCGCGTGAGCGGCTACATCGCGAGCTGGAAAACGAGCAGGTAGATCGTCGCACCCGACAGGTCGCCGACCGCGGTAATCGCCGGTGCGGACACCATCGCCGGGTCGATCCCGACGCGTCTTGCGATGAGCGGAATGGTCGCACCGAACAGCGACGTCGCGGCGACCGTCAGCACCATCGCGAGGGCCATGGCGATGCACATGTGCGTCAGCTGCGACGCGCTGTTCGCGTCGCCGATCCACATGCCTTCGACGAAGATGATCGCGCTGAGGATCGAGGCGAGGCCCATGCTGATGCGGACCTCCTTCCAGAACACGGTCGGGATCGCGCGCGGCTCGAGCCCCCCGAGCGTCAGCGCACGGATCACGAGCGTGCCGGCCTGGACGCCGACCGTGCCGCCGGTCGCCATCACGAGCGGCATGAACGTCGCGAGCGTCCGCGGCAGCTCGTCGCTGAGGTTGTCGATCACGCTCGCGGTGACGAGGTAGAACACGGCGAAGATCCACACGGACGGTCCGCGGCGGCGGATCTGACTGAAGACCGACTCTTCGAGGTAGCCCTCGGCTTCGGTCTCACCGGTGACACCGGCCATGAGCTCGGCGTCTTCCGTGTCCTCTTCCTCGAGAATGTCGAGCGCATCGTCGTAGGTGACGATGCCGACGACGCGATGCTCGGAGTCGACGACGGGCACCGCGAGGAGGTCGTACTCGTTGATGACCTTCGCGGCGTCTTCCTGGTCGGCCTCGGCCCGCACCGAGACGACGTCGGTCTTCATCAGGGACTCGACGGTCTCGTCGTCGCGCGCCGCGATCAGATCCCGCAACGAGACGAAGCCGATCAGCCGGTCGTCCTCGTCGATGACGTAGCTGTAGTAGATGGTCTCGCGGTTGGGCTCCTGACGGCGGAGTTCGGCGATCGCGTCGACCGCGCGGAACTCCTTGCGCAGCACGCAGAACTCCGTGCTGAGGATTGCGCCGACCTGGTCGTCCTCGAAGCTCTCGCGCCGCATGATCTCGGCGCGGTCCTCGGCGGGCAGGAGTCCGACGAGCTGGTTCCGCACGCGTTCGTCGAGGCGATCCAGGAACTCGGCGCGCTCGTCCGAAGGCAGGGCCTCGAGGAGCTCGCGGACCTGCTCGCGACCCGAGCCCAGCACGATGCTCTCCTGCTGCTCCGGATCGAAGTACTCGAACATGTCGCGTTCGAGCTCGACGGGCAGGATCGCCATGACACGGACGACCTCGTCGTTGTCGAGGCCGGTCAGCAGCTCGGCGGCGTCGTTCGGGTGGAGGTCCCCGATCAGCTCGCGCAGATCGTCCAGTCGACCTGCGTCGAGGATCTCACGGAGCTCCGGGGTCAGCCAGCTGCGCTTGCGCATCGAACGTATGGGGTACCGGAGTGCGGACTGCCGATCAACGCGCGCGATTCTCGCGAGCGTCTCGAATTTGGCTTCCGTTGGAGGAACGCGAGAACGCCTTCAGAAGGGGTGCTGACCCTGTTGCCGACGAATTCCGCGGCAATGACAGAGGCATGACACAGAAACCCGCCTGGATCTCCGATCCTACCGATCGATGACTGAGATTGCGCTACTCGGATGTGATCATCATGCCGTGGCTCCGTCGCGCCTCGCGACGGTGACCGATCGGCTGTCGATGCTCGCTACGAGTCTCGCCGAGGCCCGGCAGCATGGGAGAATCGCGGGCGCGCTCGTGCTCAGCACGTGCAATCGGTTCGAGCTGGTCGTCGAAGCGGATGCGGATGCCGCCGCGTTCTGCCACGAAGTCATCGCGGCGGATCTGCCGTGGACGGAGCTGCAGGGAGCGGAGGCGGTGACTCGGCTGCTGCGCATCGCGACCGGCCTCGAGTCGATGGTCGTCGGGGAGGCGCAGATCCTCGGCCAGCTGTCGCGCGCGTTCCAGTCGGCGGAGGACCTCGGGCTGCTGAGCCGCGGGCTGCACATGTTGCGGACGCGACTGCTCAGCAGCGCCCGACAGCTGCGGCAGCGGGTGCCGGACGCCGGCCCGGTTCGCTCGGTGGCAGCGCTCGGCGTGGATCGGGTCGAAGGTGCGGCGCGGATCGGAGTCCTCGGCGCCGGCGAAACGTCGCGTCTCGCCCTCGAGATCTTGCAGCGTCGTGGCGTCACGGCCACCGTCGTCGTGAATCGCACGCGGTCCCGTGCCGAGGCGCTCGCGGAGCAGTTCGGCGCGCGGGCGATGTCCCTGGAGGAGTTCGACCGAGAGCCGCCCGAGCTCGATGCGCTGCTCTGCGCGGTCGATTCCAAGGAGCCCATCGTCGGCCCCGAGCACGTGCGAGGCGCCGACACGGTCGTCGACCTCAGTCGCCCTTCGGTCGTCGCGGACGACGTGCGGTCCGCGGCCACGTGCACTGTCGTCGATCTCGACACTCTCGCCGTCGACACCGCGCGCCTGACGGCCTCCCAGCAGGATGCGGGCGCGCAGCTCGGCGTCGACGCCATGGCTCGCGCCGTGGAGATCTGGGAAGAGATCGGCTCGCGACGGGCATACCTCGGCAACGTCGTCGAGATGCACCTCGAGAGCGCCATGGCCGAGGTCGAGCAGGCCATGCGCGGCAAGCTCAAGCACCTCGACGAAACGGACCAGGCGCAGATCCGCGAACTGATGCGGCGCGCGGCGAAGCGACACGCGCACTATCACATTCTCGACCTTCGTCAGCTCAGCGGAACCGTCGACCGATGATCGTCTTCGGTTCTCGCGGCAGTGACCTCGCGCTCACGCAGACTCGCTGGGTTGCGGAACGACTGCAGCAGCGCGTCGGTGTGGACTTTCGGATCGAGGTGATCGAGACCAAGGGCGATCGCAACCTGTCGCAGCCGCTTCCTGAGATCGGCGGCAAGGGTCTGTTCACCGCCGAGCTCGAAACGGCCCTGCGCGACGGGTCGATCGATGTCGCGGTGCACAGTCTCAAGGACCTGCCCGTCGCCGATCCCGAAGGCATCACCGTCGCGGCGATCCCCGCACGTGCGGCCGTGCACGACGTGCTCGTGTGCCATCCGGATGCTGTGGACGAGACCGCGGAGTCGATCCCGCTGCGCCGTGGCGCTTCGGTCGGCACGTCGTCGCTGCGGCGCGCCGGCGCGCTGCGCCTGCTGCGGCCCGATCTCGAGTTTCGAGACGTCCGCGGCAACGTGCCGACGCGGGTCGACAAGGTTCGTCGGCGGGACTATGGCGCTGTCGTGCTCGCGGCGGCCGGCTTGGACCGGCTCGGCATCGAGCCGGGCGAGCTCCGCTTCGTGTCGCTTCCGTTGGAGGCGTGTCCGCCTGCCCCCGGGCAGGGTGCGCTCGGCGTGCAGTGCCGCCGCGACGACACGCGCATGCACGAGATGCTCGGCGAGCTCGATGACGAGCACGCGGCCGTCGAGGCCGTCACCGAGCGCGATTTGCTGCTGCGCTTGGGCGGCGGGTGTTCGATGCCCCTCGGAGCGGCCGTGCGGCGTGAGCCGGACGGCAAGCTCGATCTGCGCGCGGCGCTGTTCTGCGGGGACGATCGCGTCGGCGGCGTGTTCGTGCGCGCTGCGCACCACGACCGTTCGGAGCTCGTCGAGCGAGCGGCCCGGGAACTCGAACCGCTCGTGCGGACTCCACTGTCCGGTCGAGACGTTCTGCTCGTGCGGCCCGAGGGCGTGCGAGACGAACTCGCGGATTACCTCGCGGTTGCCGGAGCGCGGGTGAAGACGGTGTCTCTGACGCGGGTCGAAGCCATGGCGGTGGATCCTGCCGACCTCGCAGGCGTTCCCGAGTCTGGCGCCGTGTTCGCGTTCTCGTCCGCGCGCGCGGTCGCAGCGTGCATGGCCGACCGGCGGCTCGCGAAGGCGGTGCCCGGCGCGCGCGTGGTCTACGCCGTCGGCGCTCGAACCGCGGACGCCCTCGCGCGGTTTGGCGTCTCGGCATCGGTGCCCGACGAGCCGGCTGGCGGCGAACGACTCGCCGCGTACGTGCTCGAGGCCGGTGGCGAGGACGCGGTCGTGTTCCCGTGCGCGCGGGGCCGTCACGGCGCGTTCGAATCGGCGCTGCGCGCAGCCGGCCGCCGTGTCCACCCCGTGCGCCTCTACGCGACCGTGCCGATCGAAGGCGCGACTCTAGCGCCGGATCTCGGGGGCGCGGTGGTCGTGCTCGCGAGTCCGTCTTCG
This sequence comes from Planctomycetota bacterium, assembly GCA_028281765.1. GTDB lineage: Bacteria > Planctomycetota > UBA1135 > UBA1135 > UBA2386 > JANQJF01. The sequence goes on along the minus strand of JANQJF010000002.1, from coordinate 12,288 downwards.
GCGCGCGCGTTCCACGACGCCGCTGCGCGGAGCGAGATCGACATTTCTTCCTTGCGGGTCGTGGCGTTCGGGCCCACGACCGCGGGCGGCATTCGCGAGCTCGGCCTCGACGTCGACGCGACCGCGGCTTCGACGCCTGCCTCCTTGCTGACCGCGATCGCGGAGACCGCATCATGATCGACCGACCTCGACGACTCCGCCGCACCCAGGCGCTCCGTGACCTCGTCGCGGAGACACACATCCCCGCGTCGTGCCTCGTCCAGCCGCATTTCGTGGTCGCCGACGACGGGGCGGACGTGCCGATCCCTTCGCTGCCAGGCATCGCCCGCATGGGGCTCGACCCGCTGCTGAAGCGCGTCGAGCGCGATCTCGAAGCCGGCGTGCGGCAAGTGCTGCTGTTCGCGGTTACCGACGACAAGGACGGTGCCGGCTCGACCGGAGAGGATCCCGAGGCGCCAGCGCATCGTGCGATCCGTGCCCTGCGCTCGAAATTCGGTGAGGACCTCACAGTGATCGCGGACGTGTGCCTCTGCACCTACACCGATCACGGACACTGCGGTCTCATCGAAAACGGTCAAGTCGTCAACGACGCGACGCTGCCACTCCTCGCACGGCAGTCGGTCAGCCTCGCGGAGGCCGGCGCGGACATGATCGCACCGTCCGACATGATGGACGGCCGCGTCGCCGCGATCCGTGCGGGCCTCGATGAGGCCGGGTTCGAGGACCGCGCGATCATGAGCTACGCGGCGAAGTTCGCGTCGAGCTTCTACGGGCCGTTCCGCGAGGCCGCCGACTCGGCGCCGAAGGACGCCGGGCCGAAGGATCGAAAGTCCTACCAGATGGATCTGCGCAACGGCGTCGAAGCCGTGCGCGAAGCGCTGCTCGACGAGGCCGAGGGCGCGGACATCCTCATGGTGAAGCCTGCGCTCGCATACCTCGACATCATTCGGGACGTATCCCAGGCGGTCGATCGCCCGGTCGCCGCATACCTGGTCAGCGGCGAGTATGCCGCCGTCGAACTACTCGCCCGAGAAGGGCTCGCCAACCGCGCGGACATCGTGCGCGAACACCTGTTCTCGGTGCGTCGCGCAGGCGCTGACGTGTTGATCACCTACCACGCCCGTGCGGCTCTGGAGGAACGATGGATCTGAAGACGAAGGACTCGACCGCGCGCAGCGCAGAGCTTTGGCAGCGCGCACAGACGCTCTTGCCCGGGGGCGTGTCGTCTCCCGTGCGGGCGTTCGGTGCGGTCGGCGGGCAGCCGCGATTCTTGTCACACGGTGTCGGCGGGCGTTGCGTCGACGTCGACGGCAACGACTTCATCGACTTCGTGCAGTCGTGGGGGCCGTTGATCCTCGGTCATGCGCACCCGGCGATCGTCGCCGCCGTTGAGGCGGCACTGCAGAGAGGGCTGACGTTCGGCGCGCCCTGCGAAGACGAACTGCGCCTCGCGCAGCTGATGGTCGATTCCTATCCCGGCGTCGAGCGCGTGCGCTTCACGTCGTCGGGGACCGAGGCGACGATGTCGGCGATCCGGCTCGCGCGCGGCGTCACCGGTCGATCGCGCCTCGTGAAGTTCTCCGGCTGCTATCATGGGCACAGCGACGGCCTGCTGGTCGCGGCGGGCAGTGGTGCGATCACTCTCGGTCAGCCGTCCTCGGCCGGCGTGCCGCCGGAGGTTGCCGAGCTGACGTCGGTGTTGCCGTTGGACGACGAAGCGGCGCTGGTTTCGCTCTTCGCCGAACGCGGCGACGAGATCGCCGCTGTGATCCTCGAGCCGATCCCCGCCAACAACGGGCTGCTGCTGCAGCGGAAGAAATGGTTGGAGAAGCTGCGCGCTCTGACGTGTGAACACGGAGCGATGTTGATCTTCGACGAAGTGATCAGCGGCTTCCGCGTCGCGCGAGGTGGGGCCGCAGAGCTCTACGGGATCGAGCCGGACCTCGTCACGTTCGGCAAGATCGTCGGGGGTGGCATGCCCTGCGGTGCGTTCGCCGGACCCGCCGCACACTTCGAGCATCTCGCACCGCTCGGGCCCGTCTACCAGGCGGGCACGCTGTCGGGCAATCCGCTCGCGATGGCTGCGGGCGCGCGCACGCTCGAGTACCTGATCGAGAACGACGCCTGGAACGTGCTCAACGAGTCGGCGCGATCGCTGTGCGCGAAGATCGAGACTCGTGCGGCGCAGCACGACTGGCCTTTCCGCATCGTCCGCTGTGGTTCGGTGTTCTGGATGTGCCTCGGCACCCGGACCGCACCGCGCACGGCGGAGGCGATCGACGACGGCGCCGCCGAGGTCTACTCGAAGATTCACGCGCACTGTCTCGCCAACGGTGTCTACCTGGCGCCGTCTGCCTACGAAGTCGGCTTCGTATCCATGGCGCACACGCCCGAAGAGCTCGGGCACGCGGCACACGTGATCGGCGACGCGCTCGAGGAGGCGTTTCGATGAAGCGCGGTGACCCCAACGGCCCGTTCCTCGCAACGGCGCGCGGCGAGTTCGCGAGCCGGCGCCCGCTCTGGATCATGCGCCAGGCCGGCCGATACCTGCCGGAGTATCGCGAAGTGCGCGCGAAGATGTCGTTCCTCGAGCTGTGCAAGTCGCCGGTCGCTGCGGCCGACGTCACGATGCAGCCGCTGCGCCGCTTCGATCTCGATGCCGCGATCCTGTTTACGGACCTCATGACGCCGGCCGAGGCGATGGGAGTCGGGTTGCGCTACGACCCGGGGCCCGTGCTCGACCGGACGGTGGACTCGCTCGAAGCCGTCGAGTCCATGATCGTTCCCGACCCCGAGCGCGACATCTCGTCGATGCTCGAAACCGCGAGCCTCGTGCGCGACGAACTCGACGAGCAGAAGGCGCTGATCGGTTTCGTCGGCGCCCCGTTCACGTTTGCGTGCTACCTGGTCGAGGGACGTGGATCGAAGCACTGGGACAAAGTGCGCCGACTCATGCACGGCGAGCCCGAAGTGTTCGACCGACTGCTGACCCGCATCACGGACTGTCTCGAGCCGCTCGTGCCTGCCCTCGTTCGGTCGGGATGTGATGCGATCCAGACGTTCGACTCCTGGGCGGGCGTGTTGTCGACCGAGGACTACGCGACGCGGTGCGCGCCGCACACGGACCGGCTCCTGCGCGCCGCCAAGGATGCGGGGGCCGTCGCGATCGACTTCGTCAACGGCGTGTCGCAGCATCTCCCGACGATGCACGAGGCCCCGGCCGACGTCCTTGCCGTCGATTGGCGCCTGCCGATGCGCGAGATTCGCGCGCGCACGGATCGGGTCGTGCAGGGCAACCTCGATCCGACCGCGCTGTTCTGCGACGAAGCCGAGCTGCGCCGGAAGGTCGCCGCGATCTGCGAGGCCGCCGGAGATCGTCACATCTTCAACCTCGGCCACGGCATCCTGCCGCAGGTCGATCCGCGCGCGGTCGAGGTCGTCGTCGAAGAGGTGCACCGATGAAGTTCTCGGCGGAGCTGTTCGAGAAGTACGACAAGCCGGGCCCGCGCTACACGAGCTACCCGACCGCGCCGTCGTGGCATGACGACTTCGGTCCGGACGGTCACCGTACGAGTCTCGAGGAGGCGTCGCAGGACAGGGGCAGCGGCCTGTCGCTCTACGTGCACATTCCGTTCTGCGAACGGCTGTGCGTCTACTGCGGCTGCGCGACGGTGATCACGCGGCGCCTCGAACGCGGAGGCCCATACGTCGATCGCGTGCTTCGCGAAGCGCAAATGGTCCGTGACGTCCTCGGTGAGGATCGTCCTGTTTTGCAGCACCACTGGGGCGGCGGCACGCCGACGTTCCTCGAGCCGGAAGATCTCGGGCGACTCGCCGAAGGTCTGATGGCGCTGTTCCCGCTTGGGCCGGGCGCCGAGGTGAGTATCGAGGTCGATCCCCGCGTGACGACCCCCGCGCAGCTGGAAGTGCTGCGACGCTGCGGATTCAACCGTGTCAGCATGGGCGTGCAGGACTTCGATCCTCGCGTCCAGGAGGCGATCAACCGCGTCCAGTCTTTCGAGCAGACCCGCGACCTCGTGCTCGCTGCGCGAGACTTGGGCTACGAGTCGGTGAACCTCGACCTCGTCTACGGACTTCCACATCAGGAGCAGGCTTCGTTCGAGCGCAGCATCGAGAAGACGCTCGAGCTCCAGCCGGACCGCGTCGCATGCTACGGCTACGCCCACGTCCCGTGGCTGCGCAAGCACCAGCTCGCGATCCCGCAGGACACGCTGCCGAGCGGGCGCGAGAAGCTCCAGCTCTATCTCGCTGCGCTGCAGGCATTCGTCTCCCTGGGATACGAGCCGATCGGCATGGATCACTTCGCGAAGCGCGAGGACGGACTGTTCGCCGCGGCGGACGACGGCAGCCTGCACCGCAACTTCCAGGGCTACACGACCCACGCGGCCGAGGACCTCGTCGGCTTCGGCGTCACCGCGATCAGTGAAGTCGCCGGTGCGTTTGCCCAGAACGCGAAGGCCCTCAAGGACTGGGAAGCCTCGGTCGATGCCGGGCGGATTCCGACCGTGCGAGGACTGCGCCGTTCCGCAGAGGACGAAGCGCGGCGCGCGGTCATCCTCGATCTGATGTGCCGGTTCCGCCTCCGCTTCGCCGACCACGGTGGCGGCGACGCGTTCCGTGCGAAGTACGGCGACGCGCTGGAAGTGCTCGCGCCGATGCAGGCGGACGGCCTGCTCTCGATCGACCACGAGGGCATCGCGGTCAGCGAGCTCGGGCGGATGTTCGTGCGAAACATCTGCATGCCGTTCGACGCCTACCTCGGCCGCAAGGCGCCCGAGAAGCCGATGTATTCGAGGACGGTGTGATGCATCGAGTCCTCGTGATCGGAGCCGGCCCGGCGGGGCTGGCGCATGCGTTCTGGCGGTCGCGCGATCCGCGCACCGAAGTCGTCGTCCTCGAGGCTTCCGATCGTCCCGGCGGCAACGTGCTGTCGGAGCGGCGCGATGGCTACCTCTGCGAATGGGGACCGCAGGCGGTGCGTCCGACCGCGGCGTTCGAGGAGCTCACGGCGGCGCTCGGCGTCGAGGACCTGCTCGTGCCCTCGCGCCCGTCGGTGTCGCGGCGGTGGGTGGGACGTCGTGGTCGACTGATCGAGATGCCGTCCGGGCCCGGCGGCTTCCTGACTTCCGGAGTGGTCTCGCTGCCTTCCCGACTGCGCGCGATCGGCGAACTCTTCGTTCGTTCCTCGGAGGGCGCGGTCGATGAGTCCGTCGCGGACTTCGTCGCCCGACGCTTCGGCAAGGGCATGGTGCCGCTCGCCGGCGCGATGGTCTCCGGCATCTTCGCGGGCAAGGTCGAAGATCTCGAGATGCGTAGCGCGTTCCCCGCGATGCTCGACATCGAGCGGGAGTCGGGCAGCGTCCTCAAGGGGATGGCGAAGCGAGCGAAGGCCCGGAAGGCACGAGGCGAAAGCTCGAAGCCCTCTCTCGTGACCTTCGATCGCGGTATGGACGGGCTCGTCGCCGCGCTCTGCGGTCACGTCGCGCCGCGCTGTGAGGCACCCGCGCAGCGCATCGGTCGGGAGGGTTCGCGTTGGGTTGTGGAGCTCGCGTCCGGTGAGCGAGTCGACGGAGACGAACTCGTGGTGACGGTGCCCGCGTGGATTGCCGCGGAACTGCTCGGGGACGTCGATGCGGATCTCACCGCCGAGCTCGCAGGCATTCCGTCCGCGCCGATCGTCAACGTCTACCTCGGCCAGGATCGTGACGCCGGTAACGACCGGCTGAGGGGCTTCGGCTTCCTCCTGGATCAGAGCGAGGCGACCGCGGTGCTCGGCACGATCTACGCGAGCGAGCTGTTCGACGGCCACGCGCCGGACGGCAAGTCGCTGTTCCGCGTGATGCTGGGCGGCGCGCGCCATCCCGGAGTTCTCGATGCGGACGAGCAGGTGGTGCGAGACGCTGCCGCAGCGGCGCTTGTTTCGTACGGCCGCGCGGCCGATGAGTTCGACTTCGTCCACACCGTGCGGATTCCCCGGGCGATCCCGCAATACGTCCGAGGGCACGGCGCTCGCATGGAGCGTATCGACGCGCGCGTCGCGCGGCACCCCGGACTCGTGCTCGCGGGCAACAGCTACCGGGGAGTCGCGCTCGGCGACCAGCTCGGACGACCCACCCCTCTCGACGTCGCGGAAGTCGCATGATCCCAGCAGCCAAGACCGGTGTCCTGCTCGTGAACCTCGGCACTCCGGATTCTCCCGAAGTATCCGACGTTCGCCGCTACCTGCGCGAGTTCCTTTCCGACCCGCTGGTCATCGATATCCCCGCGCTGGCGCGCAAAGCGCTCCTCGAACTCGTGATCTTGCCGACGCGCCCGCGGAAGTCGGCCGCGGCCTACCGCGAGGTCTGGACCGAGGAGGGTTCGCCCTTGTTCGTGCACGGACTCGCGCTGACGGACGGAGTGCGCGAGCAGCTCGGCGACGAAGTGGCCGGTGTCGAGCTCGGCATGCGCTACGGCAACCCGTCGGTGGCGCACGCGTGTCAGCGCCTGCTCGATGCAGGTGCTGAGCAGCTCGTCGTGCTGCCGCTGTTTCCGCAGTATTCGAAGTCGGCGTGGGCGTCGGCGGCGAAGAAGGTCAGCGACGTCCTCGCGAGCGAACGCGCGTTCGTGCCGGTGCGCATGATCCCGCCGTTTTACGACGCGCCGGGGTTCGTGCAGGCGTCCGCCGCGGTGGCGCGCACGGTGCTCGACGAGTTTCGGCCCGACCGCGTGATGATGAGCTTCCACGGTCTGCCCGAGCGGCACGTGAAGCAGTCGGAGGTCGTGACGAACGGTACCCCGACGTGCCTCGCGAGCGCCGACTGCTGTGCGACAATCCGGCCGGAGAATCGCTTCTGCTACCGTGCGCAGAGCTACGCGACCGCGCGCGCGATCGCCGCCGAGCTCGATCTCGGGCCCGAGGACTACGAGGTCGGCTTCCAGTCGCGACTCGGCCGTACCCCGTGGATCCAGCCCTACTCCGACGAGCGCATCGACGCGATGCCCCGCGAAGGGGTGAAGCGCGTCGCGGTGCTGTGCCCGTCGTTCGTCGCGGATTGTCTCGAGACGCTCGAGGAGATCGGCATGCGCGCGAAGGAATCGTTCATCGAGGCTGGCGGGGAGGACCTGATCCTCGTGCCGTGCGTGAATTCGTCGGCGCCATGGGTGGAGACCGTCGCCGATTGGGTGCGTGAGGAGCTCGCACAGACGGCCTCCTCGGCGTCTGTGGAGCCCGATTTGCCCGCGTTCTCGGCCGAATAGAACTCTCCCGCCGGGCGCTCGAAAATGGCGTTTGACCGCGCGCAGAACCGGGGGTAGGTTTCCGCGTCCTCATGTCGGGGCGTGGCTCAGCCTGGTAGAGCGCTGCGTTCGGGACGCAGAGGTCGGAGGTTCAAATCCTCTCGCCCCGACATCTTTTTCCGCCCGCGGAGCGGGCAGGAAAAAGCTGTCGGATCGAGAGGCTTTGAACCTCCGACAGCCGCTAGCAGTTCGAGCGCCGGGTGGCTGCCCCTGCGCTTTGACGTCTGCGTGGCATCGAGCAGTGTTGCCACCGACGCGGCGGTTCAAATCCTCTCGGTCCGACCATTTCCATCTTCTGCCCCTACGAGCAGAAGGTCGAACGGCGAAGCCGCCGTGATTTCGAGACTTGCGTCGTTGAGCACCATGTTCAACGTCGTGATATCCAGGATCATGCGCCGCGTGGGCACATCCGCCGTAACCCACGTCGCTGCAAGGCGGTCTGCGAGTTCAAACGCCTTCACCGCTGCGTCGCACTTCTCGTCGTGGTCGATGGACTCGTGCGCAAGCTCCTGTTCAAGCTCAAGCCGCTGAGCGCGGAGTCGGTCACGCTGGGTCGCGAACTCCTCGGATGAGATTTCTCGATCGAGACGAAGGGACAGCAAGCCTTCTTCGCGCTTCTCGACTTTCGTCAGTGCGGCACGCGCGCGAGCACGCCGCTCCTTGGTTTCGGCTTCGATCGTCGCAGTTCGAGCTCGAATCGCGTCCCGGAACCAGTCACGAAGCTGGGAGTCTTCAAATCGCAGGCCCTTCAGGAACGCGAGCACTTGGCGCTCGACATCCGCCTCGCGCAGGCGCACGCGCGGATGTCCCTCGGTGTTGTAGCCCGAGCAACGGTAGTAGGTGTAGCGCCGCTCTCCGCGCTTGATCCGCTCCCCTGTGATCTTGCGCTGGCAGTGCCCACACTGAATCAGGCCCGCGTAGGCCAAGTCGTGTTTCTTGTAGTGGCGCTGACCGAGTCGCGCCTGCACGCGAGCGAACGTCAGCTCGTCGATCAGCGACTCATGGACGCCGGGCAGCCAGCCGTGTTGGGTCGGGATCTCGCCGACGTAGGTGCGGTCCATGAGGATCTTGCAGAGCTTCGAGCTGTTGAAGCGCGGGTAGCGGTCAGTGTAGGTGATTCCCTCCGCGGCGAGGCGTCGGATGAGGTCCCGGACAGAGATGTTCTCGAAAGCGTAGATCTCGAAGATCCGTCTGACCTTTGGCCCGTTGTCCTCATGAACCCGGACGTAGGCTTGCTTGCCGATCCGGTAGTTCTGGTAGCCGAACGGCGCTTTGTGACCCATGCGGCCCTCACGGTGGAGCCGCTCTCGCGCTTCGCGGACCTTGCGTGCGTTGCGCAGGTTCTCGTGGCGCGCCATCCAGCCCTGAATGCCGATGGTCAGCGAGTTGCCGAGGTCGGACATTCGCAAGTCGCCATCAACGATGAACACGTCGATGTGGTGCTTGTTCCACAGGGCCTCCAGCCGCGCGAGGTCCTCCGTGTTGCGGGTCGCTCTGTCTACGCTCTTGAAGACGACGCCAGCGACCTGTGCTGCGTGCTGTTCGGCGTGGGCGAGCATCTCGTTGACCACCAGCCCGCGACGACTTGCTGTCCATGTGGCTCACCCGGAACGCGCGTGAATCTGGTGGGGAAGAAGCTCAACCCGATCACCGCCTTGGACTCGCACTCGAAGACGGAGATCGTCTGAATCAACGACGCGAACATCGCCTCCGAGAAGCGTGTTTCGATGTTCGCCTGAGGTTCACGAAACAGGAACATCACGCGCCCTGATCCTCGAAGTGCTGGTTGCTCCCCCTCGAACGGCGCGTCTTGCTGCTCGTTCGGGTTGACGCCATCGAACGCGCAGTCGTTCGTTTCGATGAACCTGCCCGGTCGGTTGACGTGTCGCAAGAACTCGAAGAACGACTGCGTGCCAGGCTGGTCTTGCCAGTCCTGGAAGTCCTCGAGCGATGTCGGAATCAGCTCAGGGTCTTGGCAGAAGTCGACGTAGCGATGCGATGCGTCATGCTCTTCGATCGTCCACGGGTGTGCCCGAGGCTCCCGGGAGAAGAACTCTCTCTCCGCTTCCTTGTTGTGATAGACCTTCAACGTTGCCCTCCCTGCGGAATGGACCCGCGAGCGTCGAACTGCCCCAAGAGCCAACCGCTCACGAGACGCTCCCATTCTACCGCCGCACCGTCGACACGACAGTGACACAGTGTTAACGCACCTAGGAACGGTTCCCGATTTTCGGTTCAGACTTACTGTAGTGGAGCAGCGATGCAGCGGCCTCGTCTTCGCTTCTGCTTGCAACGATGCAGCGGTTTCTTGGGGCGGGGCTCGTCGTGGAGCGACTGGTTCTTGCGGCCAAGTGCTCTCTTCGGTGGAGGAAGGTCGATCATGCCCGTTGGCGTTTCCCCACCCCGACGTTCTCGAGCCCCATTCCCGTCGGTGCGGTTCTCGCTGAAACGACAGCGGATTCGGGTGTTCGCCGATTCTTGTCATCACGCGGAAGGGTGATCGGGAAAGCGCGTGACTCGACCGGTGCTGAGCCTATGCTCGCAGTATGGATAGAGTCATTAGACGAACTTTGGGACGTTTCGAGAGGCTCGCAGTCGTACTGCTGGCGATCGTCATCGGCAGCTTCGGCTCGTCTCGGCTGAGTGCGCAAACGGTGCAGCCAACGGGTGGCTCAATGACTGTGCACGAAGGCGGCGCGAACGTCGGTTCCTACAACCCGCTGGATCCACTGGGGCAATCCGGCAGCTTCACCCCGACTCCGGTCCCGCCACCAGGCACGACCCCGGATCCCACAGAGCTGGAATGGGATGTCGACCCTCGCCTTGGCGGCGGGCGGTGGTTTCGAGAATACAAACGAGACAAGAACAAGAAGAAGAAGAAGACAGGCTTTGTAGTCGTGTTCAAGGACCCCACGCCACAGGAGCAACAAGACGGCATTCTGTACACCTGGAAGAAGTACACTCTCAAATGGAACAAGAAGACCAAACGTTTCGACCTGGACAAAGTAACTGCTTCCGGATCGCTGAGGTGATACCCATGATGACTCACAAGACCGCGGCCGTGTATGCCATCGTCGCTGCGTTGGCTTGCCAAAGTCTCTGCGCGCAGGACATCGCCGAGGCGTCAGAACCAAACAACTCGCCAGCAACCGCCACAGTCCTTCCCACGGGAAGTCAGGGCTTCGGTGAGATCGCGAACGCGACCGACCTCGACTACTGGCTAATCAGCGTCAGTGGCAACACAGACATCCTGGTTTCGCTCTCCACGGTTGGCAAGTCAGTCGCGGACGGTGGCGTAGGGTTGAGTGACGGCCGACTCGAGATACGGCTTGTTGACGGGGTTACCGTCATCGACCGCAACAAGGACTACTACCGAAACGAGTACTTCGAGTTCAGCCGCATGCCGCGAGTCTCAACAACGGTCGTTGCCGGAGACTACTTGGTCGTTGTTGGTGGTGAAGCGGTCCTTGGGGCACAGCACGCACTGGGTCGATATCGTCTTGATGTGTCGACCAGTCCCTCCACGGCCTGTGGAACTCTCTCAGCGGCGCTCGAAGGCTCGGAGCCCAACGAACACGGGGCTGTCCCGGGTCCAACCACGCTGGTGGGATGTTCAGAGGTCTTCGGCCTAATCGGCCATCCCGGCGACGTCGACTGGTACCGAGTGGTCCTTTCCAGTGCCGAGTCACTTCGAGTGTCGGCTGATCCATGGGGAGCTCCCCACCTCCCGAACCCAGAGATCCTGTTGTTCGATGCTGCTGGGCAAACCGAGCTGGACGGCGATGACAATCGCGAGCTCGCAGACTTCGCCGCGGATCTGAAGGTCGAACTCGTTCCTGGAACCTACTACATCGTGATCCGTTCGAGCAGCGAGGCCACCGGCGACATCGGGGGGTATCGGCTGCGCTTGCGGAGCAACCCAGTGTCGGTCTACGGTGCGGGCGCTGGATGTGGGACGTTTACACCGACGACGGAGCCACCAGAACCCAATGACCTGCTAGGGGGAGTTCCCGGCACACTCGCATGTTGCGCTGAGGTCAGTGGCTCCATCGGCTCAACCGGAGACGTGGATTCGTACGTTCTCACTGTGGCCTATCCCAGCAGGGTGACGATTGCCTCTAGTCCACTTGGCGCGAGCAACCCGCTCCCGGCAGCGTGGCTGATTCTAGAGGACGAGGACGGTGCGACAATCGGAACCCCGGACATGGATGTGAACGTCGAGGACGGGAGCATTGAGCGCGAACTCCGAGTAGGAATCTACCACCTGTCAGTGTCCGGAGCTGACTCCTGGGGCGCACCGGGCACTGGCGACTACTTGCTCTCTGTTGACTGCGAGCCACTCTCGGCAACGCCACCTAGCCGAGCTGATGCCCAAGTCATCGGAGTGGGGTGTCCAAGTTCGACGGGCATTCCCGTCGACATTGACGTCGACCCAAACGAGATGCCTTGGGCTGACACTCCGTTCGACGTGCGTCTGAGTGACATTCCGTCGGGTAGCTCGGGTTCGGTTCTTCTCAATGTTGCTGCAGACCTTCCGGGGCTAGACCTCGGTGTGATCGGAGCGCCAGGATGTGCGCTGACCATCACGACCGCCCTTGTTACGCTTCCGGTCGCAATCGAACCGTTCGATCCGACCATGGGGCGGATTCAAGTCTCGTTGGCAGGACTAGCGGGGCATGTCATCTACTTCCAAGGGGTTGTGCTCGACGCCAATGCCAACCCGTTAGGTCTCGTGACTAGCTCGACCCTGAGAGCGACAGTGGGGTACTAGAGCGAAGCAGTCCCTTCGCTGCCCCGTCTCTGTCGTTCAGGTCACCCGGCCGAACAGTGTGTGAACGGATCTCGGTGCGTTCGCACGCGTGGGCTGGTTGATCGGCACGCCGGTCCGCGTCTAGGAGTCTGCGCCACGGGTAGCGAATCGATCGCCGATCCGGCTTCGAGATTGGCACGCGGCTATCTGACAACCGGTTGAGCCAAGGGACAGCGTCG
>JANQJF010000115.1 GCA_028281765.1 Planctomycetota bacterium | reverse complement strand
CACACGGACACGATCGCGGTGATCGTGGACGTCAGGAAGCTCAGCGCGGTCGCGTGTCGGATCTCCGGGGAGGCGAGTGCGGCGCCGAGATCGTCCCAGGACGTGAACGTCGCGTCGGCGAGCAGCATCGCGATCAGCAGCGCGGCGTAGGCCGCGGCGATCGCGAACAGGCAGGCGCGGAACGGGACGAGCGGGCGCATCAGCGTTGCCAGTCGAAGCCGAGCGCCTCGAAGCGTGCCTTGGATTCGGCGCGCTCGAGCGCGAGGCGCAGTCTGCCGGCGAGAGCGGGGTAGTCGGAGTCCTTGGCGACCGCGAGCGGCTGGGCGGCCTGCGCATGGATGTCGTCGATGTCGACGACGCGCATGGTGTCGAGCACGCCGAACGCGTTGCTGCGGTAGACGAGCGCGACGTCGAGCGACCCCGCGCGCGCTTGGTTGACGAGGAGGTCGCCGGTCGCGGACTCGACGACGACGTTGCCGCTGAGTCGTAGCCGATCGGACAGGCCTTCTCGGGCAATCAGCTTCGCGGTGAGCGCGCCGAGGGCCGACTTGTCGGGATGGCCGAGCCCGACGCGGAGACCGTCGCCCAGGAGGTCATCGAGCTTCTCGACCTTCGAGTCGCGTGGCGTCAGCATCACGATGTCGTTCCGTGCGAAGACCCAGCCCTGATCGAACAGTGCCTGCACAGGGTCGAGGAACGACGTGTCACATGCAAAGAACGCGTCCGGCCGCGCGCCGGCTTCCATCTGCGCGACGAGCAATCCGCAGCCGTCGTAGATGCGCGTGATACGCACACCTTCGCGCTTCTCGAAATCGCGCACCGAGTCGTCAATTGCGCGGTTCAGCATCGCGCCGCTCATCAACAGGAGTTCGGGCGTCTCTGCCCACGTGTCCTGTCCGACAGGCGTGTAGCCGTGGTCTTCGAAGTCGAGCTGGCCCTCGTCACGTGCGCTGAGGAAGCGGGCGAAGCGGAGTGTCGTCGTCGGGCGGGTGGACGAGCGAAGGATCCCGGCGGTCACGCGCTTGTGCGTGAGCGCGAGCGGACCGAGCGACTCTCCTTCGAGTTCGTCGTACTGGTTCGCCGTCGCGTCCCAGATCACGGCGGCGTCGATCGCGCCGATCACGAGATCGTTCGCGAGTTCGGACACGGTCGGCTTGAAGACCTTGGTCTTCTTCTCGAGTTCGCTCCAGATGCTGCGGAGCGCGTGCTTGGTCAGCTTGCCGATCGCCGCTGCGTCGGGGTTGGCGAGACCGACCGCGACGTCGTCGCGCAGCAGGTCGCGGACGTCGCGAATGTGGAGCTTCGAGTCCTTGCGCGTCGCCACGACCGGTCGCATCTCGGCCAGGCCGATGGATTCGTCGACGAGGCCGCGCGTTTGGGCCCGCGCGACGTACGACTCGTCACCGGCGATGTAGAGGTCACCTTCGCGCGCGACGTCGAGCTGGCTGAGCAGCGTGCCCGAGCCGCCGTAGTTGAAATCGACGCGGACGCCGTAGCGCTGCTCGTATTCCTTCGCGGCGGCTACGACCGGCGGCTTGATGCCTGCGGCGCAGTAGACCGTGAGCACCCTGCCACGATCACTCGCGGACGGCTCGGTCCCGAGCCACTGCAGCAGCGCCACGAGGATCGTGATCGCCACGATCGACAGGGAGAGCCAGAGGGTCGGTCCGCGCATCGTCTAGTTCGCGGGGACCGGGCGGAACGCGACCGACGTCTGCAGCTGGTTCGTGCATGAGCACCCGGAGCTCGACTCGGGCGCGAGCAGCAGGCCGCCGGCCGGGATCAGACCGAGCCAGCAGCCGGGCCTGAGTTCCGGCATCTCGGTTCGCTTGTCGGCTTCGAGATCCCACATCGTGTGCGTGTAGTGGCGGTAGAACACGCTGCTCAGGGAGCCCGACATCGTGCCGCAGCCGCGACGCTTCGGCAGGTCGTCTCGTTCGATCTTGCCGGTCGCGTGGTCGAGGATGCGGTTCTCGAGGTAGATCTTGCCGCCGACGAGCACCGGGTGCTGCATCGCGCCGCCGTGGTGATCGCGCTGCCACTCGAACTCTGTCGTCCAGCGGATGTCTCCCGAACTCGCGTCGATGCCGCGCACGTGGTACTTCGACGAGCTGCCGGTCAGAATGAGCAGACCGTCCGCCGCGCTCAGGTAGAACACGCGGTCGCAGTTGCGGAAGTCGTGCTGCTTCTCGAACAGCTTCTGGCCGGACTTCAGGTCGAGCGCGACCAGGTACTGGTCCTCGCCGTTCTGCGAGTGCAGGCGTCCGGACTGCACCGACCTCTTGTCCGGCGCGCGGTCCTCGACGAAGTAGATCGCGTCGTTGTACACCGTGATGGTGGGGTGGACGATCCAGCCGTTCGCGTATTCCCACCGCGGCGCGTGCGTCTCGCGGTCGAGGGCGAAGATCGACTTCGCGATGACGTCGTATGTGTCCGGGCCGGCCTTGTCGTACCACTCGCCGTCGACGCCCTTGTAGAACGCGCGCTCGCGCGTCGCGGTGCCGAGCAGCAGGTCGTCGGTCAGGGCGAGGTAGCCCCACGCTGGATCCTCATCGGGTGCGAGGTCCTTCGGCACGGGGATCGTCTTCTGGAGCGTGCCGGTCTGCGCGTCGATGACCCAGCAGTGGTCCTCGATCGCGACGTAGAGCGAGCGGCCGCGGATCGTCATGTTCGTCGAGTCGCGCGGCACGTTCGTGCGCTTGAGAGCCGGGATCTCCAGCGACCACAGGACCGTGCCGTTGTAGGCGTCGAGGCCGAAGAGGCGGCAGTCACCCTGCACGATCAGGCGGCCCTGGGCGTAGAGCGGGGCGGGGGTGCGCGCGCCGCGGTCGACCATCGGGCGGGGGCCGGGACGCCCGAACCACTGCAGGTCGAGGCCGCCGGAGATGCGGTTGTCGTTGCTGGCTGCGGTGTTGGCGAGGCTTCCGTACTGGTGGGTCCACTCGCCGGAGTCCGGGAGCTTCGGGCGTTGGAAGCGACGGTTGTCGAACTCGAGAATGTCTGGATCTGTCGACTCCCATGCGCGGCTCGCCCAGTTGCGCAGACTGTTCGGTCCACGCGCAGCGACCTCGGCAATGCCGCCGTCCGGGCGGAGCACGCGTTCGACTTCCACACTCGAGTAGTGCGGAACTCCGGGTGCGGCCGTCAGGACGAGATTGAACGTGTAATCGCCGAACGGGAGGGTCTTCCCCGGGCAGTGCAGCGCGGTTGCGCGGGGTCCGTATACGCCGGCAGCCGCCAGCTTTTCGCGCAACTCTCGGACGTGGGACTCATCCCGGTCCACGACGACGATCTGGAACTTCGATGCGTCGATGAGGTCGGTCACGTTCTCCGCGACGTCTTCGGCGCCGAGCATCAGGCAGTAGCCGCGGTCGATTCCGATCGAGTCGAGCCACCCTTTGTCGATTCGAACGCCGCGCGCTCCGCCATTCGCGGGCCGGACCTTCGGCAGCGAGTAGTTGAACTCCGTCTCGATCGGATAGGCCGCGCTCGCGAGCTCGGCCTTGCCGTTGCCGAACGCGCCGATGCGGTAGTGGTAGGTGCGCTCTGACTCGAGTCCGTGGATCGTCGCGACGCGCATCGAATCCGTGTCTTCGACGGGCACGCGGCGCATGCCCTTGGCCGGGTCGAGTAGTTCGACGAAGCCCGGGCCGCGCTGATCCGTGCGCCAACGCACCTCGGCCGTGTCCTGGCTCGTGAACTGCAGCACAGGGCCGAGCGTCAGTTCGAGCGGCTTCGGATACTTCGCGCTGAGCTCCGTGTGGCGCGTGCGGATCGCGGCGTCTTCGAGGACGCCATCGTGCACCGCGACTTCGTGCAGCATGCCGAGGGCGTGCCGCATGCCGTGCCGCGTGCGGTCGGCGCCGAAGCGCAGCGTCGGGTCTTCCGGATACGTGACCTCTCCGAACTCACCGCGTGCGAAACCGACGGCCTGGCCGTCGACGAACAGGCGCTGGATGCCGCCGTCGTACGTGCACGCGACGTAGTACCAGCGGAACGGCTTCACCTTCTGCACGGCGCTCGCGAACGTCATGCCTGCGGCGCCGTCATCGGTCTCGAGTCCGAAGCGCAGGCGGCCGTCGAGGAGGTCGATGCGCCAGCCGAGTCGCCGTGCATCGCCACTGTCGACGCCGGCGAGCGCGGCGCGGCGGCGATCGTCGCCGATCCACACGCATGCTTCGACGGTCAGCGCGCGTTTCGGACGGGGGGGCTTTCGGACGACGGCTGACGTCGTCGAGCCGTCGAAGACGAGCGCGGGTAGCGCGCCGACTTCGTGCGTCTCGCCTTGGCCTTCTACCTCGACACCGCGCAGGTCTTGGTGCGCGAATCGCCAGCGACCGACCTCCTTGGCCGGGCCGGTTCGATTCGTGACCTGGTAGGTCCTTTTGTCGTTCGCGTACGCCTTCGCGATGTCGTCCGCATCGAGCGCGCGCCTCCACATCCGCACGCGGCCGATCATGCCGCGCAGCGGATAGTGCTCGTCGTCATCCACGTAGGCGCCGGCCTCGAACGTCGCGCGCGCCGGGTAGAGGATGTCGCCGCTCTGCGCCGCCGTCTCCGCGACACGCTTGCCGTCGACGTGGAGCGCGAGGGTCTTGCCATCGTAGGTGCCGACCAGGTGGTGCCAGTGGCCTGAGACGAAGTCGGCCGGCGCCTTGAGGTAGGTCATCTTGCCGTCGCCGTCGTCCGCGCCTTTCGATGCGAGCGCGATGCAGAAGCGCTTGCCGTTGAAGCCAAGCACCCAGCCCTTTTCGAAGCCGCCGTTGTCCTGCAGCGCACTGACGATGCCGCCCCACTTGGCGGGCTCATCGACACAGGTCCAGGCTTCGACTGTGAGCGCGCGCGTCGGCAGCTTCGCGCGGCGCAGGTTGCGGCTCAGCGTCACGCGGTCTTCGCGGTCGTGGAACACCATGCCCGGCGGTGACTTCGCGAAGCGATGGCGGCCAGCGATGCGGCCGTGGTTGCTGCCCTTCAGGTCGCGCAGCTTGCCGTCGCGAACATGCGCGGCTTCGAACCTCCATTCCCCGACAAGTCCCTGGCTTGTCAGGGGTACCGCGCACAGCAATAAAGTCGACCCGAGTGCGAGATGTCTCACCGTGCTTCCTCCGTCGTCGCGAAACCGTGGATCCGGCCGGTGTCCGTGCTGACGAGCAGGCGTCCGTCGGCGACCGCGAGACCGAATGCGCGCCCTTCGACCGGCGCGCTCCACACCTCGCGGCCGTCACTGACGTCGAACGCCGCGACGCGCCGGTCACCGCCGGCGAACAGGTGATCCCCGGCGCGCACGAGTTCGAGCGGCAGGTCGCACGGCTGCCGCCACACGAAGCACGCGCGCAGCTCGTCGTCGATCTTCGCGACGCGTTCGCCGATTTCGCCCTGCTTCTTCTGCACCGCGCGCAGCTTGCCGGGCTTCGGCTTCTTCCCGAGCGATTCCTGGAGCTTCTTGCGTTCGGCGGCG
This sequence comes from Planctomycetota bacterium, assembly GCA_028281765.1. Taxonomy (GTDB): domain Bacteria; phylum Planctomycetota; class UBA1135; order UBA1135; family UBA2386; genus JANQJF01. The sequence continues at coordinate 4,069 of JANQJF010000115.1, read as the reverse complement.
AGCTTGCGCTTCTCTGCGGTCAGCTTCAGGAACTCCGCGCGGCGCAGGCGCGCGAGTTCGTGGTCGTTCAGCAGGTACGCCGTCTCGCCGTCGACGATCATCTGATTTCCGGTGAACGTCGCGAGGTGGTCCTGACCGTACTCGGCGAGCTGGCCGGTCTTGCCGGGGCCGTAGATCAGCGAGTCCCCGGCGAGGAGCGCGAACGTGCCGCCCTGGCCACCGACCTGGCGGATCTTCTTGCCGTTCTCGCGGGCGAACACGATCGGATTGCCGCGGCCGGTCGGCACGTAGAGGTGCTTTGATGACGCGAGCATGTAGCCCTGCGGGAACGCCGCGTCGACCGTCTGCTTCCACAACGTGTGGCCGTCCCGGATGCGGAGTGCGCACAGCTCGACGCCAGCCGTCGGGAAGAGCCCGGCGCAGAAGTAGACGTTGTTGCCCTGCGGGACGAGGCCGGTGCGGATCGGCCACTTCGAGATGATGCGACCGTTGCCGGGAATGCGCGTGTCGTCGGGACCGGGGCGCTTCTTCCAGAACAGCTTGCCGGTCAACGCGTCGACGCAGTAGACGTGACCGTCGTCGGAGCCGAACAGGAGTGCGCCCTTTGAGAGCACCGGGGCGAAACGGACCGGCGCTTCGGTGAAGAACGTCCACTTCTCCTCGCCGGTCTGCGCGTCGATGCACCGCACCTGGTCGTCGGCCGAAGAGCCGAACCACACGCGGTCGTTCGCCGCGGCGACCTGGAACGCGCGGTCGAACTGGAGGCGTGGCTTGAGATCGAGAGCCTTGTTGTAGAGGTCGTGACGCGCCGGACCGGGCCAAGCCGGGCGCGGCTCGTGCTTCGCGCGGTAGACCCAGGCCTGTCGCAGCGGGAGCTGCACGCCGTGTGTCGTCGCGCCGGACCGCGACGCGTCGGCGCGAAATGCCGGCCAATCCTGCGCCGTCGTCGCCGAAGCGAGGAGTGCGCAGAGAACGAGTCGATCGAGGGACAGCATAGTCAGGTTCGAGCCGCGGCCGCGAGCCGGCCGCATTCGAGAGCATAGTGCGCCGTCGCGCGGTCGTCGCCCGCGCGCGCGTGCGTGACGAGAATCACGGTGCCGCCGCCCTGGTGGAACTCGGACAGGAGGTCGAGCACCGCGTCGGCGTTGTCGGGGTCGAGGTTGCCGGTCGGTTCGTCAGCGAGGACGAGCTTCGGCTCGTGGAAGAGCGCGCGGCCGACGGCGACGCGCTGTCGTTCGCCGGCGCTGAGCTCGGCTGGCGTGTGGTGCATCCGATCCTGCAGGCCGACGCGTTCGAGAGTCGCGCGCGCGCGATCGATGCGCTCGGGGGAGCGGGTGGCACCGTCGCCTCCGGCGAGCAGCACGTTCTGCACGAGGTCCAGATAGGGCACGAGGTGGAACATCTGGAAGACGAAGCCGATGTCCGTGCCGCGGAGGCGACCGCGTGCGCGTTCGTCGATGGCGTAGAGGTCGTGTCCTTGGAACCGCACCGAGCCACGCGTCGGCCGCAGCATGCCGCCGATCGTCAGGAGCAGCGTCGACTTGCCGCTGCCGCTGGGGCCGCGCACGATCGCGAACTCGCCGGCCGGGAGCTCGAGATCGACGTCGCGGAGCGCGACCGTGTCGTCGTAGCGCAGTTCGACATCTCGAAGCTCGATCATCCGGGACCCCGTAACGTGTCGGCCGGGTCCGTGGTCGCTGCGAGCGCGGTCGGCACGAATGCGGCGGCCATCGCGAAGAGCGGCGCGAGGATCATGCTCAGGGGGAGCAACGCCCAATGCGTGATGGCTTGTCCGCGAGGCGTCTCGAACACGAGTGGTCCACAGGTGATCGCGACCAGCGTGCCAAGGCCGAAGCCGACGACGCCGCCCGCGACTCCGAGCAGCGCGTTCTTGCCGAGGAAGAGCGAGACGAGTCGACCTTTCGAGTGGCCGAGCGCGCGCAGTACGCCGCACTCTTCGCGTCGCTCGCGCACGTTGAGCACGGTCAGCAGCGCGATCCAGAGGCCGGCACCGAGCAGGACGATCGGCAGCACGACCGCGAAGTAGCGTTCGGCCATGTTGCGCTGTTCGCGGCGTACGGTCGCGATGTCGCGCAGTCGGAGCACCTGCGCGTCGGGCAGCACGGACTCGAGTTCCGTGCGGAGCTTCGCGAGCGTGTCGACCTCGGGTGCCTTGCAGTGGCACTCGAGGGCCTTGATCTCGTTGACGCGGCCGGGCGCGTCGAGCAGCTGTTGCGCGGTCGGCAGGTCGATCCACGCGCGCAGGTCCTCGTCGGAGCCGCTCTCGGCGAGGCACTTGTCGATGCGAAAGGTCTGACCGCCGAACTCGACCGACTCGCCTTCGCGCAGCCCGAGTCGCTTCGCCACGGCATGTCCAACACACATGTCGCCGGGCTGGACGGTGAAGATCATCGAGCTCTTCTTCTTGCCCTTCGGCGAGACCTCGGTCGCGAGTCCGGTCAGGATCACGGGGCCGCCGTCCCAGTCGACGCGCCGCTGCAGCATTGCGATCAAGTGGTTGTAGGACAGGTCGTCCCGCGACGCGAAGCGTTGCACGCCGGCTCCGTCCATCGTCTTGTCGGAGTAGCCCTGGTCCCAGAACACCGTCATGTCCGTGTCCTTCGGGATGATGCGCAGGTTGTATCCCAGGTCGCGCATCAGGCGACTCGTCTCGCGCACCGACGCTTGGCCCGCGGTGTAGAACGCGACCGGCAGCGCGACGGCCGTGACGATCGCGAGCAGGAGCAGGAGCGAGCCGGCCTTGCGGTGCCACGCTTCGTGCAGGATCAACGAGAGTATGCTCACTCGCGTTTGCTCCGCATGATCCATACACCCGCGAGCACGGAGAGGAATGCGACGATCACGACGACGACGGTGGTGTAGGGGAACAGCTTCGAGATCGATGGCAGCTCCTCTTCGTCCTCGGTCTCGACTTCGCCGTCCGCTTGCTGCGGCGAGTCACCGATCGCAATCTCGCGGTAGTCGAGGGTGCCTTCGTCGATCTTCGCGCCTTCGGCCTGCCGACCCGCGCCACGCGCGAGGATGCCGACGACCTCGGCTTTCACGAGCGGGCTGTCCGCATCGAAGCCGAGCCGCTTGGCGGCGCGTTCTCGCGTCGTCGCGTCCCAGCGCAAGGGGACCCGCGGGCCGCGCATCCACGAACGGTCGAGTCCGCATTCGCAGGAGCGACCGGCATTGCGCAGGGTCTCGGTGAGAGCGGCGGCGGTGATCGCATCGCCGTCGAGGACGGGACCGACGCGACGGCCGCGGCCGAAGAGGACGGCGACGGAGGGTTCGGTCGCGTCTTCGTCGATGCCGAGGCTCCAGAGGAGGACGCGTTCGGACGTGCGGGCTTCGTGGGGGACGACGATGCGCAACGGCAGGTCGCCGACGTCCTTCGGCATCTTGTCGAACGCGGCTTCGATCTCGGCGAAGGCGACGTCGGTCGCGCGGAGCGCGGTCGTGTTGGCGGAGGCGGACTCGCCTTCGACGACGATTGCGACGGCGTAGCGGGAGGAGAGTTCGTCGAGGAGTTTGCGGCGTGTGGGGGACGTGACGATCGACTCGAGCGCGCGGCCGGCGAGGGCGTCGAAGCCGCCGTCGTCGTTGGTGAGCCGGACTTCGATCGCGTCGCCGTCGGGCCCGACGAGGATCGTCGTCGGGAAGCGTTGGACTTGGAAGTCGACGAGGTAGGACTCGGCGTCGTGCTCGTCGTCGGTGTCGAGGCGGACGATCGTCTGGTCGACGTTGGCGTCCAGTAGGGACGCGGCGCTGAGGCGGCTGAGCTCTGCGGCTTGGGGGGAGGTTTCGACGAATGTGTAGAGCTGGAAGGGTGGGTCGCCGAGGTCGACGAAGGCGACGTCGCGGACGGTGAATTTGCAGGGGAGGAGGGTGAGTGGGAGAGCGAGCGCGAGGCAGAGGGTTCGGATGCCTAGGGAGGGCATGGGGGACAGTGTAGCGGCGCGCGCTCGGGCTCTAGAAGCCAAACGAGGCACCCTGCGCTGGCCCCTGTCGCCGTCGGCGTCCGCACTGGATCGCCCGTAGCGGCACGGCTCCAAACCGTATGCTG
>JANQJF010000107.1 GCA_028281765.1 Planctomycetota bacterium | reverse complement strand
TCTTCATGGGTGGTGTTGTGTCTGTGGGTTCGTGATTGGTCCCCGGACGCTACACCGCCCGATTTCGTTTACACACCGATTGAGGCTAGCTCCCGGGCCCGGGCGCGTTCACGTTCCACGGGTCGGGACTCGGGTCTCGGGACCCCGTGCGGCCTAGTCCCGTGACCCGACCCGCGAAACGTGAACGCGCCCGGGCCCGGGTCCGAAAACGTGTCCCTCGCGCAATCCGCCTAAGCCGTCTACCCCACCCGCAAAGCCTCCCACAACTCCAAGAGCTCCCCCTCGACCTCCCCCGGCGCACTCACCGTCTCCGCGATCTCCCCCCGCAACGCCTGCCCGACTCGCCGCCGCATCCGATGCAAGGCCACGCGCACGGCCCCGGCATCCATCCGCAGCTGCTTCGCGACTTCAGTCAGCGCTTCCTCGCCCTGGCCGGACAGATGCGGACGCAGCGCGTCGAACAGCTTGCCGCGACCCATCCCGGCGTACTCCTCCTGGACCCGCGCGAGCGCACGCTCGAGCTGAGTCAGCGCCCACGCGCGAGCGAACGCGCGTTCGGGCGTGTGCTCTTCGACGGGATCGATCCCCATGCGCGTCTCCGCGGACGCTGCGTCGATCGACACGCGCGACCGTCCCCCGCCGCGCTTCTGCGCGCCGTCGTGCTCGTGCACCCGCGCGAGGTGATGGCCGGCCGCGGTCCACAAGAACGCGCGGAAACGGCCGCGCTCGGGATCGAGACGCGCGAAGTCCTCCCGCTCGATCAGCTCGCAGAACAGCCCCTGAGTCAGATCCTCGGCGCGGTCCGCATCCCCGACCTTGCGACGCAAGAACGCGTAGACCGGATACCAGTAGCACTGGCACAGCTCGGCCAGCGCCTCCTGCGCGCGCGGGCCGCCGGAGCCGGCAGCGTGCACGAGACTCCATCGCGTGGAACCCAAGGACACGGCGCCAGCGTAGTGGAAGCACGTCGGTTCGGGCTACCATCGCGTGCATGCGTCTGCGCCTCGGTCTGCTGTTGTCTTGTGCGGTCGCCTGGACCGCGTGCGCGAACCCGGCGATCCGTCGGCTCGAGGACGAACTCGCGGAGTTTGCGCGGCGACACCATGCGGAGCACGAATTTCCGGGCATGTCACTCGCGTTCACGATCCCCGGCGGCGCCGCCGGGTCGGTGACCGCCGGGTTCCGCGATCGCGAGAGCCGCGCCCCCATGCGCGCGTCCGACCGGATGATGTCGGGCAGCATCGGCAAGACCTACGTCGCGACGGTCGCGCTGCAGCTGGTCGCGAAGGGCAAGCTGTCGCTCGACGCCCGAGTCCGTGAATACCTCGGCGATCGAGAGTGGTACGCCCGCATGCCGAACGCGGACACGTTGACGATCCGCTCGCTGCTCAACCACACGAGCGGTATCCGTCGCTACGTGTTCGATCCCGCGTTCACGAAGGTCGTCGCCAACGAGCCCGATCACGTGTGGTCACCCGAGGAGACACTGTCGTACGTGTTCGACACGGACGCGCTGTTTCCCGTCGGCTCGGCGTGGGCGTACGCGGACACGAACTACATCCTGCTCGGCGTCGTGATCGAGCAGCTGACCGGCGAACCGTACTACCGGACCCTGCAGCGCAACGTCCTCGACGCACACGCGTTGCGCGACACCGTGCCGACGGATCGCCGGCGCGTGCCGGGCTTGATCCCTGGCTACACCGAACTCGGTAAGCTGTTCGGCATCCAAGAGAAGACCGTCGAAGACGGCGCGTACGCGGTCAATCCACAGTTCGAGTGGTGCGGCGGCGGACTCGCGTGCACGACCGAAGACCTCGCACGATGGGCGCGCATCTACGGCGCGGCGGATGCCTGGACTCCCGAGCTGAAACGCGCGTGGCTCGACGCGGTCGACGCAGGTCCGGGCCAACGCTACGGACTCGGCGTGTTCCTACGCGACTCGAGCCTCGGGCCGGTAGTCGGACACTCGGGCGTGATGCCAGGGTACATTTCGGACATGGCCTACTACCCGGATTCCGACATCTCGGTCGCGGTCCAATTCAACACGGACCGCCGCGGCGCCTACGGCTCGACGAGAGAGCTGCTCGACACGGTCGCCGCGATGATCGAGGAGCAAACGCGTTGAGATCGGAGTGGCGGGAGAACGACCTCTTCGTCGCGTACGCACGGGGCGAACTCGAGGGAGAGGCCGCGTTCGAGTTCGAAGAACGCCTCGCGAGCGACGCGGAGTTCGCGCGGAAGTACGAGGAGTTTCTCGAGCTCGACCTGATCGCCGATCTCGCCGCGATGGCCGACCGGCACAAGGACACACGTCGGAACGGCGGCCTTCTGCTGTTCGCGATCGCCGCGATCATCGTCGTGACCACGTCGATCTGGTGGCTGTCGCGTTAGTCCTTGTCGATCGACACGGAGGAGCGCTCCTCGCCGTAGAGACCCAACGCCCCTTCGGCAGCCAATCGATACTGCGAGTCCTCCGCGAACACGATGTCGCCGTTCGCGTCGTACTTCGCCAGCCGCGACTCGGCGGGGATCGTCGTGACGCCCTCGGTCTTGGTCAGCTTCATCCGCAGCTCATAGGTCGTCCGACCGCCGTCCGACTCGCGCACCGTGACGCGGAACAGCAGCTCCTCGCCGGAGATACCGTTCTGGTACTCGTCGACCGGGTCCGGTGAGTCCCGCTTGACCTCGTTTTCGTCGAGACCCGTCGTGCCACCGACGACGCCATCCGCGCGCGTGACGAGCACCGGCTCCTCTTCGCCTCGGGTGTTGTCCGTGCCGATCACGGCGGCATCGCCGTCGACGAACACGAACGGCAGCTTGCCCGAACTCGGTTCATTGCCGACCGTCGTCACCTCGGTCAGCGTGAATCGCCACACGCCGCGCGGGTCGATCAGCACGCCGCCGGTCGGGCCGGTGGGCGACGGTCCGGGTGGTGGCGGCAGTGCACTTCCCTGGCCACTCCCACCGCCGCAACCCGCGACGAGAACTCCCGACGCGAGCAGGAGCCAATCACGCCGTGTGCAGCCGGTCTTCCGGCGTCGCTTCATATTCATGTGCTCTCTCACTTCATCCCCTCGAGTCCGGCTGCGAGATCCCAGGCGGGGCGAACGCCGATGGCGGGGCCGAGGCCATCCTCGCTCGGTCCGGACTTGTTTCGGTGTGACACACGACAATCGCGGGCAACGGTCTCATAGCTGCCGCCTCGGCAGACGCGCAGCTTGGCGCTCTCGTCCCACGGATCGTCGCACCATTCGTACACGTTGCCAACCATGTCGTAGAAGCCGTACCCATTCGGTGCGAAGGAACCGACGGGCGCGTGCAGGACGTGGCCGTCTTCGAGCGGTTCGCTGCGCGCCCACTCCCCCTCCTCCTGCAGGTAGTCGAAGAAGGTCTGGTCGGCGACGTTCGCGACTCGATCGAGTCTGTCGCGATCCACGCCGCCCCACGAGCCGTCGAGGCCACCACGCGCGGCGCACTCCCACTCGCTCTCGGTCGGCAGGCGGAGGCCGTGCCAACGCAGGACCTGCGTCGCGCGCGACCAAGACACCTGTTCGACGGGGTGGCTCCAGTCCGGTTCGGTGTCCGCCAGCGCCTTGCCATCGGTGTCCGTCAACGCCTTGCCAGGATGGCAGTAGCTCGGATTGTCCCCGAAGCTCAACCGCCACCACTGCGCCTGCGTCAGCTCGTACTTGCTCAGCAAGAACGGGCCGATGTCTACGGTCTCGACGTCGCGATCCGAGTTCTCCTGCACGTCCGGGTCGAAGTTCGGCGCGGCCTCGTCGTCCCGCTGCGCGCCGAGCGTCGCGAGCTTCTTCGGAACAAGGACAAGAATGATCCCGGTCCACTCGCGGATCTCAAAGTCCCCGTTCGGATCGCGCGTCGGCACGGTCAGTCGATTCGCGCCCGAGCGACGGTGGTAGAACTCGTGCAGACCTTCGGGACTGCGACCGAGCGGGACCAGCCCCTCGACAGGGCCGTGGAAGATCGCGCGCAGCTCGCCGTCTTGCAGGGCTTCCTGCCAGAGATCGCGGTCGTCCTTCTGCCACAGCGACAGTTGATCACGCGCCCAGTTGCGCTGCGCTTCCACGCGCGCGAGCGTCGCGAGGATCTCCGTGTGCGCCGTTTCGTCGGCGCCATCGACGAGCAGGTCCGCGACCGCGCGCAACTCGGGTCCGAACTGGTCCTCCCACGCGTCGAAGCGATCGAGACCTCGGACGGTCGGCGGATACAGCAGCGATTCGGCAGTCGCCGCGCGAGCCTGCAGGCGTTCGATCGCGGCGGCGTCCCACGTCTTCGTGCTCGCCTCGACCGCAACCTTGGTCGCGAGCGACAGAGTCGACAGGAGCAGCACCGCCGCGACGAGCGCCACGCGGTGGCGCCGCGCGAACTTCTGGACGCGATAACCGACACTCGGCGGCGTCGCGAGCACCGGTTCACAGTGCGTGTAGCGCCGCAGGTCCGCCGCGAGTTCCGCCGCGGACTCGTAGCGACGTGCGCGCTCCTTCTCGAGCGACTTCATCGTGATCCAGTCGAGGTCACCACGCACGGAGCTGATCAGCGTGCGCAGCTCGGTCGCTCGGCGCGCGCACACGATCGCCGTCTTGCCCTCGAGCATCGCGATGCGCGTGCTCGGCTTGGACGGCTCTTCTTCTGCCAGGACCTTCTGGACCTGCTGCCACACGGCCTCGCCGAAGCGCTCGGCCGGCAGCGGCAGCTCGCCGGAGATCAGCACGTAGAGCATGACGCCGAGCGAATACACGTCGCTGCGCGCGTCGAGCGCTGTGGCCCCGTCGATGCCGGCCTGCTCGGGCGACATGTAGGCAGGGGTGCCGATCAGCTGTCCCTCGGCCGTCACGACCGAACGCCGATCGTCGACCGCGCGCACGAGGCCGAAGTCGATGATGACCGGGACGGGACGGTCGTCGTTCTCGGTGACGAGGACGTTCGACGGCTTGAGGTCGCGGTGGATCACGCCGCGGTCGTGCGCGTGCTGCACCGCGTGGCATACCTGCTCGAACAGCTCGAGCCGCGCTTCGATCGTCAGCTCGTGGTGGTCGCAGTACTCCGTGATCGGCACGCCTTCGACGTACTCCATGACGAAGTACGGGCGCCCCGTCTCGGTCGTGCCCGCATCGAACACCTTCGCGATGCTCGGATGCTTCATCATCGCGAGCGTCTGCCGCTCGAGCTCGAAGCGCCGCAGGATCTGCTTCGTATCCATGCCGAGCTTGATGACCTTGATCGCGACCTTGCGACGCATCGGCTCGGTTTGCTCGGCGAGATACACGGTGCCCATGCCACCCTCACCGAGAATGGTCAGCACTTCGAACGGACCGATTCGCTCGATCGCTTCGTCGTCCGTGGGGTCGACGAGGCGACGGTTCGCGCTCCACTGCGTGACCAACGCGCGGATCGCACCCTCGTGCTCGGGGTTCTCTTGGACGACCTCGTCGACCGCGTCTCCGCAGTCGACGCCGTGCTCGAGGAACAGGTCGGCGACGCGGTCGTACAGCGTGTTGGGCAGCGGCTGCGTCATGGCAGGCGGGGCGACAGTGGATTACCCGGTTCGCGCCATCTTGATGGCGAGTCCGTTGAGCGCGCGCGACAGCTTCATGCGCGCGGCGCCGGCAGTGATGCCGAGGGCTTCGGCGATCTCCGAATGCGTGAGTCCGATGATCCGTTTCAGCGCGATGATCTCCTGATCGCTTTCGTCCAGCTCGAAGTAGGCCCGCTCGAAGCGCGCCACGTCCTCACGGCCCATCGCGACCTGCGATGCCGTGATCCAGTCGAACGGCGCGAGCTCCACGGCTTCGCCGTCCTCCACTGGAAGCTCTTGTTCCCGACGGACGTCCCGCTTACGCGCATTGTGGAAATCGTGGCGGTCACGGATCTTGTTGACCGCGTTCGTGATCAGCCAGTGCCGGAACGCGGCCTCGCCGCGGTACTCGAAGTTCTCCATGCCCTCGAGCACCTCGCGGCACACCGACTGGACGAGGTCGGAGTGCGACTCGCGCACGGGTCGCCGGCAGCGGAACTTCACGTAGGCACGGAGCCGCGGGAGATTGCGAACGAGCAGTTCGTCGATCGCGACCGCGTCCCCGAGCGAAGCTTGGGTCACGAGGTCGGCGGCGCGGCGAATTTGGGTCGGCATGGTCAGTGGTGGATAGTATGGAGGCGTACCGAGGGGAACCGGCAGGGGCGCGGGGATGTCACGGCGTTTTTCGGCGGGGCGGGGTGGGCCGCCGCGAGCGCGGCGGGCACGGGTCGCGCAGGCGCAAGCGCAGGCGCAGGAGCATGTTAGGGGAGCTAGCCTCAATCGGTGTGTAAACGAAATCGGGCGGTGTAGCGTCCGGGGACCAATCACGAACCCACAGACACAACACCACCCATGAAGAACGAT
>JANQJF010000098.1 GCA_028281765.1 Planctomycetota bacterium | reverse complement strand
CATTCGACCCGCTCGCTGCGTTGCTGCTCCTCAACTTGTCCACTGACAAGCCGTGTCGTCGCAGCGCCTTGCGAGCGAATCGACTGACGCGGCTACTTTCGCTTCGGACTTCAGACGAGGGACACTGTCGGGGCGCCGGTGTAGAGGTTCGCGACAGATCGCTCAAGCGGAGCCGCCCGTTCGGTCGATGACAAGGCAGGTTCACCCCCCAGGTGTCCAGCTCAGATCGGACGGTCCAGATGCTAGCTACGCTGCTGTTGTTCTCGCTCTGCCAGGTTTCCCAAGCCGTCGACGCGGATCGCATCCGGCTCCGCAACGGCACGGAGATCGAGGGGCGGATCGTCAAGGAGACGGCCTCCTACGTGGAGCTCGAGGTCGGCTCGGGGATGGTGATCGGTTTCGAGAAGTCGAAGGCCGCGGCGATCGTCCGCGCCGCGAGCGCACGGCGCGCGGAGCTGCCCGAGGCGCCGAGCGAGTCGGCGGACGACCGCAGCGTGGACCAGTGGTTCGTCCTGCACGACGACCGTGGGAAGGCCGTCGGCTGGCTGCACGAGCATTCGATGCGCGAAGACGGAGGGCTGCGCATCAGCGAGGAGTGGCGCTTCACGATCGAAGATCGCGCGACGGAGGTGACGGTACTCGAGACGCTCGATGCCGAAGGGCGTCCGCAGACGTGCTTCTACCACGAGCGCGTGCGTGGTCGCGAGGAGCGCGTCGGCGCCGAGCGCGTCGTCCGGGGAGTGGTCCTGGACGGTCGCCTCGATGTCGTCAGCAAGTCCGGAGGTGGATCGACGCGGAAGTCGTACGCCTTCCCGCGGAACTCCCGATTCCCGTTGGAGCTTCGGACCGAGCTGCGCGGAGCGACGTCTCGGCGCGTCGCCGAGTTCGACGTGTTCGATCCGCGATCGGCGGAATGGCGGCGAGACACCTTCGACGTCGGCGCGACCCGCACGATCCGTCAGAAGGGAGCGCGTTCGTTGGTCCGCGTGCTTACGCAGCGGAGTGCTCCGGCGGAGAACGTCGAATGGATCGATGGCGCCGGAGCCTGCCTGCGCCGTGAGGTCAACGGCACCAGCCTCGTCGCCGTCCCGACGACCGAATCGCGCGCGCGTCAGCTGAGCACGCGGCGCTCCGACTTCTGCGATCCGTCGCTCTGTGCCGAGGCCGGAGAGACGTTCGCGCTGAGGCTCCCCAACCCGATGTGGTCCGTCGGCGAAACCAAGCGCGGCGAAGTCACCGCGCGATGTGAGATGTTCGACGCGACGATGAGTCTCGTCCGTCTCGACCAACTCGGCGAGCAGGTGATGCTCGACTCGGCGGTCGACACGGTCGAGCGCTGGCTTCGTCTCGCGCATCCCGACGTCCGGTTCGCGCCACGTGAGCACACGCAGCTGCGCGACGCGGAGGCCGTGCGCATGCGCGGGGGGTACGAAGTGGCGCGGCGCGGCGGCTCGACGCGGCGCGTCTGTGAGATCGTCGTGTTCGCGACGAAGGGGGGCGGCTACCTGTCGTTCTGTGCCGATGCGCCGCGGGGCGTGTTCGACGAGCTGGAGCCGGACTTCGAGCGCACGCTCGGTCGTCTCGAGCTTCGGCGCGAGGGGTTCGCGCCGAAGCTGCAAGGCGCCGTCGGCAAGCGCTAGTACTAGCAACTAGCCCTTCCGTAATCGGCCCGCCTCCAGCACGTGCCTGTCGCGGATCCGCTCCGAGCCGGCGAGGTCGGCCACGGTGCGCGCGACGCGAAGCAATCGCGTGCGGCCGCGACCGGTCAGTCGATCGACGCGAGTCAGTCGCCGGAGCGCGCTCTTGGCGTCGTCGTCCAGCTCGGCGATGTGCTGCAGGTGTTCTCCGTCGAGTCGACCGTTCGGTCCGTGCTCGCGAGCGCGCGCGAGATCGACGGCTGCGAGGACGTGCTGTCGCAGGGCCGGAGTCGCCCAGGCCGGGGGGCATGGGCGTTCGTAGTCCTCCGGCTCGAGGGTCGGCACGCGCACGATCGCGTCGAACCGATCGAGAAGCGGTCCAGAGATGCGGCGACGATAGCGCTCGCGTTCTCGTGACGTGCATCGACACACCTGGCGGGGGTCGCCGTCGTATCCGCACGGGCACGGGTTCATGGCGGCGATCAGCACGAAGTCGGCGGGGAGCGTGACGGTCTGTTGGGCGCGTCCGATCGAGATCGCGTGCTCTTCGAGCGGTTGGCGCAGGCCCTCCAGTGCCTCGCGACGGAACTCCGGCAGCTCGTCGAGGAACAATACTCCGTGGTGCGCGAGCGTGACCTCGCCGGGCCGCGGGCACGAGCCGCCGCCGAGCACGCTCGCAGCAGAGCTGCTGTGGTGGGGGGCGCGGAATGGGCGGCCGTCCGGGGCGCCGCCCGGCGCATCTCCGTGTGCCGATCGAATGCGCAGGATGTCGAGTTGCTCTTCGGGCGCGGCCGGAGGCAGCAGTCCGATGGCGCGCCGCGCGAGCGCGCTCTTGCCGGATCCGGGCGGTCCGATCAGCAGGACATTGTGACGGCCCGCCGCGGCGACGCAGAGCGCGCGCTTCGCGGTTTCGTGCCCGCGGATGTCGGCGAGGTCCGGCGACCGCGTGGCGGCCGTGCGCGCCGAATGCGTCGGGCTCACGACGGCGTCCGAGCGGTTGCCCGCGGCGGCGATGCGCAGAGCGTCCCCGAGCGTCTCGGCGGCGAGGACGTCGATGCCGGGGACCACCGCGGCGTGCGCGGCATCCGCGGGCCCGGTGATCAAAGCACGCCAGCCGTGCTCACGGGCGGCGACCGCGACGGGCACGACTCCACGCGCCGGCAGAATGCGTCCGTCGAGCCCCACCTCGCCGAACGCGGCGAGAGCGTGCAGTCGGGCCGGCTCGACCTGCGCGCCGGCTCCGGCCAGGGCGAGCGCGAGCGGCAGGTCGAACCCCGTGCCCGACTTCGGCAGCTCCGCCGGTGCGAAGTTCACGGTCGGGATGCCGCGGGGCGGGGGTAGCCCGACCGAGCGGAACGCGTGCAGCACGCGGAGGTACGCTTCGCGCACGACGCGATCGACGGACCCGAGGAGCTGTGCGTTCTTCGCGTCCCCGTGCATGACCGCTTCGATCGAGACCGCGATCGCGTCGACGCCGACCACGGTGCCGGAGCCGACACGGACCGGCCGCCCTCTGGTTTCGAGCTCTGCCACACTTCCCTGTGGCCCGGGATCGAGCGGAGGTGACGCGCGAGTTCCGACGGACTCAGCGCAGCTCGACGGCGCGCAGCACCGCGCCGATGCCCGCGCGCGAGGTCGGGTGGAACTCGGGGCAGCGGTGGACCGTGCCCGGCAGCTCCGCGTGTCGCAAGCCGCTGCCGAACACGACGACCGAGACGTCGGAGTCCAGCTCGCGCAGCGCCTGCACGGCCCGCTCCGCGAGCGACACCGGCACGTCCGGCATCACGATGAACACCTCGTGGCCGCCGCGGCTGAAGAAGGCCGTTCGCAGATCGCACATCGAGCCCGCGACGTCGAGCAGCATCCCGCGTCGCTCAAGCTCCTCGCGCAACGGAGCGATCGAGCGCGGCTCGACGCTCAGTGCGAGTAGGTCGGTTCGTTGGTCCGCAGAAGCTTCCACAGAGGAGGCATCGGCACGATTCCGATTTGGGTCAAGCGCGAGCGACCGGCGTCGGGAAACGCTCATGACGTCGGACTCTCAGCGTCAGATGGCCGCGCACTACCTGGCGACCAGTCCCGCGTCGCACCTCGCGGCGTGGTACGATGGCCCCGTGGAATCGCCTCCGCCGAACGCTTCGCTGCTCCGCCGACTCGAGACCGGCGAGCCCGAAGTCGCCGAGCAGATGATGCCGCTCGTGTACGACGAGCTGCGCCGCATCGCGCAGCGCCTGCTCGGGGATCAGCCGCAGGGGCACACGCTGCAGGCGACGGCCCTGATCCACGAAGCCTGGATTCGGCTCGGTGGCGAGCAGGGCGAGTTCGAGGACGCGCGGCACTTCGTGCGCGTCGCGGCCCGGGCGATGCGATTCGCGCTCGTCGACCACGCGCGGCGCCGCGGGAGCGACAAGCGAGGCGGCTCGCGCGCCAAGATCACGCTCGACGAGCAGCTGTTCGAGGTCGCGGACCGATCCGACTCCGTCCTCGCAATCGACGAGTCGCTGGCCAAGCTCGCCGAGAACGACGTCGAACTCGCGCACCTCGTCGAGCTGAAGTTCTTCGGCGGCCTGACCCACGAGCAGATCGCGGCTGCGCTCGACATGTCCCTGCGCAGCGTCGAGCGCAAATGGCGGCTCGCACGCGCGTGGCTCGTCGCCGCAATCGAGGAAGAATGAGTGTTTTCTCGGGTTCCTTGGCGGGTCCGGACCGGCCCTGGCGACGGTAGGAGTGATGTCCGCCGCCCAGTGGCAGAAAGTCCAGGAGCTGTTCGAGGAAGTCCTCGACCTCGAGCCCGAGAAGCAGGCCGTCCTGCTCGGGGAGCGCTGCGCGGACGATCCAGAGACCCGTGCGGAGGTCCAGCGTCTGCTCGACGTCGACGCCCGCGTGACGGCTGGTAGCGATCCGTTCGCGACCGACGCGCCCCGCTCGCTGCTCGAAGGCGGTGTCGCCGCGCCCGGGATGAAGATCGGGGAGTTCGAGATCGTGCGCGTGATCGCTTCGGGAGGCATGGGTACCGTCTACGAGGCGCGCCAGTCGTCGCC
Organism: Planctomycetota bacterium; assembly: GCA_028281765.1. Classification (GTDB taxonomy): domain Bacteria; phylum Planctomycetota; class UBA1135; order UBA1135; family UBA2386; genus JANQJF01. The sequence goes on along the minus strand of JANQJF010000098.1, from coordinate 36,531 downwards.
GGACCGGGCGGTCGCGCTCAAGGCGCTGCGCCTTGGGCCGACCTCGGACCGCGCGCGCCGTCGTTTCGAGTACGAGGCACAAGTCCTCGGTCGACTCCGTCATCCGCACATCGCGCAGGTGCACGCGTCCGGCACGTTCGACGATCCAACGACGGGCCGCACGGTGCCGTGGTTCACGCTCGAACTCGTCGAGAACGCGCAGCCGGTCGATCTCTACACCGCCGCGGCAGGGCTCTCGCTCGACGGCGTGCTTGCGCTCTTCGAGACGATCTGTGACGCGGTGCATCACGGGCACCTGCGCGGCATCGTCCATCGCGACCTCAAGCCGGCGAACATCCTCGTCGACGGCGAGGGCCGGGTGAAGGTGATCGACTTCGGCATCGCGCGATGCCTCGAGGTCGATGACGAGACGGCGCGCACGGTCGACGGCGAGCTGCTCGGCACGCCGCTCTACATGAGTCCCGAACAGCTCCGCACCTGCGGCGACGCGATCGACGGGCGTGCCGACGTCTACGCGCTCGGCGTCGTGCTCTACGAGCTGATTTCGGGCGTCTGCCCGTTCGAGGTGCGCGGGCGACCGTTGACCGCGGTCGTGCAGGCGGTGCTCGACGAGACGCCGCCGCCCCCGTCGTCGCGGCGTCCCGAGCTTCCGGTCGAGCTCGACTGGATCGTCGCGCGGGCGATGGCGAAGGATCGCACCGAGCGTTATCCGTCCGCCGCCGAGCTCCTCGCGGAGGTTCGCCGCGTGCGCGCGCGCGAGCCGGTGCTCGCCGGCCCGCCCACGACGATCTACCGCGTGCGCAAGTGGGTGCAGCGGCACCGGCTCGCGTTTGCCGGGATGCTGCTGTTCCTGTTCGGGCTCGTCGCGTTCTCGGTCGTGACGACCGTGTTGTGGATCCGGGCTGACGACGCCGAGCGGCTCGCCGCGACTCGGGCGGACGAGCTCGCCGACGAAGTCGCGCTGCAGCGCGGCGTCAACCGCTACATCACGGACCTGGTCCAGGGGCTGCGGCCGGAGAATCGCACGGACGCGGGGCAGTTGCGCGGCGTCCTCGATCGCGCCGCGGAAGGCGCGGAGGCGCTGTACGCGGACCGACCGGTGCTCGAGCTGCGCCTGCGGATCGAGGTCGGTCGCACCTATCGCGACTGCGGGTATCCGGAGCCGGCGCGGCCGCACCTGACGCGGGCCCTCGAGCTCGCGCGGGAGCTGCGTGACGACTACGAGCAGCTCCACGCGGTGGCACTCGAAGAGCTCGGCAACCTGCTGTCCCAGACCGGGGAGATCGAAGCCGCGGAGGGGCTCTTGCGCGAGTCGCTCGAGTGCTGGCGCGCGCTGTCCGACGTGACGCCGCGCAGCCTGTCGACCGTGCAGTTCAGTCTCGGTTCGCTGCTGTATCGCAAGGGCGACCTGCGCGAAGCCGCGGATCTGCTCGAGCGCGCGTACGAATCGGTGCGAGACACGGACGGCGGGGTCGAGCCGGAGAATCTCTCGATGCTGACTGCGCTCGCGCTGTGCTGCCACGCGCTGAGGGAAGATCGGGCACCGCGACTCGCGCAGCGAGCGGTCGAGATCGCGGTCGAAGATCTCGGACCGACGAACAACCGGACTCTTTCGGCGAAGAGTACGCTGGCGACGATCCTCGTCGAGCGCTCCGAGCACGTGGCCGCGCTGCCGGTGCTCCAGGAGATCGCGGAACTCACACAGCAGCTCTTTGGCGCGGACTCGGCGGCGGTGCGGCGCGCTCTGCAAAATCTCGCCGCGGCGCTGTATCGCTCTGACGACTTGCCGGGCGCCATTCGACGCTCGCGGGAAGCCCTGGCCCTCGAGACGACGCCGGTGCCCGAGACGATCATCGCGCGCTGCAATCTCGTGCGTTTCCTGGGCGAGGCGGGTGAGTCCGAGGCTGCTCTCGAGGAAGCCGACGTCGTCGACTCGAACCTAGCGGGCCTCGTCGAGCGGGGGCTGCCGGAAGGGCACTGGCTGTTCGGCATCGCGAAGATCGTCCGCGGCCGCGCGCTGACCGCGGCGCGTCGCTTCGACGACGCCGAAGCGGTGCTACGCAGCAGCCTCTCGATGCTGGACGACGTGCAGCCGCAGAAGGCGGCGCAGGCGCGCAAGGCGCTGGCAGACCTCTACGACGCATGGGGACGGCCCGATGACGCCGCGCGGCTGCGCGACTCGGCGCGCGGCCAGTGAGCGAAGCGTCGACGCCATCGGGCCGTCCGCGCGCCCCGCAAGCCGCCGCCGTCCCGCAGTCGATGTCGAGAAGGCCATGTCATCCGGGATTCGACGTCATGTCTTCGTTCTTGCCACGCTCGTCGCGGCATCCGTTTCGCACGACGCGGCGGCGCAGGGGGTGCTCCTGCCGCCGAGCCACGACGGGCAGATCGGCACCGGATGGACGAACGTGCCGTTCGGTCGCTCGACGCCGACGCGGGCCCAGTTCGTCTACGACGGATCGATGTTCGGCGGCCCGACCTGGATCAACGCGATCGACTTCCGCGTCGACGAAGGGATGACCGCGGCGAGCAAGACGCTCGACCTCGAGATTCGGATGTCCTCGCTCGGCAACAGCGTGATCTTCGTGCAGTCGACCTTCGCGAGCAATCGCGGCGCCGACGAGTCGATCGTGTTCGCGCGGAAGATCTTCGCGCTGCCGGCGGCGGGTTCCGGCGCGTCGCCGAACGCCACGGACGTCGCGATCCCGCTCGATCAGGCGTTCTTGTTCGATCCCGTCGACGACGCACTGGTCGTCGAGATCATCGTGCACGGGCAGCCGCCCGGCACCTACGTGCTCGACCAGGCGTTCGTGTGCACGAGCGCGCAGCAGAGCTACGGCCCCGCCGGATGTGGCCCGGACGGTGGTCCAATCCTCCGCGCGGACAGCCTGACGTCGCAGGCGACCTGGGGTGGGCCGCTCACGCTGAGGGTTTTCGACACTCTGCCGAACACCGCCGCCGGCTTCATGTTCGGCTTCCAGGAATCCGGACTCTGGAACGGCATCGAGCTGCCGTTCGACCTGAGCGTGATCGGGGCGACCGGATGCTCGCTGTCGATCGACGCGATCACGACGACGACCGTGAACACGGACGTGACAGGCGCCGCGCTGACGACGCTCTTCTTGCCGTCTCAGCCGGAGATCGTGGGCGACTGGATTCGCTTCCAGGGAATCGCGCTTGATCCGACGGCGAACGCGCTCGGCGTCACGACGAGTCAGCCGTTCAAGATTCAGGTTTGCGGCTGGGAGCCGGTTGCGCGCGTGTTCTCGTCGGGCACGTCGGCTGCGCAGGGACTCCGCGAAATCGGCGTCGCGCCGGTCATTCGCTTGCGCTGAGGACCGCGGCGCTGGCGGGACACGCGCCGCGGGCGATGCCCAGCAGCCACCGCGCGGCGTGCGCGGTGTGGTAGTGGTCACGGTAGAACCGGACCATCTCGACCGGTGAGCGCATCTCCTCGACCGTCCGAGGTAGCACATGCCGCCACGCTTCCGGCAGATGTGGGGATACCCCGTCCGGCGCGAGCGCGGGAATGCCGAGCGCCGCGTACTCATGGAGTCGGAAGCAGAGCGCACCGCTTCCCGCCAGATAGATCCCGCCGATGCCCTCCTGCAAGTGACGCCAGGTTTGCAGGACGGGCAGCCCGGGGCCGACGGTCTGGACGTCGAGGTCCGGGTAGCGATCGGCGAGCGCCTCGAGCGACGCGCGGCGCTGGCCGGCGTACCGCGGGTGGTCGACGTTGCCCGCGAAGCGAAGCGCGGGGAGTCCCGCGCGACGACTCGGGTCCGCGATGTGCGAACGAAGCTCCCGCGCGAACTCGAGTTCGAGGATGATCGAGTGGTAGAGGAACGGGAACGACGCGACGGCGCCCGTGCCGGGCTCCGTCGGATCGAGCTCGAGCTCGCGTTTGCAGTGCCGATCGCCGAGGGCGAGGAAGCCCGGTGGCGTCGGTCCCGCTCGGTCGGACATGTCGACGACGACGCTCGCGTTCGTCGCGGCGAGTCGATCGGCCAGCCACTCGTCGCGTAGCGCGGCGTGGTCGGGGTTCCCGGTCGTCAACAGCGGGTCTGTCGGGTCGAGAGGGTCGTCGACGTGAGTGCGATCCCGCGCGCAGATCCCCTCGTCGGTAAAGGAGGCCGCGACGACGACGAGGTCGGCGTCGAACGGCGCGTCCCCCTCGGAGACGTGGCCGACGGCTGCCGCGAGCCTCGGACGGAGGCCGCCGCGATGGTAGTACACGACGTCGTGGCCGAGCGTTTGCAGACCGATCGCCGGTCCGACGAAGTTCCCGCCGACATCGATGACACCGATCCGCATACCCCGATTCCATCGGCGGTTCGGGGGCCGTAGCTTGGTGGCATGTCGGAATTCGTGCCACACGATCCCTACGTTCCCGAGCGTTCTGCAGAGGAAGAGCTCGACGTACTCTACGACGTCCTGCGGCGGCGCCGCAGCGTGCGTGCGTTCAGCGACCGGCCGGTGCCGCGCGAAGTGATCGAACGCATCGTGCGCGTCGCGACGACCGCGCCGAGCGGTGCGAACAAGCAGCCGTGGCGGTTCGTCTGTGTACAGGATCCCGACACCAAGCGGCAGATCCGGATCGCCGCCGAGAAGGAAGAGCACGAGCTCTACACGCGACGGGCCAACGAGGAGTGGCTCGACGACCTCGCGCCGCTCGGTACGGACGAGCACAAGGAGTTCCTCGAGATCGCTCCGTGGCTGATCGTCGTGTTCAAGCTCATGCACGCGGACGGCGGCGGGCAGCACTACTACACGACCGAGTCCGTTGGGCTCGCCTCCGGCCTACTCCTGGCCGCGGCGCAGCACGCGGGGCTCGCGACCCTGACGCATACGCCGAGCCCCATGGGCTTCCTGAGGGAGGTCCTGGGCCGTCCGGAGCATGAGCGACCGTTCTTGTTGATCCCGGTCGGCTACCCGGCCGAGGGTTGTGAGGTGCCGAAGAAGGCCCTCCAGCGGAAGCCGCTCGACGAGGTCATGATCGTCGTCTGACCCGGGCGTCGTCCGGGCTGATTTTCCGATCTCGGGGGGAACCCCGGTTGCCGTACGCTCGTTCGGCGCCGCAACGCGCCCGACCGACTCCCGAGATCCCACATGGCCCGATTCCGTCCGCTCGTAGTCCTCGTTCTCCTTGCCCTCGCGGCGTTCGTCGCGATCCAGGATTCGCTTCAAAAGGGGCGGGACGCGCTGATCCAGCGCAAGTATGCCGACGCCGTCGGGCACCTGCAGACGGCGCTCGGGGAGGCGGAGGCGCCGGACAAGGACGATGTGCTGCTTCTGCTGGCCCGGGCTCGTTGGCTCGCCGGTGACGTCGAAGGTGCCGTCGCCGACTATCGCAAGCTCCTCACGGACTACCCGAACTCGGAGCTGGTCGCGAAGGCTCGACTGCAGCAGGCCGAGGCGCTGGCGTCCGCGAAACGGTTTCAAGAATCGGCCGCGCTGTATCGGGAGGAGATCGAGCGACTGACGGGAGCGAAGCGGAAGGAGGAGATCGCCGAGACGTATCTCGGCCTCGCGGCGAAGGCGCTCGCTGCGGACAAGAAGGATCACGATCGGGCGGTGACCTTCTACGACCTGGCGCTGGATCTCGGATTGTCGAAGGCGAAGGCGTTGTCGGTGCGGCTGCTCGCGGCGGAGGCGCGGCTCGCGGGGGGCAACCACAAGGACGCGATCCGACGGCTCGTGCCGCTGACGAAGGAGCTGAGTCGCGAGCAAGGGCAGCTGCGTGCGATGCTCGCGCTCGGTCGGGCCCGCGCGGCATCGCGGGACGGGTCCCGCGCGCGCACGGTTCTCCGCGACTTGATCGCTCTGGCGCCGTCGAGCTCCGAGGCCGCAGACGCCGCCTACGAGATCGCGAAGACGTTTGGCGTGCCTCAGCCCTCACGCAGCAACCTCGACCGCGCTGTCACCGCGCTGCGTGAGCTCGCCGAACGCTATCCCGAACATCCGAAGGCGAAGATCGCCGACTTCTTGATCGCGAAGTGCCAGCAGCACGGTGGTCGCACCGAGCTCGCGCTCGCGTCGCTGCGCGCGTTCCTGGCGCGCGACGCCGGTGAGAGCCCCGAGCAGCGCGCCGAGGCGAGTGCGCTCGTCGGCGACGTGCTCCACTCGCAGGGCAAGCTCGACGACGCGATCGCGGCGTGGCGCGCCTATCTGCAGGCGTTCCCCGCGCACAACCAGTGGGAACGCGTGCAGCGCGCGATCGTCGATGCCGAGTTTCGCAAGGCGACGCTCGCCTTCGAGGCCGGCAAGGAGCGATTCGGCGATGCCCGCAAGCTCTACGAGGCGTTCGCGCGCGACTACCCGCTCGATGCGCGGAACCCGTCGATCCTGCTCAACTACGGCGAGATGCTGTTCTTCGAGGAGCAGTTCGAGTCCGCGCTCGGTGCGTACGAACGCTGCGTCAGCAAATACCCAGGGCACGAAGCCTCGTCGCGCGCGCAGTACCGCATCGGCGAAATCTACGAGACCAAGATATTCAACTACGTGAAGGCTCTCGCGGCCTACCGAGCCGTGAAATGGGGGAGCTGGGCGCCGCGCGCGCGTGCGCAGATCGCGAAGCTCGAACGCAAGCACCTACACCTGAAGACCGAGCGCACGTTCCGCAGCGGTGAGCCCGCCGGGTTCAAGCTGACCTCGCGCAACATCGAGAAGGTGCGCGTCCGCGTCTACCGCTTGGACCTCGAGACCTGGTTCCGCGCGACGCACGTCCCCGGCGCGGTCGAGCGGCTCGACATCGAGGTGATCGAGCCCGACAAGACGTTCGAATCCGCGGTCTCGGACTACAAGAAGTTCCAAGAGAGCGAGCGCACGGTCGACATCGGCTACAGCGAGCCCGGCGCGTACGTGGTCAAGGTGGACGATCGCGAGTTCGAGGCGACGACGATGGTCCTCGTCACGGACCTCGGCATGATCGCCAAGACGTCGCGGCAGGAGTTCTTCATCTTCACGCAGAACCTCAAGGAAGAGCGTGTCGAGGGTGGCGTGAAGGTCGTCCTGTCGAACGGCAAGCGCATCGTCGCCGAAGGCGAGACCGACGCGCAGGGCGTGTGGCGCTACCGCGGCGACGAGCTGCAGAAGTGCGCGAACCTGCGCGCGTTCGTCGTCAACGCCGCGGGCTCGGGTGCGAGCAGCCTCGATCTGTCCGGCCTCGGCTACGCGACGGGACTGACGGCCAAGGGCTACGTGTTCACGGACCGCCCGACTTACCAGCCGGGTCAGGTCGTGCGCATCAAGGGGATCGTTCGTGAGGTCAAGGAAGGTCTGTACATCCTGCCTGCGGCCGAAGGATATTCCCTCGATGTGACGAGCGCGTCCGGCCGACTCGTCGATCGGCGCGAGATCCGCTATACGGAGTTCGGCACGTTCGCGACGGACATCGCGATTCCGTCGCAGGCCGATCTCGGCCGGTGGCGCCTCACCGTGCGACCGCCGAGCGGCACGGCGTTCACCTCGTCCTTCGAGGTTGCGCGTTACGAGCTGCCGCGGCTGTCGATCGAGGCCGTGCCGGAGCGCGCGGTTGCGTTCCGTGGGGAGCGACTCGAAGGACACGTCGCGGTGCGCTACTTCTTCGGCGAGCCGGCGATCGGCAAGGACGTGCGTATCACGCTGCATGCGCCGGACGGCCGCGACCGCGTGCAGACCGGCAAGACCAACGCGGAAGGTCGCGTCCCGTTCGACTTTGGCACCGAGGAGTTTCCGGAGGAAGCGATGGCGGTCATCGACGTCGCGCTCGTCGAAGAGAAGGCGACGGACCGCCTCGTCGTGCCGGTCGTGACGACCGAGTTCACGCCGGCGGTGTCGCTGATCCGCGACGTCTATCTCGCGGGCGAGCCGTTCGAGGCTACGATCCAGATCGTCGACCGCAGCGGCAAGAAGCTCGCGCGCCGCGGCGAGCTCGTCTTGCTCCGCCGGGAGGTCACCGGCACGAAGGTCGCGGAAGTCGAGGTCGCGCGCAAGCGGTTCGAGACCCGCGCGGCCGACGGGAGTGCGAACGTGAGTCTGCTCGCCGAGAAGGGCGGATCGCACATCGTGCGGGTCGTGTGCGAGGACCGGTTCGGTAACTCCGTCAGCGGGTCGACGTCGCTGACCGTCTCGGGCGACGACGATCAGGTCAAACTGCGGTTGCTCAGCGATCGACAGAAGTTCGAGGTCGGCGAGACCGTCCGCGTGAAGGTCGCGAACCGCACGAAGGCCAAGCTCGCGCTGCGCGCGATCCAAGGGGACGGTATCCTCGCCTACGAGGCGGTGCGTCTGCCCGCCGGCGAGAGCGAGCTCGAGCTGCGGCTCGAATCGCTCCACGCGCCGAACTTCGCGCTCGCGCTCGCGATGATTGACGGAACCTCATTGCGCACGGCGGAGCGGGAGTTCGCCGTCACCCGCGACCTGCAACTCGAAGTCAAGCCGAAGCAAGGTGAAGTCAAGCCGGGTGAGACCGTCGAGGTCGAGGTGATCGCCAAGGATCCCGAGGGTCGACCGGTCGAGGCCGAGATCGCGCTCGCGCTCGTCGACGAGTCGCTGCTGAGTCTGTTCTCCGACCGCACCCCGGACATCGGTCCGTTCTTCTACGGACACCGTCGCGAGACCGAGTTTCGCACGACGTCGAGCTGCAGCTGGGCGTACGACGGTCCGTCGCGGCGCGTCAGTAAGGACCTGCTCGCGGAGGAGCAACGCGTCCTCGAGGAGAGGAAAGCGGCCGCGAGCGACAAGGGCTTGCCGTCGGGCGACGACTTCTTCGCCGGCGTGGGCGTCGCGGACCGGGAGATGGCGCGCGGGCGCAATCGCGCCGGGCGTCCGGTTCGGAGCGAGGCTGTCGAGGAACTGGAAGAGCTCTCGGACAGCAAGGAGTCTGCCTTCGACTCCAACCAGTGGAACTCCGCCGTCGGTCTCGGTGGCGGTGCCGGTGGAGCGTTCGGGGGGCGCCGCGGGGGTAAGAAGCAGGGTCAGAGCCGATCGGATCGCGTTCCGCTGCTCGATGCTCCGGGCGGGCCGATGCTCGGCACGGCGTTCCGTCGTCTCCCGGAGGTGGCGCCGTCCGACGAGCCGCGCGTGGAGTTCTCGGAGAGCGGGGGGTGGGTGTCGTCGGTGCGGACGAACGCGAACGGTAAGGGCGTCGTCTCGGTGCGCCTTCCCCACAACACGACCGAGTGGCGGATCACCGCGCGCGGCGTGACCCGGGACACGTTCGTCGGGCAGGCCAAGAGCATCGTGCGCACCGCCAAGCCGGCGCAGGTCGACGTCGTCAGCCCGTCGGTTTTGACCGAGGGGGACCGCACGACCGTGCGTCTACACGCCCACAACACGTCCGATGCGGAGCTGTCCGGGCAGCTGTCGGTCGCGATCCGTCGCGGCGACAAGACGGAGAAGACAGAGCGCTTCGACGTGACCGTGCCCGCGGGTCGCGAACGCGCGGAGGCGTTCGAGCTGGAAGCGACCGGGACGGTCCCGTTCGTGCTCGATGCATCTCTGACGGGGGGCGGTGGCGATGCGCTGCGCGACGACGTGATCATCCGCCCGTTCGGCGTCGAACGGCGCGACGGCCGTGCCGGCGCGATCGTCGACGGGACGACGTTCTCGCTCGAGCTTCCGGATGGTGACTACTCGGGTCTCGGACTGCGCGTCGAAGTCGGTCCCGATTCGGGGCGCGACCTCGTCGCGGCCGCCATCGGCCAAGGTTATCGGCCGCGCAACTGTCGGCGCGTCGACATCACCCAGAGGTCGCTGGCGCACCGCGGCTTGGCGGCGCTGAGCGTCATCGACTACCTCGGCACGGCTGGTGGGCGTGGACCCGCCGAGCTCGCGCGACTCGAGGCTGTCGTCCAGTCGTGCCTCTCCACCCTTCTCGGCGCGCAGCGCGAGGACGGGGGCTTCGCTTGGATCGGACGCAAGCACACGGACCTGCAGACGACCGCCGCGGTTGCGCGGTTCTTCGCGGGTTGTGCCAAGCACGGCATCACGGCCGCGCAAGACGCGCAGTCGCGCGCGGCGGAGTGGTTGCTTCAGCAGCTGCGCCGCCTGCGTGACGACCAGCGCGTGTTCGTCGCCGAGGCGCTCAGCGCCTGCGGACGTGCTCGCTTCGAGACGTTGAACTCGCTGCATCGCCGCCGCGCGAACATGTCGCTCGGCCACCTCGGTCGCCTCGCGCTCGCGTGGCACGCGGCGGGCCGCCCCGAAATGGCGGGAGAAGTCGCGACCGCGATGCGCACGAAGCTGAAGCTCGCGGACAAGCCGTCCGCGACCGACATCGAGGCGGTCGCGATCGCGACCCGCGCGCTGCTGCTGGGCAACGCCAAGGACGCCGTGGCCCAGCGCGCGCTCGCGTGGATCGAGAAGCAGCGTCGAGGCGCTTCGTGGGGCACCCCGGAAGCCACGTCCGCCGCGATCGCGGCGATCGTGACTGCTGGCGGGCGCGACCGCGCCGCGGCGAACGAAGCCGAGATCGAGATCCTGGTCAACGGCCAGCGACTCGCGGTCGTGCCGCGCACGCACAAGGCGGGCACCGTCGGTTTCGACGCGCCCGCGGACTGGCTGAAGGCCGGCGCGAACCGCGTCGAGCTGCGACTCCGCGGCCGCGGCAAGGCGCACTACAGCGCGGTGTTGCGCGGCTTCGCGAAGGGCTTCACGAAGAGCGATCGCGCGGATCGACTCGTGCGGACCCGTCGCACCTACATTCCGGCGTATCGGCGTCACGACGGCAAGGTCGTGCGACCGGGCTTCGGTGTCGTCAGCGGGCGGTACAAGTCGTTCTCGAACCCGATGACGCAGCTGCCGGTCGGCGAGACGGGTCGGGTGTCGACGTCGTTCTATCTCCGCGACGCGGCGATGAAGCGTGGCATGTCTCCGCTCGTCGTCGAGGAGCCGATTCCGGCCGGGTGCACCGTGCCGGTCGACTCGATCCGCGGCAGCTACGATCACATGACGGTCGAGCCGGATCGGCTCGTGTTCTACTACCGCGATGGCGTGCGCTCGGGCTCGATCGAGTACGAGCTGCAGGCGCGCTTCCCCGGTTCGTATCGCGCGCTACCGACGCAGGTATACGGCGCCGTGCGCCCGGACGTCGTGGCCTACGGTCCGGCAATGAAGCTCGACGTGCTGCCGCGCGGCGAAACGTCGAGGGACGAATATCGCCTGACGCCGGACGAGCTGTTCGCGCTCGGCAAGGCCTACTTCGAGGCGGAGCAGTACGACGAAGCCGGTGGGCACCTGCGCCAGCTCGTCGAAGGTTGGTCGCTCAACGATCGAACATTCAAGCATGTCGCACGCATGATGCTGTTCGTGTCGATCGCGCAGAGCGACAGCAAGGGCGTCGTGCGCTACTTCGAGGAACTCAAGGATCGACTGCCGGACCTCGTGATCCCGTTCGACAAGATCCTCGCGGTGGGGCAGGCCTACATCGATCTCGGCGAATTCGAAGCGGCCCTGCTGGTCTTCCGCGCGACGGCCGAGGCATCGTTCCTCAAGGAGGCTGCGGTTGCGACGACGCTCGAGAACCTCGGCGAGGTGAAGGCGTCGCTGCGGTTCTTGCACCGACTGCTCGGCACGTATCCGGACCTCAACACGATGCGGATCAGCCTCTACAGCATCGGCCAGAAGCTCGCTGAGCTGGCGGCCGGTCTGCCAAACGGGGTGGCCGTCGACCCGCGCGTCGGTCGTCGGGACGAGCTTCGTGGCACCGCGGTGCGCACGTTCCGAGACTTCCTCGTGTGGTTCCCCGAGGACCCGCTCGCGGAAGAGGTCTCGTTTGCGTGGACGACGACGCTCGTCGAGGCCGGGGATCTCGACGGTGCGCTCGCAGTCGCGAAGGCGGCCCTGTCGCGCTACCCCGATTCGTCGCTCGAGGACGAGCTGCTCTACACGGTCGGATACGCGGAGTTCGCGCGCGGACGCGGGTCCGATGCGTTCCCGATCCTCGAGCGAGTCGCGACCGAGCAGTTCTCGCGTGCTGATGGTGGCCGCGCTGCGAGCGAGAACAAGTTCCACGCGGTCTATCTGCAGGGGCAGATCCACCACGCGCTCGGCGCCCCGGCCGAAGCACTCGAGAAGTACGACGCCGTGGTCGAGAAGTTCTCGGATGCCCAAGAGGCGGCGGAGTATTTCCGGCGCAAGGCGCTGACGCTACCCGAGGTGTCGACCTTCGGCGTCGGCAAGGACCTCGAGCTCGAGATCGGCCACCGCAACCTCGAGCGCGTCGCGATCAAGGTCTATCGCGTCGACCTGATGCGGCTCTATGTCCTCAACAAGTCGCTGAACAACATCCGCGACATCATGCTGCACGGCATCAAGCCGCACGCGGAGCGCACGGTCGAGCTCGGGGACGGCAAGGACTATCGAGATCGCAAGACCAAGCTCGAGCTACCGCTCGACGAGGCCGGTGCGTATCTCGTCGTCGCACGCAGTGGCGATCACGTCGCGAGCGGCATGGTGCTGCGCTCGAACCTGTCGATCGAAGCGCAGGAGGCGTTCGCCGCGGGCCGCATCCGCGTCAACGTGAAGCGCGACGGGGCGTTCGTCGGCAACGCGCACGTCAAGGTCGTCGGTTCCGGCGATCAGCGGCTGCGCAGCGGTGACACCGACCTGCGCGGTATTTACGTCGGGGACTCGCTCATCGGCAAGGCGACGGTCATCGTCAAATCGGGAGACGAGTATGCGTTCTTTCGCGGCGAAGGCGTGCATCGCCCCGAGCGGTACCGCCCCGCGCCGATGAAGAAGCCCGCCGCACCAAAGCAGCAGCTCCAGGAAAAGGGCATCAAGCAGTTCGACGCGTTCGACAACAACGTGCGTCAGAACCTCGGCAACCGCCGCCGGCAGATCGAGTGGCTCAAGAACGAGGTCCTCGAGAAGCAGCAGCGCGGCGTCGAGGTGTATCGGACGAAGTAGTTGCCGCCCGTGTCGTGGCGCGGCGGGCGTGGAGCACTAGCGCCGTCCCATGCCCGGCAACGCCGGCTGGCCGGGGGACGACACGCCGAGCGAGCCGGTGTTGATGCCACCGCTCGGGGACTGGCCGCTGGTGGGCATCGGCGTCGTGCCGACCGGGGTGCCGACGACCGCCGTGCCACTCCCGTCGTGGCGACCGACCCAGACTTTGCCGGCGTCGGAGTCGCTGTCGCTCTTGCCCGCCGCGCGCGCTGCCCGGCCTTTCGCCGTCGATGCCTTCGGTCCCGTCGGGCCCTGCTTGCCGCGGGGCTGTTCCGCGGGCAAGGAGAGACTGGCCATCCAGCTGTTCCACTCGGTCGTGACCTTGCCGGGGTCCGAGCCGGTGAGTCGCTCGAGCGCACCACGGAACGACTTCAGGCGGTAGCGAACGGTGTTGACCGCGTGCACGGTGACGTCGAGCACGACGCCGGACTGCAGCACGTCGATCTTCGGGTCGGCGATGAACGCGGCTTGGGCGACTTCGACGTCGAAGTCGCGGATGTAGGCCTGCTGGTTGATAACGGCCATGTAGCCGCGGGTCGAACCGCCGGAGCCACTGGCCTTGCGCACGGCGCGACTGGCGTTCACGAGAATCGGCACCGCGGATACGTTGCCGAGGTTCGCGAATGCTTCCGCGGTTCGCGTAGCGATCTTGTTGTCCCGCGCGTGGAGTCCTGGCGCGAGATACTGCACGCCGTCGGCGGCGTAGGCCTGGGCGAGAGGCAGTCTTGCGACCTGGGCACGAACGTCACGACTCGAGTCGAGGATCGCCGTGCGGAACAAGAACTTCGCGTTGCCCGGCTCGTTGCGGATGTCGAGCGCGCGCAGCGCGGTCATGCGGCACTGCGGGCTGCCGGCACGGCGGGCCTGCTTGCGGATGTCGGCGTTCGCGCCGTCGAGGTTGGCCAGCACGTGTGCGATCGCGTGCTGCTTCGAGCGTTTCGCGAGGCCGGACCGGCGAACCAGGTTGCGGACCTTCTTGGCCGTCGACCCGTCGCGTTCCTTCGGCGGGAGGACTTCGTGCTCGAGGCTGCCGAGGAAGCGATCGAGCCTACGGCGAGTCGCGCCGTCTTCCCGGCAGGTCTCGAGGCAGGCGTCGAGGTGGCGCCACATGTCGGTCGTCAGTCCGAGCCTCCGCGCGTGGCGCGCGAGTTCGAGCTGCGCGAACGCCGACTGCTGGCGACCGGCCGCCAACCGCTTGAGCTCGGCGCGGAGAGCGGACTTCGTGCGGACGCGCGCGATCTCCGTCGCGTCGACCACAACCGGGCCGTCCTGGGTCGTGATTCGCAGGCCGTCTGCGATCTTCGTCGTGGTGCCGTAGAGCACCCGGCCGTCGGTCAGCCGCACCTCCTGAGCGGCGAGTGAAGCGCCGAGCGTGACAGCGAGGAGGACGGGGACGGCGAGGAATCGTGGTTGGGCCATGGCGATCTCACTTGGCACGGACTTTGTAAACCAATCCGGTGGCTCGGGTCGTCGGATTCGGGCTGCCTCTGCGTTAGGCGGTAGCGCCGCATCCAGGGGTCGTTACGCTCAGAACCACCGAAAGGAATCGAGCATGAAGCATGCCCGTCACGTCCACATCGTCGCGTTCTTCCTCTGTGCTTCGGCCGGGATCGCGCAGGTCACCGAAAAGCCGACTGAAGTCAAGACTCTGAAAGACCTTGTGTCGGTCATCGCGAAGCGCGAGAAGGCCGTCAAGTCGGTCAGCCTCTCGATGAAGACCCGTGGATCCCTGCCGGGCAACGCCACGTTCGAGTCGACAGGGACGCTGCGTGTCCTCGGTACGACACACTTTCACACCGCGATGAAGACGGATCTCGGCAACGGCCTGACCAGCGAGTTCGAGACCGTGAAGACGCCGGAGGGCGTCTGGATGCGGGAGTCCGACCCGGCGCAGGGCGAGGTCTTCGTCAAGATGGACCAGAAGACCCTGACCGATCTGGAGTCCGCGAGCCAGGCGATCGGCGACTCCGGCATGCTCGGCGCCGGAGCCGACATGGCGAACGGCCCGCTCGGCAGCGTGATGCTCGACGACCTCGGCAAGCAGTTCGAACTGGCCGTCAGCGGACCCAAGGTCGTCGCCGGCCAGGAGTGCTGGACGGTCAGCGGCGATCGTCGCAAGGACGCGGGCGAGCAGGTGGCGTTCGAGACCGCCGACCGAGTCGAGATCCTCGTCCGCCGCGCCGACTTCGCGGTGGTCCGCATGACGCAGCTCTCTGCCGGCCGTCCGATCGTCGACATCGAGGTCACGTCGATCGAGGTCGACAAGCCGATCGAAGAGGCGACGTTCAAGCTCGAGCTTCCGGCGAAGGCGCGCTTCATCGACGTCAAGGAGCACCCGCCGGCGCGCGCTCAGATCGACCGCATCTTCGCCGAGGCCGAGGCCAAGGGCTGGAAGCGCTCGGGCGACGCGACCGCGAAACCCGTCGAGGACGACGGCAAGGCCTCCGACAAGGACCCGGCGACCGGCCGCTGACGAACCCGCATGACATCGCCGGGTGGCTCCGTTAGGGTGCGCGCCTCATGGCCGAATCCCCGATCGTCGTCACCGGTGCTGCCGGATTCATCGGTGCCCGCTTCGTCGAATCGTGCAATGCGCGCGGTCGGTCGGTTGTGTCTGTCGACTCGCCGTCCTACTTCGCGGAACGATCCGAGCACGCGGGGCTCGAGTTTGGTCAGATCATCGAGCCCGGGGCGATCGTCGACGCGCTGAGTGCGGGCACCGTCGAGCCATCTGCGATCGTGCACCTCGGTGCATGCACGGACACGACCGAGCTCCGCGTCGACTACCTCACCGAAGTCAACCTGAACGCGTCCCAGCAGCTGTGGTCGTACGCGACGAAGGCCGGCATTCCGTTCGTCTACGCGAGCAGCGCGGCGACCTACGGTGGGGGCGAGAACGGTTACGACGACGATCCGGAGAAGTTCGGCGACCTCACCCCGCTCAACCCATACGGCGATTCGAAGCTGCAGTTCGACATCTGGGCCCGCGCCGAAGCCACCGAAGGCCGCTGTCCGCCTGCGTGGAGCGGGTTCAAGTTCTTCAACGTCTACGGCTTTGGCGAGCGTCACAAGGTGCGCATGGCGAGCGTGGTCTTGCAGGCCTTCGATCAGATCCGCGAGCGGGGTTCGGTGCGGCTGTTCCGAAGCCACCGCGACGGGATCGCCGACGGCGAACAGAAGCGGGATTTCATCTACGTCGTCGACGTCGTCGACGTGCTGTGGTTCGCGCTGGACAAGCCGATCCGTTCCGGTGTGTTCAACCTGGGCTCGGGCAAGGCCCGCACGTTCCTCGATCTCGTGCGCGCGACCTTTTCCGCGCTCGGCGCCGACGAGAACGTCGAGTTCATCGATACGCCCGAGGACATTCGCGAGCGCTATCAGTACTTCACCGAGGCGACGATGGATCGCCTCCGCACTGCCGGCTACGAGCGACCGTTCACCGAGTTGGAAGACGGCGTGCGTGCATACGTCGAGCGCCTGCTCGACGTCGAAGGCCGCGACTAGTGCTCCGCGTCCGAAGTCCGCATCAGAAGTTGCCGGCCATTCGACCCGCTCGCTGCGTTGCTGCTCCTCAACTTGTCCACTGACAAGCCGTGTCGTCGCAGCGTCTTGCGCGCGAATCGACTGCCACGGCTACTTCTACTACGGATTTCAGACGAGGAGCACTAGCGTCAGCCTCTCATCACGACGCCGATCCGGTCGCGCGCGCTGACCTTCACGACGATGGCCTTCTGCACGCGCGCGTGCCGGACGAGCTGGCCCTCCTCGACGACCGGCAGACTCCGCAGCCATTCCCAATCCATGTCGCTGGTCTCCGCTTTCGGATCGCCGCCGCGCACGGTCAGGTAGCCGACGTTGCACGACGTCAGGTTCTGGAAGAAGTGCGTGCCCTGCGAGGGTTCGACGGCGAGGTCGCGCAGCCGCGCCTCGACAATGACCTTGACGCCCGCGATCTGATCCCAGGTCACCGGGATGCCGAGACTCGGGTCCGCCGAACCCCAGCGACCGGGACCGACGAGCAGGTAGGGGCGCTGCTCACGGCGCAGCACGGCGTCGAAGCGCGCGATCTCGAGCGCGGCCTCGCGGCTCCGTAGCCGATCGAAGGTCGAAGGATCGACCATCACGATGTCGTGGATGTCGTCGATCAGCCCGTTGCCCAGGACGGTATCGCTGCGGCACACGAGGGCGCTCTCGTCGATGTCGTCGATGCGGATCTGCTCTTCTTCCATCGACAGCGCGAGCGGCCGCAGCTGCAGGAACGCGAACTCCGCGCGGCGGTCCGATCGCCCGAGGTTTCCGGCGAACTCGATCTCGACCGGGCCACCGGTGCCTTGTGCGCAGCTCGCGAGCAGGTCACAGATCAGCTCGGCCAGCGGGTAGGCGCCGTGCTTCAGCACCTGCGCGAAGCTGACGAGGCGCACGCCGTCGCGCGAAATTCCGTCGACGATGACCTCGTCGTCGGGCAGGTACGTCGAGCCGAGCCAGGCGAGCGTGCCGTCTTCCTCCGCGACTTCGAGCGGGTAGTTTCGCAGCTCGGTCGGCTCGCTGATCGTCGGCTGACGCGCGAGATCCAGCCCGTAGAACTCCCGCTGGGAGTTCGACAGCGCGTCCTGGATTGACGAGAACGAGATCAGCTTGCGCGGGTGCTTCGGACAGAAGCGCAGACACGGGTTGCCGTCGACGACGGTCCGGCCCATGCCGAGCGCCACCGCGACGACGCCGTCCTCCGCGTCGTGGCCCGGCTCGGGGTAGAAGTTGTACGAACGCGCGACGCCGGCGAAGTCCGGATAGAAGCGGTCCTGGTGCCGAATCCCGACCATCTCCTGGATCATCACGGCCATCTTCTCCTCCTCGACGCGGTACGACGTCATCGACAAGAAGGCCTTGGCCTGCGCGGCGAACGGAGACGCGTAGACGCGCTTGATCGCCGCGACGAGCTGCTTGAGGCGCGCCTGCAGGTTCGGGTGGTTGTTCGGCAGCATGTAGGTCTCGTACACGCCGGCGAACGGCTGCGAGAGCGAGTCCTCCATGAGTCCTGACGAACGCACGGCGAGCGGATACCGAACCTTCTCGAGGAACGCCCGCAGGTCCGCGACCGCGCGCGGCGGGAATCGCGCGCGCAGGAACCGCTTCATGATCTTCTGATCCGACTCCTCGTGCATCGCATACTCGCCGAGGCGCGAGTGGTCGAGGAACTCGTCGAAGATCTCCGTGCCGAGCACGACGCACGGCGGCGCGTCGAGGTCGACGGTCGGATACTGGTCGTCGAGTTTCGCGTCGCGCAAGATCCGGTTCGCGAACGCGACACCGCGCGCCTTGCCGCCGAGCGATCCGGCGCCGATTCGCGTCATGCTGACGTCCGGGTCGAACGTCGCGCGATCGAAGTCCGCGATGACCGTGCGGTGCCGATCCCGCCGCGCCTCGCGAATCGCCTGCAGCAGGTCCTCGCGCAGATGATCCGCGCTCTCGAAGTCCTCGAGCTGCCGCGGCCTGAGTTTCTCCGCGAGCTCGAACTCGGTGCGCGCCTTGAACCAGTTCGAGAAGTGCTGGCGTTCGGCGTGGTACGCCACGCACTCCGGCGGCACGCTCTCCAGTTTCTCGCCGAAGCTCCGCAGGTCGGACGCTCTGTCGATCTCCGACTGGTCGGGCATGCGAAAGATGAAGTCGCCGAATCCGAATCGCTCGATGAGGATCGTGCGCAGCTGCTGGAGCAGCACCGGGGAGCCCTTGAGCAGGAAGGACGCGCCGAGGTCTTCGGCGAGCTTGCGGTTCTCGGGGATGCTCGACTGGAGAACGATCCGCAGGTCGGGGCGCGCGGCGAGTGCGCGCGAGCACAGATCGAGGCCGGCGTAGCGCTCGAGATCGCCGTTCTGTGGGAACTCGAAGTCCGAGACGACACCGAGCACCTCGCCCTGGTACTTTTCGAACAGCTCCCACGCTTCTTCGTACGTATTTGCGAGCAGCACCTTTGGCCGAGCTCGCATTCGCACCATCTTCTGAGACAGGTTGAGGTCTTCGGACAGCAGCCTGTGGATGTGCCGGAACAGCTCGGCGTAGATCACTGGCAAGAACGACGAGAAGAAGCGGATGTTGTCCTCGACGACGATGATCGCCGGCACGCCGTACTGCCCGGTGTCGTGCGCGACGTTCATCCTGTCTTCGAGATACTTCACGATCGCGACGAGGATTCGGACGTCACCTTGCCACAAGAAGATGCGGTCGAGGAAGCTGACGTCGCGCCGCGCGAGGAAGTCGCGGAGATCGGAGTTGGTGTACGCGAGTGCGATCACCGGGGTCGCGAGTCCGTGCCCCTGTACGTCGCGCGCGAAGTCCGCGGCGTTCGCGTCGCCGGTGTCGAGCGTCGAGATCACGACGTCGATGCTCGGATCGCTCCGCAGCTTCGCCATCGCCTCCTCGGCGTTGGGCACGCGGATCAGGTCGGGAAAGTCGCTGAGGTTCAGCGCGATGAACTGGCTCAGCAGCGTCTCGTGGAGGCGCCCTTCCTCCGACATGATGAACGAGTCGTAGAGACTCGACACGAGCAGAATCCGCTGCACGCGGTTCCGCATCAGCTCGTGGAACCCGTGCGGACGGGCCGTCAATCCTTGCGGTGACGGAGGCACATCGAGGCTCATGCCCCCAGCCTAAGCCCGCGCCCCCTCACACGCGCGCCCGGGCCCGAATTCCCCATCGAGCCCGAGCCCGAACTCCCGTTCGCGCCCGAGCCCCAGCCCGCGCCCGCGCCCGAGAAAAACGCGCGCGAAGCGCGCCCCCTCACACGCAGCCTTGATCCATCATCGAATCGGCGACCTTGAGGAAGCCGGCGATGTTGGCACCGTTCACGTAGTTTCCGGGCGTGCCGAACCGGTCTCCCGCATCCACGCATGCGCCGTGGATGTCGGCCATGATCATCTGCAGCCGGCTGTCGACTTCGTCGCGCGTCCAGCTGTAGCGCATGCTGTTCTGCGCCATCTCGAGGCCGGAGACGGCGACGCCGCCGGCGTTCGCGGCTTTGCCGGGACCGTAGAGAATGCGCGCCTCGAGGAACTGTCGCACGCCGTCGGCAGTCGTCGGCATGTTCGCGCCTTCGCTGACGACCGTGATGCCGTTCTTCAGCAGGTTCGAAGCGTCGATCGCGTTGATCTCGTTCTGGGTCGCGCACGGGAATGCGCAATCGGCCTTGTGGTCCCAGAGCGGGTTGTGGTCGAGGGTCGCGTCCGTCGGCGTGTAGACCGCGTTCTTGAACTCGTCCGCATACTCGCTGATGCGTCCGCGACGGTTGTTCTTGAGGTCCATGACCCACGCGAGCTTGTCGGAGTCGATACCGTCCTTGTCGTAGATGTGGCCGCCCGAGTCCGACAGGGACACCGGCTTCGCGCCGAGTTCGAGCAGCTTCTCGACCGCGAACTGCGCGACGTTGCCGCTGCCGGAGACGAGGCAGTGCTTGCCTTCGAACGTCTCGCCGCGCGTCTTCATCATCTCCTTCGCGAAGTAGATCGTGCCGTAGCCGGTCGCCTCGGGACGGATCAGCGAGCCGCCCCAGTTGCGGCCCTTGCCGGTCAGCACGCCCGTGAACTCGTTCGCGAGGCGCTTGTATTGGCCGAACATGTAGCCGATCTCACGACCGCCGACGCCGATGTCGCCGGCCGGCACGTCGGTGTTGGGACCGATGTGCCGATGCAGCTCCGTCATGAAGCTCTGACAGAACTTCATGACCTCGTCGTCGCTCTTGCCCTTCGGATCGAAGTCGGAGCCACCCTTGCCGCCGCCCATCGGCAGCGTCGTGAGCGAGTTCTTGAAGACCTGCTCGAACGCGAGGAACTTCAAGATCCCGAGATTCACCGACGGGTGGAAGCGCAGACCGCCCTTGTAGGGTCCGATCGCGCTGTTCATCTCGATGCGGAAGCCGCGGTTGACCTGGACGTCGCCATGGTCGTCCTTCCACGGCACGCGGAACATGATCACGCGCTCGGGTTCGATGATCCGCTCGAGGATCTTCGCGCTGCGATACTCGGGATGCTTCTCCATCACGAGCACGAGCGACTCGGCAACTTCTTCGACCGCTTGGTGGAACTCCGGCTCGGCGGGGTTCTTCGCCTTCACGTCTTCCATGAGACGCACGACGTAATCCTGCATGGGGGTATCGACCTCGAAGGGTGAGTAGGAAGTGCCTTGCAGGCTATCGTGGAACGGGCGGGGGGCCAGGGGGTAGTCGACCCACCCGTACCCGATTCCGTCCACCGCACCGGGGGGCTGGGGGCAGCGCCCCCAGCTAGCGAGCGGAGCGAGCGTGGCCAATGCCTGCCGGTGACCGTGCGACGGCCGAACACCGTTCGCTGCCCGGGCATCTTGGATACTTCCGACTCACCCGTCTCAGGAGGCCGCCGGGGGTCCGGGGGGCGGTAGCCCCCTGGCGCAGGCGGCTACGCCTGCGTTACGCGTTGCCAAACCTACGGGGGGCTTGGGGGGGGGCGTCGCCTCCGCCGCGTCGGCCGATTATCAGCGCTGGGCTCGGGCCTGGCCCTGCTCGAGCGAGACGTCTGGCGTCTGGATACCAGCGGCGTCGACGCAGTCGACAGTGAGGCGCGTCAGCGCCGAACAGAATTACGCGACCGACTCCTCCTCCGTCGGCGGCGCCTCGTGCATCTCCAGATCCTCGTACCGCTTCTGCGCATACTCGATCTCGAAATCACTGTTGAACAGCGCCACCGGTCGATCCGCGTCGTCCAGCACGACCATTGGCAGCAGATCCAGTAGCGAGTCCGTGACCTTGACCAGCCACCTCGCCCGGGAATACCCCTTCCGATCCATCGCGATCGCGACCGAGTATTCCTGCTCCAGCCGGTGCTTGAACACCTCCAGCTGCAGCTCGCCGACGGCGCCGAGGATTGGCTCGCGCGCGCCCGTCCGCGGCCAGAACACCTGGACGACGCCCTCCTCACCGAGCTGCTTGAGCCCCTTGTTGAAGCCCTTGCTCATCGACGGGTCCTTCGGCCGGACTTGCGCGTAGATCTCGGGAGGGAAACGCGGGAAGTTCCGCACTTCGAGCTTCGGGCCCGAGCTGACGACGTCGCCGACACGGAACAGGCCCGGGTTGATCAGGCCGATCACGTCGCCGGGCCAGGCCTCGTCGATCGTCACGCGCTCCTGGCCGAAGAAGCGGTGTGGATGCGACAGCTTCATCTCGCGGCCGAGTCGCAGGTGCTTCGCACCCATGCCGCGTTCGAACCGACCGGACGTCACTCGCAAGAACGCGATGCGGTCGCGGTGGTTCTTGTCCATGTTGGCCGCGACCTTGTAGACGAAGCCCGAGAAGAACTCCTCGGTCGGCGCGATCTCGCCCTTCGTCGTCGGTAGCGGGCCGGGGCACGGTGCGAGCTCGATGAAGCGGCGCAGCAGGTTCTCGACGCCGAAGTTCGTGATCGCGCTCGCGAAGAACATCGGCGACTGCTCCTGCTTGAGGAACTTGTCGATGTCGAACGGATCCACCGCCTCCGACACGAGCATCAGGTCCTCGAGCAGCTTCTCGTGCTGCTGTTCGCCCAGCTGCTCGGCGAGGGCCGGGTCGTCCGGACCCTTGACCTGGACGGCGGCGCGCTGCGAGCCGTGGTCCGCGCGTTCGAACTGGAAGACCTGCTTCGACTCGAATTCGTAGACGCCGAGGAAGTTCGGTCCCGATCCGATCGGCCAAGTGCGCGGCACGACCGTGATCCCGAGCACGCGCTCGACTTCGTCCATGAGCTCGAACGGGTCCTGCGCCGGGCGGTCCATCTTGTTGACGACCGTGACGATCGGGATGCCGCGGTCGCGGCACACCTTGAACAGCTTGATGGTCTGCGGCTCGACGCCCTTCGCACCGTCGATCAGCATCAGCGCGGCGTCGGCCGCGACGAGCGTGCGATACGTGTCTTCGGAAAAGTCCTGGTGACCCGGCGTGTCGAGCAGGTTGATGACGTGGCCGTCGTACTCGAAGTGCAGCGCCGAGCTCGTGATCGAGATCCCGCGCTTCTTCTCGAGCTCCATCCAGTCGGACGTCGCGTGCGCGCTCGAGCCCTTGCCCTTGACGGACCCGGCTGTCTGGATCGCGCCGCCGTAAAGTAAGAGCTTCTCGGTCAGCGTCGTCTTGCCGGCGTCGGGGTGCGAGATGATCGCGAAGGTGCGCCGCCGCTCGACTTGTTGTGCGATGTCCTGGGTCATGGCTCGGAAGGGCGGCGGATCGTAGGACGCGTCGACTTCGAGGTCCAGGGTGGCCATGAGCCGTCCGCATGGGGCGTTGCGGCGCATTCCTTGAGCCTCCGGGCGCACGGATCCGATCAGAACCCTGTGGATCGCATCCGCCGGATTGCTCGAATCATCCCCATGTCGCCGCTTCGCTCGCTCTTCCTGGCCCTCGTCTCATGCTCGGCGCTTGCAGCACAAGCCGGCGACAAGAAGGGTGAATCGCAGGACCTGCCGATCCGTGGCGTCAGCGCGCCGCCGGCTCCGGTGCTGACCCCGACACAGGCGCGCGGCTCGTTCCGGGTCGCGGCCGGCTGCCGACTCGAACTCGTTGCGGCGGAGCCGATCGTCGTCGCGCCCGTGACCGCCTCGTTCGACGCTCACGGGAGGCTCTGGGTCGTCGAGATGCGGAGCTACATGCCGGACATCCGGGGCGAGGGGGAATCGCGGCCGACGGGCGTGATCGCCGTGCTCGAAGACCGCAGCGGCGACGGGCAGATGGATCATCGCACCGAGTTCCTCAGCGGGCTGGTCCTGCCCCGTGCCGTGATGCCGGCCTACGGCGGTGCGCTCGTGCTCTCGCCGCCCAACCTCTGGTTCTGCGAGGACAGGGACGGGGACGGTCGCGCGGACCATCGAGAAGTCGTCGGGGACGGATTCGATCAGGGTCTCAAGAATCCGGAACACGCGGCCAACAGCCCGCGGCTCGGGCTCGACAACTACATCTACTTCGCGCGCTACGGCCGGCGATTGCGGCGTCTCCGTGACGGCAGCTGGGAATGGTCCAAGGTCACGGCCGGCGGCCAGTGGGGACTGTCCCGCGACGACTTCGGTCGCTGGTTCTTCAACAACAACAGCGTCTTCGCTCGCGGTCACCTCGCGCCTCCGCACTACGGCGCTCGCAACCCGCACCTCCCGCGCGCGGCGTTCACCGAAGTCCGCCTCTCGAAGACCGAGGCGGTGTGGCCGGCACGCGTCAACCTCGGCGTGAACCGTGCGTATCGTCGCAACACGCTGCGCCGCGACGGTCGACTCGCGAACTTCACCGGCGCGTGCGGTGCGCTCGTCTACCGTGGCGCCGGCTTCGACGATTCGTTTTACGGCAATCTGTTCGTGTGCGAACCGACGGGCAACTTCGTGCGGCGCGCGCGCGTGCAGCGCAACGGCGCGTCGTTCCGAGTCGAGAATGCCTACGACCGTGAGGAGTTCTTGGCGTCGACCGACGAGAGGTTCCGGCCGGTCGACGTGTTCCAAGGGCCGGACGATGCTATCTACGTCGTCGACATGTACCGCGGCGTGATTCAGCACCGCAACTTCGTCACCTCCTACCTCCGCAAGCACGTCGAGAAGCTCGACCTCGAGCAGCCGCTCGATCTCGGCCGGATCTACCGCGTCGCGTCCGACCGCACGCCGAAGTTGTCCCGGCTGCCGAAGCTCGCGCGCGCGACCGTGCCGCAGCTCGTCGAAGCGCTCCAGGCTCGTAGCGGCTGGCAGCGTGACACCGCGCAGCGGCTGCTCGTCGAGCGTGGACAGCGAACCGCGGCGCCGATGCTGCGCGAGCTCGTGGCCTCGGAGCGACCGGGCGCGGTGCGCGTCCAGTCGCTCTACACGCTGCACGGACTCGACGCGCTCGACCGGGCGACGCTCTTCCACGCGCTCCGGGATCGTCACCCCGACGTGCGGACTGCCGCGATCCGGCTCTTCGACGAACGCCTCGACGGGTCGCGTCGGAACGTCGACTGGATCGCGCTCGAGATGCTGTCCGGCATGGTGCGCGACGCGGATCTCCGGGTCCGGATGCAGCTCGCGTTCACCCTCGGCGCCGTGTCGCCGCGCGAGCCGGCGCTCCGCGAGTTCGCCGAGCAGGTGCTCGTGTCGCTCCTCGAGGACGGCTTCGTCGATGTCGAGCGGGATGCCGTCATCAGCGGTCTCGCGGGTCGCGAGCTCGCGTTCTTGGATCGACTGGTCGTGGATTGGCCCGAGGGCGATCGCGGCCGCATGATGCGGCGCCTCGCTTCGTGTGTCGCGCGCCGCCGCGATCCGGGCGAGCTCGCGAGCCTACTCGCACGCCTCGCGACGCTCGAGTCCGCGCACCAAGTGGCGCTCCTGCAGGGCGCGCTCGATGGCCTGCCGCGCAAGGGTGCGAAGAAGGTCCAGCTCGCGATCGAGCCACGGGCGTTCACGTCCCTGTGCGAGACGGCGCGCGGCGACGTGCAGAGTCTCTCGCAGCGCGTGCTCGCGGCCATCGAATGGCGCGCGGACGCGCCGGAGCCGGCCGAGCTCGATGCCGCGGCGGCCGAGCTCTTTGCCCACGGGGAGCAGGTCTACACGAAACGCTGCATCGCGTGCCACCTCGTCGACGGTGCGGGCTCCGCGTCCGCTCCGCCGCTGCGAAACTCGGAGTGGGTGCTCGGTTCTCCGGAGGTGCTCGCGCGGATCGTGCTACACGGCGTGCGCGGTCCGATCGTCGTCGATGGCGAGAAGTACCATCTCGCGCCGATGATTCCACACCGCGACCTCGACGACGAAGATGTCGCAGGCGTGATGACCTACGTGCGACGCGCATGGGACCACGCGGCCGAGCCGGCCGACGAGGCGTTCGTCGGGCGCGTGCGGGCGGCGACGGCGGAGCGCACGACCGCCTGGACCGCCGAAGAGCTGCAGGCGTTGGAGCCGGTTCCGACGCCTCGATAGGGACGAGCGCTGCGCGACGCCATGCGGCGTATTCCCGCTCTTTGAGAAGAATTGTCCCGCCCCGAGTCGCCCGTCCCATCGGCGACTCGACTTCCGAGCCTTCCTGGTAATCCGCGACCCGACCGATCGCGGGCTAACCTTCGGCAAGGAAATCGGAAGGACAGTCACACAGATGAAGCCCACTTTCTTCGCGCTCGTGAGCGCGACGGCTTTCGCCGCCAGCATCGGTCACGCTCAGGAACTGCCGCGTCCCGAGGCGCTCACTCCGCCCCGGGATCTAGAACTCGCGACGGGTTCCGGCATCGTCGCCGCGGGCGGTGGACTCCACACGCAGCCGGCGTTCTTGACCCTGCACGTGCCGGGTGAGGCGAGCGTCGAGCAGGTGCTGCTCTACTGGCACGGGCTCGCGGCCGGCGCCGACGAGGGCGACGACACCGCGCTCATCAACGGCATCGAGGTGCGGGGCACGCAGGTCGGCGAGTCGACGCTGTTCTTCCGTGAGCGCGGCATCTACCCGCGCTACAGCATCGCGTATCGCGCGGACATCACCGAGCTTGGCCTGATCCGCGGCGGCGACAACATCGTCGTGCTCGACGGCCTCGACTTCCTCGCGACCAACGGTGGGGGTGTGGTCGTGATCTACGACGACGGCAGCGAAGCGATCATCGATCTGCGCGAAGGCGCGGACAACGCGTTCGCCGACTTCGCCGTGCCGCTCGACACGACGATCGAGCAGGACTACGAGTTCGAGCCGTCCGAACTGGATCGCCAGTCGGAGATCCTGTTCATGGTCTCCGGCGTCGCACACCGCTCGCGTCCGGCCGCCGTGTCGGTCCGCATCGACGATGGCCCCGCGGGCATCTTGTTCGACAAGGTGCGCAGCCGCGACTTCCTCGAGTGGGACACCTACGTCCTGCCGCTGACGATTCCGGCCGGTGCGCAGAAGGTCTCGGTCCGCTTGCTCTCGACGCCGGAGCTGCCGACTCAGAAGCCCGCGTCGCTGACCTGGATCGCGTCTGCGCTCGTGCTTCCCGAACCGTATCTCGCTTGCGACGGAACTCCGAAGTTCTGGAGCCAGCACCCCGAGCTCTGGACGGGCTACAGCCCGGCCGATTCGCTCGCTTCGACATTCATCACGCAGTCCACGGCTCTCTTGCCGGTTTATGCCGACTTGCTCGGCGATCTTTCCCTGAACGAGACGCTCGTCGCCCCCGCAGGCATCGCGCCTCTCGGCCCTGCTCGCGAACTGCTACGTGAAGGAACGGCGGCGCTCCTCAACGCCCGCTCGCCGGTCCACGCGTACCCGTTCCCTGCCGAACTCCTTACGGATGCGGTCAACATGGTCCTCGCGACCTACGACCTCGGGGTCTACCAGTTCGCGACCCAGATCTTGCGCACGTGGAATCGCCAGGCGTGCGCTGACGAGCAAGTCGAAGACAACTGAGCCGTGCGTCCCTCCCGCGGAAGGGTGCTGTCGGACGATGGTCCGATGGCGCCCTTCTTTTTTGTTCACGCCGAAGGCGTGAACAAAAAAGGACCCGTGCCCGTGCCCCGCACCCGCCCGCGCCCGCACCCCCCCCGGAAACTACCGATACCCGACCCACAAACCCGCCGTCTGCGTCGCGCCCCCGACCCCGGCCGCGTCGATGACGAACGCCTGGTGATACACGTCCAGCGCAACAATACCCGCCGGCACCAGCACCCCGAACGACGCGTCGCCGACCCCAGGCACACCCGGCGCTCCCGTCGCGACCGTCGGAATCACCACGTCCGGCCGCGCGAACCCCGTCATCCCGGCCAGCGGGAACTCGGCCCAATCGATCGGCGCGAGGCCGAGCACGATCAACACCGGTGCCGCGCCCGGCGCTCCGACGGCGCGGATGTCGGCGACGAAACCCGCCCGGAATGGGCCGGTCGCACCGAGCTTCGGCACGACGCCGCCCGCGCCGGGCGTGCCGTGTCCGTACTGCTCGGACACCCCGTCAAACGGAATCGAGTACCGCTGACTCCGCACGACGAGCGGGCCGAGCACGTCGCGGTCTCCGTCGCCGTCCACGTCGACGAGCGGGCCGGCGTCGAACATTTGCACCACGTGCTCGGGGAACGCGCCGTGGCCGTCGCCGAACAGGATCAGCGTGCCTTCGTCGTCGACATCGGAAACGCGGCCGAGCATGACGTCCTGGTGACCATCGTCGTCGGCGTCCAGGCAGATCAAAGGGGCGAGGGTGTCGTCGAGGAACACCGGCGCCGGGTAGTCGATTTGTTGGAAGTTCCGATTGCCCTGATTCCAGAGGATGCTCAGCGACTGCGAGGTGAACGGTCGGAACAAGATCTCCGGGAAGAAGTCGTCGTCGAGATCGGCGACGTTGACTTCGCTCTGGGACTGGAGGGGGAAGTTCGTACCCAGGGCGAACGACGTGGGCCCGGTGCGGAAGTAGTATCCGCGCGTCGTGAGCAGGTCGAGTTGACCGTCGAGGTCGATGTCGACGAGAGCGCGTGGCTCGCCCCAGATGTCGGGGATGACCTGCTCGCTGAAGGAGCCCGAGCCGTCGTTGCTCCAGACCCTCAGGTCGGGCCAGAACGTGGTCAGCACATCGAGATCACCATCGCCGTCGAAGTCGACGACGAGCTCGCGGCGCGGGTCCTCGTGCGTCCAGTGCGGCTGACCCAGGAAGTTGACGCCGGCGGGCGCGGCGAGACCGCCGTCGACGTAGTGGCCCGCGCCTTCCTGAAGCAGAAGACGCATGCCGTAGACGCTGGCCGACTGCAGGCTCTGGCCCACGGCGTTGCGGCAGATCATGTCGACGTCGCCATCGCCGTCGAAGTCGCCTGTCAGCGGGCGGCCGTGCAGCCAGCCGTGCGAGATCGGTGGGGGCGTGACCGACGTTCGCTCGACGATGCCGGTGCCGGAGTTCTCGAGGCGCTGCGCGAACCGGATGTCCCAGTCGACGTCGCCGTCCCCGTCGAAGTCGGCGAACGGGATCTGCCAGCCGTTCCCCTCGGTGTGTGGCTGGTAGGCGAACCCGCCGCGATCGAACAGGATCGTGCGTCCGGCGATCAGGTCGGGGTGCCCGTCGCCATCGGCGTCGGCGTGGCCGGCGAGTCGGAACGCGCCGTAGCCGCGGATCGGCCACGCGTTCTCGAATGCACCGGTGCCGTCATTGATCGCGACGTGGTAGGTCGATTGCATCCGGTTGGTGACCGGGAACGGTCCGCCGCCGCCGCCACAGCAGACCCCGTCGAGGTCGCCGTCCCCGTCGACGTCCGCGAGTCCCGTCGCGGGTCCGCCTTCGACCGGTGGTTCCGGCTGGAACGTGGTCGGGCCCGTACGTCGCAAGACCTGATACGTCGCGGGTCCGCCGAACTGCGACTCGGGTATGAAACCGACGACGTCGTCGTCGCCGTCCCCGTCGATGTCGCCGGCGACCATCATCGCGCCGCCGAAGATCCCGTTCAGCCACGGGCTCGTGGCGCCCGCGACCAACGTGCCGTTCTGCACGGTCAGCGGTTTCACGCCGAGTTCGTCGATGCACAGCAAGTCGACGCCGGGCGCGCCGTCGGCGTCCGCGGGGTGCAGCTCGCCGTGCTCGCTCGCGGCCATCGAGTTCACGAGGGTGAACACGCCGTTGACGTTCTGGTAGTAGCGCAGTCCGCTGCCGAGCACGACGAGGTCGTCATCCCCGTCCTGGTCCCCGTCGAACAACGCGACGGCGCGGATGTGTCCCGGTTCGTTCCAGGTCGCGCCGGTCGACAGCTGAATCGTCGTGTCGAAGCCGGCGACCCAGTCGTCACCGGCCACGGCGTCGATGGTGCCGACGTCGAGATCCCAAGAGAACTGGTCGAAGTAGGGGAGCGACATCGGCGAACCCACCTCGGTGAAGTGGCCCTGCCCGTCATTGTGGTAGACGCGAATCAGGGCTTCGTCTTCGTCCGAGTCGACGAAGTACCAGCCGACCGCGTCGACGTCACCGTCGGCGTCGAAGTCGCCCGTCGACACGATCGACGTGTCGTCGGGGAACACCAGGGTCGCGGCGTGGAACGGGGCGCGCCGAGACTGCGCGAGCAGCGGCGACGCCAAGAGCAGAGCGAAAGTGATGGAGGTCCTCTTCATTTCCCGATTCTCCGAGGGCCGATTCTCAATGACTGAGGGAGCGACCGCGGCATGGTAGCCGAATCTCGCAGGGGCCGCGGGGAGAATCGCGATCGGAGAGCGGAGCCGTCGCTACTCGCTCGCGCCGAGCCACTTGGCGAGGGCGTCGGCTAGCGTCTTCGGCTTGAGCGGCTTCGACAGGTAGTCGTCCATGCCGGCTTCGATGCAACGCTCGCGGTCGCCCTGCATCGCGTTGGCGGTCAGGGCGATGATCACCGGTTGCTCTTCGACGGTCGGATTCGCGCGGATCTCGCGCGTGGCCTCGAAGCCGTCCATCTCGGGCATCTGGCAGTCCATCAAGATCACGTCGTAGGCGCGGCTCGACGCGGCCTTCAAGGCTTCGATACCATTCGGTGCGACGTCGGGCGAGATGCCGAGTCGCTCGAGCATGCGCTGCGCGACGCGGAGGTTTACCGGGTTGTCCTCGGCCAGCAGGATCTTCGCGGGTGGAAGCTGGGGGCGCGGTGGGGGCGCTGCGCTTTCGGACCGTGCGTCTTCGGCCTGCGTGCGTTCCGCGAACGCCTGGACGAGTCCGTCGCGTAGGTGTGCGATCCGCACGGGCTTGGTCAACACGCGAGTGACTCCGGAGTGGCGGGCGGTGGTGAAGTCCGAGTAGACGCCGATCGAAGTCAGGATCAAGAAGGGCACACGCGGGACGATGTCGCGCGCGCGGAGCGCGTCCGCGAACTCGACTCCATCCATGCCTGGCATCTGCATGTCGGAGACGACGATGTCGAACTCGAGTCCGTCGCCCACCATGCCGAGTGCCTGACGCGCGTCGTGCGCGCTCGTGGTCACGATGCCCCAGCTCGCGAGCTGCGATTCGAGGACGCGGAGGTTCGTTGCGTTGTCGTCGACCAGGAGCGCGCGTTTGCCGCGCAGGACTTCGGTGTCGGCAGTCAGTTCGGCGCGCTTCTCCGATTCCCAGAGGCACAGCTTGAACGAGAACATGCTGCCGGCGCCGACCGTGCTCTCGACCTGAAGCGTGCCGCCCATGAGTTCGACGAGGCGCGCGCAGATCGACAGTCCCAGTCCCGTGCCGCCGTAGCGACGCGTCGTGGACGCATCGGCCTGCGTGAATGCCTCGAAGAGGAGGCGCTGCTTGTCCTCGGGGATCCCGATCCCCGTGTCGCGGACGGCGAACGAGATCGCGAAGTCACCCTCTACGACGGTTTCGTACTCGACTCGGACCTCGATCTCGCCGCTTTCCGTGAACTTGGAGGCGTTGCTCAGCAGGTTGATCAGGACTTGGCGAATGCGCAGCGGATCGCCGCGCGCGAACTCCGGCACGCGTTCGTCGAACGACGCGATCAGCTCGATGCCGCGCGACGTGACCGATTCGGCGACGATGTCGACGGCCTCGGTGACGATACGCCGAGGTTCGAAGTCGACGATCTCGATCTCGAGTTTGCCGGCTTCGATCTTCGAGAAGTCGAGGATGTCGTTGATCACCGAGAGCAGGAGTTCGGACGAGCACTGCACGGTCTCGGCGAACTCCCGTTGGTCCCCGTCGAGCGGCGTCTCGAGCAGCAGGCCGTTCATGCCGACGATGCCGTTCATCGGCGTGCGCAGCTCGTGGCTCATGTTCGCGAGGAACTGGCTCTTCGCGAGGTTGGCGGACTCCGCCTCGTCGCGAGCGAGCTCGAGTTCGGAGGTGCGCTTTTCGATGCGTTTCTCGATCTCTTCGTTGGTCGACTCGAGCTCGGCCTGACGATTCGCGATCTGGCGCATCTCGAGCATGCCGCGACAGCACGCGAGGATGAGGAAGATGTCCTCGAAGAGGACCCACCCGGCGTGTTCGATCGGACGCCATGGCTCGGCCGCGAGCGTTCCGAACACGGACTGCGGCCACAGCATGCCGCGCAACGCGTGATCGGCTGCGACCACGATCGTCGCGGTCACGATGACGCGCCAGTCGCGGTAGAACGCGAGGAACGCGAGCGACCCGAACACGTGGAAGTGAGTCTCGATGCGTCCCCCGGTCACGTGGATCAGGAGCGCCGAGAAGCCCATCTGTGCGGCTGCGATGATGTGCCGAGTCGCCGCCGCGCCGGGATAGCGCAGCGTCAGGAAGATCGGCAGCGATGCGGTCGCCCCGCCGAGCAGGATGGCCGCAGACACGTGGATGTGGAGTTCGCTCTGGGCGCCGATCCAGGTCCGCGGTGTCACGATCAACGCGAACGTGACGCACGCCAGCCACTGTGCGCCCATCAGCCAGGCGAACAGGCGGTCGGTGCGGACGGCGTTCTCACGCCACAGCTCCGCGAAGATCCTGTCGGCTCGAGCCTTCATCGATCGCATCGATCTCGAGTTCGGATCCGCATTGGGAGATGCGGCGGGTACGCGCCGCGCGCGTCCCGCGTGCCGCCATTCCTGACGGGTGAACCGATTCGAGCCTCCTCCATCACTGTCGATAGTTTCGGAGGTCGCGTGCCGCAGCCTTGAGGGGCCGATGCCATCGTGGGGCGGGTATGGAATCCGGCCCGGGTGACTCTCCGCGACTCAGCGTGTGATCTCGTACACGCGCACGCCGCCCTCGCCGATCCACACGACTTCGTCGCGCCCGTCGCGATTGCAGTCCGCGACGCCGATCGCGAACAGCTTGGCGCTGTCGTCGATGCGCCCGAGGTCGCGGAATCGTCCGGGCTCGGCCATCGCGAACGCGCGGATCCCGTTCTGCCCGCCGACGAACAGGACCGGCGGTCCGTCCTTCTCGAGATGGCCCACCTTCACGTCGAACACCGATTCGTCCGCGGGCAGACCCTCGCCCCAGGGTGCGAAGGCACCCTCCGAGCGCCGGTAGATCTGGACAGGGGCGTGGCCAGCGTACTTGTAACCCGCGACCACGATCTCGTTCGCCCCGTCACCGTCGAAGTCGAACGGCGCGAGCGAAAGCTCGGCGCCGAGGATCTGCAGCGTCGGGTGGTCCTCGCAGAGTCCGACCGCCCGTTTGCGCGCTGGGTCCCAGCCGTATGCGCGGAACCCTGCCGACGCCGCGACCAGCAGCTCGACGTGCCCGTCGCCGGTCACGTCCGCGAACTCGACGCGGGAGCCGTAGTGCTGCTCGGCGTCGAACACTTCGATGGGCTCCTTTGCGAACTTGCCGGTGCCTTCGCCTCGCCACACGTAGAGCCCGCCCTGGCGTGGGAACTGACCGACCGTCGCAAGATCGAGGTGGCCGTCGCGATCGAAGTCACCGAGGGCGACGTCCGCGACGATCGTATGCGTCGGGATGCCGTCGGGCGTCGCGCACTTCCAGGTCGGCGGGTCGAGCGCGAGCTGGTTGAGGTAGACCCGTGGGGTCTGGTCGTGACCCGAGTAGGCGATGTCGACGAAGCCGTCCTTGTCGACATCGCCGATGGCAGACCCGCCGTATCCGAGCCTGCGATCGAGTCCAGCGATCACTTCCGAGAACCCGCCGGCGCCGTCCCCGAGGTAGACGAAGACGCCGTCACCCATCGTCTTCCGATCCCAGCGGCGGTTCGACACGACGAGATCGAGATGGCCGTCGCGGTTGAAGTCCGCGAACGCCGGGTTGCCGCGCCACTGCCCGCGGGCATGGAGGCCTCGCGAGATTACGCGTGCCTGCAATGCGGAGGATTGCGCGTCCGGCTGCTCCTGGGAGGTCTCGGGCTGTGGCCCGAGAGGAGCTGGAGAAACGCCCGAGGCGAGTGCGGCGAGAGCGAGGGCGAGCATCCTTCTCACTGTAGCAGCTCGTCGGGACGCGATGGATGGATGGCGATTCGAGGAAGGTCCGAACTGCCGCAATCCAATCCCCGACCGCGCCCGTATATCCCGGTAACCTGCTGACCCCCAGCCGACCGAGCCCCGTGAGCACCAAGCCCGAACCAGCCCCCCGGATCACCGACGCGACGACGCAATCGCTCGCCGCCGACGTGGTTCGGGTTGCCAGCGGCGATCAAGCCGCGTTCGCGCGCGTCTACGACGCGACGAGCCGCTGGGTCTACGGCCTGGCCCTCCGCATCTTGAGCGATGCGGAAGCCGCCGAGGACATCTGTCTCGACGTATACCAACGGGCCTGGCAGAGGGCCGCGGCGTTCGACCCGGACCGGGGTTCAGTCACTTCCTGGCTGATGGCGATGACGCGCAACCGCGCCATCGACCGCTTGCGATCGAGGCTCGCGACCGCCCGACGCGAAATCGCGATCGATGACGAGGTTCTCGCGCGCATGGACCCACGTCCGCTTCCGGACATCCAAGCCCACTTGGCAGACCAGAGCGTGGCGATTCGCCGCGCGCTGCAGTCGCTCCGACCCGAGCAGCGCGAGGTCATCGAGCTCGCGTTCTTCGAGGGGCTCAGTCACGGCAAGATCGCCCAGCGTCTCGATCAGCCGCTCGGAACCGTAAAGACACGCATACGAAACGGAATTCGCGACCTCGCGAGCCTACTCCAGTCGCTGGAGGCACAGCAATGACAGCGCCTATCGACAAAGAGCTCCACCGCGGAGCCGCGATCGAGCAGATCGCGCTGGATGCGATCGGCGCGCTCTCGGGCGCGGAAGGCGCGGGGTGGGTGCGTGAGCACCTCGATACCGGCTGTGAGATCTGCGCTCAGGCTGCTGAGATCGTGCACGGCGTGTTCGAATCGATGCTGCTTGCGGCGCAGCCGGTCAAGCCACCGGCCTCGCTCCGCGAGCGGGTGCTGCGTGCGGTCGGGACGTCGGAGCCCGTGGCGGAAGCGGCCCCCGATCCCGAAGAGGTGCAGCTCTGGAACAAGTGGGCCGTCACCGATCCGAAGTTCTACACGCTCGGCTCCGACGCGACGGAATGGCAGGAGATCGGGCTGCCCGGGATCGAGATCCGACAGCTCCACGTGGATGAAGTGCGTGACAGCGTGACGATGGTCGTGCGTATGGCCGCCGGCACGTCCTACCCACGGCACAAGCATGCCGGCGACGAGCACTGCTACGTCCTGCAGGGTGACCTTCGAGTGGAAGATCAAGTCCTGCGCTGCGGCGACTACCAGTTCGCGCCGGAGGGCAGCATCCACGGCGAGCAGAGCACTGAGAACGGCTGCACTCTGCTGATCGTCTCGTCGCGCAGCGACGAGCTCCTGACCGACTGAGTCGGGCAGGCAATCCTCAACCAAGAGTCGACTCCGGCCCGGAGTCCGTACCGACCTGACCCCATTTTCTGATCATGAAGTCCATCACTCCGTACCTGCTTACGCTCGCGTGCCTGACTGCGTCCTGTGGTGAGGAAAAGTCCTCATTCGAGTTTGAATCGACCGGGCCGCAGCCTCGCGACATCGTTCTCGCGTTCGAGCCCGCGGAAGGCGAGATCGATCGTCGCATCGCGCGTCGCCAACAGGAGGTGCGCGACGACGCGGACGCGATCCCGAGCTGGGATCGGCTCGGCGCGCTCTTCATCGCGAAGGCCCGTTCCGCGTCGGATCCGGGCTACTACGAGCTGGCTCGACAGTGCGCGGCCGTGATCGAGTCGATCGCGCCCGGGGATCTGTCCGGTCGCATGCTCGAGGGGCTCGTCCTCCACAACCTGCACCGCTTCGCCGAGGCCGAGTCCATCGCTCGCGAGCTCGTCGACGAGCGCGGCAACTTCCAAGATCAGGGCCTGCTCGGCGATGTCCTGCTCGATCGCGGTGAACTTCGTGCGGCTCTCGCGTGCTACCAGAAGATGCTCTACCTCAAGCCGTGCCTGCAGTCGTACGCGCGCGCGGCGAGGGTGCGCTGGCTCCGAGGCGACGTCCCGGGGGCGCGCGAGCTTCTCGAGCTCGCGGCTGGCGCAGGCAGCCGTCGCGATCCCGAGGCGCTTGCCTGGGTGTGGTCCGAACGTGCGCGGATCGAGCTCAACACGGGAGACCTCACGGCGGCGCGCCGCGCCGCTGACGCTGCGCTCGAGGTGCTGCCGAACTATCCGGCCGCCCTCCTGACGCTCGGTCGCGTGCAGCTCGCGAGCGGAGAAACCGTCGCCGCGGCCGAGTCCCTGCGCGAGGCGGCGTCGCGACGCGGCGAGCCGGAATACCTCTGGGCGCTCGAGGAGGCGCTTCTCGCCGGGGAGCGCACCGAAGAAGCCGCGGACGTCGCGGCGCGGCTTCGGCGCACGGGTGCGCGAGACGACGCGCGCACGTTCTCCCTCTACCTCGCCACGCGAGAGCAAGCGGCCGAGACCGCGCTGCAGCTCGCCGAGACCGAGCTCGAGTCCCGCACCGATGTGTTCACTCGCGACGC
This sequence comes from Planctomycetota bacterium, assembly GCA_028281765.1. Lineage (GTDB taxonomy): Bacteria > Planctomycetota > UBA1135 > UBA1135 > UBA2386 > JANQJF01. The sequence goes on along the minus strand of JANQJF010000098.1, from coordinate 330 downwards.
GCACGCTTGGGCATTGCACCGAAGCGGAGACAACGCGACAGCCAGCGCGGTCATGGAGCGTGCTCTCGAGCACGAGACTCCCGATCCCCGCCTCTGGTATCACGCCGGCGTGATCGCGCACGCCACCGGAGACGTCGACGCGGCGCGTCGACATCTCGAACGCGCGTCGCGCTGCAGCGTCGCGCTGACTCCGACCGAGCGCGCCGAGCTGACGCGGCGCATGTCGGCGCTCTAGTGGGGTGTCGCTGAAGTGCGTCGCGTATGTCGGTGTTCCTGGGGTTCGCTCGCAAGGCGCTGCGACGACATGGCTTGTCAGTGGACAAGTTGAGG
>JANQJF010000096.1 GCA_028281765.1 Planctomycetota bacterium | reverse complement strand
ATCACTCCGAATCATGGCATTTCCCGAGGAATCTGTCGCCGACCGGGTGAGCCGATTCATGCCGCCTGGAAATGGTCCTTCTCGGCCGAGCTTCTAGGCCGCGTCCGCGACCTCGCCCCCACCCCGCGCAGCCTTCGTCGCCATCAGCGAGTAGCCGATCACGCCGACGCCGTAGATCCCCGCCGCGATGAACAGCACGACCGTGAAGCCGAGCTCCAGCGCGAGCACGACCGCGAGCACCGAGCCGATCACGGACGTGTAGCCGTTGATCGCCCAGGCCCACGGGATCAGCTGCGGGCGGCACTCGTTGAGGACGCGCAGGCCGATCGGGAACGGCAGCCCCATTGCGAGGCCGAGCGGCGCGAGGATCGCGACCGAGATCGCGACGCGCGCGTTGATCGTCATGCTGAGGCAGTGCTCGAACACGATCGGGAACAGGTAGACCATCCCGACCGCGAGGCCACCCGCGAGCCACGTCGCGAAACGCGGCAGCGGGAACTTGTACGCCAGCATCGACCCGATGCCGGAGAAGAGCAGCATCGAGAACAGCACGACAGCCAGCGAGTACACCGGGTGGCCGAGGAACAGCACGAATTTCTGCGCGAGGATGATCTCGACGACGATGAAGCCAAAGCCGAGCGAAGTGAAGTAGAGCAAAATGCCCCACCGCACTCGCTTGGCACCCGGGAACGGCTGCTTCGACAACCGGCGCAGCGGCAAGATCACGAACAGCAGACCAAGCAGCAACACCTCGACCAGAACCAGGCTCAGCGTGCCGTGTGCGGTGAAGCCACCGAGCACGTTTACAAACTGCTTCTCGTCGACGATGTCCTCGAACTTGCTGATCTCGAAAAAGAACGGTCGATCGTCGGTCGGCGGCACGACGTCGTACTTGCGATCCTCGAGGTAGCCACGCGCCGATTCCTTGTCGGTCGCCATGTACTTCGGGATCGGGTTGTGGAACTTCTGCTCGAGCAACGTGACGATCTCATCCCCGCCGCGCGGCGAGTAGAGCACGCCGAAGTTGTTGTCCTTGCAGAACCCGTGCAGCGTCTCGAGATCCGACTCCGAGAAGCCAATCGGCTTGGCGAGGATTACGGTGAAGTTCTCCGAGTAGAGGAAGAAGATCGACTGACCCGGGTTCGCGTTGCCGAGTGACTCGAGACCTTCCCGCACGAGCGCGAGCAGGCGAAGCGAGTAGCGCGGTTCGAGTTCCCCCACGACCTCGGGGGCGTTGCGCTTGGGTGCTTCGTATTTCTTGACGTCGTCCGGGTAGAACCAGCGCGTCAGCGTGATCGCACCCTCGGGCTTCAGCCGCGCGGCGTAAGTCTGAAACGCCTCGACCGTGTAGAGGTAGTTCTCCGACAGCGAAAACGCGCCAGCCTCGGTGGTCGAGAACGTGTCGACACCGGAAAGCTGAACGACGTCGTACTTGTCCTCGGAACGTTCGAGGAAGTGCCGTCCCTCCGATACGTATACGTTGACGTCGGGGTGGTGCTTGGGGTTGTAGAGATTGCCGGCGAACTCGTGTGCGACTTGCACCGACTCGTAGACGCTGCGGTTGATCTCGACGCCGTCGATTTTGCGGGCGCCGAAGTACTTCGCGGTCATCAAGTCGAGTCCACCGCCTGCACCGATACAGACGATGTCGTGTCCACCTTCGGGGAACAACCGATGCACGGCGCCCGCGGGGAGGAACTCGACGACGTTGACCTTCTTGCGCGAAGCCGCGGTCTCTGGACTCGGCGGCCACAACGGCTGACCGTCGTAGCGCATGATCGACGTCATCGCCCAAGCATCGATCGTGATTCCCTTCTGGCGCGGTAGCCGGTTGGTCGAATCCGCTGCGAAGAATCGGTCTTCTTGCAGACCCCAGAACCCCCATCCGCCAAATGCCGCCGGCCAGTGGAACAAGTCGACGCGCGACAGGCTCGTCCACTGGCGCCAGATCTGCCAGTCGCCGGTCGGGTCGAACTGTTTCCCGAATTCGACCTCCTTCTCGGCGACTCGATTCGAGTCCAACAGCATCTCGCCGTCGTCGGTTTGCACCTTGAGGCGACCGTCCGCCGTGAACAGTGTTGGGTCGGTCACCTTCTTGTCGAGTTCGATGTCGATCGTCGAGCCATCGACGAGCGTGGCCGGGCCGCGCACGATCGGCGCGCGCCCCTCCGACTCACGCCGCTGGTTGAGCTGATCGATAGACTCGATCCGGTAGTACGGCTTGCTGTCCGGCGACTTGAGCGGCAACCACTCCTCGACGTTGCCGAGCAACAGGATTCCGAGCACCGGCGCAGCCAGGGCCGGTAGGGTACAGCAGATCTGGGTCCCGATTCGCTTCCCTGCGAACAGCGCACCCCCGAGTGCGATCGTGATCGCGGCGAGCAGCATCGCCAGCTGGCCGGGGTGCCCCATGTTCAACACGACAACCGCGGCCCCGCATCCCAATGCCGAGCCGACCAAATCGAACCCGTACAGGATGTTGGCACGCTCCGGGAAGGCCGCGAGGGTTCGCGAGATCACGAGCCCCAAGAAGAAGAACGGCACGGTCACCCACAGGATGAACGCGACCAGGGTCCCGATCGAACGATCCTGTACGACCGAGTACGCGTCGAACGACGTCTCGGTCATCAACCACAGGCTCAGCACCGAGACCAGAGCGGCCATCGCGGCCGAACGGGCGATCGGGCCGTCCGCGGCGTCACCTTCGACGCGCTCGCGCAGCGACAGGTAGACACCCGACGACGCGAAGCCGAGCAGCGCGGAGCTGATCGCGAGGAAGCCAAAGTGGTACCAGAGGACGATGCTGAAGATCTTCGTCAGGCAGATCTCCATCATCAGGAGACCGCCGCAGACCAGCGCCAGCCCGAGTTCTCGGCGAGGGAATCTCACGAGTTCGTACGTCTCAGGATCGAGGGGTAGGAAGGATGGGCATCGTCGTCGGAGCCCGACTATTTGCCACGGATTTCGGCCGCGTCACTTGGCGTATCGCAGCAGCAGACGCTGCACGTCGAGCGCGCGCGGCGCTTCGAGCAGCCGATCGGCAATCTTTCGGCATTCGTCCAGCGTCACCTTGCGGCACAGATCGAGAACGCTCTCGAAGCTGACCGGCGCGACCGAGAACGACCGAATCCCGACGCCCAGGTAGAACGGCAGCCGCGACGCATCGGCCGCACCTTCACCGAACAACACGAGATCCTTGTTGTGCGACTTGGCCTCCCGCGCCATCCGCGCGATGAGCTCGAAGAACGCCGGGTGCTGCGTCGAGTAGTACTCGCGGACGCGCGAGTTGTCGCGGTCGGCCGCGAGCAGCAGCCCCTGCAGGTCGTCGACAGCGACGACGACGAAGCTGCTCTCGTTGAGGAACGCGTGCAGCATGAACGCCGCCGCCGGCACTTCGATGATCGGCGCGACCTTGACGGTCTCGGCGCACGGCACCTTGCGCTTCTGCAGCTCGAGCCGCTCCTCGACGATCGCGGCCTTCACGCGCTGCAGCTCGCTGATGCCGGTAACGAACGGCACGAGGATCGCTGCGCCTTCGCAGTTCGCGGTCGCGCGCAGGATCGCCCGCAGCTGCAGGCGCAGGGTCTTGCCCTCGTGCAGCAGCGCGCGGATGCCACGCTGCCCGAGAGCCGGGTTGCGCTCCTTGTTGTGGCGGGACACGCCGAAGCCAGGCGTGCTCGCCGTCAGATCGAGCAGCCGGAAGCACACGAGCTGCCCCTTCGGCTGACCGGACGCGACCTCAGTGTAGTGGTGCGTCAGCATGTCCTCGGACGGCGTGCGCTTCTCGACGAGGAACATCAGCTCGGTCCGGTAGAGACCGATTCCGTCCATGCCGAACGAGCGCGACAGCTCGACTTCGGACGCGCTGCCACACGACGCGAGCAGCGAGATGTTCGTGCCGTCGCGGGTTTCGTGCGGCCGCTCCTTCGTCGGGGCGGACGCCGGCACGCCGCCGGGCAGCTGGGACGCGGCGCGCTCGAACTCGGCGCGCAAACGCTCGTCGGGGTCGACGTGCAGTTCTCCTGCGGCGCCGTCGATCACCACGAAGTCCTCGTTCTGCACCTTGGTCGGCAAGTCGCGGATCCCCGTGATCGTCGGGATTCCGATCGACCGCGCCAGGATGCCGGCGTGCGAACTGATCCCGCCCTCCTCGGCGACGATGCCCTCGACGCGCTCGTGGTCGAGCTTGAAGAGGTCGTTCACGGTCAGCTTCCGCGCAGCGAGGATGTAGCCACCCTCGGGGCGATCCGGACCGTCTTCGGAGTTGCTGGAACCGAGGTTGCGCAGCAGCCGGGTCGCGACGTCGCGGAAGTCGCCGGCACGCGCGCGCAGATACTTGTCCTCGACCAGCTGGAAGATCCGGTCGTAGTCGTCGACGACCTTGCGGATCGCGGCGCGCACCGAGTAGCGCTCGTCGAGCACGAGCTTCTCGATCTCGTCGATGAACATCGGGTCCTGCAGGTACTGCAGGTGCACGTCGAAGATGCGCAACTCCTTGTCGCGTAGGTTCTCGCCGTGCTTGGTCTTGAGCGCGTCGATCTGCTCGCGGCTGGTCTCGATGGCCTCGCGCAGGCCGTTGAGCTCGTCCTCGACCTGATCCTTGGCGATGCGGCGCGGGTAGGACTCCTCGGCCTCGAACCCTTCGAGGAACACGCGGCCCAGTGCGACGCCGGACGCGACGGATTCACCTTTGAAGACGGACACGGATCGGAAGCTCTCTCACCCTGGGGGATGGCGGAACGGGCGCCTAAGCCTCTTGCCGGAACCGCCGGAACGCAAGAGTTGAAGCTGGGTTGCGGCACGACGGAACCGGCCGGGGCCCGAGAACCGGCCGCCGGACCCGGAAAGCCGAGATCGCCCGTTGCCGGCCGACTTCGATCGTCGCAAAATGCGGTCGCAAAGTATCTTTCGGCGATCAAACAACCCCTCGAGTGCCTACGGACGGAAACGTGGAGATGCCCACCGGCATCCACCCCAGCGCGATCATCGCGGATGGAGCCAGGATCGCGGACGACGCCGAGATCGGGCCCTACTGCGTCATCGGACCACGCGTGGTCATCGGGCCGGGCTGCCGCCTGCACTCGCACGTAGTCGTCGACGGGGACACCGAAATCGGCGCAGGATGCGCGATCTACCCGTTCGCGGCGATCGGCACGACGCCGCAGGACAAGAAGCTCGAGCCCGGCTACATGGGCACACTCCGGATCGGGTCCCACAACCAGATCCGCGAGAACGTGACGATTCACGGCGGTACCCACATTGGAGGGGGGCTGACGTCAGTCGGAGACCACAACATGTTGTTGGCCGGGGCCCACGTCGGCCACGACGCCAGGATTGGCAACCACATCGTGTTCACGAACGGGGCGATGGCCGCCGGCCACACCCTGATCGAGGACCACGCGATCCTCGGCGCGATGGTCGGGGTCCACCAATTCGGTCGGGTCGGCGCCTACGCGATGGTCGGCGCGGGCGCGATGCTCTCCCACGACGCGCCGCCGTTCGGACTGGTCCAGGGCGACCGCGCGCGGCTCGTGAGCGTCAACAAGATCGGCTTGAAACGCGCGGGCTTCCCAGCCGACGAAATCAGCGTGATCAAGCGCGTGTACCGCACCCTGTTCTGGCGGGACGGCGTCCTCGAGAAGCGGCTCGCCGACGCGCGTCGCGAAGCCGAGGGCAACGCGAACGCGATCCGCGTCATCGACTTCGTCGCCGACTCCGAGCGGGGCATCTGCGCGACCCGCTGGCGAAACTCCAAAGGCGAAGAATCCGCAACCCACGAGGCGTGACGATGCCCTGCCTACGCGCGAGCCTGCTGTCGATCTTGGGTCTCGCCGCGACGATCCCCGCGCAAGCGACTCCGCAGGCACTCATCGCACCCGATGGCTCGCGATTTCTGCTGCTCGCACACGGCGGACCGCCGCTGATCCACTGGGCCGTCGTGTCGCCCGCCGGCGATCTGGTCGACCCTCCGGCCTATCCGGGCCTGTCGTTCGCGGTCGCTCGAGCTTCGCTCAACGGCACCGACACCGTCGGGACCCGCAGCTGGAAGGACGAGCGGAAGGCGTTGACGCGTATCGCGACGCTCGAGTCCGAGATCGAAACCGAGGTCGTCCGCACCCGCGAAGTCCCGCAGCAGCTCGTCGCCGAGCTCAGCCGGGCCCAGGCTCAGCTCGCCGCGCTGCGCGACGAGGGCGCCTGGCTCAACGAGATTCGCATCGCGCCGGCGATCGACGTGCGGCAGCGGGAGTATCCGGACGCGGTGTTGTTCTCGCTGACGACGACGCCCGAAGGCATCGCGCGTGTCGCGTGGCTGCTGATGGACCGACGAGAGAACACGCGACTGCGATCGCTCAAGGAGGTGTACGCCGAAGTCGTCGCGCAGCGTGAAGACGACAACCGGTCGATGCGCGCACGATTGCACGCCGAGGTCCTGGACCTCGCGTTCTACGGTCTCGGTCCGCGCAACCCACAAGCCGGCATCCGGCCCGACCCGGCCACCGCGATGCAGCTCTACCGCTCGACACAGAACCCGTCCGCGACCTTCCACGTCATCACGGGTGGGTTCGACATGGAGGAGATGCGCAAGTTCCTCCGTCGGCAGTTCAACGTCACCAACCTCGACTCGACGCCGGCACCTCGCCCCCGACCTCGCGACTTCAGCCGGGAGCGCACGTCGACGATCACGGGCGGCTCGCGCGCCGCGGTCGCGCTCGGCATCAAGGTGCCCCCCGGGCTCGATTCGAACGACGTCGAGATCTTCGCGGAGTGGCTCGCGGGGGGCGACCAAAGCGCTCTCGCGATCGCGCTGCGTGCCTCGAACCAGCTCGACCTCATCGTATCCGTCCGCACACCGTTCCCCACGAGCGCGCAGCCGGGCCTGATCTTGGTCGAGGTGTGGGAAGGCACGAATCCCGACATCTCCCGCAAGCCGAACAGCATTCTCGCGGGCGTGCGCACCGCGCTGGAGAAGGTCATCAAGCGGGGCCCAGGATACAAGCAAGCGCGACCGGCCTACGATCGATTGATGCATCGCCAGGAGATCCTGCGATCCGACCCACGCCGACTCGCGGAGTGGCTGGCGACCGAGTGCGGGTTGCGCGGACGGCCGCCGGGTATGATGCTGGGTGCAGCGCGCCCCAAACTGGACGTCGGCCGCCTCAAGACGTTGGTACAGCCTCTGCTGGCCGACGGGCACCGGGTCCTCGTGCAACTGGAACCGAAGCGATGAGCCTTCGCCAATCGAGCTCACTCCTGCTGCTCGCCTGCCTCACACTGCCGGCGTGCTGGTTCTCTTCGTCCGGCCCCGTGGTTGAGCCGAGCCGCCCGCCGAGTATCGACCGCGAGTCGCAGACCGCCGAGGAAGGCGTCGAGACCGAGGCCGTTTCGCAGGACCCCGGCTGGGACCGCACGGCGATTCCACTTTCGAGCCACCTGGAGTCCCACGAATTCGAAGCCGCCCGCCCGTTCGTGAGCCTCACGAAGAAGGGCCTGACCGTGGCGCTCGTCGCGACGACCAACAAGGTCGACGATCGCGCCGTTCATTTCGAGCTGTCGATCCCGCACGGGAGCCCGTTCGGCGATCGCAACTCGATCGCGTGGCTCACCGCCCGCGTCATCGCCGACGCGCCGCGCAGTCACGAGAACAAGCCGTCCCTGCGGGCTGCGATCGAGGCGCTCGGTGGCGAACTCACGCTCGAAGTCGACGGCGCGGTCACCCGCTTCCTGGTCGCGACCGATCAAAGCAATTGGGAGACCGCGTTCTCCGAGATGCTGAACGCGATCGGCACGACGCCGTCCCGCCGCCAGACGCGCGTCGCGCAGGTCCTGGCGATGATGGAGCTCAGCGACACCCTCGCGACCGCGCCGGAGGACGGCACGCTTCGACGTGTGACCTGCTCGTCCGACTTCACGTCGTTCTTGCCCGACCCGCTGCAGGATCTGAACCAGACCAACGTCGCCGCCTTCCGCAACAGCGCGTATCAGCCCGCCGGCGCGGTGCTGACAATCCACGCCTGGGGCAACCGCTCGAAGATGGCGATGCGAGCCAAGAAGCTGCTGCAGCCGTGGCTGCGCGACTTCCCGGACGCCATCGTGACTCCGACTCCGCCGCTCAATCGGCCGGACGGCATCCTCTGGGCCACGGGCCGCACCGCGGACTGTGAGGCATCGATACTCATCGACGTGCCGCCGACGACGGGCCCACAGAACGCGGCCTATCTCGTTCTGCTCGAGTGCCTGATCGGGACGGGCTCGTCCGGACGACTCCCGCGCCAGCTCCGCAGCACCGTCGACCCGGGTCTGCAATACGAGATCGAGCGGATCGACAACGGTCCCTACCAATTCCTCGTGCTCCGGACGCGGTGCCTGCCGAGCCAGGTCGACCAGATCCTCGCGGCGACGAACGCGGCGATCGGCGCGCTCGCGAGCGGCGGGCCGACCCCGCCCGAGGCACGCCTAGCCGCCGCGCGCGTACGCTTGCGCCTGCTGACCACGCTCGACACGCCGAAGGACGCCCTGCGCGCAACGACCAGCAGCTTGCTCGCGGTGCCCACTCTCCCGCCCGACGGCTATCGAGGCACTCTAGAGGCACTCCAGAGTCCGGACACCCTCGACTTCACCGCCGCGGGACAGCTCCTGTCCGTTCGCCCGCCCGCGATTGTCGTATCGGGCGGCAACCCACCGGCGGACGTCGCCAAGCGCGTCGCGGACCTCGGCGAGCTCCCCAACGTCGCCGAGATCGGCGTTCCGAAGGCGCCGCCCGAACAGAAGCGCCTCGCGGCGCAAGTGTTCCTCAAGACCGCCGTCGCCGCGATCGGCGGCGAGTCGCGCTTGCTCGACGTGGACGGCTTCGCCGCGAAGACGGTCGTGCACACGGGGCGCGGCCCGCAGTCGTACGAGATGGTCGGCTTCGACCAGAAGAACCGCCGACTGCGTCGCGTCCGCATCGTTCTGGCGACCACGATCGACACGAACGTCAAGGACACCGTCGGGACCGAACAGGTCGTCGGCGAGAAGCCGATCGACCTCGACGAAGACGAGGTCACACTGCTGTTCAGCCGCGTCGAGCGACACCCGCTCTTCTTGCTCTCGTCCGTCGCACGTGGCGAATCCTCGTACAAGCTCGTTTCGAGTCGGCGCATCGGGGGGCGGCAGTTCGCGATGCTCGAACTCGAAGACGCGGACCGCCCGCTGCTCCGCATCCTCGTCGACATCGAATCCGGACTGATCCGTTCGGTGCACACGCTGGAGCACCTGCCCGGCGTCGGCACGGTCAGCATCACCGAGCAGTACCGCGACTACCGCAACATCTCCGGAGTCCGCGTGCCGCACCACAAGACGACACTGATCGACGACACGACGGCCGGCAGCGTGACGATGTATACCGAGTTCCGCCCGACGACCCCGCCGCCGCTCGGCTTCGACCCCAACCTGCTGAAATGAAGCTGCGGCTCCTCGCGATCGCGCTGTCCACGCTCACTCCTCTCGCCTGCTTCGTCGCGTATGCCGGACAGGACCCGCAGTACGAAGTCGTCGAGGTGCGCGACGGCGTGCACGTCATCCGCGGCGCGGGCGCGAACACGGTCGTGCTCGAGACAGGCGATGAGCTGCTCGTCGTCGACAGCAAGTTCGCGCGCCACGGGGGCGCTCTCCGACGCGCGATCGAGTCGATCCGAGCGGCGCCGATCCGCTGGCTGATCAACTCCCACCACCACGCCGAGAACTGCGACGGCAATCGCGCGCTTCCGACCGAAGCGACGCGGATCGTCGCGCACGACAACGCCGACCGCCGGATGCGCGAGGACTCCCGCCGCGGGGCCGACGTGCGCTTCAAGTCACGCCTCACGCTGCAGGTCGGGGACGAGACCGTCACTTGCCACCACAAGGGTGCGGCCCACACCGACGGCGACACGCTCGTGCATTTCCACGACGCACGGGTGCTGGTCGCAGGCGGACTGATCGCGGTCGAAAGACACCCGGCGGCAGCGACCGAGGACGGCACCGATCTTCGTGGCTGGATCCGCGCGCTCGTCGAACTCGAACGAGACTTTCGCGACGACGAACTCATTGTGATCCCCGGCGACGGGGAGCACGGCGGCCGCGCGCTCATCACGAACCAGCTCGCCTACCTGCGCGAAGTCCTCGACTACATGGAGGACGCCCAGCGGCACGGCCTGACACAGCAGGAAGCCCTGCGCAATGCCGACCTGCTGCGCACGAAGTTCGTCGACTACGGCGGCGATCACTTCGAGGCGATGCTCCGGCTCGCGTACCAGGTCGCCGGCCGCTGAGCACCCTCACGCTTCCTGCGTGAATCGCCAGCCGACGCCACGAACCGTGTGCAGGAACTGCGGCTTGTGCGTGTCCGGTTCGAAATAGCGACGCAACGCGGCGACGACGTTGTCCAGCGTGCGGGTCGTGACGGGCGTCATCGGCCCGTACAGCAGGTCGACGACTTCGCGCCTCGGCACCGCGATGCCGGGTTGCCCGCTGAGGATTCGCAGCAGCTTGAGCTCACTCTCGCTGAGCTTGAGCTCTTCGCGACGCCAGTTCGTCGCCGTGTGCGAACGGAAGTCGATCCGGTTGCCACCGAACTCCAGCACCTCTGTGGACTCCTCGGCAGGCGCGGCCCGCCGCATGAGGCCAGACACGCGCAGCAACAGCTCGCGCAGATGGAACGGCTTCGTCAGGTAGTCGTCGGCACGCAGCTCGAGCCCGCGGATGCGGTCCTCGTCCGAAGCGCGCGCCGAGAGGATCAACACGGGGGTCTGATCCCCGCGCGCGCGCATCTCCTCGAGAACCGAGAACCCGTCGCGTTTGGGCATCATCACGTCGAGCACGATGAGGTCGAGGCCGCCGCGCGCGATGCGCTCGGCCGCCGCTTCGCCATCGCGCACGAGCTCGACGCCGTAGCCCTCGACCTGCAGGTTGTCGCAGATCATTTCGCCGAGCGGTGACTCGTCTTCGACGACCAGACACCAACGGGTCAACGCGAACTCTCCGCGATCGGTAGCCGCACGACGAACTCGCTCCCGGTGCCCGGTCCGTCGCTCAGCGCCTCGACGGTCCCGCCGTGCTGGTCTACATAGGTGTGGACGAGATGGAGCCCGAGCCCACTACCCCCGACGTGATCAGCGGTTCGGCCGCGAGAGAATGCGTCGAACAATCGCGGTAGATCGTCTGCGTGGATTCCGAGCCCTTCGTCCGCGATCCTTAGCTCGACGTGCGAGCCGTTTCGGGTCGAAGTGACGCGCACCGCGCCCTCGCCCTCGCTGTAGCGCATCGCGTTGTCGAACAAGTTCCGGAGCACGAGGAGCATCGCGGCGCGATCGCGGCGAACCATCAGCCCGTCGTCGACCTGCAGAGACGCGTCGAGCCCCGATGCCGCGAACCGCGGCTCGAACTCTTCGAACACTTCGCGCACATCCGCCGCGAGATCCGCGACCTCGAAGTCACGCACCGGGTCCGCACCCCGGAGCCCGGCGGCGGCGAGAAGGTTCGTGACGCCACGCTCCAGACGATCGACCTCGCCGACCATCGCATGCAGATACTCGTCCTGTTTCTCCTCCGAGAACCGCCGGTCGAGCACCGACTGCAAGCCGAGCCGGATCGTCGCGAGCGGCGTCTTGAACTCGTGCGTCGCGCCGGCCAGGAAGCGCTCTCGCTCCTGCAGCACGCGGCGCTCGCGAGTCAGGGCCGCGTAGAAGAACACGACGAACCCCAACGCGCAGAGCCCGAGGAACGCCCCCTCGGTCGCGAACATGAACCGGCGGCGGTGAAAGCGATCGTCGAGCGCGCCGTTCTCGTCCACGCCGAGCGCGGCAGCGGCCGTACCGCGGTCGCCGGCCGCGAGCGCCTTGGCCGCGGTCTCGAACCGATCCGCCTCGCGGAACTGGAACACGAGCCACCACACGACCTGTGCGATGCTCAGCACCACCAGGAAGGCAAAGGCGACTCCACTCTTGTGACGTAGCACGGGAACGCGAGTGTACCGTACACTCGGAGACGTGCTACGCGCGACAGTCGTCCTGGTCCTGCTCGCCGCCGGCTTCTTCTGGCTCGCGGACTCGGTTCTCTCCCGCCCTCCGGGCGGAGAGTTTCCGGAGGTCGTGCTCGACCATTCGCGTCCGAAGCCGCAGGGCGGCTTCTACCGGTGCCCCGTCGAGGAGCCGAAGACGCTCAACCCGTTCGTCGGCTCGTCGGCCGTGTTGCGACAATATGTCCTGCCGTTCACGCACGACGCATTGCTCGACCACGATCCGCGCACCGGACGATTGCGACCCGCGCTCGCGGTGCGCGAACCCGAGACCGCGATCGTCGAGGGCAAGCCGGAGTACACGTTCGAACTGCGCGACGGCGTTCGCTTCTCCGACGGCACGCCTGTGACGATGGACGATGTCGAGTTCACCGTGAATGCCGCGCGGTCCGACGCGTTGCCACTCGGTGAGATCACCTACGCGACTTCGGAGGTGGATTCGTTCTCGCGGATCTCCGACCGACTGTTCCGACTGCGCATGAAGGACTTCACCGCGGCCGGCTACGAGAGTGTCGCGACGCAGCTTCGTGTCGTGCAGAAGCGCTGGTTCGAAGCGCGCCTCGCGGAGATGGCGCGCAAACGCGGCTTGGACGTTCCGGAACCGAACACGACCGCGTTCTCGGACTGCCTCGCCGCGATCGATTGGCCCGGGCCGGGCACCGGCCCCTACCGATTCCACGAGGGTCGCGCGGCGTGGCGTTCGGGCACGTCGCTGACGATCACCCAGAACGAGCACTGCTGGCGGCGCTCCGTCCAGCCGGAGGCCTGGAACCTCGCCGGCATCCAACTGCGCTTCACGCCGCAACTCGCGCTCTCCGAGACCGCCGCGCTCAACGGGACCATCGACTATCTGGTCGGAAATCACGAGTACGAGGATCTACTCGAGAAGCACGAGCGACTCCGCAAGACCTACCGCCTCGAAACCTACGTCAAGATGCGGGCAGTGATGCAAGTCATCGAGTGGAACTGCCGCAACGCGCCGCTGAATCGTCCACGAGTTCGACGGGCGCTTGCGATGCTGTTCGACAACCGTCGGCTCGCCGAGAAGGTGTACCTCGGGCACGCCGATGTCGCGAGGAGCTGGTTTCCTCCCGGCTCCGAACAGATCGCGCCCGAACTCGAGCCAATCTCCTTCGACCCGAAGGCCGCAGCGAAGATCCTTGCGGCAGAAGGCTGCGCCGGGATGGAGTTCCAGATCGTGTTCGCGTCCGAGTCGAAGGACTTTCGTCGCCAGCTCGACCTCGCTGCGGAAGGCTTCCAAGCCGCGGGCGTCAACCTGAAACCGGTGCCGATCCCGTTTCGACAGATCGAAACGAAGATCGCCACACACGACTTTCTCCACGGCGCGTTGAACTTCGCGGCCCACACGCCCGTTCGTGACCCTTCGATCGTCTTCCACTCGAAGAACGCCCGATCCGGCTACGCGAATGCCCGACTCGATGATCTCTTTCAGCGCGTCGCACGGGCCACGAATCCTGTGACTCGCCTCGAAGCCCAGCACGAGATCTCCCGGATTCTGCACCGTGACCAGCCGGTGACTCCGATGCTATTCCCGCGTATACGCGTTCTGCTGCACCAGCGGTTCCAGGGCGTCGAGGTCGGTCCCCTCGGCCTCTTCCCGGAACGCTGGTGGGTCGCCCGAAACTGAGCCATATGCACACCATTCTTCCTTTCATGCGCACCTGCATCGCGAGTGCGGTGATCGCGATTCCGGCAGCGACGCAGAGCCTCGCAGAGTCCGAGTACAAACTGGCCAAGCAGGCGCGAGACGAAGGGCGCGACGAAGCGTGCCTGTTGCACATCGATCGTGCGCGACGATTCCTCGCCGACGAACCGAAGCTCGACAAGAAGCTCCTCGAAGCCATCGACAAGTATGCCCGCACCGTCGACCACCGGGACGTCGCCCGGTCCAAGGCGATGCGCAAGGCCGCCGGCAAACTGCTGAAGGTGTGCCAGCAGTACATCGACAAGGGCTGGCTCGAGATCGCCGGGCCGCTACTCGGCGAAGCCCGGCGCCTCGATCCGACGTCCGCGAAGGCGACTCAGCAGAAGCTGTCGAAAGCGCGCAATGCGTCCGCCGGCACGGGCGCGCTCGCCGAGATGTTCCTCGAGGGCGAGTTGATCTGGGGTACCGACGACTGGAAGTTCGCCGGCGACGTGCTGATCGCGCCCGCATACGACGAGTCCAAGGTCCTGATGATCGGTGACCGCAGACTCCGATTCGACGCGCCGGACCGCGCGACGTCGGTCGAGTTCCGAGCCGAGGGCCCCGTCGACCTGCGTATCGTGTTCGCCTACCGACACATCGAAGACTACTGCGTGTTGCGGCTCGACACCGAAGGCGCCGGCAAGGGCAAGGTCGAGATCGCTCGCTACGAGGCGGGCAAGAAGACCGCGATCGCGTCCGAGACCGTCGACATGCCGGCGAGCGCCGACGGCTGGCGCAGGCTCGGCTTCCAGTGCGACGGCGAGAGCCTGCACGTCGACTTCGGCGAGAAGCGAGTGCTCAAGGCGCCGATCCCGATGAGCCCGATGCGTGGCTTCCTCGGACTGATGCTGCTCGGCAAATCCGCAGAGAACAAGCCGGTCTCGTTCCGACACCTCCGCATGGAGGGCTACGAATGATCCGCGCCCTCACCCTGGTGACGATCCTGCTGACCGTGACGGCCGCCGCGCAGGACGATCCCGTGACCAAGGCGCGCCGCCTCCTCGGCGAAGCCGAGACTCTGCGAAAAGACGGCAAGCCCGAAGCCGCGGCGATGCGGCTGCGCCGCGCCGCAGAGACCGGCGCGGAGATCGCGGACGCGAGCACGCGCCGCAACGTGCTCACCCCGATCGAGAAGAAGCTCACGAAGGTCGACCCGCTGCGCAAGAAGGAGATCGCCGCGCGATCCGGCGCGAGCCGCGGGTTGATCCGCGAAGCCGAACACGAGATCAAGCGCGGTTGGCACACGACCGCACAGCGACTCCTCGACGCAGCGAATCGCATCACGCCGGGGAGCGCGGACGAAGCGATCCAGCAGCTCGCCGGCGGCGGCCCGAAGGCGCTGAAGAGCCTTCACGATCGCTACTTCGGCGAAGCCGCGCACCCGATCGGGGAGACCGGCTGGACAGTGTCCGCGGACGCGCTCGTCGCACCGCCGCTGCAGCGCCGCCCCGTCATGATCGTCAGCAAGCCACAGCTCGGGTCGAAGTGCACGATCCGCGCCGAGGTGATGCTCGGGGAGGGACCGGGCAAGATGGCTCTCGCGTTCGGCGTGACCGACGAGCTGCAGTACCACCTGCTCGAACTCCGCAACGACCTCGGCTTCTCCGAGCTTCGGCTCTACTGGTGGGACGGCCGCAGCATCCACAAGCTGGGAAACCAGCTCGTGACCCTCACGCGCAAGGAGCGCGCGAACTGGCTGCCCATCCAGATCGAAGTCGACGGCCAATCCCTGCGCGGAACGATCGGCGACGAGGTCGAAGAGGTCCGCGGCAAGACGCGCGTCGACACGGCCGGAGCGTTCGGCATCTTCGTGTCCGGCGACAGCCGCAATCAGGATTCGGTCCGCGCTCGCTTCGTGCGCGTCGAGGAGAAGAAGTAGGGACGCGTGCATCGCATCCTCGGGATCCTCTCCGTCGCGTTGACGGGCGCGCTGACCAGCGCCATGCCCGCGCAACGCGAAGTCCGCCCGCTCGCCGAGCGACTCGAGCAGGCGTTCCTCTCGGGAACGGGCCCGAAGTTCTTCGGCGCGTGCCTGATCGCTCGCGACGGCGAGATCCTGCTGCGCAAGGGATTCGGCGCGAAGACCGCCGGCACGCCGATCGACGCCGCGACCCTGTTCGACGTCGCGTCGATCGGCAAGCAGTTCACGGCCGCGGCGGTGCTCCTGCTCGAGAGCGAGCGGCGACTGTCGACGTTCGACCGACTCGAGAAGTTCTTTCCCCGCGTCGCGTCAGACAAGGCGAAGATCACGCTGCACCAGCTTCTGACGCACACCTCCGGGCTGCCGACGAACATCGAGTTCGACGAGCGAGAACGTGACGATCGAAACCAGATGCTGAAGCGCGTGTGGGCCGAGCCGCTGGACCACGCACCCGGAGACGCGTACTCGTACAGCAACCTCGGATACCACGTGCTCGGCGCGGTGATCGAGAAGGTCTCGAACCGACCGTTCGGCGAATTCATGCAGCGGCGCGTCTTTCGACCGGCGGGCATGCACTACTCGGGCTTCCCTGGCGACGAGCACCTGCGCGCGGCCAAGCCCGCACCACGCTGGGAAGGCCGCCGCAACTCGAGCCACGACGACACCGCGACGTCGTGGCCCTGGCACTGGGGCTTCCGCGGCGCGGCCGGCGTCATCACGACCGCGAACGATCTCTACCGCTGGGACCGCGCGCTGCACGACGACACGGTCCTGTCGGACGCGGTACGCGCGAAGTTCTTCGCGCCGGGCGCCGACGACTACGCCTTGGGCTGGGAGTCGTCACGGACCGAGCGTCGCTCGCGGCGCCTCAGCCACACCGGCAGCTGCTACGGCTTCCAGTCGCTGTTCCTGCGCTTCCCCGACGACGACGCGTGCGTGATCGCGGTCGGCAACCAAGACATGAAGCCGGCCGTCATCGACTCTTCGGTCAGTGAAGTGCTCTTCGCCGAGCCACCGCCCGCGCGAGCCATCGACGGCTCCATCGGCCGCTACGCCCTTCCGAAGGGACGCGGCGAGTTCGAGCTCGTGCGCGTCGGCGATCGTGTGCACCTGCGACCGTCGGGCGTCGAAGCCGTCGCCCGCGCGCTGCACGGCGAGCCGTCGAACCGCAAGGACCCGTTCAATCGGCGGGCGTTCGAGAACAACGCGCTCGATCTGCTGGAGCCGCTGGCCAAGGGCTATCGGAGCAGGATCCCCGGCAGCTTCGCCCGCGACACCGAAGCGAAGACGATCGAGGATTGCGAACGCGAGTGGAAGGGGCGCGTGCAGGAGCACGGCCGTTGCCGCTCCGTGCGCGTGGTCGGCTCGGATCCGGAGTCCGCAACGACCTGGCTCGTCGTGCGCTTCGGCTCGACGGACACCCGCTGGAAGGCGACCTGGCACGAGAAGCACCGGATCCAGTCGCTCGAGCCCGCAGGCGAATCAGTGCCGTTCGACTACGAACTCACGTGGCGCCGCGATCGCGTGTTCTGGATGCGCAGCGCGGACGGCTTCCGCGACATCGAGATCGCGATCGTCGACGCGCGCGGCAAGCCGGAATTGCGCTGGCGAGACGGAAGCACGGGGGACGAGTTCGTCCGCTGCGCGAAACGCTAGACCGACGACTCACACGACGGGCGCACGCGCCCGATCCACAGGTCGGCGACGGCGGCCGGCACGAGCAAGGCGAAGCCGACGAACACGAACGTCGCCTTGATCACGGCGCCGACGCCCGCGAAGAACGGGACGAGTGACTTCGTGATCGCGACGTAGTTCAGGACCTCCTGGATCATGAGCCCGCAGAAAGTCAGCGCAACCACGATCGCGGCGAGGATCCACGCGCGCGTCGCCCGCACCGCGCGATCGGAGGCGTCGTACGGGTATTCGCTCGGCGAGTTTCGCAGGGTCAGCCAACAGACGCGGGCCATGAAGAGCACCTGGATTCCGAGCCCGATCGTCAGCCCCGGATGGCGACGGAACTGCGTCGCGAACTCGACGATGGGGAGCTGGTCGCGCACCGGCACGAACAGGTGCGCGACGTAGCACACCGCGCCCGCGACCCCGACCCAGTAGCAACTGCGACGCATCGGTCGGTAAGTGCGCACCCGATTGGCGAGGAGCAAGAGCAACGCGCCCCCGAGCCAGAGATAGATCGTCGTCGGCCAAGAGGGCGCCGCTCCTCCCAAGCCGAACGAACCGCTGATCGCGAACGCCAGGAGCACCGGCGAGAGACCCGCGAGCAACAACAGGGCGCCACGAAGCGGCGGCCGTGTCACCTTCGCACTGGCCACGGCCAGCACGCCCGCCAGCAGCGGCAGGAACATCACGAGCCCGACCAGATTGAAACCCGGAAACTCCGTGAACTGCGGCCACATCGACGACTCACCCGGCCCGAAGACCGGCAAGAAGAACCCGACGATCAACAGAACTCCGAGGCGCGTGAGGCGACCCTGTCGCAAATCGTACTCTTCGTCGGGCTCGAGCACGCGCTCATCGGCGTCGAAGGCGTAGTCCCCAGCGGCGCCCGCAGGGTCCGAGAAGTCGCGCTGATCAACGGTGTCGATGAATCCGGACATCGCCGGATCTATCGAGGGCTTCGGCTGCCGAGCTGAACCGCCGCGAATCACGACTCGGCGCGCCCGTTGACATCGACAAAACGGCGACGTCGATGTCATCCGAACCGCGCTCCAACAGCTCCACCGGCGCGCCGACTTCGTCCTGCATGGCGACCACGAACTCGACTCGACTGCCGGAAAGCGCATCGCGCGCGGCCGCCACCGCGAGCTCGGGCCTATTGTTGCGCCGACTCAGGTGCGCGAGCCAGACGTGCTGCAGCCGCGGGTGCGCGAGCGCGGCGAGAAGGTCGGCGGCCTGCGCGTTGCTGAGATGGCCGCGCGGACCGGCGATCCGCTTCTTCAGGTTTGGCGGGTACTCGCCATTCTGCAGCAGCTCGGGATCGTGGTTGAACTCGAGATAGAGCCCGGTGCAGTGCGTCAGGAGCTGGCGCACGTGACCGTGCGTCGAGCCGAGATCGGTCACGTGCCCGTAGCGAATCGGACCGTCCTCGACGAGGTAGGCCACCGTGTTCGGCGCGTCGTGCTCGACCGGCACGGGCATCACACGCAGATGCCCGACGCCGAACCACTCGAGCGGCACGATGCGCTGGATGCGCTTGCCGCACTCGGTGCCGAGACGACGCGCCGTCGCGCGGGGGGCGTAGACGCGCACCTTGTGGCGACTGCAGAACTCGGTCGCGCCGCGCATATGGTCCGCGTGGCGATGCGTCAGAAGCGCGGCGTCGATCGTGCGGGGCGGGACGTCGATCGACTGCAGACGATCTTCGAGTTCTTTCCGCTCCAGGCCGACGTCGATCAGCAGGCGTAGTCGACGCGACTCCAACAGGACCGCGTTGCCCTGACTCCCCGAAGCGAGCGTCGTGATGCGCACGTCACTCGGCCGACTGCTGTTGCGGCTGGTCGCCGAGCAGCGCCGGCGGAATCCGCCGACGCCCCGCGAAGCCCGTTTCGATCGGATGGAACCACTCCACCCGCGGCTCGTCCGTGCGCCAGCACAGCAGCACGTCTTCGCCGTCGATCTGGCCCGGGAAGTCGACGAGCCCGTAGGAGTAGCCCCAATCCTTGTAGGAGCACCCGATCTGCTCGAGCTCACCCATCAGTTCTCCGAGCTGCGCCTCGAGGCTCGCCATGTGGTCGCGCGCGTCGTCGGTGCGCACGGGCCGCTTTCTGGCCTCGCGGATCTCACCGGCCTTCTCGAGGATGTCGGCGACGATGCGACGCACGAGCGGCAGCGTGCGGTTCGCTTGGACCGGAGTGAACTTGCGCTTCACCATCGCGCTGATCTTACGCGCTCTACAAGAGACCCGACAGGTCTGCGCCGGTCTCGAGTTCCTCGGCATCCTGCCCGCGGCGGAACAGTCGCGCGCCCGTCGTGCCCTCGAGCGTCAACGAGTCCCCCTCGCGGTGCAGCCACGCGCCCTCGCGCAGCCCGACGACGGGGTTGCGGTTCTCCTCGTGATACTCGGTGATCCGCGTCTCGCGCGTTTCGCCCATGTGGGTCGAGGCCGGGTCGGCGTCGAGGTAGTGCGGGTTGATCTGGAACGGCACGAACTCGAGCGCCGTGAACGACGGTGGATACACGATCGGCATGTCGTTCGTCGTGCAGATCGACGCGGTCGCGACATTCGAGCCGGCGCTCGTACCCATGTAGGGCATCCCGTCGCCGCACCGCGCGCGCAGCGTCTCGATCAGCCGCGTATCGTAGAGCGCCTTCAAGAGGCGGAACGTGTTGCCGCCACCGATGAAGACTCCGTCGGCCGCCATCGCGGTCGCGCAGGGATCGCCTTCGTGAACGGAGACGAGCGAGAAGCCCATCTCTTCGAACTTCTTGCGCGCGTTGGCGGCATAGCCGTCGTGGTCGGCGATCGCGTACGGCACGAACGCGATGCGTCGACACCCATCGAAGAACTGACGGACCGCGGACTCGCAGTGCTCGAGGTAGCCGGTGCCGTGCTGGGTCGAATTGCTGACGAGGAGGAGGCGCATGATCAAGATGTCTCGGAACCGCCGGCGATAGTACAGCCCTTGAGCGACTGGGCGTCGAGCGACAAGTCCGTGAGCCGCGCGGAAACTTCGGTCGCGCGCGTGTCGGAGTAGAGATTCGCGAGCACGGCGTCGAAGTCCTCGAACTTCCGGATCTTCACCCAGTGGTCACGGGCCGCAACCGGATCAGGGTGCACCGCGGAATACTTGATCGCATGCGTGCGCACCTTCGACAGCGCACGCTTGTCCCCGTAGTGCTCGAGCGCCGCGTCGCGATGCATCTCGAGCGCTTCGCGCTGCATTCGCACCGTCGGCGGCGAAGGCTCACGGCCGGCGAGCAGGTCGCGCACCTGATGGAAGATCCACGGATTGCCGATACAGCCGCGCGCCACGGTCACGCCGTCCACGCCGGTCTCTTCGATCATCCGCAGCACGTCGTGCGGACTGAACAAGTCCCCGCTGCCGAGCAGCAGCCGATCGCCGAGGTGCCGCTTGACCCGCGCGAGGAACTCCCATCGACTCGGCCCGACGTAGCGCTGCGCGACCGAGCGACCGTGCACGGTCACTCCGGTGATCCCGCGTTCGAACGCGCCGTCCAGGATCTCGAAGAACCAGCGCTCGGCCTCGTCGCTGTCGTCGACGCCGCGACGCATCTTGACCGTCACCGGCACGTCGCCAGCACACGCCTGCACGACGCGATCGACGATCTCGAGTGCGTTCCCGGGCTCACCGAGCAGATAGCCGCCGCGGCAGCGACCGAGCGCGCGCGGCACAGGGCAGCCGAAGTTGATGTCAACGACGTCGTAGCCCGCCTTGACGAGCAGCTTCGCGGCCGCGCCGAAGCCCTCGGGGTCGGAGCCCATCAGCTGGCCGCCGACCGGGTGATCCCACTCCGGTAGATCGAAGATCAGCCGCTGCAGCTTGCCCTTCGTCGTGACCGTCTCGTTGAGGACGACCTCGTGGATGCAGTAGGGGGCACCATGCGCGCGCGCGACGCGCCGCATCGGCAGGTCGCTGTAGCCGCTGAGCGCCGCCTGCACGGCGGGGCTGTCGAGTTCGATCGGTCCGATGCGGAGCATCCGCCGAACACTAGCAGACTGGTTGGCTTCGATGGGCACGCGGGTCGAGAACGGCGTAACTCGGCCTCTCGACGCGCCCTAGATGGGCGTGCCCACCGTTCCCAGCCAGTTCCTCACTCGCTACAGCCGATGACGAGCCACGTCGCCGGCTCGCAGCCGGGGAAGTGCACCAGACGCAGCCGGAGGAAGTGGCACCAGACCAGCTCGCGCACCGCGCGCACCACATGCTCGGACGACACCCCGAGCAGGCGAGCCAGCAGCTCCGGCTCGGTCGGCACGCCGTCGGCGTCGCAAGAGATCAGGCGCGGGCAAACCGTCAGTTCGGCGAGCAGGGCCTTGGCGACGTAGCCGAGGGCGGATTCGGGAGGGAAGTTCATCGCGGGAGTCCTTTCGCCGGGAAAGGGACCGGAGCCCGCGGTGCGAAGGGAGAATCCGGCCGGAATCGCCGGATCGCGAATACAGTGAGCCGAGCCGCGCATCGACGAGGCGTGAACGTCCCCATGACCGCAGAACAGTCCGCACCCGCTCGCATCAAGCCCGGAGCCTGACGATCGCCCTCGCGAGCATCGGGGGGATCTTCGGGCTGATCTGGTGGCTGATGGGGCCCGAAGACGCGGTGAAGTTCCTGATCTACTTCGGGCTGATCATGACGCCCGTGACGGCGAAGATCTGGATCAAGGCGCGGCAGCGGGCGCGGGAGATGTGAGGCGGCGACAAGGGCGTTATCGGGCTCGGACCCGTGCCCGATAACGCGCTACGGCACCCTCCCCCTCCCTTGCCTAACCCCCTTCTCCCTTGCCTCCTGCTACACTCTTTCGATGCGGATCGCACCCGCTTGGACCCTTCTCACCGTCCTTGCGACCCCGTGTCTCGCCCAGGACGAGGTCGCGACGGCGCTGCATCGTTGGCACGACGCGTTCGTCGGCCGCAAGATCGAACTCGGCGAACCGGCCTACACCGGTAGCAAGGCGAAGAACATCTACGGCGAGCTGATCGCGGATCCGCCGCTGTCCCTCACCCACCTGTCGGGACTGCAAACGATCCTCGATCTCGCGATCGAGAACCAGAGTCCCGACGTGGCGCGAGAAGGCCTGCGACTCGCTGCGGTCGGGCTCGGACACAAGCGCGTCGACATCACGCGTCGGCCGGAAGTCGTGCGTGCGTCCGCGCTGGGCGCGCTCGGCCACTTCTCGAAGATGGCAGCGCTCGAGGTCGTCATGCAGACGGCGCGAGGCGAGACGAAAGGATGGCGCCGCAGCGAGTGGCACGTCGCGATCCAGGCCGCTGCGCTGCGTGCGCTCGGCGCGATCGACGTCTCGGTCGCGCGACCGCTGATCCAGAAGCAGCTACACGCAACCGATCCCGAGGTGCGACTCGCGTCGGCCGACGCGCTGCATGCAATCGCGTCGCCGCGCGCCCTCCTCGCGATCGCCACCGCCATCGAGTCCGAACGCAATTCTCGCGTCGCGACGATCCTCGCGAAGGCGGCGCACCAGACCCTCGGGCGCAACGTCGACCGCTGTTCGACCTCGGACATTCGCCGCGTCGTCAAGGCGGCATGTGGCATGCTCGGCCGCACCGACTGGCGCGCCGACCTCGCCGCGGTCAATCTGCTCGCCGACTTTCGCAACGTAACCGCGGTCGAGCCGATGATCGCGATCCTCGAGCGTTTCCACGAGAAGCCCGAAGACGTCGACAAGGGCCTGATCTCGGGACTCCTGCGGCATCGCACGCACGAAGTCCTGCAGGAGCTCACCGGCGCCAGGATGCCGGCGCACGAACCCGAACAGTGGCGCGCCTGGTGGGAGCGCGTGCGCGGCGAGTTCGTGCTCGCCAAGCAGCCCGAGAAGGTCAAGGGCAACACGAGCTCCGGCTTCTTCGGCATCCCGATCATCGGCGCCCGGATCGTGTTCATCATCGACCGGTCGGGCAGCATGATCGAGCAGTACCGCGGCAACGGGGACGGCGGCGATGGCGGCACACGATTCGAGTACGCACGCCGCGAGCTGCTGCGCGCGGTCAGCAAG
The DNA here is from genome assembly GCA_028281765.1 of Planctomycetota bacterium. Lineage (GTDB taxonomy): Bacteria > Planctomycetota > UBA1135 > UBA1135 > UBA2386 > JANQJF01. The sequence continues at coordinate 157,741 of JANQJF010000096.1, read as the reverse complement.
CTACCGCCCGACACGCGCTTCAACGTCGTGACGTTCTCGGACACCGTGAAGGCATGGCGTAAGGGCTTCGCCGATTCGGCGAAGCCGAACCAGAGCGCGCTCAAAACCAAGCTCAAGTCGACGAAGGTGCAGGGCGGCACCAACATCTTCGGCGCGCTCGAGAAGGCGCTCGGGCTCAAGACGGCGGCGTACGGCAAGCGCTACGCGTCCGCGGTCGACGAGATCTTCTTGCTGTCCGACGGTGCACCGACCGTCGGCGAAATCACCGACCCGGGCGGGATCCTCTCGGTCGTGCGCGAAGCCAACGAGCACCGCAACGTGCGCATCAACACGATCTTCATCGGCTCCGAAGACCGATCGGGATTCATGCGCAACCTCGCGAAGCAGAACGACGGACAGTTCGTGCGGCTGTAGCACTACTCGCGAGGGGCTGCGAAGGTTCGAGAGACGGCGGCACGTTGTCCGGTGCTTCGATCACGACCGCGTCGCCGTGAGCCGAACGGCCGGCTGCTCCGCGCCCTTCGGATCGATGTTGATCATCTCGATCAAGATCTCGCCCTCGGACGGCACCGACACGATCGTGCGCCACGACCAGCCCGGCCCGTAGTTCGTGAGCACCTCGATCTGCTCCGGCGTCGTCATGCCGGTGCACGTCATCGCCTGCTTGGCATGCCACGTGTCGGTCCAGTTCGCGGTCGTCTCCGCGTCAGCGAACTTGAACCGAAACGCGCCGTGCTGAGGTTCACCGCGGAACGACCAGGTGTAGTGCAGCTCGTCCCCTTCGATTTCGACGACGGCGTCGGACTTCTCAGGGTTCTCCGGATCCTGGTACCAGAGCAGCTTCGTGCCGGTGTAGCGCCCGGCCGCGCGATCCAGCAGGGGGGACATCTCGGACTCCGCAGGGGACAGGCCGGCGCAAGCCGGCAGGATCAGGACGACGGAAGCGAGCACGCTGCGTGATGCCATGCGAAGCAGGGTACGGGGCCGGTGTCCCGCTCGGCTCGCCAGATCTTGCGGATTCCACCGGATCCGTCCCGACTACCGGCAGCTCGCGGCAAGAGTCCGCAGTCGCGCGACCAGCTCGGCGCGCTCGCTCGCCAAGTCTCGCGTCTCCCCGATGTCGGACGACAAGTCGTATAGCTCCCACGGCTTCTTCCCACCCGGCTTCACGAGCTTCCACTTGCCTTGCCGCAGCGCGAGCTTCTCTCGTCCCTTACCGCGGTCGAACTCCCAGAACAGGCACTCATGTTGTGGCTGCTCGCGCCCGAATAGCGTCGGCGCGTACGAGATGCCGTCGATGTCCTTCGGCGCGTCGAGCCCGGCGAGTTCGCACGCGGTCGGGACGAAGTCCCACGCCGCGCTCGGATGGTCGGTCACGCTGCCCGCCTGCACCTTGCCGGGCCAGCGCGCGATCATCGGCACGCGAATGCCACCCTCGTAGAGGTCCCGCTTGAATCCTCGCAGCGGACCGTTCGAGTCGAAGAACGTGTGCTTGTGCCGCCCCTCGTTGTGCGGGCCGTTGTCGGACGTGAACAGCACCAGCGTGTGCTCGTCGATCTCGAGCTCCGCGAGTAGATCGAGCAGGCGGCCGACGTCGCGATCCATCCGTGTCACCATCGCGGCGAAACCCTTCTCTGGCTCCGGCCAATCACGGGCCGCGTACTCCCCGAGCTCCGGCACCTCCGACCCGTTGCCGCTGACAGCCCCACCTTCGTTGTTCGCGTGCGGGATCGTCCAGTGGACGTGCAGCAAGAACGGCCGCTCGGCCGATTCTCTCACGAACTCGAACGCCGCATCGGTCATGACGTCGTGCGAATACGTCACGCGCTTCTTCGAGTAGCGCCCTCGGGCGCGCTTGTGATCCGACAGCTCGTTGCCCTCGAGCCGGAAGCGCTCGCGGTTGCGCCAGAGGTGCGTCGGGTAGTAGTTGTGCGCGATGCCCTGGTCGAGGTAACCGACCCAGAGGTCGAAGCCCTGGTCGTTGGGGTGACCGGTGTTCTCGACGTTGCCATTCGCCCACTTGCCGACGCCGCCGGTCGCGTAGCCCGCCGACCTCAGCCGCTGGGCGACCGTCACGTCCTCGGGCCGGAGGAAATAGCCCGTATTCGAGCTGATCGCCGTGTGGCCGCTGTGCATCCCGGTCCAGAGGACGAGGCGGGACGGTCGGCACACGGTGTGCCCCGAATAGTGATCGGTGAAGCGCATCCCCTCGGCGGCGAGCCGATCGATGTGAGGCGTGCGGATCCGCGTCTGCCCGTAGCAGCCCAGGTCGCCGTAGCCGAGGTCGTCGGCCATGATATAGACGATGTTCGGCGGCCGCTCTGCACCGTCCTGCGCCGCGGCGACGCTGGCGAGAGCCACCGCCGATGACACGACCAATTTGATCATGACCGCGACTATAGGACGCCCCCGCGGATTGACGAAACGCGACCCATACACCATCTAGCGCTACCATACCGAGATGCCCGAGACCACGACCGACGCTCGCCACTGGATCGACCTCGAAGACCGCTTCGCGGCCCACAACTACCACCCGCTCGACGTGGTCTTGAACCGCGGCGAAGGCGTCTGGGTGTGGGACGTCGAGGGTAAGAAATACCTCGACTTCCTCGCGGCGTACTCGGCGGTCAACCAAGGGCACAACCACCCGCGCATCGTCCAGGCGTTGGTCGAACAGCTCGGCCGCCTCGCGCTCACGTCTCGCGCATTCCGCAACGATCGGTTCGGCCCGTTCTGCGAGAAGCTGTCGAAGGTCAGTGGCTACGACCGCGTGCTGATGATGAACACTGGCGCGGAGGCCGTCGAGACCGCGATCAAGGCCGCGCGCAAGTGGGGCTACGAGTCGAAGGGCGTCATCAACGGCCAAGCGAAGATCATCACGTTCTCGGGCAACTTCCATGGCCGCACGACGACGATCGTCGGCTTCTCGGAAGACCCGGTCGCGCACAACCACTACGGGCCGTTCGCGCCAGGCTTCGTGCAGGCGCCGTACGGCGATATCGAGGCGACCGCGAAGCTGTTCGACGAGAACGTCGTCGCGGTCCTCGTCGAACCGATCCAAGGCGAAGGCGGAGTGATCATTCCTCCGGACGACTTCCTGCCGGGTCTGCGGAAGCTGTGCGACAAGTTCGGCGCGCTGCTGATCTGCGACGAGATCCAGTCCGGCCTCGGCCGCGCGGGCCACTTCTTCGCGCACACGCGCGCCGGTGTCTGCGCCGACGCGGTCACGATCGGCAAGGCGCTGTCGGGCGGCGTCTATCCGGTGTCCGCGTTCTTGGCGCGCAAGGAAGTCATGGAGGTGTTCACTCCGGGCTCGCACGGTTCGACCTACGGCGGCAACCCCGCAGCCTGCGCGGCCGCCGAAGCCGCACTCGACGTCCTCGTCGACGAAAAGCTCTGCGAGCGCTCCGAAGAGCTCGGCACGTGGCTCGCTGACGAACTGCGCGCGATCGACTCACCGCACATCAAGGAAGTCCGCGGCGCCGGCCTTTGGATCGGCCTCGAGCTGCACGAGTCGGCGGGCGGCGCACGGAAGTACTGCGAAGCGCTCAAGGACGCGGGCATGCTGTGCAAGGAGACGCACACGCACACGATTCGGTTTGCGCCGCCGCTCGTGATCGAGAAGGCCGATCTGGAGTGGGCCGTCGGCCACATCCGTGAAGTGCTGACGCGCTGAGCACCCGACGCGCCGACCGGGCTTCGAGCCGCGTCAGATGATTGTGACCGAAAGCACCTCCGAGAGGTACACACACGGCACGCCGAGGATTCCTCCAGAGAGGCATCCACACTGTACGCAGAACTTGAAACCGCTCAGACCAGGCGGGATCACGATCGTGATCACCGGCGGGAACGAACCCCACGGCAGGACTCCTAGCGTGCAAGGTACGACACCGGGCGGCGAGCAGTTCAACGGCGGCGGAACCGGGACCGGCGGCAACAGGCAGTCGCCGATCATCATTACGGGCGGCGCAATACACGGCATCGGCGGACAAGAGATCGTCAGTACGCTGCCGGTCACCGGAGGGCCGCTGCAGACCGGAGCGGCCGCACCCGGGCAACGGCCACCGAGGGGTACGCACTGCGCAGTGGCCGAACTCACGAAAGTGACCATCGCGGCAGCCAGGATCGCCAATTGCAAGACGAAGGGCTTCATGTAGGACCTCTGATTTGGGTGGAGAGGGAACCGCCGGCGCGGAGGCAGCTTCGGCAACCTGTGGTTATACCGAGGAATCGCGGTCCGCGTCGCTTTCGGGTGAAGCCGCCCCTTCACATGTTCGACAGGGCTCGACGGGCTGCGCCTGCAGGCGTGCCGTCGGGGGAACCCACCGTTCGGATCCGCCGATCGACGTTGGGACACGTTCGACACGTCCCGCCGGGCTGACCCCATCGCGTCGGGCTATGCTGGCCGGATGCTCCGGTTCTCCATTCTGCCGTTCGCCCTCGCCGCAGGTCTGTTGATCCCGGACCTGAGCGCGCAGGGCTCCCAGACCACCGAGAAAGCTACCGAGAAGACCACCGATTCGAAGAAGGCCGAGTCGGAACTCACGCTCGAGAAGCTGTTCCCCAAGAAGAAGCTGACCGGCCCGAGCGCGCGGTCGATGGCGTTCTCGCACGACGGCAAGTACGCCGCGTGGCTCTACCGTACCCGCGACGAACGTCGCCACGGCAACGACCTGTGGCTGTTCAACACCGCGGACGGCACGACGCGTCGCATCACGTCGGTCAGCGACATGGCCGAGTTCCAGCGCAACGCGCGCGAGGTTCTCGAGGATCGCAAGAAGCTCGCGAAGAAGGAGCGCGCGCGTCGCAAGACGCAAGCGGAGAAGAAGGCGAAGGCCGACAAGAAGGGCGAGAAGGTCGAAGACCGGAAGCTGCATGACGAGGTCCGCGACGACTGGGTCGGCGAAGACGACGCAGATCGCGAAAAAGCGCCGCGCTACGGCGGCATCTCGTCGTTCACGTGGTCTCCGAAGGACAACGAGCTGCTGTTCACGTCCGGCGGCGACGTCTACCAGTACGAGATCGGCCAGGGCGGCATTCGCCGTCTGACCAAGACGCAGAACTACGAGAGCTCGGTTGCCTATCTACCGGACGGTACGGGCTACACGTACATGCGCGACGGCTCCCTGTTCGCGGTGCGGTTCTACAACCACATCATCGAGCAGATCGACCCGAAGTTCGCCAGCGGCGAGAGCCTGTCGAGCTACCGGCTCAGCCCGGACGGCAAGCGCGCCGTGTTCTTGACGCGCAAGGGCGGACGCATGATGTCCGGCAACCGCAAGGTCAAGATCGCGCAGTATCGCGACCGGTTCATGGACGTCCGTGAAGTGTCGCGTCACGTGTCCGACGACCCGATCGCGGACTCGCACAACACGATCTACCTCTACGAGATCGACCAGGGTCTTAACGAAGAGCCGCAGCTCTACAAGGTCTACACGCACAAGGTCTCCGGTCCGCGCGACATCCTGCGCACGCCGGACTGGTCGCCGGACTCGTCGCGGGTCGCCTTCGGCGTGTTCGAGCAGAAGACGCGACACGTCGAGATCATGCAGGCGGAGTTCCCGAAGGAAGAGGAGAAGAAGCCGGAAGCGGAAAACGAGAAGAAGGACGCCAAAGGCGACGAGAACGTCGCGAAGGGCGAGAAGAACGAGAACGACGCGACGAAGAAGGACGACGCCGAGAAGAAGGCGAAGGACAAGAAGGCCAAGCTCGACCACATCGTTGATGCCCCGGCCAAGGTCGTGTATCGCTTCCTCCACGATGGCGGCCCGACGACGCCACGCATGCTCGAGCCGCGCTTTCTGGCCGACAACCGCACGATCGCGTTCCTGTCGGAGCAGAGTGGCTTCCGCCACATCCACGCGCTCGACAGCGTCTACCAGTCGACGCGCCAGCTGACCCACGGCAACTTCGAGGTCTATCCGATGGAGCTCTCGAAGGACCGCAGCCAGCTCTTCGTCCGCGCGACGAAGGAGCACCCGTCGCGCACCGACGTCTACGCGGTCGACATGACGAACGGCGCGATGAAGCGCTTGACCAACCAGCGCGGGCAGTACGCGTCGGCCGCAGTCAGCAACGACGGCAAGCACGTGCTCGCATCCTACGTCAGCTACGGCTCGCTCAAGGAGCTCGTACACGCGGACGTCGGCGAAACGAAGCAGACGACGCTGACCGATTCCCATCCGAAGAAGCTGCACGACATCACCAAGGCGATGCCGGAGTTCTTCGAATACGAGAACCGGCACGGGCACACGATCCACGGCATGATGTTCAAGCCGGACGGCTGGAAGAAGACCGACAAGCGACCGCTGCTGGTCTACGTCTACGGCGGCCCGCTCGGCACCCGCAAGCAGGTTACCGACGGCAACTACCACAGCGCGTCGTACTTCTTCGGCTGGTACATGGCCAAGAAGCACGGCTACGTGACCGTCACGATCGACCCCCGCGGCATGTCCGGCTACGGCGCCGTGTTCGAGAAGGCGAACTTCGAGCGCGTCGGCAAGCCACAGGTCGAAGACCTGACCGATGGCGTCAAACACCTGATCGCCAACTACGGCGTCGACCCGAAGCGCGTCGGCATGCACGGCTGGAGCTTCGGCGGCTTCCAGACCCAAATGTGCCTCTACACGGCACCCGAGACGTTCCAAGTCGGCATCGCCGGCGCCGGCCCGACCGAGTGGGAGAACTACAACTCGTGGTACTCGACCGGCACGATCGGCGACAGCCGCGTCGGCAAGACCGACCTCGGCAAGTACTCGCTGCTGCCGCTCGCGAAGAACCTGAAGGGCAAGCTCCTGCTCGTGCACGGCATGGAGGACTCGAACGTGCTCTACCAGGACACGGTGCGCGTCTACCGCGAGCTGCTGAAGGCCGGCAAGGAGACGAACGTCGACCTGTTCTTGGATCCGACCGGCGGCCACGGCCTCGGCGGCGACGTCAAGACGCTGAATCGGTACCGCAAGTACGAGGAGTACCTGACGCGCACGCTCGGCGTCTACGAGGGCGAGACGGCGAAGCCGGAACTCGCCGTGCCGGTCGAAGCCAGCATGTCGAGCGGCAAGAAGACCACGAACCCGCTCGAAAAGGGCAACAAGTAGCGAGAGTCGCCATTTGATCTGGTCCTTGCTCGACGCCGCCGCGACGCGTTTCGCGGCGCGCGTCGCCATCCGTCACGAAGACGTCGAGCTGACCTACGCCGAGCTCGCGGCAGAAGCCGCAGGTCTCGCCGAGCGGCTCCGCGCAGCCGGCCTCGACCCCGGCGATCGCGTCGCGATTCTGGCGAACAACTGCTGGGAGTATCTCGCGGCCTACTTCGCGGCTGCCGGAGCGGGCCTCGTGCTCGTGCCGTGGAACACCCGACTCAACGTGCAGGAGCACCGCCTGGTGCTCGAAGACAGCGGCGCCGACCTCCTGCTCGCCGAGCGCAAGTTCGAGGACGTCGTGAAGTACCTCGGCGTCGATGTCCTGTGGATCGACGACGAGTGGCCTGAGTCATGCCCGCTCGAGGAGTTCGAGCCGGCGGAATCGCAGGCGAGCACGGTCGCGCAGCTTTACTACACGAGCGGCACGACCGGCACCCCGAAAGGCGTCATGCTGACCCACGGCAACGTGACCGCGCACGTTGCGATGACCGTCCACGAGCTCGCACTCGACGAGAGCGACGTGTGGGGCCACATCGCGCCGATGTTCCATCTGGCCGACGCGTGGGCGACGTTCTCGATCACGCACGTCGGCGGGACGCACACGTTCGTGCCTCGGTTCGGCGCCGAAACCGCGCTCCGCGCGATCGCGCGTGAGCGGATCACGATCAGCAATCTCGTGCCGACGATGCTCAACCTGATGGTCCAGGAAGACGGCGGGCACGACTCGTCGAGCCTGCGCGCGATCTTGAGCGGCGGCGCGCCGATCGCGCCCGAGGTCGTGCGCTCGATCGTCGAACGGTTCGGGTGTGAGTACGTGCAGACGTACGGCATGACGGAGACCAGCCCGTTCTTGACGATGAGCCTGCTCGACGACGCGCTGCGCGCGCTGCCCGAGCACGAGCAACTGGCGTGGCGAGCCAAGACCGGCCGCGCGGTGCGCGGAGTCGAACTCCGCGTCGTCGACCTCGACGGCCGCGACGTAGCAAACGACGAAGCGTCCGTCGGCGAGATCTGGGTGCGCGGCCCGACCGTCACACCCGGCTACTGGCAGCAGACGGCCGCGACGCGCGACGCGTTCACCGCGGACGGCTGGCTCAAGACGGGGGACCTCGCGGTCATCGACAACAAGGGGTTCGTGACGATCGTCGATCGCGCGAAGGACGTGATCTTGACCGGCGGCGAAACCGTCTTCTCGACCGAGATCGAGAACCGGCTCTACGAGCACCCGGACGTCGTCGAAGCCGCGGCGATCGGGCTCCCCGACGACGTGTGGGGAGAGCGCATCGCCGCCGCGGTCGTGCTGCGCGGGGACTCGGAGCTCACCGAGACCGCACTGGCGGACTTTTGCCGGGAGCGGCTCGCGGGCTTCAAGGTCCCGCGGGAGATCCGCTTCGTCGGAGCGCTGCCGCGCACGGGCTCGGGCAAGATCAGCAAGCACTCGCTGCGTGAGCGTTGGAAGGTCTAGCCTGGGCCGACTCATGGCATACGACGGCTACGAACGCGGACTCGAGTTCATCAAGCAGAAGGACGCCAAGCAACTCAAGAAGCTCGTCCGGCGGCATCCGGCGCTGGTCCACGAAACGAGCGACCGCGGCGGCCTGCTCATCGATGCCTGCCAGAGCTACGCGAACTTCGCCGGTGAGGACCCCGATTTCTGGACCGCGGTGCGGTGCGCCGGCGTGCTGCTGGATCTCGGTTCGGAGCTCCCAGACGGCGCGTTCGCCCGCGCGATGAACACCGGATCGACGACGATGGTGCAACTGTTCGTCGAGCGCGGCGCGGTGTCGCTCGACCTCGAGGTCGCAGCCGCTTGCGGCGATTTGGAAACGGTCGAAGACTTGCTCCAGCAGCGAAACGACCCGCCCCGCGCCGCAGCGGCATGCATCATGGCCGCGCGGCACGGTCATGACGCCACGACACGTGCGCTCGCCGAAGCAGTGGTCGCGACGGATACGAGCAGCGGCCTGACGGCGAGCGAATTGGCCGGCCTCCTGCTCGAGAAGCGCAGCCGACTCGATCCGGCCGCGGACCTGACCCTGGGCCAATCCGTACGCCGTCTGCAGCTTCTCGACGCGCGGGCAGAGCGCGACGTCGCGCGGTTCACGAAGCTCCTCGCCGAGGAACCCGCCCTGCTCACGCGCGACAACGAAGCGTGGCAAGTCGAGATGCTCGAGCAGTGCGCGTTCGGCGCAAGCCCCGAGATCGCAGCCGCGCTACTCGACGCAGGCGCAAGTGTTCGCAACGAACCGCGCCCGCCGAGCAAGGCCACGGTCTACGCGATCGACTACGGATGCCACGAGATGATCGAGCTGCTCACGCCGCTGTGGCCGCCAGGTGACGACCTCTCGACTCGCGCAGGCCTCGGCGACATGGCAGCGGTACAAGCGTTCTTCGATGCGGACGGCGAGCTACGATCACAGCCCTCGTTGGTGTACCCCGCGTTGCGGGAGTCGACCGATCCGGCCGCCACACTGCTGCACGCGCTCGGGCTCGCGCTGATGAACACGCAACTCGAAGTCGCATCGTTCCTGATCCGCCATGGCGCGGACCTGCACGGCGCCTGGGGCCTCCACGAACCGGCATCCCTGCTCCACGAGGTCGCGGCCCACGGCCGCCTCGAGTCGATCCAGTTCCTCCTCGACCGCGGCGTCGACCGCAACAAGCGCGATGAGCGCTACAACGCGACGGCCGCAGAGTGGGCCAGCTACGCGGGGCAAGAGGAAGCCGTGCGACTCTTGAGTGAGTGACAAGACTGTCTACGTGCAAAACGCGACAGTGGGTGTTACGCGGGCGTAACAGTGAGCGTTACGCCCGCGTAACCCCCACTGTCCCGTTTTGCACGTAGACAGCTTTGTCACTTGCGCCCGAGCTCGTACTGCCCCGGCCAGTGCTGCCCGGCGAAGCCGTACGCCTCCGCCGCATGCAGCGTCAGGTACGCATCGTTCAGATGCGGGCGCGCCATCGCGCACAGGTCCGCGCGCTGCGCGGCGAGCACCGTGTTGCAGTGGTCCGCGCCCTGGATCGCGCCGACAGCGATCACCGGCACCCCCACCTCGTGCTTGATCCGTTCCGCGAACGGCACCTGATACATGCGCCCATACTCGGGAACGTGCTCCGCGGAGTTCCCGCCACTCGACACATCGACGAATGCGCACCCGTGCTCCTGCAGCGCGCGCGCGATCGCGACCGCGTCGTCGCCGGTCAGCCCATCCTCGCCCGCCCAGTCCGACGCCGAGATCCGCGCGCCGAGCGGCTTGCTCGCGGACCACGCCGCGCGCACCGCGTCGAGCACCTCGAGCGGATACCGCATCCGGTTCTCGAGACTCCCGCCGTAGTCGTCCTCGCGCCGGTTCGACAACGGCGACAAGAAGCTCGACAACAGGTAGCCGTGCGCCATGTGCAGCTCGAGCGCGTCAAAGCCAGCGGCATCCGCGCGCTTCGCGGCCGCGACGAACTCGTCGCGCACGCGGTCCATGTCGGCGCGGTCCATCTCCTTCGGAACCGGCCATCCCTCGCGGAACGGCATCGCGGACGGCCCCATCGTCGGCCACGCACGCGCACCTTCGAGCGGCGTATCGTCGCCACGCCACGGGTGCGCACACGAACCCTTGCGCCCGGCGTGCGCCAGCTGAAGGCACATCTTCGCCTTCGAGTGCTCGTGCGCGAAGGCGACGATGCGCTGCCACGCGGCCTGCTGCTCGTCGTTCCACAGCCCGGTGCACCCCTCGGTGATCCGGCCGTCCGGCGACACGTTCGTCATCTCGGTGAACACGAGCCCCGCACCGCCGATTGCACGGCTGCCGAGGTGCACCAGATGCCACTCGTCGGGCACGCCGTCCTTCGCCGAGTACTGACACATCGGGGACACGACGACGCGGTTGACGAGCTCGAGCTCGCCGAGTCGATACGGCGTGAACATCGGCGGCGGCGGCATGCCGTCGGCCTGCCGCGGCGCGTCGCACGCGGCGGCGAACACCTCCGTGGTCTGCGCGACGAGCTCGGGATCCCGCAGCGCGAGGTTGTCGTACGTGATCCGCTTGCTCCGCGTCATCAGGTTGAACGAGAAGGTCACCGGATCCTGCTGCAGGTAGCGCCCGCTGTTCTCGAACCACTCGAGGCTCGTCTGCGCGGCCTTCTGCAGCTTGATCACCTCGACGTAGCGCGAGTCCTCGTACGCCCGCAGCACCTTGCCGATGTCGCTCGGTCCGTGCTCGCCGAACGCCGCGTCGAGCGCAATCGCGTCCTCGAGGGCGAGCTTGGTCCCGGAGCCGATCGAGAAGTGCGCCGTGTGCGCCGCGTCCCCCATCAGCACGATGTTTTCGTGATGCCACGTCTCGTTCCGGATGGTCGGGAACGTGCGCCACACCGAGTTGTTGTTCAGCAGCTTGTGCCCACGCAGGTCGTCGGCGAACAGCTCCTGGCAATACGCGAGCGACTCTTCGATCGACATCTCGTCGAGCCCCGCGCGACGCCACGTCTCCTCGCGGCACTCGATGATCCACGTGCTCAGACCGTCGGTGAACGGATACGCGTGCACTTGGAACAGGCCGTGCTCGTTCTCCTTGAACACGAACGTGAACGCCTCGAGCTCGAGGTCCGTCCCATACCACGCAAACTTGCACTTGCGCCAGTCGATCGACGGCTTGAAGTGCTCCGCGTAGCGCTCGCGGATCGCGCTGTTCACGCCATCGACCGCGAGGATCACGTCGGCGTCCGCGAAACGCTCGAAGTCGCCAATCTCGCACTCGAACTCGAGCTTCACATCGAGCTCGCGGCAACGCTCCTGCAGCACCTGCAGCAGCTCCTTCCGCGACATGCCGCAGAAGCCGTGCCCCGTCGACACCGTGCACGCGCCGCCGTGGAACGTATGGATGTCGTCCCAGTAGCGAAACCGCCGGCGGATCTCCTGGATGCTCGGCGGATCCGCGTCCTCGATGTTGCCGAGCGTCTCGTCGGAGAACACCACACCCCAACCGAACGTGTCGTCGCTGCGATTGCGCTCGTACACTTCGATCCCCGCGTCGGGATACCGCTTCTTCAGCAGGATGCTCGAGAACAGGCCGCCTGGCCCGCCGCCTACGCTGACGATCTTCATCTGAGCACGCAATGTAGACCACCGCGGCGAATCCTCTACATCGGAGCGGCGCATTCCGGCATGCTCGCGGCCGATGGTCGACGTGGTCGTACTCGTCGTGGCTGCACTATGGTTCGTATCGACGCTCGCCGGGATTCGGCGGGTGGCGGTGCTGCCGGATCTCGCGGCTGCGACCGACGCCGCGCGCACGGAGCGCGTCGTCGCGATCGTGCCGGCGCGCGACGAGGCGGCGCGGATCGAGGGGACCCTGCAGAGGTTGCGATCCCAGCGCCACCTCGACGTCCGAGTCGTGGCGGTCGACGACCGCTCGACGGACGAAACCGCCGAGATCCTCGAACGCATCTCCGCGGACGATGACTACGTGAGCGTGATCCACGTCACGGATCTGCCCGACGGCTGGCTCGGCAAGAACCACGCGTGCCATGTCGCGGCCGAGTCGGTCGGGGACGGAGCCGACTGGCTGCTCTTCGCCGACGCCGACGCGTGGATGAGCCGCGACGCCGTCGCGCGCGCGCTGCAGCACGCGGACGCAACCGAGGCGGACCACGTGTGCCTCGTACCGGGATTGACCGAGACCCGCGCGGGCGGCCGCGGGATCGTGCTGACGATGTGCCTCGGCTTCTTCGCGCAGGCCGCATGGGTGAACGCCGATCGCAAGCGTGCGTATCTCGGCGTCGGCGCGTTCAATCTCGTGCGCGCGTCCGCATATCGGGACGCCGGCGGTCACGACGCGCTACGAGGCGAAGTGCTCGACGATCTGCGGCTCGGCAAGGCGCTCCGAAACGCCGGCTTCCGCACCCGCGCCTGCTTCGGCGCCGACGCCGTCGAGTGCGAGTGGATCACGACGATCCGCAGCTTCTTCGTGCTGACGGAGAAGAACTACTTCGCGGCGCTCGACTTCAGCGTCGTGCGACTCGTCCTGATCGTCGGGCTCACGGTCGCGGCGTGGACCCTCGCGACAATCGGCCCGCTCTTGTCCGGCTGGCAGGGCTGGTGCGCATTCGCGGGCCTGTGGGGCCACGCGATCCCGAGCGCGATGACGGCCCGTCGCTACGGCTGGAGCGCGGGCTATGGACTGCTCGTGCCGATCGTCCTGCCGATCGTGACCGCCGGCATGGTTTGGAGCGCGGTGCAGACGCTCCGCCGCGGCGGCGTCCGCTGGCGCGGGACGACGTATCCGCGCGCCTGATTTTTCTGACGGACTCTCGGACTTCTTCCACTCTCATGGATGGAGCCCGCCCCATGCCGACCCACGATCCCACCGCCGACCTCGTCCAACGCGCCCAGGACGGCGATCGAGACGCCTACGACGCCTTGTTCGCCAATGCGGCGGAACGTCTGCAGCTCTTCGTCCGGCTACGGCTCGGCGCCAAGCTGCGAGAGAAGGAGCAGAGCCTCGACCTAGTTCAGGAGACGTATCTCGCGGCCCACGAGGCGTTCTCGACGTTCGAGGACCGGGACGACGGCGGCTTCTCGCGATGGCTGTGCCGCATCGCCGAGAACCGGATCCGCGCCCGCGCCGAGCACCACGGCGCGAAGAAGCGTCGGCCGCCCGGCGACCTCGCGCGGGTCAGCCAGGTGCTCGACGAGCTGCGCACGCGCACGATCGGCCCCGCGTCGCGCGCCGAGCGCGTGGAAGAACGCGAGCGGCTCGCGTCGGCTCTCGCCGATTCGCCCTCCGAGGATCGCGACGTCGTGCTGATGCGCTTCTTCGAAGGACTGAGCGTCGACGAGATCGCGGACCGACTCGGCACGAGCGAGTCCTCGGTGCGGCGTGCCCTCGGACGCGCGACGATCCGCCTCGGCTCCTGCCTCGAACGGAGCGACGCATGACGTTCGATCGCGACGAACGCCTCGGTCGCCTCGCCGGCGAACTCGCCAACCGCGTCGCGTCGGGTCACTCGCTCGACATGGCGGGCCTCGCGCAACGGTTCGAGGTCTCGGACGAAGACGTCGCGCACTGCCTCCGTGCGGTGCGCGCTCTGCACACCTCGCTCGGCGAAGACCTCACGACGGGCGACACCCTGAAGCCGCCCGCACTCCCCGACGACTACGAGGTCCAGGGCGAGCTCGGTCGCGGCGGCATGGGCATCGTGTACCGCGTGCACCAGAAGTCGCTCGACCGCGACGTCGCGCTCAAGGTGCTGCGCCCCGGCGACCTGATCTTCGGCGACGCAATCGACCGCTTCGAGCGCGAGGCTCGCAGCCTCGCGCGCCTGCGTCACCGCCACATCGTGTCCGTGCACGAAGTCGGCAACGCCGACGGGTTCGTCTACTTCACGATGGATCTCGTCGAGGGCCGCACGCTCAGCGAACTGATCGAAGCCGGCGAGGTGACGACCTCTCGCGCCGTCCGCCTGCTGCGGCAAGTCGCGTCGGCGATCGCCTACGCCCACGGCCGCGGCGTCGTGCATCGCGACCTCAAGCCGGCCAACATCCTGGTCGACGCCGACGGCGACGCGTTCGTCGTCGACTTCGGGCTCGCTCTCGAACTCGGCGGCGACGCCGCGAACACGCTGTCCGGACAGCTGATCGGCACCCCGTCGTACATGAGCCCGGAGCAGGCGCTCGGCGAGAGCGGGCGCATTGGCGAGCCGTCGGACATCTACGCACTCGGCGCGGTGCTCTACGAGTGCATCACCGGCCACGCGCCGTTCGCGGGTCGCCCGCTCGCGCAGCTGATGCACGCGGTCGTCGCGGAGGAACCGGTCGCCCCGCGGAAGGTCGACAGCAGCGTCCCCCGCGACCTCGAGGTCATCTGCCAGAAGGCGATGGCCAAGCAACCGGAGGCGCGCTACGCGACAGTGCAGGCCCTCGCGGAAGACCTCGAGCGCTTCGCGAGTGGGCAGCCGATCGTCGCGCGCGCACCGTCGCGCGCGTATCGACTGCGACGCTTCGTCGGGCGTCACCGCAGCGCGATCGTCACGGCGTCGATCGCCGCGCTCCTCGTCACGATCGCGGTGTGGTGGTTCGCGGTGCCCGCGATGCTACGCGCGTCGAGCATCACACTCGGCGACCGGCTCGTCGCGGAGGAGAACCCGACCGGCGCGATCCACGCGTATCGCGCGGCGTTTGACGGCACGGACCCGAGCGCGTTCGCGCTCGACCTGCGAACCCGCTTCGCCGGACTGCTGATCGACGAGGCGGGGCGGCAGCACTGGGAGCGCGGCACCGCGGCGAAACGCGAATTCGACGCGCTGCTGGCCGAGGCACGGCACGTACTGCCGACACCGAGATCTTGGCAGAGTCTCGACGCAACGGTCGACCAGCACCAGGCGCTCGAGTTCGAAGAGCTGCGTCTCGACGTCTTGACCGGAACCCGCGGACCGCCCGTTGCAACGCACCTCTCGACGGAGGACCGCGCCAGACGAATGTCGGCAGACTTCGCGAACCCGCAACGACGGTGCGCGAGCCTGCTCGCCGTCGCCGCGTCGGACTGGCGACTCGTCATCGGGTTGCCACCGTGGTTCGGCGGACCGACGTTCATCGAACTGCTTCGGAATCGAGCGAACCTACTGCCAGGCTCGTGGGAGATCCTCCAGCAGCGTGCGGTCGCCTGGGCCCGCCCGGAGAACTTCGTCAACCCAGCGACGACGCCGGCCCGGTCCGATCTCGTCCTGCAGCTCGTGGAGATCTTCGTCGACGAAGCGTCCGACGAAGAGGTGCGACAGCTCGCATCGATCGCGTACCACGCTCTCGGTCCGTTCCCGGTCAGCATCTACCGACGCAAGCTGACCGTCAGCGGCGGGTTCTCGATGGTGCCGGTCATGGACTTCGGCGACGCCGGACGCGTCGCCAACGGCCTGCAGTGGCTGCGCGGCCTCGACCGGCTGAGCGCGCACCGCAAGCGGGTCGAGCTCGCAGCGGAGTCACTCTTCGCAGAGCGTCCTGAAGAGCCTGAGGGTATCGAGCCGCGCCTCACGCGCGTAGGGAGTCTGCGGTGGTTGCGATCGATGACCGGCGTCGAGTTCGACCGCGACGATGAGACTTCATGGACCCGGTGGTGGCAGGCTCACGGCCAGGAGGACCCGCGGCGCTGGCTGATCGACGCCCTGCAGTGGGAACACGAGCCGGACGAGCTCACGCCGAACCTCCTGCTGCGTGAACTACACGACGCCAAGGGGAACGATCGCCAAGTCTGGATCCACAACCTGCTCGTCCTCACGGTCGACGACCACGTGGTGCCGCCCGAGGTCGACCACGACCTCGCCGTCGAATGGGAGCGCGCTCTCGGGCTCGTGCCGAACGCCGAGCTCCACGTGCGGCTGCTGACAGTCGCGTTCACCGACGGTAAGCCGCGGCCGCGGATCGTCGGTCGCGACGACGTCGCGGTCTCGATGGGCAACACCACTCTCGTCGACTCTGCGTACGAAGTTCCCCCCGACGTGCCGGCGGCCTACGTCGGCCTGAGGCGTCCGGTGTTTCTCCACTCCGGTTCGATCGTGATGCAGGCGAACGTCCGGGCCGAGTGGAGCAACCGCGGGGCCCGAGCCATCATCCATGCGTCCGCGCAGCGCCTGACCCCGCACTACCAACTGACGGGTGGCTGGCGCGACGACGACAGCGGCGTTTGCGTCGGCGAGGTGCGCGTCGTCGGCGCGCGCACGACACGGCTGCGTGACTTCCCGTCCCACACGACCTTGTTCACGCTGGCCGCCGTCGACTCGTCTGCAGCGACCGCGGATCGCCCGTGGTCGTGGTGGCGGGAAGGCCTCGCGCAAACCCTTCTGAAACAGGATCCGTCCGAAGTCTCGGACTGGCTCGCGCTGTGTGAGTTCGCGACGGTGATCCCACTCCCGGAAGCCGCACAGAAGCTCGCACTGGAAGGCGTCGCGTACCAGTGGTTGAACGACGACCTTCGCGTCGCGGTCAGACGTGCTCGACTGATGGCGGGAGACGAATCGGCGCTCTACCTACCCGCGGGATCCCACACGTTCGACCAGCACGTCGACATCGACGACTTCTGGTCGCGCCTGGCCATCCAGACCTCGGACGCGGAGATCCGTAGCCACGCACTGGAGCTACTCGCTGCATCCGAACCGCGGCCCGAGTTCTTGGCGACGCTCGCAGAGGCGACCGGACTGCACAACTCGATGCCCGCGACTCTGCGCACGCGTGTGGAGAACGTCACATCGCCGGTCGCGACATACCTGTGGACACGGGTGTGGGTGCTCGGACTCGGGATCGTGCTGAGTCTGATGATGGCACTCGGCGCACTCGGCCTCGCCGTGCGCGGCTCGGTGTCGCGTCGCCAGGACGCCGGCCTGCTTCTCTTGCTGTCCGCGTATGCCCTACGACACGTGACCGTGCAAGTGAACACGTTCCTCTGGCCACCGATGTGGCTGTCGATCGGGTGCTGCGTGATCGGGGTCTGGGTCGCGTGCCTGCGCTTCCGTGGCAAACGAGGCTGGTGGACGCCCGCCGTGTTGTGGACCGGCGCCGAGATCGCGGCCGCGACGGGGCACGAAGCCGCCGTGGTGTTCCTCGTCGTGGCGGCCGCATACGCGCTGGTCGCGCGTGTCGCCGTCGCTCTGAAGCCTCCGAAGGGCTAACGCCAGTAGAACTTCACCGGCCATCGCATCGCGTAGCCCTGCAGGTCCCCTGCGCCTGCCACCACCGCGAGCAGCGTGCTCACGAACCCGTCGCCGCGCACGCCGTTCACGATCTGGAATGCGTTCGCCTTCCCCGTGCCGATCTCGCGCACCTTGCCGACCCGACGCCCCGCGACGTACGTCGCGACGTAGAGCTTCGTGAAGTCCTCGGACATCTTGCTGAAGAACACGAGCACCTGGTCACCCGGCCCACGCGCGAGGCTGTAGTGGCGGTAGTTGTGGTTGCCACCCTCGAGCTCGGCGTCGTCCGCGACCTCGATCCGCGCGAGCTCCTTCGCGTCGCGGTCCTTCGCGAACGCGAGGCGCAGACCGCCCGATCCCGCGCGCGGCGTGCCGACCGCGTAGAGCACGTAGAGCCGGCCGCTGTTGTCGATCAGCGTCGTACTCGTGTTCGACGCGTGCACGCCATCGGGCTCGCGCTCGTCGACGCGCGTCTGCTCGACCGTCCACTTGCGCTCGCGCCAATCGAAGACGCGGCGGTAGATCCCGAAGTCGTTCGGTCCGTTGCTGCGGTAGCTGAGGTACGCGCGGTCTTCGTGGAGTTGCAGCCCCGGGGCGACGCCGGTCCAGTTGCCGCTCGCGATGTACGGCTTGCTCCAGGATTCGTCCTTCGGCCCCTTCAGCCGCAGGCCCGTGCACCAGAACGTCCACGGCGCCTTCGGACTGCGGTGCGCCGAGATCATCGCGATCAGAGTGCCGTCGCTCGTGACAGCGATGTTCTCGGCGAGGTACTGGTTGTTGCCGTTCGTGCCCTGCGCGAGGCGCTCGCGTTCGCCGACCCATTCGCGCTTGGCCGCGTCGAACGCCTGGTAGTAGACGCTGTGGTAGCCATCCTCGCCGCGCGCGTTCCAGACGACGTGGAGCTCGGTCCCTTCCGGACCGGCCGCGATCGCGCCGAGTTCGAACTGGTCGACCGGGATCTGCGTCGCCTCCTGCCACGTGAGCCCCCCGTCACACGTCGACATCAGGATGCCGACGGGACCCGACGGCACGTCGCGCGACTCGCGGCGCACGAGGCAGAAGATCGCGTCGCCGACGAAGCACAGCACGTTGCGGTGCGAACGGTTGACCGAGAAGTGCACACCGTCGCCGTCGCCCGCGGCAATCGTACGCCAACCCGGTGACGGCTTCGTCGACTGCGCAGTGAGCGCCGCGCTCAGCAGCAGCGCCACGACACACCCGCGGCCTACGCCCCGGCCGCGCAAAGCGCCTCCACCTCTCGAACTTCCTTCGGCACGCCGCCCGTCAACACCTCGTGGCCCGTGCGCGTCACGACGACATCGTCCTCGATCCGCACCCCGATCCCACGGAACTCCTTGGGCACGGACTTGTCGGCGGGATCGAAGTAGAGCCCGGGCTCGACGGTCATCGCCATGCCGGGCCGCAGCTTGATCGACTTGCCGTCCGCATCCTCGTACGGACCGACGTCGTGCACGTCCATGCCGAGCCAGTGCGACGTTCCGTGCATGAACCACTTGCGGCACGCGCCCTTCTTGACGAGCTTCGCGACGTCGCCCTTCAGCAGCCCGATCGAGACGAGCCCCTTCGTGATCTCGCGCAGCGCGGTCTTGTGGATGCCGTCCCAGGCCTTGCCCGGCTGGACCACGCGAACGCACGCCTTCTCCGCTTTGAGGACGATCGAGTAGATCGCCTTCTGCGCGTCGCTGAACGCGCCGCTGATCGGCCACGTCCGCGTGATGTCGGCCGTGTAGGAGTCGACTTCGGCACCCGCGTCGACGAGCAGGAGGTCGCCGCGACGCATCTTCCGCGTGTTCTCGATGTAGTGCAGAATGCACGCGTTGGGGCCGCTCGCGACGATCGAGTCATAGCCGTTGCGCATCGAGCCGTGCGTGCGAAACGTCTCCTCGATGACGGCCTGGACCTGATACTCGGTCATGCCGGGCCGCGCCGCGCGCATCGCCGCGCAGTGGGCTTCGGCCGAGATGTCCGCGGCCTGCCGCATCGTCGCGAGTTCCTCCGCGTCCTTGACCAAGCGCTGCTTCGCGATCGTGGGCTTGGGGTCCTCGAGGATCGGGTGGGCCGCGGGGTTGCGCCGTCGGTTCTTCGCGCGGAGCACGGCGAACACCTTCATCAGGGTGTCGTCGAGTTCCTCGTCATCGCCGAGGGTGTGGAACAGACGGATATGCGGCGCGAGCAGATCCGGCAGCTTCTCCCGCAGCGACTCGATCGGGAACGCCTCGTCGACCCCGAACCGCTGCACCGCGCCACGCACGCCGTGACGCTTGCCGTCCCAGATCTCGCGCGCCTTGTCGCGCGGCATGACGAACAAGATGCTGCGGTGCTTGCCGGTTCCGGTGCGCCACGCGACAAGCACGGCATGGGGTTCGGGGAATCCAGTCAGGTAGGTGAAGTCGCTGCCGGGCCGGAACGAGTAGTGCACGTCCCCGTTGCGCAACTTGTGCGCCGCGGTCGGGAGCACGAGGAGACCGTCGCCGAGTGTATCGAGCAGCTTCTGGCGACGACGAGCGTGGACGGACATGCCCCGGTCGTACGGCGTTTGTCGGGGAAGTGCAACCGCGAGCGAGCAGTCCCGCGGGCGCGACGCTACGTTGCGAGGAGACGATGGCTGACATCCCCTTCCTCGAACGAATCCCGGCGCTTGTCGGCATGGTGCACGTCGCCGCGCTGCCGGGCACGCCACGCCACTCGGCCTCGATCGACGAGATCGTCGAACGCGCGGCGCGCGACGCCGAGTCGCTCGCGAACGCCGGTTTCGACGCGATCCTGATCGAGAACATGCACGACGTCCCCTACCTGCGTCGCGACGTCGGCCCGGAGATCGTCGCCGGCATGACCGCCGTCGGCCGCGCAGTGCGAAGTGCGGCCCGACCACCTCTCGGCGTGCAAATTCTCGCGGGCGCCAACCGCGCGGCACTCGCGGTCGCGCAGTCGATCGGCGCGGACTTCATCCGTGCCGAGGGCTTCTCGTACGCGTCGGTCTCGGACGAGGGACTCTTCGACGAGGCCGACGCCGGGGAACTGCTGCGCTACCGGAAGTCGATCGGCGCAGACGAAATCGCGTTGTTCGCCGACGTCCAGAAGAAGCACGGCAGCCACGCGATCACGGCCGACCTCGACATCGCGGAGCTCGCACGCGGAACGGCATTCTGCGGCGCGGACGGGATCGTCGTGACGGGCACGACGACCGGGGCACCGACCGCGGCATCCGACCTGGAGTCCGCGAAAGCCGCCGTGGATATCCCGGTGCTCGCGGGTTCGGGCGGCGCGCCCGACAACCTCGCGTCGATCTTCGCGCACGCCGACGGACTGATCGTCGGATCGTGGATCAAGCGCGACGGCGACTGGCGGAATGACGTCGATCCCGACCGCGCGGCGCGACTCGTCGAGGCTGCGAACGGCCTCCGCGCCTGAAGCTGCGGGCTGCTACAGCCCCAGCGCCGCGTGCACCGCGAGCGTCGCGGACGACTTGTTGAGCGTGTAGAAGTGCACGCCCGGCACGCCGGCCTCCAGAAGCTCGTCGCACTGCTCGATGCACCAGTGCACGCCCGTCGCGACGACGCCCGCCGGGTCGTCCTGCACGATCCTCAGGCGGCGCATGAGTTCTTGCGGGATCCGGGAGCCACACATCTTCGTGAAGCGCTCGACCTGCGCGACGTTCGTGATCGGCATGAGGCCGGGCACGAGCGGCACGTCGATCCCCGCCTGCCGCGCGCGGCGCGCGAACGCGAAAAACTCCTCGTTGTCGAAGAACAGCTGCGACACGAGGAAGTCCGCGCCGGCCTCGACCTTCTGCACGAGCATGCGCAGGTCGGTCTCCGAGTCCGGCGCCTCGACGTGCTTCTCCGGGTAGAACGCGGCGCCCACCGCGAAGTCGTGGCTCGACGCGCGGATGAACTCGACGAGTTCGTTCGCGTAGCCGAAGCCGCCGTCGGTGCGCTCGAACTCCTCGGACCCGGCCGGCGGATCGCCGCGCAACGCCAGGACGTTCTCGACGCCACCGTCGTCGAGCCGCTTCAGGATCTCACCGATCTGGTCCTGCGTGCTGCCGACGCACGTCAGGTGCGCCATCGTTTCGATGTCGAGCTCCCGTTTGATCCGCGTCACGAGTTCGAGCGTGCGGTCACGCGTGCTGCCGCCGGCGCCGTACGTCACCGAGACGAATGACGGTCGACAGGGTTTGAGTGCTTCGACGGTCGAGTAGAGCTTCTCGGTGCCCTCCGGAGTCTTCGGTGGGAAGAACTCGAAGGACACGACCGGCTCGGCACCGTCGAACATGTCGCGGATCTTCATGCGCACACCATACGCCCGCCCTCGACCCTATCCACCCGCGAGCTCGGCGATGGCCCCGCCGGCCACGCGGCACGTTCGCCAGTCGGGGAGGACGGTCGCGCCGAGCTTCTCGTAGAAGGCGATCGCGGCTTCGTTCCAATCGAGGACGTTCCACTGGAGCCGGGGGCAGCCACGCTCGACCGCCACGCCCGCGACGGCCGCCAAGAGCGCCTTGCCAACGCCGCGACCCCGCGCGGACTCGCGGACGAACAGGTCCTCGAGGTGCAGGCACGGGGCCGTGAAGAACGTCGAGTAGGTGTCGAAGTAGAGCGCGAACCCGAGGGCCTCGCGGGCGTCCTCGGCGATCAGGACGCCGAACAGGCCGCGCTCCAGGTGATCTCGGAGCGCCTCCACGGAGCCCACGACCTCGTGCTCGAGCCTCTCGTAGCGGGCAAGGTCGACGATGAAGTCCATGACGAGCCCGGCATCCGCAGCCGTGGCCGCCCGGATCCGGACGGTGTCGTTTTGGCAAGACCCGGTCATCAGGCACCCCGTCCGGCCGACCGTCGTAACTCGGCGGATATGAATGATGCAGTCATGACGACAATGATCCGATTTTCGACGAATCGTCGATACGACTCGGATCAGGAATCGTAAAGCCGCATCGCCCGGCCCGACGGAGGCCGGCTTCCCAAGCCCTAGCGAGAACCTCATGAAGAAGAACACGTCCACGATCCTGTCCGCCGCCGTCGCCGGCATCTTCCTCGGAACCGCCGCCGGATGCGGCACCAACAGCGCCAACACCTCCGTTCACGACGTCAACGTCGAGAAGAACGCCTGCAAAGGCATGAACAGCTGCAAGGGCAAAGGCGGCTGCAAGTCCGGCGACAACGGCTGTAAGGGCGTGAACAGCTGCAAGGGCCACGGCGGCTGCGCCACCGTCGAGCACCACAGCTGCAAGGGCGAGAACAGCTGCAAGGGCCTCGGCGGCTGCAAGTCGGGCAACAACGGTTGCGCCGGCAAGAACTCGTGCAAGGGTCAGGGCGGCTGCGCCGTCCCCGTCAAGCACTGAGACTCGGAGGCCGACCCTCGATGAGCCTCGAGAAGATCGTCCGTGAGGATCTCGGCATAGGCATCGGCCTGCGCACGACCCACTTCGGCCACATCCTGAGCGAGTGGCCGGATCTCGACTGGTTCGAGATCCTCTCGGAGAACTTCATGCAGACCGAGGGTCGGCCGCTGCACATCCTCGACCAGATCGCCGAGCGGTATCCCATCGTGATGCACGGTGTGTCGATGAACATCGGCTCCGTCGACCCGCTCGACACCGACTACATGCGCGAGCTCAAGACGCTCCGCGACCGCTGCGGTGCCCGCTTCGTCAGCGACCACATCTGCTGGACCGGCGTCGACGGCACCAACCTACACGACCTCCTGCCGCTGCCGTACACCGGCGAAGCGCTCGAAGTCATGGCCGCGAAAGTGCGCCAGGTGCAGGACATCCTCGAAGCGCCGCTCGTCCTCGAGAACCCGAGCACGTATCTCGAGTTCGCGCACAGCGAGATGAGCGAAACCGAGTTCTTGCGCGAACTGACGAAGGCGACCGGCTGCGGCCTGCTGATGGACGTCAACAACGTCTTCGTCTGTGCGTCGAACCACGGGTTCGACGCCGCGCAGTACCTGCGCGAGCTGCCGTGGAACCACGTCGCGCAGTTCCACCTCGCCGGTCATTCCGTCTACGAGACGCACCGGCTCGACACGCACGATGCGCCGGTCTGCGACGAGGTCTGGGAACTCTACGATCTGGCCCACCAGCTGAGCGGCGGCCGATCGACGCTGCTCGAGTGGGACGACAACATCCCCGAGTTCGACGAGGTCGTGGCCGAAGCTCACAAGGCCACCCGCTATCGCGGCGAGGTACACGCCGGATGACCGAAGCCGTGGATCTCGCGACTCTGCAGCGCTGGATGTCGCACGTCGTGCGGCACCCGAAGGTCGCCGAGACAGCCGTGAAGTCCGGCGCCGCGCGCACCCTGATTCGCGCACGGCGCGTGCTGGCAGGTGACGTCGTCCTTCCGAACGAACGGATGCAACCGACCGACCGGCTCGACGTCTACGGCGGCGCCTACATCGCGCGGCTGGTCGGCGTCATCCGCAGCGACTTCCCCGGACTCGAGCACGCGCTCGGGGAAGACGCGTTCTGCGGGCTGGCCGAGGCCTATGTGCAGGCATACCCGAGCCGCCATCCGAACCTCAATCAACTCGCGCACGCGCTCCCCGACTTCATCTCAAAGCGGACGCACCAGCCGCGACGCGCGTTCCTGCGCGATCTGGCGCGGCTCGAGCTCGCGATGAGCGAGGCGTTTCACGCGCCGCAGGCCGCTGCGCTCGATCCCGGCAGCCTCGGCGCCGTGACGCCCGAAGAGTGGGAGCACCTGGTGATCCCGACCCATCCGTCGCTGCGCCTGCTCGCGACGAGCTATCCGGTCAACGGCTACCTCCAGGCGGTGTTCGACGAACGCGAGCCGGACTTGCCGAAACGCGCGAACTCGTATGTCGCCGTGTATCGCAAGGACTATCGCGTATGGCGACTCACGCTCGAGAAGCCGGCGTTCGCAACGCTCTCGGCGCTCGCGAACGGCGAACCGTTCGCGCGCGCGCTGCAACACGCCGGGGACAGCGCGGACCAAGTCGGCCACTGGTTCCAAGGCTGGACCGCCGACGGCCTGTTCATCCAGCCGTAATCGGCTAGCATCGTCGGCATGAGCCGTGCCGCCCTCGCATTTGCCGCACTGCTGTCGCTCGGAGGTGCACTCGACGCGCAGAGTGTGTCCTCGCCGGCCGGCTTCACGTTCATCGAGGGCAACTGGTTCATGGCGCAGTTCTACACCTCGATGCGCCACCAGCAGTTCGACTACACCCACGCTGGCAACCCGCTGCTGATCCAAGGCATCGCGTTTCGGCGGAACGGCCCGATCGTCGCGCCCAATACCGCACCGAAGACGCTCGACATGCGCGTCCGCCTCGACGAGATCGACATGGCGGTGCTGCACCGAGAGTTCGAGACCAACTTGCAGAACCCGACGATCACGTTTCCGCGGCAGACGATCAGCTTCCCGGACTGGCAGCCTGACGTCGGTGCTCCGGCACCGTTCGACTTCGTCGTGCCGTTCGACACGCCGTTCCAGTACACGGGCGCGCAGGCCCTGGTCATCGACTACGACTACATCCACGTCTCGAACGACCAAGCCGGACTGGCCGACGCGACGCGCGTTCCCGTCCACACGAGCAAGCAGATCTTCCTCGGCGGCGGATGCGCACACACGAGCGGAGGCCCGTCGGGCGCACCGTTCCTGACCTTCCTCCTCGAGAATTCGGGGATCCACGCGACGTCGTACGGGATGCGCTTCATCACGCGCCTCTACAATGCGATCGGAAGTGCCCCTGCCCTGCTGTTTCTCGGCCTCACGGATCCGAACGTGTCGGCTCCAGGGCTGTGTGGAACGATCCACTCCGACCCGATCGCCACGATCTTCCTCGGGGACACCGACCCGTGGGGCTTCATCGATTACCGCTACCACTCCTTCCCGTTCGTGGGCCCGTTCATCGGCATCCCTCTCTACGGGCAGGTCTACCAGCACGACCCAAACTCGACCTGGGACATCCCGGTCATGATGTCCGGCGCCACGGCCGGCGTGATGCCACCGTCCCCGTGGATGTCACCCGAGTGTGCGTGGCACACCGCGGAGACGTTCGGCAACCCCGACGAAGCCTGCGACGACATCCACTTCGGTGGCGGGATCGTGATCGAGCTACGACTGTAGCTGCAACTCTCCATGCCTGAATTCACCACACGCGTCCGCGAGGCGCTCGATTCGGGAACCGTGATCGTCGCGTCCGCGGCAGAACGGGAAACCGAGGAAACCTTCGCCGAATCAGTTGTCGCCGGCCTCTCCGACGACCCCAAGTGGCTGCACTGCCGCTTCCTCTACGACGCCGAAGGCAGCCGCCTGTTCGAACAGATCACCGAGCAGCCGGAGTACTACCCGACCCGCACGGAGGCCGCGATCCTCGAGCGTCACGCGCGCGACGTCCAAGCGATCACCGGCCCGGTCACGCTCGTCGAGCTCGGCTCCGGATACTCGGTCAAGACCGAGCATCTCTTGCGCGCGTACTCGGCCGATGACCTGACCTACGTCCCGCTCGACGTCAGCGTGAGTGCGCTGCGGGCCGCGAGTGAATCCGTCGCGAAGAACTTCCCCGACGTGAACTTCACCGGGATCCACGGACCTTACGCAAGCGCGTTTCCGGTGCTCGCCAACCTGTCTCCACAGATGGTCGTGTTCTTGGGCAGCACGCTCGGCAACCTGAACGAAGCCGAATTCGACGCGTTCTGGAGCGAGATCTCGGACAACCTGCCGTCCGGCGACTTCTTCTTGCTCGGTGTCGATCTCGTCAAGGACATCGCGACGCTCGAGGCCGCGTATGACGACCCGGCCGGGATCACCGCGCGCTTCACAAAGAACTACTTCACGCGGATGAACCGCGAGCTCGGGAGCGATCTCGATCTCGACGTGATCGAGCACGTGGCGGCGTGGAACCCCGATCGCGAAGCTATCGAGATCCGCGCGCACTTCCACGAAGCTCAGACGATCCGAGTCGAGTCGATGGATCGCGACTTCGAGGTCGCCGCCGGCGAGTCGATCCTGATGGAGATCAGCCGCAAGTTCCGCCTGGAGCGATTGCAGACCGAGCTTCAGCGGTTCGGCCTGCAGACGCGGCGCGCGTTCACCGACGAGCGCGAGTGGTTCGGGATGCTGCTGCTCGAACGCGAGTGAGCCGCAGCGGCTCCGGCCTCAGGCCCAGAGCACCCACTCGTGCCCGGCGCGCACGCGCAGGCCGTGCCCGTGCACTCCCGAGCGTTCGACCTGGAACGAGCCGTGGAACTCGTGCACCGAGCCCTCGGACGACCGCAGCTCGAGTGGCACGACGGCGTGGTCGACGAGATCGCCCTCACCGTGCTGGTTGCCGATGACGAGCTCGACCGCGACGTCGTCGATCGTGAGCGAACCGAGGTCGACCTTCATGTCGACCTCGATCGTGTCGCCGATCGCGAGCTCGGACACATCGGCCAGACCAGCCTCGACGATCTCAACATCGCGGAACTCGCGGCGAATGCGCTTCATCTCACTCGCGCATCGCTTCGCGTCTTCGAGATCATCAGCCTGCAGCGCAAAGAAGCGCTCCGCGCGCGGCCGGTAGGCCGTGTCGAAGTACTCCTGCACCATGCGGTCCGTGTTGAACACGACGGGCAGCGTCTTCAGGTCGTGGATCACGCGCCGCATCCACTCCTGCGGCACGCCGTCGGCGTCCCGATCGAAGTACATCGGCAGCAGCTCGTCCTCGAGCAGCGCATAGAGCGCGCCGGCATCGAACTGATCCTGGAGCACCGGGTCGTCGTAGACGCGCTCCTCGGCGATCGTCCAACCGTTCTCTCCGTCGGCACCCTCCGGCCACCAGCCATCGCTGATGGACAGGTTGAGCACGCCGTTCGCCGCGGCCTTCATACCCGACGTGCCGCTCGCCTCGAGCATGCGCGTGGGGTTGTTCAGCCAGACGTCGACGCCCTGCACGAGCGCGCGACCGAGATCGATGTCGTAGTCCTCGACGAGGATCACACGGCCGACGAGGTCGCCACGCGTGTGCTCGGCGATGCCCTTGAGGATGTCCTGACCGGCCTCGTCGCGCGGGTGCGCCTTGCCGGCGACGATGATGCGCAGCGGGCGATCCTCGTCGTCGCAGATCTTCTGCAGGCGCTCGAGGTCCTGGTAGAGCAGGTGCGCGCGCTTGTAGGGCGCGAAGCGTCGGGCGAATCCGACCCAGAGCGCGTTCTCGTCGAGGCCGTCGACGGTCTTGCGCAGCAGGTCCGGGTGGTCGTTGCGCTCGAGCGACGCCCGCTCGAGGCGCGTGCGCGCCACGTGCGCGAGCTGACTCTTCAGCTGGCGGCGCGCGGCCCACAGCTTGGCGGGATCGATCTTCTCGGAGTTCTCGGAGAAGTCCTCGGGCGCGCTGCCGCCGACCAGGGCCTGGATGTGCGGGCTCACCCACGTCGGCAGGTGGATGCCGTTCGTGACCGACGTGACCGGCACCTCGCTTTCGAGCAGACCCGGCCAGTACGGATGCAGCAGCTCGCGTGACGCGATCCCGTGCAGCTTGCTGACGCCGTTGCAGTACTCCGCGAACGACAGCGCCAGGTAGGTCATGTTGAAGTCGGGCTCACCGCTGTCGGCACGGCCGAGGCGGATGAACTTCTCCCACGGTACGCCGACCCATTCGTCGGCATCCGAGAAGTAGCGGCGCACGAGGTCTTCGGAGAAGCGGTCGTGACCGGCAGGCACCGGCGTATGGGTCGTGAACGCGGTCGTGCGGCGCACGACTTCGCGCGCCGCCGAGAACGTCAGCCCCTGCTTGCGCACCAGGCGAGCGACACGTTCGAGCGACGAGAACGCCGCGTGCCCCTCGTTCATGTGGTAGCACGCCGGCTCGATGCCGAGGCGCGACAGCAAGCGCACGCCGCCGCGACCGAGCGCGATCAGCTGGCGGATCCGCATCTCGTGGTCGCCACCGTAGAGGTTGCGCGTGATCTCCCGATCCTCTTCGCGGTTCGACGGCGTGTTCGCGTCGAGCAAGAAGAGCTGCACGCGGCCGACGTGCAGTCGCCACGCGCGCAGGTAGAGGTCGCGACCCGGCAGCGTAATCACGACTTCGAGTGGTTGCCCGTCGCGATCACGGACCAACTCGATCGGCAGCTCGTTCGGGTCGTTCTCGCGGTCGACGGCGATCTGCTGACCTTCCGAAGTCAGGCGCTGCCCCATGTAGCCCATGCGGTAGAACAGGCCGACGCCAATCAGCGGGATGTTGAGATCACTGGCCGACTTCAGGTGATCCCCAGCGAGAATGCCGAGGCCGCCGGAGTAGATCGGCACCGACTCGTGCATGCCGAACTCGGCGCAGAAGTAGGCGACCGGATGCCGCGCGCTGAGCGAAGATCCGAGATCGTCCTCGATCGAGAACGACTCGTTGCGCTCTTCCAGGTAGGCGGTGAAACGCGCGCTGACCTTGCCCAGTCGATCGAGGTAGTCCGCATCCGCGGCCTTCGCCTGGAGCTCCTCCGGATTCACCTTGCGCAAGAACGCGACCGGATTGTGTGCGGTTTCGGCCCACGCACTCGGTGACAGCTCCTCGAACAGCGTGGGCGCATCGCAATCCCAGCACCACCAGAGGTTGCGGGACAAGCGTTCGAGCGGGCGCAGTTCCTCCGGGAGACTCGGCGCGACGTCGAAGGTGCGAAGGCGCGGCTTCTGCGAAGACGGAGAATCATCGTGCCCGGACTCGGCGCGCGGACGACGCGTCAGCGGCACGCCGGCGATCAAACGGCTCTGGATCGCCGACGACGCGCTCGAATACGCCTTCTTGTAGTTCTCGAACAGGTCACTCCAAGCGGTGCGAGCCCCGGTCTCACGACAGACGTCGCGCCAGTCCTTGGTCTGCGCATCGATGATGCGCTGCTCGAGCACGTCCGCGAGTTCCTCGCTGACTTCCTCGTACTTCTTACCGACGCGATCGAGAACCGTGACGCCCGACTGCGGCGTGATCGACTCGGAACGCGCCCAGCGACCGAAGCCCGCGTAGTCCGAGGTGATCGTCGGCACGCCGACCGCGAGACTCTCTTGCGGGGTGTAGCCCCACGGCTCGTAGAACGACGGGAAGACGCTGAGGTCCATCGCGGCCAACAGTGACTCATACCGGCGATCGAACAGCCCATCCTCGCCTTCGAGGTAGACCGGCACCTGCACGACCTTGACGCGGTCGTCCTTGGCGTTGTCGAGCCCGACACGCGCGCAGTGCTCGCGCACCGGGTCCGTGTCTTCGTCGAAGAGGTTGTGCGTCGTGATCCCGATCGGTTCGGACTCGGCGCCCACGCCCGCTTCGACTCGCTCGAGGACTTCGCTCCGGATCCCGGAGTTACCTGCGGGCACCAGCACGTATGCGACGATCGGCCGGCCGGCCTGGCCGTTGCAGATCGCGAGCGCATCGAGGAAGGCATCGATGCCTTTGTTGTGAAACTCGTATCGTCCGGAGATACACAGCAGCGCCGCGTCCGAGACGTCGGAGCCCACGAACGTGCTCGCGAACTCGAAGAGCTTCTGGCGCACGGCCTCGCGGTCGCTCCCGGCGAGCTCGCCGGCGACCGTGAGGTCGATGCCGTTCGGCAAGACCGGGTCCGGCTTGCGCTGGTGCAGCAACTCGGCCTCTTTCGCGGTGATCGTGCTGACCGTCGTGAACACGTCCGACTCGCGCGCGGCCACGCCCTCGAGCGAGTGCTTGGCTTCGACGCCGTGCGTCTTCGCGAGGCCGCCCGCGGTCTCGTCGCCGAGGCCGTCTTCCGGAGAGTGACCGAGCGACGACAGCGCGCGCCCGAGCATCGTCGCGTGCGTCGTGAAGACCGTACCGACCGCGGGGATGCGCTTCTTCAGGTAGAGCAGGGACGAGGCGGTCATCCACTCGTGCGAGTGCACGATCGCGCGGCGGTGGAACGGCGCGAGGTAGCGTTCCCACCATTCCTCGATGACGCGGCCGACCGCGTAACCGAACAGCACCGGCTCGACGTAGTCCCACTCGCCCGAGATCGAATCGACGCCGTAGTCCTCCCAGAGGCGCGCGAGGATGTCGTCCCGCTGCTCGTAGAGGCTCGAAAACTCGACGAGGATACAGCGCGGCCGACCCGCGACGCGCCAGCGACCGACGCGCACCGGCAGACCCATCTGCCGGCAGCTGTCGCAAAAGTCGGCATAGGCGGGGTCATCGTCGAACGGCGCCTTCTCTTCGCCTTCCTCGGAGAGCAGCCACGGGCCGATCAGGATGTATTCGTCGCCGTATTCGGCGACTGCGGTCGTGGCCTTGCTGGAGAGAACGGTGTGGATCCCCCCGACCTTGTTGGCCACTTCCCAACTAACTTCGAACAGCGTCATGGGCGAGGTCACTCAGACCCTCCGGTGATATCGCGAGATCGGAATGCGTCGTCGATGCAGCTTCGGAGATCGTCCAGCGCATCCATAAAGTTGAGGAAAGCGTCCCGGGGTCCGGGATAGGGGCTGAAATACTCGTGCACGTCTCCGTCCGAGGCGAATTTCGTACTCATGTAATACGTGTGATCAGAGGTAGTTAGCTTCCGCCACCCGTCCACGACCGCGGTCACTCCGAGCGCCTCGCAGCGCCGCACGACCGGCCCGAGCGCCGCGAGGGCCTCTGTCGCGATCCGCTGCATCGGGTTGCCGCGCCAGGCGCTGAGATCGCGCTCCTCGTCGGCCCACGAGATCGCGCGCGGGATCGTGATCGGCTCGACGGGGTGCGGCTTGCGGGCGACCTCGGCCGGCGTCGCGAACGCGAAGCGCTCGTCCTCGAGGACGTACTCCGGCAGGTGGCGCATGAAGTCGAAGATGCCGGTGTCGGTCCACTGGTGCTCGCCAAACGTCTCGTAGTCCATGTAGAGACCGACGAATTGAGCGCTGTTCGGGATCTGATGCAGCCATTCGGCGAACTTGTCGGCGTAGAGCGGGTACTCCGGCCACTCCTTGTTCGAGAAGCGGAAGCCGATGTCGTCCGAGAACGGGTAGCACCGCAGCATCAGCTTGAGGTGCCAGCAGCTGCTCGGCCGGTAGAGCAGCAGCGGGCTGCGCATGCCGAGCAGCTGATCGGCGCCCTCGCCGATCAACACCTCGAAGCCGTAGTCCTCGATCCGCCGTGCGATCGACTCGTCGATGACACACTCGGTGTTGCGGAACGTCGTCGGCTCCCTTCCGAACAGGTCGGCGACCGTCGCGCGATGCTCCCGCACCTGGCGCTCGAACTCAGTCGGGTCGACGTCGAACAGCAGCGAGTGCATCGACGTCTCCGACAGGAACTCGACGCAGCCGGTGTCCGCGAGCGCCACGAAGCTGTCGACCGTCTCGGGCGACCAGTCCCGCATCTGCTGCAGCGCCGTGCCGCTGATCGAGAACGACGCCTTGAAGCGGCCGTCCGTGTTCTCGATGAGCTCGCGGATCAGCCCGTTCATCGGGAGGTAGCACCGCTCGGCGACCCGCTTCAGGATCCGCTTGTTCTCGCCGTCGTCGAACCAGTCCGGATTGCCAGCCTCGTCGCGGAAGCCCGTGTGGCGCAACCGGTAGGGCTGGTGGACCTGGAAGTAAAAGACGATGTCGGGCACGGCGGGGAGGGCGGGGGCGCGCTCCGTGGGTTTTCGGCGGTTCGGGCGCTGCAGTGGGAGGCCCGGACGGGAGATTACGCCGATCCCGCGCCGAATGGCAATTCCGAGATCTTGAGGACTAAGGCGCGCCGCTGCGGCGGTCCTCTTCTTCGAAGAACTTCTCGATATCGTCGCTGACGTCCTCGAACGCAACGGGCTTGATGATCGGTGCCCCCGCGCGCTTGCGCGCCCGCTTCGCCTTCTGCCGGGCAAAGCGGGCCGCGATCGCCTTCATCCAGACGCGGCCGCGGGCGAGATCGACGCCGATGAAGATCACGAGCAGCGTGATCAGGAGCGCCCACGGCGACGCGATCCCCGGGCGCACGCGCCCGGTGGCGATCGCGAACTGGTTGGCCCGGGTCAGGTGGTTCCGGGCGTAGCGGCCGAGATCTCGCGCGGAGACCAAGGCGACGGCATTCTGCAGATCGGACGGGGACTCCCCGGCGCGACGCACGAGCCACGCCAGCTCCATCGCGGGACCCAGCTGCCCGACGCTGTTGACCTCGAGAACAC
The DNA here is from genome assembly GCA_028281765.1 of Planctomycetota bacterium. Taxonomy (GTDB): domain Bacteria; phylum Planctomycetota; class UBA1135; order UBA1135; family UBA2386; genus JANQJF01. The sequence goes on along the minus strand of JANQJF010000096.1, from coordinate 124,822 downwards.
CCCGCGCCGTGCGCACGGCGGAATCGAGCGACTCCAGGTCGGGTCGCGGAGAATTCGCGACGACCTGCTCGAAGATCTCCATGACCGTCTGCAGGGACGAGCGCTCGGAGACCTGGACATCGAGGTGGAGCCGCGTCGTGTCGGCGTAGTGTTTGATCCCGACCGAGGGCGCGTACGAGAGCTGCCGCCGCTCGCGCACCTCGTCGAACATCCGCTCGGCGAGGTAGTGCCGGAGGACGAGCTGCACGGCCTTGTCCGCGGCCCCGCCAGGGGGGAGGTGATACCCTGCGTGCATCCAACCGGACTTCTCGGCCGAGCCGCGCGGCAGCACGTGGATCCCAGTCCACGGGCGCACGGTGCCGATCTCCGCGACGTCCCCACCGGCTCGCAAGCCCGCAAACGCGTCGCGAATCGCGTCGACGCACTCGTCGTGTGGCACCCGGCCCGCGAACCCGATCGCCACGTTCGGAGCGCGGTAGTGCGCGTCGTAGAAGGCGCGCAGGTCCGCCTCGGTCAGATCCTCGATCCCGCTCTTGTCGCCGCCGATGTCACGGCTGAGCGGGTGTCGCGGGTAGAGCTTCTTCTCGAGAGTGAGCGAGCCGAGATGCGACTGCCGCGCGTCGAGTTCCTGGAACACGATCCCCCGTTCGACCTTCACGTCGATCGGATCGAAGGCCGGGCTCACGAGATGCTCGGCGAGCCATTCGACGGCGTACTCCCACGACTCGCTCGGACAGCTGAGGTAGTAGGTGGTGACGTCCTGCTTCGTGTAGCCGTTGGGCACGCCGCCGCGCACGTCGAGCTGGCGGTTGGCCTGCGCCTTGCGACGCTTCTGCGTCGACGCGAGGAGCACGTGCTCCAGAAGGTGAGCGACTCCGGTCTTGTCCGGATCTTCGTGCCGAGAACCGGCGCCTACGAGCACCATGAGCACGAAGCGATCGCCGCCGTCATCGGGGAACGACCAGATGCGCGCGCCGGCGTCGGTGACGTGTTCGCGGACGAGGTCCGAGCGATGTGCCTGCGCGAGGGCACAGGCACACGTCAGGAGCACGGCGATCGACGACCGGAATAGCACGAAACCAGGATACCCCGGGAGCGATGCCGACGCCCACACGGCGAATCGGTGCCGTCCCCGCGACGATGCAATTCCGATACGATGGGGAAAGCTGCCGAAACTCGTTGCCCGCGTTGCCTGAACAATGACGCAAGCAGACAAAGTCAATGAAGCTCGAAGAGCCCCGCCGTTCCGGCCGTTCCGGATCTCCATCTCCGACGGTCGCAGCTTCCTGGTCGACCACCCCGAGTTCCTGTTCGTGACGCGCAATGGCCGCACCGTCATCCTCGAAACTCCGGAAGAACACGTCGTGCAACTCGACACGATGCTCGTCACCGGGCTCGAGTTCGCGAAGGACGGCTAGTTACTAGAGCGCGCGCTCCAGCCCGATCCCCGCGCCCCCCGTCGCGTCGCGCAGCGCGCGATACCGAGCCAGCGCGTCCTCGTCGCGACTCCCCCGCCGCATCGCCCGGATCAGCGTGTTCTTCGGCGTGTGCTGCGACGGCACGAACTCGACGACCCGCGTCTCGTAGCCGGCGGCCCGGAGCAGCAGCGTGCGCATCGTGTCGGTGACAGTCGCGGCCGCCTCGCGTCGCAGGTGCGGCGTCTCCCAGACAGGCCGGAGCGGCCCCTCGTCCGACTCCGCGAGCGCCGCCCACGCGCGCGCCAACTCGGCCTGGCAGCACGGCGCGACCGCGATCAGCTCGGCGTCGGCACGCCATCCGAGCGCGATAGCATGGTCGGTCGCCACGTCGCACGCGTGTAGGGACAGCACCACGTCCGGACGGGCTGCCGACTCGAACGCGTCGATCGCCACTGCCTCGAAGGACATCGAGTCCGCAAGACCAACGCGTTCGGCCGCCACGCGACACGACTCGATCAGCTCGGCGTTCCGATCGACGCCGACGATCGTCGCCTCGAACGAGAGCACGTGCCGCAGGCACCACGCGAGCGACAGCGTCAGGTACGACAAACCGCAGCCGGCGTCGACGATGCGCAGCGGCTTCCCGCGCTCCATGAGCTCGAGCAGCGGCGGCCGCAGCAGGCGCAGCATGTGGTTCAGCTGCAGGAACTTCCGCACCTGCGGCGGCGGCATCGACGCATCGCGATGCAGCAGACCGAGGGTGCGCAGGAGCCACGGCGCGTTCGTCGGCAGGATCATCAGATCCTTGCCCTCGGTCACGCGATGGAGCTCGGACTCGGTCCAGAACTCACGCGCGCGCTCTTCGAACGCCTCGGCGTGGCTCGTCATGCGGTCATCAAAGCCGATCCGCGCCGGAATGCGCGCGGAATCGGCCCTGACCGAAGTGCGACGAAGCCGATTCTCGTCAGTAGTCGAGCACGAGGCGCAGGATCGGCGAGCCGACCAAACTCGGCACCAGGAAGCACGGGGACACCTGCGCACCGAGGAACAGGAACTGGCAATCGATCGCGAGGCCCTCGAGCTGCGAGTCGCACGCGAGCGGCAGGTCCAAGGTCGCCGAGCCGGCGCCGAACGTCGTGGGCGGTACCGATGCCAGCAAGAACCCGGGATCGCTGATCGGGCACACGCCGATGCACTGCACGATCGGCGCCGGCCCCTGCGCGAGGTGCACGACCGCGGCGGTGAGCGTCGGCGGAATTCCGTCGACGGACAGCGTGAAGTTCTCGTTGCCGAGCGCAGCGGGCCCGTTCGGCAGAGCGATCGTCGAAACAGGACCACACGGCCCGCTCACGTTGCCGAAGCTGCCGCCGCTGAACGCGCGCCACCGCCGCGCAAGGACATCGGAATCGAACGGCGGGCCGGTCTGGACCGACGCGTACGCAATCAGCGCGTCGTCGTCCTCCGAGTCGACGTTCCCGCCGAGCTTCGAACCGATGCGGGGCGTGTGACTACGCACCCCGGCTTCCGGGTCTACCACGAACTCCGGATCACCGCAGTCGGTGCACCCGTCGAGCAACACGCCTCGCGACCGCACCGCGGACTCGAGGAAGCCCGTGGCTTCGTTGCTCCACGCGACGACGTACTTCGGTCCCGTCCACGCGATCGCCGGCTCCCACTCGTCGTCGTTCCCGTCGGCCTCGATCGTGCCGCTGGCGGCGAAGGCGTTCAGCTGGTTGCCGAGGAACCCGATTCGCTGACACAGGATGTCTCGCTTCGTCGTGGCGATCGACTCGCGCTGTTCGTAGACGCAGACGAAGCTCGTGCCGTCGCCGTCGATCGAGGGGCGCGCCGCACCGAGGATGGATCCTGCGAGCTGGATCTCCGTGCCGAGCGGCACTGCCGCACCGGAGATCCCGCGCGCCCAGACTCCGGTCGGGAATCCCCCGCGCTCGAACGCAACGGCATACCGACCGGTGCTACCCCCGCTGTGGGAGATCTCCGGGCGCCCGTCGTCCGGGTTCGTGCTGAGGATCGCGGTGTTTCCGACGACCGGATCCGCAGGCGCGACGACGGTGACTTGCGCCGCGCGAATGCCCGCGCCGACCTCGTTCCACACGACGACCGCGGCATCGCCGTTCGCAGTCGCACTCCCTCCGACGTCGGGCTCGATCTCGTTCGCGGACATCGCCGCGATCTCGACGAGGTTCGACCGCACGCCGTTCAGTTCGAGCCATTTGCACTCGACGTCGAACGGGCCGAGCGGTGTCGGAGCCGTGGCCCACGTGACCAAGAACAGCGTGCCGTTCCGCACCGCGGCCACGCGCGGCTTGGTCGAGAACCCGGCGGTCGTATGAACCGACCAGAACCCGAACTGCAGCGTCCCGCTGTCGTCGACGAATTGCGCGCGAACGTCGTGATCGGTCTCCGAGAACGCCTCCTCCCACACGACGACATACCAGTCGTCGACGAACGCGACGTCCGGCTGGCTGGCCGACAACGGCGAAGATCCTGCGGCAATCGCCGCCCCCACCAGCGGGTCGAGCGTGAGCGGATACGCCGCGCCGTCGACGAACTCGGCCGGCAGCACGAACTCCAGATCTCGACCGTCCCACCGCATCGAACCCGGCATGCGCTGACCGTTCGCATCGATGCCGACGACACCGCCGACGTTGACACCGCCCACGTTTCCGATGCGGAATGCGAGCCCGGCGTCGGTTTCACACGAACGCGCGACGAGCTCGGTATCGACTTCCGCTCGGACGACGAGATCGCCCTCCCCAATGATCGGCTGCGCGAACACGTAGCGAACCTCGATGCCGTCCGGACCGACGTGGAACTGCTCTTCGATACCGCGTCCACGCGCGTACCGCACGACGGAGTCCGCAGGTCGCGGCATGGCATCCCGAATCGCGACGAGTTCGTCGCCGTCACCGCGCCGCGTGCCGCGCATCGACACGCGCCAGTCCATGTTGTGCGGCACCGCGTCGCCGAGCGCCGGAACAAACGTCATCGCGCCGGCGTCGAACCGCGCCTTGTAGTCCGGACCGACGGCCCGAAGCTGCCCGTGTCCGTCCCGCAGAAGCTCGTGAGTCGGGCCGAATCTGCGAGCTTCGGGACCGACGCGATCCTGCGCATCGGCAGAGCCAGCGAGACAGGCCGCGAGCGCGGTCACGAGGTAGGAGAGAGTCTTCATGAGTCGGGCCCCGCTTACTGGATCTGAAACTCGATCGCGTTGGACAGGTCGGCGTCAAGCGGACTGCAGCCGGGTGTCGGGTTCCCGACGAGCCACTGCAGATAACCGCGCAGACCGGCGAGCCCCGGGTCGTCCGGCAAGAACAGGTCTACGGATGCCTGTCCGCGGGAGTCAGTCGTCCGGAGGAACGTGCTGCCCGTGAAGGGATCGGGAACGAACGTGCACGCACCGCACGTCGCCTGGATGCGACTCGCGCTCAGCACCAGGAACGTGCCCGAGTTCGGTCGGGCATCGCGAACGCGCATCGAGAACGAACCGTTGCCGCGCCGCGCGCACGACGCGCGGCTTCGTCCGCCCTGGCCGCATCCTCCGCCGAGATCAGTTTCGGTGCCGTCTGCCGGCTCAAAGCGGCGCGCGAAGATGTCGCCGTCGAGGGAGAAGGGACGAGCTTCCCAGACGAACATCGCGCCGTCCTCGACGGATCCGCCACCGCTGGCTTGCGTCGCCACGCGGGAAGTGCGCGCTACCACGAGCGAGCTCACGGCCACGGAGGTTTCACATTCGGAGCAGTCGAACGGATCGACCGACGCGACGCGGACGACATCGTTCACCCCATCCGCATCTTCGTAGCCGACGATCACCGAGCCACGCAGGAACCCGACGCACGGACGGACCTCGTCGACTCCGGGAGCCCCGTCGATCGTCCGCACCGGGAACTCGTCCGCCACGGCGCGGGCCTGGATCGGGTCCCAACGCACGCTGCGACACTGCACGTCGCTCGCGAGCGACGGCCCCTCCTCCCGTTCGAACGCGACGACCCACCGGAATCCGTCACCGTCGACGTCCGGCCGCTTGTAGAAGCCGTTTACCGAGTTCGTCACCGGGATCGCGAAGCCCTGGGGGACCAGGTTGCGATCGACGGCGATCGCTTCGATTTCGCCAGACGACTGGAACAGTCCGATCGCTTGCCACACGACCAGGTATAGACCGACGCCCCCGCCCTGCTTCGAGATCGACGGATCCTGTTTGAACGACAGCGCGCTGCCGGTCGAGACCGTCTGCGTCGCGAACACCGTCAAGGTTCCATCCGTTTGGACGCTGATTTGGGCCGCCTCGATGTCACCGAACGACACGTTCGCCCACACGCAGAGGGCTTCGGCCGCCGCGAGCGTCGCCTCGCCCGCGACCTCGGGCGAAGTCTCGGTCTGCGGCGACGTCGCGACTCCGACGACCGGGGACAGCGCCGCGGTCGCGGCGTTCACGCTGCGCGCCAGGATGTCGTCTCCCTCCTCCCACACGACGACGAACGTGTCGCGGAGATTGACGTTCGCGACGCTGATGTTCGTGACGAGGTCGATCGATGAGTACACGGCGAGCACGCTCGTCAGCGGCGTGCCATCGGTCGCGATCATGCGACCTCGAACGTCCGTGTCGGTGGCCGAGAAGCGTCGTTGCCATACCACGAGGTAGCGGGCGTTCGTGACGTCGTACGCGAGGTCGGGCTCCTCTTCGTCGAAGCCGAAGTCGGCCACGTCGATCACCGGACCGATGATCGGATCGAGGATCAGAGGGAGCTCCGCCGACTCGACGAAGGCCTCGGGGAGGCGCAGTTCGATCACGCCGTCACCGAACGCGATCGTGCCGCCCGTGCGACGCCCGCCGGCGTCGATCCCGACGACGCCACGGACGTCGATGCCGCCGAAGTCGGACTGACGAAAAGCGATCCCGTCCCTCGTCTGGCTCGCGACTCGGAGCTTCGTGTCCACGGCGACACGCACGACGAGATCCCCGCTGCCCGCCGGCAACGACGCGAACACGAACGACTGCTCGATGCCGTCCTTGCGCACGTCGTAGCGCGACGTGACGTCACCGTGCGCGTACTCGATCCGACGCTCCGATGCGCGGGGAGACGCTGGCGAGAACGGCACGGCTTCGCCTTCCGCCCGGCCGAACGTCTGCGGCGTGAAACGCGCGGGAAACAGCCGCGGCGCGCGCGCGCCGAGGGCGGGCACGAACGTCACCCCGCCGGCGTCGAACCGAGCCCGGTAGTCGGGCCCGATCGCGGAGCAGCCGTCCTCGTCAGCCATCACGCCGACGCCGCAACTCACGTTGATCCCGGGTTCCTGCGCGGAGATCGCGGCGCAGAGCCCGCCGGTTACGAGGATCGCGCCGACGGCGGCGCGGGACATGGAGAGCATCGGAGGTTCCTGACTTGGTTCGGGGTTCCAAGTTCAGGAGGCAGGGCAGATCGGAACCGCACAGCCATCTGCAGAAACCGGCCCGGTACGACTCAGCGCACGAAGGGCCGCCCGCCGCCGAACGGCAGCTCCAGCTCGCGCACGGGTTCGACCCAGTCGTTGGCACGGACGATCACGAACCACGGACCGTACGGAGCGTCTTTCTCCTCGAGACGACGAACAGCCGCTTCGCGCACGTAGCGCGACTCGATCGAGCCACGACGCGGTCGGATTACTCCCCCAGAGCCCATGGCAAGAGCGCGGGAATCGCCGCGACGGAACCAAGGTCCCCAAGCTCGCGCAGCAGATGGCCGACCTCGTCGACGTCGATGGAGGACGAGAGTTCGATCCGCCATAGAGCTTCGATGCGCTCCTGTTCGGAGCTCACGACTTCGCGCCGGCTTCCTCGAATTCGTCGAGCAGCGCGAGCGCACGCAGTAGCTCCGCGCTGCTCCACGCCTGCGCGATCGTGCCGCCAGGTCGGTGCGGTGCATCGCCGTCGAACACTTCGGACACGTGACCCTGGCCAGCGGCGTCCAGCTCTTCGTCGAACCCGTCCCACAGCCTGCGCAGACGCGGCACTTCGTCGGAACCGTACGCCCGCAGCACCGCCTCGGTATAGAAGCCGAGCAGCCACGGCCACACCGTGCCCTGGTGGTAGGCGTGGTCGCGCGTGACCGTGTCGCCGCCGTACTGCGGCACGTACTCCGGATGCCCGGGCGCGAGCGTGCGCAGCCCACGGGGCGTCAGCAGCTCGCGCGTCGCGCAGTCGACGACCCCGCGACGCATTGTCTCGGTCAGCGGCGAACGCCCGAGCGCGGCGGCGAGCACCATGTTGGGACGCACGCGGTCGTCGGCCTCGCCGTCGAGCCAGCGATCCGCGAGGTAGGCGCCGCGATCGAGCCAGAGGCGATCGACGAACGACTCGCCGACCGCGTCCCGCAGCTTCGCCCATCCGCGCTCCGGCGGGTCGATCTCGGCGAGGTGATCGAGCAGCGCGTACCACAGCGCGTTGATCTCGACCGCGCAGCCGTCGCGTGGCGTGACCGGACCGTCCGGCGTGCGCGCGTCCATCCAGGTCGCGTTGAGCTCCGGGCCGCCCGCGGCGATCAGGCCGCCCTCGTCGGTGCCGATGCCGAGGTCGGTGCCGTCTCGATACGCGGCTGCGATCTCGCGCAGCGCCGGCACGAACGGATCGATGTTGCCGCCGGCGCGCGCGTAGAGATCGACCGCGCGCGCGAACCACATCGACGCGTCGACCGATCCGTAGTGGCTGTCCTCCTGGTCGACGCCGTAGATGTTCGGCAGCAGGCCGCGCCGCAAGAACGGCACGGCGCCGCCGATCACTTCCCGGCATACGTCGAGCCGACCGCGCGCCAGCGTCAGCCCGGGAAGCGCCAAGAACGTGTCGCGCCCCCACTCGCCGAACCACGGGTAGCCGGCGCAGATGCCCAGTCGCCCCCGATCGGTGCGGTAGAAGAAGTCGTCGGCGCTCGCATCGACTCGATCGCCGACCGAACCGGACCGATGCCGGCTCGCGGCGTCCGCGCGGCGCGCGGCCTGCGCTTCCACGGCTGCATCCCACGCCGCCACGGGATCGCCGACCGCCGCGCGAGTCGTCGCCGCAATGACCACCGACTCCCCGTCCTCGAGTGTGATCCGGAACCGCCCCGGGCTCAGCTGGTCTTCGATGCCGTCGTAGCCGCGCTCGATTTCCTCCGCGTATTCGAGCCCGCGATACCACGCCGGGTCGTGCTCGTAGTCGAACTCCGCGCCGCCGAGGGTGATCGTCGCGGCCGGCAGCATGTCGTAGAGCCGACAGCGGATGCCGCCGTGGAGACGCTCGACGTCGGTGTCCGCGACGTCGTTGCAGAACGTCAGCGAATCCGCCTCTCGAAACGCGAGCAGCGGCCGCAGCTCGAGTTCTCCCGCGCCGCCGCGCAGCGTGTAGCGGCAGAGCACGGTCGGCGCCCCGCGGGCCATCAGGACTTCACGCGTCAAGACGCCGTTCCCGACCCGATACGACGCCGTCGGGTGCGGATCGGTGGCCCAGGACTCGAGCAGGCGATCCCCGCGCGGGACGTAGGTTCCGTCGCTGTAGTGCGCGCAGGCGGTCCGGAAGGCCTCGCCGTCGACGCGCACCGATTCGTCGAAGCGGGCCAAGAACAGGTGCCGCTTGGCCATGCCGGCGGGCAGCGTGACCAGCAAGCCGTGATAGCGGCGCGTGGCACACATCGCCGGCGTCGAGCTCGCGAACCCACCGACACCGTCGGTCAGCAGCCACTCGTGTTCGAGCGAAGTGTCGAGCGGGAGCTCGGTCTCGGGGTCCTGCGAAGTCACATCCATTATCTTCGGCCGCACTTTGCCTCTCGGCGAGAAAGCGCCATTGTAAGCGGGGGCGAAGTATCCCCTCCCCCCGGAACGACGCAATATGGACACGCTGCCGCAAGAGCTGAGGCGCACGCTGACCTTCATTTTGGCCGGTGGTCAAGGCGAGCGTCTCAAGCCGCTGACCATCGAACGCGCCAAGCCTGCCGTCCCGTTCGGCGGCGCCTACCGCATCATCGACTTCACGCTCAGCAACTGTATCCACTCTGGTCTCCGTAAGATCTACGTGCTGACCCAGTACCGCGCGCGCTCGCTCGAGGAGCACATCCGCTTCGGCTGGAACTTCCTGCCGCGCCGTCTGCAGCAGTTCATCGTCCACCGCCCGCCGCATCACGGCAAACACGACGCCTGGTACAAGGGCACTGCGGACGCGATCTACCAGAACATCGACAGCATCAAGGAGGATCGTCCCGCGCACGTCGTCATCCTGTCCGGCGACCACATCTACAAGATGGACTACGGCGCGATGCTGACCGATCACCTCGAGAGCGGGGCATCGGCCACGATCGGCGCCGTGCGGATTCCGAAGTCGGAAGCCCACCAGTTCGGCGTCCTCGAGGTCGACGAGCAGAACAGCGTCCGGAGCTTCGTCGAGAAGCCGAAGGAGAACGCGCCCGAGATTCCCGGCTCGCCCGGCTACTGCCTCGGGTCGATGGGCATCTACATCTTCGAGCGTGAAGAGCTGATCCGCCGCCTACAGGAGGACGCGGAACTCGGCAAGGAGAGCAGCCACGACTTCGGCAAGGACATCATCCCGAAGATGATCCACGAGACGTCGGTCAAGGTGCACCACTTCGTCGACCCGGGCGGCAACGGCGGCGACCCGTACTGGCGCGACGTCGGCACGATCGACGCCTACTTCGACTCCAACCTCGACCTGTGCAGCGTCGAGCCGTCGTTCAACCTCTACGACCGCGACTGGCCGATCTACACGCTGTGGCACAACGATCCGCCGGCGAAGACGGTGTTCGACGACGAAGACGGTCGCCGCGCAGAGGTCGTCGACTCGCTGCTCTGCCCGGGCGTCGTCGTGTCGGGCGCCGAGGTCCGCCGCTCGATCCTCTCGAACCGCGTGTTCGTCGACGAACGCGCGAGCGTGCAAGACTCGATCCTGTTCCGCGGCGCGGTGATCGGCAAGGGCGCGCAGGTGCGCCGTGCGATCATCGACAAGTGGACGAAGGTCCCGGACGGCGCACAGATCGGCGTCGATCTCGAAACCGACCGCAAGCGCTTCAAGGTCACCGAGTCCGGCATCGTCGTCGTCCCGCGCAAGTTCCAGTTCGACTGATGGTCCGGGTCTGCGTCTACTGCGGCTCGAGCCCGGGCAACCGCCCGGAGTACGCAGACACGACGCGCGCGTTCTGCAACGTCGCGGCCGACCGCGGGTGGGACCTGGTCTACGGCGGCGGCACGGTCGGCCTGATGGGCATCGCGGCCGACACGATGCTGGCCCGCGGCCGGCACGTCATCGGCGTGATCCCCCACTCGCTGTTCGACAAGGAAGTCGTGCATCGCGGAGTCTCCGAACTCGTCGAGGTCGACTCCATGCACGAGCGCAAGGCCGCCATGGCCCACCACGCCGACGCGTTCGTCGCGCTGCCGGGCGGCCTGGGCACCCTGGAGGAGGTATTCGAGGCGCTGACCTGGACGCAACTTCGCATCCACGCCAAGCCCTGTGGCCTGCTGAACGCGTCCGGATACTACGATGAGCTCCTCGCGTTCTTGTGCCACACCGCGCGTGAGGGATTCGTGAACCAGGCGAGCCTGGATCTCGTTGTGGTCGAAGCGGACCCCGAGCGGATGTGCGATTCGCTCGAAGAACGCCTTCGCCTCTGACGTCGTAAGCTCATGACCCGCACCGGACTCGCCGTCGCGATACTGCTCGTCATCGCGGTTCTCAGCCTGTTGTTCTGGAACGACGGCGCACCGCCGGAGGCCCCGCCATCGGCGGAAGATCCGCAGGCAGCCGCGGACGCCGAAGCCGCCGATCTCGATTCCGGAGGCGCGCCCTCCGCCGAGTCCGAAGAGGCCGCAAACCGCGAGTCGGTCGAAACCGCCGCCGCGCCGCCCCTGGCGGATCCGACGACCGGAACCCTGATCGTCGAAGTCGTCACGGGTGACGAGGCCGAGCCCGTGCCGGACATCGGCGTCAGCATCCGCCCGCCCGGCGAACGCGCGGTCGTCTACAGCCGTTTGCGCGGCCGCACGAACGAAGAAGGGCGCGTCGCGTTCGAAAAGCTGAAGCCCGGCCGAGCACGCGTGCGCACGAACCGCGCGCGCATGAACGTCGCGAACTGGCGGGTCGAAGTCGTCGCCAGCGAAACCGTCGTCCACCGGATCGAGCTGAAGGACAACCTGCGTTTCGACGGTGTCGTCGTCGATCAGGACGACGCCCCGGTCGCGAACGCCGCGATCTACCTCGCGCCACTCGCGTTCATCCACTGCGACGCGGAGATCGTGACGCACAGTGACGAGAACGGGAAGTTCCTACTCGACGGGTGCGAACGCTTCTGCCTCCTCGGCGCGCGAGCCGAGGGATATGCGCAGGCGCCGATGCGGTTCTTCCGAGGCAGCGCCGACGCGGCCCTCGAGGTCAAACTCGTGCTCGGCGCGGCCGCCGGCTCGGTCGGCGGCACGGTTCGCGATCCGGATGGCAAACCGATCGAGAACGCGATCGTGCGCGTCGGCGAGGGCCGCGTCGACGGCATCGTCGGCCGGGAAGACGGCGTGCCGATCCCGTCCCAGACGTTCACGGACCAGCGGGGGCGCTTCCTCGCGCTCAGCGTCGAAGCCGGCGAGCACCCGGTGTGGGTGCGCGCGCCCGGCGTCGGCATGTGGGTCGGATCCTGCGCGGTCGTCGCGAACGCACGAACGAACCTCGACGTGCAGATCGAACCCGGCGCGACGTGTACGGGAGTGATCCGCGGCTCGGACGGTGAACCGATGCCGCGCGCCGAGGTGTCGATCGGGGAGAGCGGCAGCCTCGCGCACTTCGAAACGTACACCGACAAGTCCGGCCTCTACGAGTTCGCAGACCTGCCGCCGGGGCAACTCTCGATCCGGGCCACACGTGAGAGCCACGGCGAAGCGAGCGGCAGCCTCGACTCGATCTCCGGAGCGGCGCTGCGCTGGGACGCGCAGCTCGCGCAAGGACTCGTGCTCACGGGACGCATCGTCGACGCCGACGGCAAACCGGTCGACGGCTACCTGCGCGTCCACACGATGGATCGCCGCGATCGCTGGTTCGGCGCTGCTGACGCGAACGCCGAGGGTGAGTTCGTGGTGTCGAACCTTCCGGAGGGCAAGAAGCTCGAAGTCGAAGTCCGCGCGCGCGACTACCAGACCCGGCGCTACCTCGACGTCGACCCGCACGCTGGAGAGCTCGTCGCCGAGCTCTCGCGCGCCGCACCACGGACCGCGCACGTTCGCGGGGTCGTGCTCGACCCGGACGGCAAACCGGTCGTCGACGCGACGGTCGCGGCGTACTCGGAGACCGACCCGGACAACAACGGCAGCTCGAGCGAGTGCGACAAGGACACCGGCGCGTTCGAGATCGGCCCCCTCCGCGCCGACACCTACCGGGTGCAGGTGCGCAGCGAGCGTTTCCCGACCTTCCGCGTCGACCCGCGCGCCCTCGCCGACAACGACAGCTGGGATCTCGGGACGATCCGACTCGTGAAGGGCGGCCGCGCACGCCTCGAGCTCAGCGGCGCAGAGGACGAGAAGCTGGCCGTGCGCATCGTGAATCGCGCGGGCGACTTCCGAGGCTGGATCGATGAACGCAAGGAACCCGCCGAATCCGGACTCCTCGAACCCGGCGAATACCTGCTGACGACGACGGGACCGACGGTCTCGCCGACGGCAACCTCGTTCTCCGTCCAGCCGAATGGCACGACGCTCGTCCGCGTCGAACTGCAGGCGGGCGCGAAGAAGTCGATCAACATCCTCCCGCAGTTCCAAGGTCACGAGCTCCACGACGTCACGGTCACGGTGCGCCGCGGCAGCGAGATCGTCATGCACGGCGTCCGTCCGTTCCGCGGCAGCAAGCCCATGCGGATCGCGACCGGATTCGCCCCCGGCGACTACGTCGTGACCGTCAGCAGCGGCAGCATGCGCGGCGAGACGGCGTTCTCGGTGCCGGGGACGGACGACGCGGAAGAGATCACGGTCCGGCTGCGGTAGGCCCCAACCGCCCTCGACACCGGGCGGACCCGAACTCCTGGCACACTCCCGGGAGCGAAGTACACTTCTGCCGTGGTCCTGCGCTCGGACAAGTCGATTTCGATCGTTCTCCCCGCCTACGACGAGGAGGAGAACATCGAGCAAGCCGTGAACAACGCCGCCGAGACCGGCGAGAAGTTCTTCACCGGTTACGAAGTCGTCGTCGTCGACGACGGGTCCGCGGACGACACGGCAAAGATCGTCCAGCGCCTGGCAGAAGACAACCCGAACGTCCGCCTCGTCGAGCATCCACACAACCTCGGCTACGGCCTCGCGATCAAGAACGGCTTCGCCGCAGCGCGCAACGACCTGGTGTTCTTCACCGACGCCGACAACCAGTTCGACATCCGCGAGCTGCGGGACCTGATCCCGCTTCTCGAGAAGGCGGACGCAGTCATGGGCTTCCGCGTCTACCGATACGACTCGGTGCTGCGTTGCATCCTCAGCTGGGGCTACAACCGACTCGTCCGCGTGCTGTTCCGCGTAAAGGTCCGCGACGTCGACTGCTCGTTCAAGCTGTTCACGCGTGAGGTCGTCGACAAGCTCGACATCGAGTGCGAAGACTTCTTCATCGACACCGAGCTCGTCGCGCGCACCGCGCGACTCGGCTTCCGCGTCGTCGAGAAGGGCGTGCGTCACTATCCGCGTACCGCCGGCCGTACGACCGTGCGTCCGGGGCACATCCCGCGCACACTGTGGACCGTCGCCAAGATGTGGGTCCGCATCCACTTCGGCTCCAAGAAGCAGAAGCGAGTCGAGCAGGCGCCCGAGAACGTCGCCGGGTCGCAGGGTGCCGCGGACTGATGCGCGAGCAGGTCCACGAGCGATACCGGCAACAGCGAGATCACTGGTGGTTCCGAGCGCGTCGTGAAATCTTCGACCGCGTGCTCGCCGAGTGTGCCGACCTGCCGGGTTCGGCGCGCGTGCTCGACGTCGGCCCCGGCTCCGGGATCAACCTGCCAGTGCTGTCGCCGCGCGGCCCCGTCACGGTCCTCGATCGCGACCTGGACTCGGCGCGGGCGTGTCGAGCCGAAGGCGCGGACTCGGTCGTCGTCGCCGATGCAGAGAACCTGCCGTTCGCCGAAGCATCGTTCGACCTGACGTGCGCCCTCGATGTCGTCGAACACCTCGACGATGACCGCAGCGCGATGCGCGAACTCTTCCGCGTCACCAGGCCTGGCGGCCACCTACTGCTGTCCGTGCCGGCGTTCAGCGTGCTCTGGGGCCGGCAGGACGTCCTCTCGGAACACCGCCGCCGCTACCGCCGCCGCGAGATCCGCGGCCTCCTCGAGGACGCCGGGTTCGCGATCGAGCGCCTCAGCTATTTCAACTCGCTGCTGTTCGCGCCGATCCTCGCCGTGCGCCTGCTGTCTCGCCCGTTCCTCGGCAAGGCCGTGAAGAGCGGCAAGTCCGACCTCGACGCGAAGACGCCGTTCGGCCTCGACCGCGTGCTCTACAAGATGTTCGCGAGTGAAGCCGGCTGGCTGACGCGTCGAAACCTGCCGGTCGGCGTGTCGGTGTTGGCGCTGGCGCGGCGCTAGTGCCCCTCGTCCGAAGTTCGCATCATAAGTAACCGGCCATTCGACCCGCTCGCTGCGTTGCTGCTCCTCAACTTGTCTACTGACAAGCCGTGTCGTCGCAGCGCCGTCCGAGCGAATCGACTGACACGGCTACTTTCGCTACGGACTTCAGACGAGGGACACTAGTCGTGAACGTGCTCCGCAATGAACCCGACCCAACGCTCGGGTTCACGAACGAACCACGCGATCTCTCGATCCGGTCGCTCGCAGCGAATGCGCAGTATCGGCGAGCCCCAAGACTTGCGACCTCGAAACGAGTCTAGCTCGTCCGCCCTGGAGACGTCCGACCATGGAATCCGGCTCGACGGTCCAACGAAAGGCACGAAGAGCAAGCCTGCATCCGTGGCGGCAAGAAACCCCATCCCGCCGCCGATGGCATCTGACGGAAAGAGCTGCCGACCAAACTCTCGCATGGTCCGCCCCTCCGCCATGAGCGCCTGCCGCCCCGCGCGGTGCCTCGAACTGATCCACAGCAACGACAACAGGACCGCGGCAGACGAAAGCGCGATAGTCAGGACCGTAGTCGACACCGTTCGATGCTACCCACCGATCGCTAGAAGAACCCACCCCGACCACACACCGAGGTCGCGCCAACCCGCATCGTGCGCGAACTCGACCGCCGGCACCGACTCCCGCAGCACCAGGTAGTCCGGCTCGATACTGGCGACCATCTCGTCGAAGTCCTCGCGGCGCACCGGCAGATCGAGGAACTCGTCGACTTCGATCCCCGCGCGGATCAGCCGCGCGCGCCGCGCGTCGATCGACGGCGTCATCGACCAGTGCCCGACGAAGACCTGCGCACTCGTCAGCGCCGGCAGGATCTGCCCGACGTGGCGTTCACCGAGCACGCGTGGCCGCGGGTCGTTCGACGCTTCGATCGTCTTGGCGATACGCACCAGCCCACCGTCGAGCGTGTGCGGTTCGTAGACGTTGACCATCAGGTGCAACGTGGTCGGGAAGAACAGCGCGGCGACGCCGAGGCCGACGAGCTTCTGTCCTCGACTCCGCAGGTGCGTCGCGACGACCGCGCACCCCTGCCCGGCCAGGACCGCGAGCGGCAGCTCGAAGCCGCTCGACAGCTTGACCTGATCGATGCGGAACACGATCAGGAACGTCAGCATGATCACGGCCCACGCGCGGAACCAGCGCCGGTGCTCGTTCGCGTCGCCGAAGAACATGCCGATGACGGCGGCCGGCAGGAACATGCCGTAGCCGATCACCCACGCCAGGCGCGAGATGTCGATCATCGCGATCGTGATCTCGGAGTACTCGCGCCAGGCCTCCTGACGGCTGACCCAGAAGCCGTACGCAACCACCGGGACGATCGCGGCGGCCGCGGTCCCCACGACGATCAGGCGCTTGCGGCGCGTGTCACCGGCGCTCCACAGCGCGTGCAGCCACAGCGTGCCGAGGAACATGAAGCACTCGTACGGACGCAGCGACGCGCTCAGCGCCCCGAGGAACGCGAGCAGCCCCAGATCGAACCCACGCCCACTCTGCAGCGCCCGTAGCGCCACGAGGATCGCGAACGCGAGCACGCAGAGCGTGACCGCCTGGAACGGATACACCGCGAACACCGAGGAAGCCAACGTGTCTTGGAATGCGCGGTCGACGCCGACCCAGGCGTTCGATCCGCCGGGACTGATCGCCGCCGTGACGGCGGACAGACCCGAACCGAAGGCAGTCAACCAAGCCGCCCAGCTCGCCGCCGCATGGGACATTCCGAGTCGCAACGCGATCCGCGCGACCAGGAGAACCGTCGCGAACGCAGCCACGAGAGCGAGCACGTTCAGCACCCCGGACGTCGCGAAGCCCGTCATGCCAGCGACGTTGCCGACGACGAGGAACAGCGGGTTGAAGTAGATCCGGTCGTCGTCGTCGATCGCGAAAGAATTGACCGAAGCCCACGCGCCTTTCTTCGCCTGCTCGGCGTGCGACAGGTAGGCCGCGTTGTCCTCGGGGTATTCGAGGATCCCGGTCGCCACGACGCCCGTGCCATCGGCTGACTCGATGACCAAGCCGAGCCCGGCGCCCGTCGCGAAGCGATGCGTGAGCAGGACGACGACGAGCAGCACCGCCGCCGCGAGTACCGGCCATCCCTGGCGCGGTAGGTCGAGCTGGGCTTCGGTCGTCATCGCGGGCTAACATAATTGGAGAGACCCCGATCACAACGGCGGTCCGTCCCCGCAAGATCGCCCGCCTACCCGTGTCCACCCTGAAGAAGAAGCTTCTGATCAGCGCGGTCTCGTTCGCCGTGACGCTGCTGCTCCTCGAAGTCGTGCTGCGGGTGTTCTTGTGGCCGCACATCACGCAGATCTATCACATCGACGAGCAGTGCCTGTTCCTGCCGACCCCCAGCACGTCCCACTACCACCATCACGTCCCGCCGAACGACGGTCCGTACCACTTCGTTTCCATCGACGACCAGGGGTTCCGTGGGCCGGACGGTGACCCGAACCGCACTCTGACGGACGGCGCGCCCCGAGTGCTCGTGTACGGCGACTCGTTCGTCATGGCCGAGTTCTCGCCGTACGCGGAGACGTTCACCGCACAGCTCGAGGATCAGCTGCGGGACGCACTCGGCAAGCCTTGCTTCGTCGTCAACGCGGGAGCCGCGGGGGCGGGACCCGACCAGTACCTGCCGCGACTGGACCGCGATCTGCCGCTCGTCGAGCCGGACGTCGTGATCTTCGCGATCTACGCCGGCAACGACTTCGGCGACCTGATCCGGGACAAGATGTTCCGCATCGGTGACGACGGGATGGTCGTGCCGAACACGTTCACGCTCTCGGACCGCGCCCGCACACGGTTCTCGTTCCGCGACACGACCGCGATCTATCGCCTCGTGCACTGGCTGCGCAACGCCCGTCGCATGCAGAAGGGCTGGGAGTCGATGGCCGTGTCCGATGAGGCAGAGATGGTCGCGATGGCCAAACGGCTCGTCGAGAATGACCTCCGACTGTGTCGCGACGAGTTCCGCGAGTTCGTCACGGACGGCCGCAACGACGTCCGCACCTTGCTCGACGACCACTACGACTCGGACCTGGCGCTCGAACCGGAGAGCGAGTCCGCGCACTACAAGGTGCGCCTGATGGAACACGTGATGACCGAGCTCGTCGAGAAGACTCGGCGCGCTGGCGTCCCGGTGCTGTTCGTGTCGATTCCCGCACCGAACGACGTGATCGAGAACTATCGCGGCGGCATCGCCGACACAGAGAAGTTCCCGCTGTATCGCGCGTCCCGGCTGACCGACTTCGTCACTGGCTTCGCCGAGTCCCTGGAAGCCCCGTGCGTCGACCTGTTTGAACCGTTCCGTGCGCGCGGCGCCGAGCTCTACTTGCTGGCTCCCGACATCCACTGGAACGGCGCCGGCCAGAAACTCGCGGCCCAACTCGTACGCGACCGCGTCATCAGCCTGCTCGGCCAATGAGCGAAGCCGCCGACAAGACGCTCCTGAGGCTCAGTGTCCTCGGCTCGCTCGCGCTCGTCGCGGGGATGCTCTGGCCAACGCTCTACGGCGGCGTACACACGATGCACGACATCGGCGAGTACTACCTGCCGACGCGCTACTTCTACGCCGAGTGCCTGGCGAACGGAGACGCGTTCGACTGGTTCCCCAACGCGTATCTCGGCTACTACCTGCAGGGCGACGGCCAGGTCGGGATGTACCACCCGGTCCACTGGCTGCTGTATCGGTTCTTGCCGCTCGAGGTCGGGATCGGTCTCGAGATGTCGCTCGGCTTCCCGGTGATGCTGCTCGGCGTGTTCGCGCTGCTGCGTCGCTGGCAGCTGCCGCGTGGCGTCGCGCTCTTCGCCGGGCTGATGGTCGGTTACTCCGGCTACTACATGCGCCACTACGAGCACATGAACGCGATTCAGGTGCTCGCCCACGTGCCGTGGCTGCTGCTGCTGATCGACATCGCGCTGCGCGCGGAAACCGTCCGCGCGCGACGGCTCGGCGCGCTGGGAGTCGCCGCGCTGACGACCTCGGAGCTGCTGATCGGGTACCCGCAGTACTTCTGGTTCTCGTCGTTCACCGAAGCGTGCTACGTCGCGTGCCTGCTGCGCACGCAGCCCGGGATGCGATCGCTGGTCTGGCTCGGCTTCTGCAAGGGCATCGGCGTCGCGGGCGGCGCGGTGCAGCTGCTGCCGACAGCCGATCTCCTGATGACGTCGGTGCGCGAGCACATGTCGATCGCCGAGCGCATGGACTGGCCGTGGCATCCGTTCGAGGCAATCAACCTGATCGCGCCCTACACGTTCCAGCCGAAGATCCTGACGTCTCTGTATCCCGGCGTCGTGTCGGTCGCGTTGATCTCTTGGCTCGTGCTCCGCCGAGGCCTCTCCGCACCGCGCGGCGCGCTGCTCGCGACGACGGCGATCGGAGGACTCACGGCCGTGCTCGCGCTCGGCGCATACGGCCTGCTGTTCCGCTACCACCTCGAGATCCCGGTGATCGGGGTGTTCCGGATGCCGTATCGCTACCTCTCGATCACGAGTCTCGCGATCGGCGTCCTCACCGCGCTGGCGCTGCACGAGCTCGTCAAGACCGCGGGCCGCGAGAACACGACGCGGAGATTCCCGGTCCTGCTGCTCCTGCCGATCGCAGGCGCCGCCGCGGCGGCGGGCGTCGCGTATCTCGACTCGACCGACCGTGTCTGGTACGTCGAGCGGCACGGCGGCGACTACACGCTCGTCGCCGGGGGGCTCGCGCTGCTCACGATGGCGGTTCTGGCCGTCCATCGCGCCGAGCGCGGCAGCCGCAGCGCGTTCGCACTGCTCGTGCTCCTGGCGTGTGTCGACCTCGGTGCGTTCGGCTACCAGTGGGTCTACCGCGCGGGCGTGCCCGTGACGCTGGACGAGTTCATCGACGCCGTGCCGACCCCGCCGGACAACGACGGCCGTATCGTCGCCGCGCTGCAGAACCAGTGCGTGTTCCACGACATGCGCATCGACGGGGGCTATATGCCGATGCTCCCCGACGCGCCGTTCCTGCAGGAGATCGACGAGTTCGGCGAGCGGCGCCTGCCGTATCTCCGACTCGCCGGCGTGCACTGGGTGCAGGACGAGGACCTCGGCAATCTCTGGGAACAGCAGGCCTGGAGCATCGAGGCGCTGCGCCAACAGAATCGCGAGTGGACGGCCGTGCCCGACCCGATGCCGCGCGCGCGACTCGTGACGTACGCCGCCGCCCGCGAGGACCCAGTCGCCGCGGGCGGCCAGTTCGCGATCCAGAAGGTCGCGGCGGTCGACGACCCGATCGAGCTCGACCACGGCGAGCCCGGCACCGCGGAGATCGTCTCGGATCGCCCCGGCGCGATCCGGGTGCGCGTCGACGTCCCCGACAAACAGCTCCTGATCGTTTCCGAACGCCACCGGCGCGGCTGGTGGTCGGTCGTCGACGGCCGCGAGTCGTCGGCGCTTCGCGTGTTCGGCACGTTCCTCGGCGCCGTCGTCGACGAGAACACGGAGGAGGTCGAGTTCCGCTTCGCGCCGCGCAGCCTCGTGTGGGGTCGCTACGCCAGCCTCGGCGCACTCGGGGTACTGGTCTTGCTGACACTCGGAGTTGCCGCCCGCCGCTCCGTAACGACTCGGACAACCTGACTGGATCCGTACCCGATCGGGCTTGACGGCCGAGACCGCGGGCAGAAACTCTAGGGTGCTCGCCTGCTCCCGCCTCCAGCTCGTGGTCTCCTCGTGATGCGCCATCCTCTCATCCACCTCGCCGTCGGAGCGGTTCTCGCTGCGACGATTCCGGCTCAATCCGCGGTGCCCGCCCGAAGTAGTCGGACCCCGATGCCGATCGACTCGGGCGCCGTGTTCAACGACAGCACGGATCCCGCCATGTCCGACGTCGCGACGCCTGTCTGGAGCCAGGTCGTGGCCGCATCGGGCGCGCCATGGGTTCGACTGCGGTATGACGGCGTGCGACTCACCTCCGACGTCGACGGTGACCGCGGTTCGTTCCTACGCCTCACCTCGCTCACGGACGGCGCGGTGCAGACTCAGCACGCCGTGCACGTCGCGCAGTGGCAGAACACCTCGGCGTACATGAACGGAGACTCGGTGCTCGTCGAGCTCTTCGCCTACCCCGGCACCGGCGCGAACCGCTTCGCGCTTGCCGAAGTCGAGTTCGGACTCGCCCCGTTCGGCGAAGACTCGATCTGCGGCGACACGGACGACCGCGGGCTGTCGACGGATCCCAGGGCCAGTCGCAACCAACCCGGCGGGTGCACGTCGTGGATGATCGACGACTGCAACCACGGGTTCCTGACCGCCGGCCACTGCGAACGCAGCCTAGAGATCATCGAGTTCAACGTGCCCCTCTCGCTGAGCAACGGCGTGATTCAGCACCCGTCGCCGAGTGACCAGTACGTCGTGGATCCGCAGTCGGTGCAGACCACGGGCACGAACTCGTCGGTCGGTGACGACTGGACGTACTTCGGGGTGTTCGCGAACTCGACCACTGGCCTGATCCCGTTCGAGGCGCAGGGCCAAGTGTGCTACCAGCTCGCGAGCTCCCTGCCCGCGATCGCAGGTCAGCCGATCCGCATCACCGGCTACGGCTCGACCACCAGCCCGGTCTCGCCGACCTGGTATCTCACGCAGAAGACCCACGCGGGCCCGTTTACGGCGATCGACAATCCGACGACGCTGCGCTACCAGGCAGACACTACTGGCGGCAACTCCGGGTCGGCCGTCCTCGACGAATCGGCCGGCCTCGCGATCGGGATCCATACACACGCCGGCTGTGATCCAGAGGACCCGCTCTCGGCGAACCGCGGCACCGCGATCACCAACCCCGGACTGCAAGCCGCGCTCGCGAACCCGGCGGGCGTGTGTCGCTGCAGCGGCCCTTCGTTCTCGTATCCGAACGGACTGCCGACTCGCATCGCGCCGGACGGCTCGACGACCGTCTGCGTGCAGCTCACGACCCACGCAGGCGTCACCCCGGTGTCCGGCACGGGTCAACTCCACGTCGACACCGGCTCCGGCTTCCTGCTCGTCCCGATGCAGGAGGTCACCCCTGACGTCTACGACGTCGCGTTCCCCGCGGCGTCGTGTCCTTCGCAAGCCGCGTTCTACTTCAGCGTCCAGGGCAGCGACGGTCAGCAACACACGGACCCGTTCGACGGCCCGAGCGCGCCATACTCTCGAGTCGTCGCGTCGGGTGAAGCGACCGTGATCGAGTACGACTTCGAAGTCGCACCCCCGGGCTGGACGGCCAGCGGCGCCTTCACGACCGGAACTTGGAACCGCGGTATCCCGAACGCGAACGGCGGCACGCGCCGCGATCCGCCGGCCGACTTCGACGGCTCCGGCCGTTGCTGGGTCACCGGCAACTCGTTCAACGAAGACATCGACGGCGGCACTCCGACCCTGACGACCGAGACGTTCGACCTGAGCGCGACGACCGATCCCTTCGTCAGCTACGCCCGGTGGTTCCTGACCAACTCGAGCGTCGACACGATCACCGTCGAGGTGTCGCAGAACGGCGGCGGCAGCTGGACGACACTCGAGAACCTCAGTGGTGCGCAGGCGAGCTGGTGGGTAGTCCGGTTCCGCTTGCTCGATCACGTGACGAACCTCTCCGAGATTCGGTTCCGCTTCTCCGCCGGAGACATCGGCGAGCCTTCCGTCACCGAGGCCGGACTCGACGCGTTCCGCATCTTCGACCTCGACTGCACGGCGACGGCCACGTGGACCGAGTTCGGCACGGGCTGCGCGGGCACTCTCGGCGTGCCGGCGCTGTCCTCCTCCGACCTCCCACGGCTCGGCCAACCGTTCGATTCGAGCGTTCAGAACGTCCCGGCCGCGGCGAACGCGTTTGGCGTGCTCGGGTTCTCGGACACGGACTTCGGCGGGCTCGGCCTGCCGGTCGACCTGGGAGCCATCGGCATGACGGGATGCACCCTGTACACGAGCATCGAGACTTCGACACAGCTCACCCAGGCGGCTTCCGTCGCCACCTGGACGCTTCTGATCCCGAACGACGCGGGTCTGCTTGGACTGCGGTTCTACCAGCAGGCGATCCTCGCGGATCCCGGCGCCAATCCACTCGGAGCGACGGCATCGAACGCCGGCTCGGGCACGATCGGAATCTGACCACCACCTCGCCATGCACTACGCCTCTCTGCTTTCGCTAGGGCTCTGCGTTGCGGTTCCCGGCACGGCTCAGTCCGCGCCCGCAGCGCGAACCACTCTCGACCTCCGCGTCGGCACGTTCGATCCGATCGAGTCGGTGCCTCACATCCCCGAAATCCTTCGCGGCAACTCGAACTCCTCACTCTGGATCGTCCAGTTCGCGTCGACACCCGGCAGTGACGACCGTGCATCCCTGTTGGCCGCCGGCGCGACGGTGCTCGGGTATCTGCCGACGTTCGCGCACGTGGTGCGAGCGAAGGGCATCGACCCGACCACCATGCGCGGGATCGCGAACGTGCGCTGGGTCGGCCGGTACGAGCCGGCCTACCGGCTCGAGCCTCTGCTGCTCGCCGAGATCGCCGCCGGGGAGTTTCAGACCAAGCGCCGCTACAACCTGGTCGTCACCGACCGGACGGCGGACAAGACGCCACTCGCCAACCGACTGCGCGCACTCGGCGCGACCGTCCGCGGAGAGGGTCGCGGAGGCCTCCTCCTCGAGGCCGAGATGACCGGTCTGCAGCTCACGGCCGCCGCGCGGGACGACGAGGTGCTGTGGATCGATCGGTGGTTCCCGCTCGAGCTCGACGTCGACAACGCACGAGCACAGGGCGGCGCCGACCACATCGAGACGGTCGCTGGTTACACGGGCGCGGGCGTCCGCGGCCACGTCTACGAGGGTGTCCAGCAGTCCCATCCTGACTTCACCAACACGCCGATCGTCGTCGCAAGCTGCACGAACCCAGCATCGCACGGTCACGCGACTGCCGGGATCGTGTTCGGCAACGGCACGAGCAACCCGGCAGTCCGCGGCTTCGCGCCGGACGCCCAGCCGTTCTTCACGAACCCTTCGAGCGGTGGTGACAACCCCTGCCTCGATCCATCGATCGGTCGCTGGGACGTGTTCCAAGAGCTGGTGACGACGCACGACGTGATGTTTTCGACCGCATCGTGGGGCTCGGGGCGCACTCTCGACTACACATCGATCTCTGCGGACTCGGACGCGGCGATGTTCGACCACGACCTGCCCTGGTCGCAGAGTCAGAGCAACGGGTCTTCACAAGCGTCTCGGCCACAGGCTTGGGCGAAGAACGCCACCTCGGTGGGTGGCGTGCGCCACTACAACAATGACGACGCCGTGGACGACAGCTGGGGTCGCGGCGGCTCGGCCGGCAGCACGGGCCCGGCCGCCGATGGCCGGATCAAGCCCGAACTGTGCGCGTTCTACGACTCGGTCGGCACATCGGATCGAACCGGCGACGACGGATACTCGCCCAACGACTGGTTTGGAGGCTTCGGCGGGACCTCGGCCTCGACCCCGATCATCGCTGGGCAACACGCGCTGGCGATCCAGATGTTCACGGACGGTTTGTTCGGGCCGTTGCGTGTCCCCGGTGGATCGCGCTTCGAGAACCGACCGCACGCCGCGACGCTGAAGACGCTGATGATCGCGCACGCGCGACAGTACGTCTTTCACGAGGACAGCACGGACAACCGGAGGGAGCACCAGGGCTTCGGCTACCCCGATCTCCGGCTGATGTACGACAACCGCGATGCGATGCTGCTGATCGACGAAACGGATCTCCTGGTGCAAGGTCAGGCACGCTCGTATCCGTTCGTCGTTCCCTCCAGTGAGACCGAGCTCAAGATCGCTCTCGCCTACAACGACCCCGCCGCCAACCCGGCCGCAGCGACCACGCGCGTCAACGATCTCGATCTCCGCGTGATCGACCCTTCCGGCACCGTCTACCACGGCAATCACGGCCTACACACCGGCAACTACTCGGAACCCGGTGGTGCACCGAACTCGATCGACACGGTCGAATGCGTGTTCGTGCACCGCCCGCCGACCGGGACGTGGACCATCGAGGTGACGGCCAGCGCAATCGTCGCCGACGGCCACGTCGAGACTCCCGGGGACGACGCGGACTTCGGACTCTGCGCGACGTTCGGCACGGCCGCGGGCCGGGTCTACCCGTTCGGGACGGGCTGCGTCGGCACCGGCGCGACGGATCCGTGGACGATCGGTGTCAACGACCTCGGAGGATCACTGTCGCTGTCGTCGCCGACCTACCTCTACGCCTACCAGGTCGCGACCACGGAACCCATCAGCGTGACGGGTTTCTCGGTCTTCACGGCATCGCAGACCGGCGGCGCGGAAGTCGTGCCGGTCGAGATCTACGGCGCCGGCCCGAGCGGAGCTCTCGCGACCGCGACCCTGACCGTCGGGAGCAACCCCGACTTCTACACCGCCACGTTTGCGAGCCCGGTGCAGATTCCGCCCGGCAAGTTCTTCGTCGGCGTCGACCATCGCGCCGACACGATCTACCTCGGCAACCTGACGGGCGGCGAGGAGCGCGTGTGCTACTTCCGCTCCGACCCCGACGACAACTGGTCGACCTCGTCGACTCTGGACACGCCTTCGATCCGGATCTTCGTGCAGGGCCACTCGTCCCAGCCATCCGAGCCGGTGTTCACAATCGACGGCCCCGCGGTGCTCGGCTCGAGCCTCGAGGGCAGAGTGCGATTCGCGACTCCGAACGCGCCCGCGAGCCTCGTGATCGGCTTCTCGAACGACTTCCTGTCGGGCGTCCCGCTGCCGCTCGACCTAGGCGTCGTGGGCGCCCCGGGCTGCTCGCTGCTGACAGACTTCGACGTCACGACCCCCTACTCGACAAACTCCTTCGGCCGCATCGACGGCATCGACCTGGCGATCGACAACGCGCCGGGATTGCTGGGCCTGGAGTTCTTCGAACAGGTCCTGGTGCTCGATGCCGCGGCGAACGCGCTCGGCGCAGTCAGCTCGCGCGGCTGGGCCGTGACGGTCGGCGAATGACCGGCCTCACGGCGGAGAGCCCGTGACTTCATGCGTCACGGGCTCTCGCGCACGCGTCACATCGTGACGATCGCCTCGTTCGGGTTGGCCGAGATTTCGAGCGCGCGCTGCGATGCGTAGACCGTTGCAGTCACCGGGTCGACGACGGTGATCGTGACGATTGCACCGGCGTGGGCGTCGCCGCTCGTGCCACCTCCGTCGGTGTCACAGTCCCATTCGAACACCTTGCCGCTGCCGAACCCACCGTTCGCTCCAGTCACGCTGTCGAGGAAGGTGAACGTCAGCGTCGGGTTTTCGAGGATGAATCCAGTGAACGCCGTCGCATCACACGCCGAAGCCGGCGTGCCGTTGTAGTCGAGGTCACAGTTCACGTCCGACGAGTTGCGGTACGTGCCGAGGCATCCCGCGAGCGTCGAGTTGCCGCCGTCGAAACGGTCCGCCATCCCGGTCTGGTCGGCATCCCAGACGATGCCGTCGACGAGCGTGATCTGCGCCCCGATGATCTCGAACGGACCGCTGTTGGTGATCGTCCAGAACCCCGCGGCCGTGTCGGAGTTGAAGCTGTTGGTTCCCGTCGCCGCGACCGACACGCCGAACGCCGGCGTGTAGTCGAGCGTCAGACGAGTCTGGTTGGTGAACATCACCGGGATCGCGCCCGGAACGTTGAGATCACCGTATACCGCCTGGATGCGGATCTGGTCGCCCTGCATCGCACCGAGGCCGGTCCGAATCGCGTTCATGCCGAGCGACAGCGGGCCCGCGGCCTCGGTCGTCGGGACGTAGAGCGTCATACCGGCCGCCATCGGCGAGGTGAAGCTGTCGAGATAGCGAATCTCGCCGAGTTCCGGGAACAGGGTCGCGACGAGGGGATCGAGCACGCCGTCGACCGCGCCGTTCGGCGGCAGGTTGATCGCGAACGCCGCGACGTCGAACGCGCGCGGCGTCGGGTCTCCGTCATCGAGGTCGAGATCCCACGAAGAATCCGTGGCGAAGCTGCCGCGCTCACCGGCATCGTCGAGGCCCGTGCCGTTGCGGCCGCTGAGGAGGTCGATCTCCGCGTTGGCGAGCAAAGTGTCGTAGAGGTGCAGCCGGTGCGCCGTCAGCGAGTCCACGCTGCCCTGCACGACCGAAACCAGGTCTGCACCCATGTTGCGACCATCGACGCCGCCCGTGACGTAGTCGAGGCCGCCCTGGATTCCCTCCGGC
Source organism: Planctomycetota bacterium (assembly GCA_028281765.1). GTDB lineage: Bacteria > Planctomycetota > UBA1135 > UBA1135 > UBA2386 > JANQJF01. The sequence goes on along the minus strand of JANQJF010000096.1, from coordinate 97,601 downwards.
TTGTCGAACGAGAGACCCGTCTCCGCTCCGGCGACGGGATCGATCTCGACGATTCGGCCGAGCTCACCATTCGGAGAGCAGTTGCCCCAGAGGTTGCCGGTCATCGGGTCGTAGGCCAGGCCGTAGAGCGACCACGAACCGTTGGCGGGGATACGGCCGATCTCGGCCCCGTTGAGGTCGAGCTCGACGATGTCGCTCCCGAAGTCCCCGATATAGAGCGAGCCGTTGCCACCGTTCCCGCTCGGGTTGTACGCCATCGCACGCGCCGTGTTGAGCACGTCGCCCGTAAACGACGGTATGGTCGGCGACGCGACGGTCTGCGGGCCGTTGTCGGCCTGGATCGTCGTCGTGAACGCGCCGTTGGCGTCGATGAAGACGATCGTCGACTCGAAGCCGAACACGAGGGTCGCGACGTCGTCGCTCGCACCGTCACGGTAGCCCCAGGTCGACGCCGCCGACCCTTGCTGCGTGAACTGGCGCGTCAGGGCTCCGGCTCCGTCGAACACATACATGGTGTGCGGCGGCGTCGCGACCGCGCCGAGTCCACGCGTTGAGACGTAGAACTCGCCATTCAAGTAGGCGCAACCGAGGTGCCGGAAGGAACCAGTCGCGGCGTCGAGATCGACGGGGCCGTAGGTCGGACGGCCGACTCCGGAGTTCAGGTCACGCTTCGTAATCCACGGGACGGGATCGATCTGCGCAACGCCGAGCGAGGCAACGGCGAGGGCTGCCACGGAAAAGAGGGGGAGTCTCTGCATGTGTGGTCTCCGATGAGGTGTTGGCGCGCTCCTATTCGCGCGCACTCGGCATCCTACTGAGAGCCGGCACGCTGCGCACTCGAACCCGCCACGAACGCTTCCGCGAAATTGCGTCAAAGCGAACGTGTGGCCTCCCACACACCGGGTCCTGAGCTACATCCGACGGTAGCGTGGACCGCTGCCGCCTTCGCGCGGCTCCCACCGCGGCCCAAGCACATCGGTCGCCTTGCAGTCGACACAGTTCGGCGCGTTCACGACGAGCTTGCCATCCCGCAGGTCGTAGACCTCGGCGGGACACATGTGCGCATACATCTTGGCGACGTGCTCGGGCACGTCCTCACCGACGGTCAGGTGCGACGGCACGGTGTCGCGCGTGGCGTTGCCCGACTTGAAGACCGCGTCGACCTTCGAGAACGTCAGCTCGCCATCCGGCGTGAACTCCGTGACAGCGCCGGAGATCTTCTCCTCGGCGGCGTCCTCTTCGCTGTGGATCCGACCGCCGGGGAAGCGCCCACCGGTCAGCGTCATCAGCACGGACTTGACGCCGCCCATGAAGAAGCCGGACTTGAACGCGAGGCGCATGTTCCGGGTCTTCTTCATGTCGCTCACGATGTACGACTCGTCGACGAGGCGGTCGTACTCCGCCAGCTTCGCAGCCGAAGTGTCGTCGGCCTTGAGCGCCTGAAAGATCGCGCGGGCCGCGTAGATCCCGGACTGCATCGCGTAGTGGATGCCCTTGAGCGACGGCACGTCGACGTAGCCGGCGGCGTCGCCGACGATGACGATGCCGTCCCCGGAGCGACGCGACCCGAGCGAGTGGTAGCCACCCTCTGGGATCGTCTTCGCGCCCCACTCGTCGAGACGACCGCCGTCGAGGTACTCCTTGAACAGCGGGTGCTGCTTGAGCTTCTGCAGCATCACGTGGACGTCGAGGTTCGCGTTGTCGTAGTCGAGTCCGACGACGAGACCGAGCGAGACCAGATCGTCGCCGAGCGGATACATCCAGCTCCCGCCGAACGCGTCCTTCGGCAGCGGCCACCCGAGCGTGTGGATGATCCGGTCGAGGGGCTTCTTGACCTCCCAGATCTCCTTCACGCCGAGCGCGTAGATCTGCGGGTTTGCCGACTCGATGTTCTGCCACTCGTTGTAGCCCTGCGCGAGCGAACTCCGAGTGCCGTCCGACAGCACGGTCACGCGCGCGGTGATGTCCATCGCGGGCTCGAAGTTGGAGCCCTCGCTGCCGTCGCGCTCGAGACCCGCGGGCACCGTGCGCACGCCGATCACGTTGTTGCCCTCGGTCAGCAGGGACTGCGCCGGGAACCCGGTGAACACGTTGACGCCGAGCCCTTCCGCCTTCTCGCCGAGCCACCGCACGACCTCACAGAGGGATGCCGTGTAGTTGCCGTGGTTCTTCATCGTCGGCGGCGTCGGGATCTTGCGCGCCGACTTCTCGCCGAGCATGTAGACCGATTCGCGCTCGACCTTCTGGCGGAACGGGAAGTCCTCGTCCTTCAACTCCGGGAAGAGCTCGCGAATCGCGCGCGGGTTGATGACCGCGCCGGACAAATTGTGGTGACCGAGTTCTGCGCCCTTGTCGAGCACCGCGATCTCGACCTCACGGAGTCCACCACCCGCCTCGTTGTCCTTCTGCACCAGGCGCGCGAGCTCGATCGCGCCGGACAAGCCCGCGGCACCACCGCCGACGAATACGACGTCCATCGGGACGGCTTCGTCGTCGGGCTTCTCGTTGCGGATCAGGCTCGAGGTCTGGAGTGCCGGCTGGTGATCGAGAGGAGTGAAGCGCTGTGTCATGGGCGGCGGCGGGGTTGCGGCGGGAGTCGTCTCGAAAGGGCCCCATATCAGAGCGAGCGCCGTTCCGAGATGCCACACTCGGCGCAGGCGGTTTACGACGAGATCCGAGAGCACCCATATGAATAATCGCGGGGGCGCCCGCTAGGAGCGCCCTGCCCGCGAGCCCCCATGACCTACATCGTTCTCTTCGCCTGGTTTTCGATCTGGGCCTGGCTTCTGCGCGACGGCCTGCACCGCGAGACGATGCCGGAGATGTTCGGCTCGACGAAGATCGCGCGCGTCGTCTGGGTCGCGGCTTCGGTGCTGTTCAATCCGCTCGCCGCGATCCTGTACGTCCTGTTCGTACGCTACGGTCTGCTCGCGGCCAACAAGCTCAAGGACGTGCTCGTCGTCGGGGGACTGGGCGCGATCGCCTGGCTGCAGTTCGGCGTCGGCACACCGATCAGCCCGGACTGGAGCGACGATGTCGCCGGGTTCGGCTTCGGGCTCGGCGTCCACACGTCGACGACCAACTCGAGCATGATCTCGAGTCAGTCGGATCAAGAGCGACCGGTCGCCCTCTCCCACGTGCGCATCCTGCACGACGACAATCCGGTCGTCGCCATTGCCGCGCGGCAACTCGCGCGAGACTTCGACGCGCTCCCGTTCGTGCACGAGGTCGACTGTCATCCGTTCTCCCACGAGTTCGTGTCAGGCGCTCGCGGCGCCGATTTCTACGTGCAGCTCGACGCTCACGCACTGTCCAACCTCGCGATCCCGTTCTACCAGCGCATCGCGGGACCGATCACCCTGACCGCCGGGCAAGCGCCGGGCCCGAACGGCTACACCTACAGCCCGCATCGCGACATTCGCGTCGGCTATCTGCAGTTCGACGGGACGCTCGACTTCCGCTTCCACCGCTACGGCACGGCGCTGGGCTCGACCGTCTACGGGGATCCCGCGAAGTCGGTCCACGGCTGGCTGCACGGCGCGTTGATCGAGGGACTCACCGAGTACTACGACGAGAACGGCAGCGCCCAGTCGACGCCGGCGGGATACGAGTTCCGTGAGGTCTCGCCTCCCGAGTCGGTTCGCAAGCGCGACACGCGCGTCGTCGTGGCCGAGTGTGTCCCGCTGATCCACAATCGCACGACGTGGACGTTCGACGACCCGCGACCAACGCCGGTCGTACTCGACGAGCTCATCGAAGAGCTGGAAGTCGACAGCTGGAGGAGGGTCAGCGTCGGCACGAATGATCCCGAGGAAGCGATCGAGTTCATGAGACGGGGCGACGAGCGGATGTGGTTCAGTCGCTGGCCCCCGAAGCCGCGAGCCACGACGTTCCCCCGCACCTTCGACCCCGACAGCGAGCCGGAGGAGATCACCGAACCGGACCACGGGTTCGCGATCCGCTACGAGATGTGGTTCGACGCCGAAGGAATCGCGCGCGTGCGCGACGAGGCGTGCGTCGCGGGCGCTCCCCTCCCGACCTTCTTGATGTTCCGCTCGCATCTCACCGATGCGCAGCGCGCGCTCATGTTCGAAACGCTCGACGCGAACCCGACGCCGCGCGCCTCCCGCTGGCGCCTGCTCGCCGAGATGTGCGACAAGGCCGACAAAGGGGAGCAGGCTCGCGATGCGTGCGCGCTCGCCTGGATGCTCGCGCAGACCCACAACGTCGACTCCTCCGAGCGCAAGCGGATCGAGAAGCTCGGCAAGCGACTCGGCATCGAACCCGCAGAGAAGAGCCTCGAGACCCTGGGCCGAGCCGGCTACGTCGCGGTCGAACCCGACGGTGAGCAAGAGCGACACTTCGACGTCGAATTCGGCGAAGCGGCCTGGTTCGCGACCAAGAAACCCGACAGCCCGATCGTGACGTGCCGCCTCAGCCTGATCGGCAGCTCCGACGAGCCGCGATTCGCGTACGAAGTGCGGAGCGAAGGTGGCTCGACGAGCAGCACGCGTATGAACTCGATCCCGATCGAAGGACACACCGACTTCGGATCCCTCACGGGCTTCAACGGCACCTACTTCTCGGTGGCCTGCGAGCGACTCGAGGGCAACCGATTCCGGTTCTTTGCCCGGGTTCGCTGAACCCGGCCCCGCGCGGAGTTCGATTCGACGACAATCGTCAGGGTGTCGATGCTGGGCAAACTGAGGGTCGGAGTCCTGCTGTTCGTCGGGGCGAGCGCTGCCGCGCAAGACGCGGTCGATCTCAGCGTCCTACGCGGACGCGTGCTCGATCCACACGGGCTCGGCGTCGACGGTGCGACGGTCGAAGTCCTGCGCTGCCCCGGCGACGAGTTCGCGTGCCTCGACCCCGACTACCGACGCGAGTTCCGCTCGATCGGCAAGCGCCCGACGCGGAACGACGGCACCTTCGCGATCCACGTCCCTCCGAACCTGGCGATACGCCTCGTCGTCGACAAGGCTCCCTACGCGATCGAACAGCGTAGACGACTCTACGGCGGCGACGTCGTCACCGTGCAGCTCCGCAAGGCGACCGCGCTCACGATCGAATCACGGGGACCAGGGGGCACCTCCGCACCGGCCCGCGTGCGCGGCTGGAACACGAAGACCCTGCTCGAAGCGTTCGACACCAGAACGGATCCGCAGGGCAACCTGCACGTCCCGCGCCTCACGCCGGGCTCGATCGTCGTCTCGGTCGAGCCGCGCAACACGTGGATCCCGAGGTGGCAGTCGATCCACATGTTCCCGGGCGGTTCGGGCCGGCTCCAATTCCGCTCCGAGCGCGGCGGGACTCTCAGCGGCACGGTTCGCGACGCCAAGACCGGCAAGCCGATCCGCAACGCCGAGGTGGGCCTCGGTCGCAGCTTGCACCTGCGCACGAAGTCGGACGCGAACGGCCACTACGCGATTCGAGGCCTCGGCGGTCCGGTCGTGCACCCGATCCACGCCCGCGCGCGCGGCTACGCGACGGCACAGATCGTCGCACCGAGCGGGAAGGACGGGCGCGCACGGCACGACTTCGCGCTGATGAAAGGCGCGGTCGCGAGGGGTCGCATCCTCGACGGATCCGACCGACCGGTGCGCGACTGCTACGTCGCGGCGATCGGCAAGCGTCACGACGGCCCGACCGATGAGGTCGACTGGATCCCGACGCGCACCGGGCGCGACGGCCGATTCCGTATCGACAACCTGCGCCGCGAGCGACTCGACTACGTGCTCATGGTGCGACACGACTCGTTCGCGACGCTGCTCTACAACTTCCCGTACATCGACGAAGAGTCGCACCCGGTGTTCGAGGACATCGTGATGCGCCCGCGCCGCGTGCTGCGCGGCACGCTGAAGAAGCAAAACGGCGATCCGATCCGCGGCGTCGGCGTCGCGCTGATCGGCTGCAACGAAGACCGCTGGACGAGCGCCGGGCACGAGACGACCTTCCAAGACCTCGTCCTCTACGCCACGCGGCGCATGGGCTGGACGAACTCCCGCGGCCAGTTCGTGTTCGGCGATCTCCCGGCCGGCGAATACTCGATCGTGCAGGAGCGCCAGGTGCTCGCGCAGCGCATCGTCGTGCCCGAGGACGGCGACCCGAAACCGCTCGCCCTCGTCAAGTGAGCACGCCCGTTGCGCACCACCGCGCTACGATCGCGGCATGAGCGCGTCTCCCGCCGAACGGCTGCTGGCCTTCGACCGCATGCGCGGCATCGTCATGGCGCTGATGGCCGTCGACCACGCGTCCGCGGTATTCAGCGCGGACAAGTTCGGCGCGGACGCCTACGCGTTCGGCGCAGCGGGCGCGGAGCTGCCATCGGCGGCGATCTTCCTGACGCGATGGGTCACGCATCTCTGTGCGCCGACGTTCGTGTTCCTCGCCGGCGCGGCCCTCGCGCTGTCGGTCGAGAAGCGCATCGCTCGTGGCGACTCTGCGCGCCAGATCGACAGCCACCTGCTGGCGCGTGGACTGATCCTGATCGCGCTCGAAGTGTGGTTCTCGCTGAACGCGACCTTCCCCCTGCTGCAGGTCCTGTTCGCGATCGGCGGATCGATCCTCTGCATGATCGCGCTCAGGCGCCTGCCGAACGCTTGGATCGCGTCCCTCGCGGTCGCGTGGATCGTGTGCGGCGAATGGCTCACCGCGGCGGTCGGCTACAAGCCGACGCCGAGCCCGCTCCCGATGGCAACCCCGACCGAGGGCATGCTGTTCACGATGGGATTCTACGACCTGCCGTTCGAAGCCCCGGCGGCCGACCCGTTCGCGGTCGGCAAGGTGTTGTTCCTGTACCCGATCCTGCCATGGCTCGCCGCGATGATGCTCGGCTGGAGCTTCGGCCGCTGGATCGCTCCACGCCTCGCGGATGCGACGGGACAGCGGCAGGCGACGCGCCTGCTGCTGGTCTCAGGCACGATCGGCCTGCTCGCGTTCGTCGTGCAGCGCCTGTGCAACGGCTACGGCAACTACTGGCTACCCGTCACCGACGACAACTGGCTGCGCTGGCTGCAGGTGAGCAAGTATCCGCCGAGCCTCGCGTTCTACGCGCTCGAACTCGGCCTGATGGCGTGGATCCTCGCCGCGCTCATGCGCATGCCCGGCCGCGCGAACAGCCGCGGCCCGCTCATCGTCTTCGGCCAGACCGCGCTATTCTTCTACCTGCTGCACGCACACCTGATGTGGGCGTTCCGCATCGCGGTGTTCGGCTGGGACGCGTACCGCGTCATGGCGCCCAAGCCGTGGGGCCTCGAGAGCGCGTGGATCGGCGCGGCCGCGACGATGGCCGCGCTCTACCCACTCTGCCTCTGGTATCGAGGCGTGAAGCGGCGGAACCCGAACAGCGTGCTCCGCTTCTTCTGAGTCAGATCCTCCGGACGGCGGAGGGCGCTCTCAGAACCACTGGTTCTGGCCGCAGCCGGACGCGAGAACGCGCGCGCCGACGAAGTCGAGCGAGAAGGCCTGCAGCGTGTAGGCCTGGCCCGCGAGCGTGCCGCGCGCGGAAGCCGGGATCGACAGCACGTTCGACGCGCGACCATCGACGTCCGTCATCGCCTGGCCGATCTCGACGAGCGGCACGCCACTCGCGATGTTCAGGCACAGGCCGCCGGTCGAGCCCGGCACGAACAGGTCGAGGCCGAGCGGCGCCGCGGCAAAGCCGTCGGGCTGCATCAGCACGACAACGGTCTCGCCGCCGACCGTGCGGCCGTCGTTCCACACCCAGGCGAGATCGTCCTGGCGCGGGTTGCCCTGCCGATCCATCGTGTCACAGGGCTGCAGCGCCGAGAAGAACGACGCCGTGTAGACGCCGTTCGGCGACGGCAGGCTCAGCTGCGAAGTCGCAGCCGCGAGAGCGAAACCGGAGAGATCCTCACACAGCGGCGTGATGTGGACCTGCGACTCCTGGAAGAACGCCTGCGTGATGTCGAAGTCGAACAGCAGCGTGTAGCCGCCGTCCCCGAGGCCGTGACCCGTCTCGGCCGTGAGGCCGTTGCCGATGTCGTAGTCGCGCCCGGGGATCACGTCGCCTTGGATCGTCGCGACGTAGGTCTCCGGCGCGTCGGTGCCGTCGAGGAAGATCTCGAAGTAGACGTCACCGGTATCCGGCACGAGAACCGGCGTCGGGAACGTCAGGTCCAGGCGGAACGACTGGAGTTCGCCGGGGTTGCCACCACCGAACACGGGGAAGACGAAGCCGCCCGCCGGGTTCGTGAAGTCGGGGTTGCCCGGGTTCGTCGCGTCTTCGGGGTAGACCCAGATCTCGACCATCTCGGCAGTGCTGCTGTCGAGGTCCGCGAGCACGACGCGAGCGCCGTTGATGCGGTGGAAGCCGAGCGCCGTCGGGTCGAAGCCCCAGCCCTGGAAGTCCTCGCGCGGGAACAGCGCGTCATATGCGACGTTGCTGCCGACGCCGCCCTGACGGGTCGCGCCGGTGATGTTGGTGTCGACCAACGCCCCGAGCTGCTCGTTGAGGACCGGATCCTGGGCGCACAGCTGCGGCGCGAAGAGGAAGCAAAGACCGGCGGCGCCGGCGCGGAACGCGTTCATGTTCACGAGGAGGGAGGGAAGGAATGGGTCAGAGGGGGCCTCGATTGTCGCGGATCGGGCCCTCTCAATGCTAACCCGACCCACGGCCTTTTCGGGGGTACCCCCCGCAAGTCGCGGTGAGATCGGCAGATCGGAAATGGCTCGAACCGTCGGAGCGGCGAATCCGACACGTGGCGGGACCGGAATACGCCCTGGCGGCTCCGTCAGTCCAATAGCTCGTCGAGGTACTTCGGCAACATGTCGCGCCAAGTAACCCAGTCGTGGTGCCACTCCTCGCCCCACTCGTCGACCCGATTCGGGATCTCGCGAGCGCCGAGACAGCTCGCGACGCGCCACGATTCCTCGGGGCTCTCGTAGCGGCCTTTACCGTGCGCCAGAAGTACGAACGTCTCCCGGAGCTTCTCGAGGTGCGGCGAGTCCTCCGGGATCTCCGGCACGAAGTGCAGCGGCGACGCGCGGTGGTAATCCGGGATCACCGGCCCCTCCATGAACTTCCGCATGTCGTAGGTCCCGCTCATGCAGATCGCCTTCGAGAAGACGTCCGGGTGGCGACAGATCGCGGCGAGCGCGTTGAACGCACCGATCGAGGCGCCAGCGACGACGATCTTCATGTCCTCGTCACCGCCGCAGTCCTGCCGGATCGCGGGCACGATCTCCTCGACGATCATCTCGTCGAATCGGTTCTGCATGTCCGCCGCGCTCTGCATCGTGGCGCCGCGTTCGGTCCACGCCTGGCCGGCGATGCTGTCGACGGAGTACGCCTTGGCGCGGCAGTCCGCGAGCGAGTCGCTGATCGCATCGATGAGGTAGAAGCGCTCCCCCTCTTCCGCGTCACCTCCTGCCGTCGGAAACACGAGCACCGGCGTGCCGCTCTCGCCCCAGCGGACGAGCTGCACCTCTTGACCGACGCGGTGCGAGAACCACTTGCCGACTTCCTTGCTCACGATCGCTTCTCCCGCTCACGCCAGATCTGGATCTGACTCCAGAACAGATCGACGAACTCGTCCCACTCGTTCTCCGGGAACAGAGCGTGCACCTTCTTGCGCACCGCGTCCTTGGCCCGATCGGTGCCGAAGTAGTTCCACGTCACTTCGTGCAGGTCCGTCAGCTGCGTCTTGCAGAAGTCTTCGAACTTCTCGGTCTCGAAGTGCGCATCGGCGAGCTTCGCGTACTCGCGCAGCTTCTCGCGATACGGCATGTCCCGCTCAGCGATCTCGTAGAACGGCGCCCAGTTGAGGTTCTGCCGGAACGGGCGCTTGGTCGCCGCGCAAAACAGCGCCCACTGCAGCTTGGTCTTGACGAGCCAGGGGAAGTGCACGTGCAGCGACGTCACCTGCGAATCCGGGCAAGGGTTCGCGAAGTCGATCGGATACCAGGTGCCTTCCTTGAGCAGCAGCTCGCACGAGTTGAAGTCCCAGCCGAAGAACGCGTTGATCGTCAGTGTCGTGTCGCGGATCAGCTGGGCGTCGTCGTCGTCGAGGAAGTCGACGTCCTGGCGGTAGCGCTCGTGCAGGGGCGCGCTCGGATCGTACGACACGAGATGGACACGCGGGCCGAGACCGATCCCCCGGACGAACTGCTCGAACGGCGCAACCGCGGCCTGCAGGTGCATGACGAACTTGCCGCTGCTGTCGTACGCTTCGCGCAGCATGCCGATGTCGTCGATCTTGTTGACCCCGACCCAGCCTCCGCCGTCGTACGGCTTCATGAAGAGCGGATAGCCGAGCGCGTTGCCGAGCTCCTCGAGATCGAACAGCTTCGCGTAGCGCTCGAGGGTCGGCTGCAGATCGTTGCTCGTCTCGTATTCCTTCGGCGGCACGAGGATCGTCTCGGGGATCGGCATGCCGAGCCGCATCATCGCGCAGTACGCCGTCTGCTTCTCCATCGACTGCACGGACCACGGGTTGTTGAACACGTAGGTCCCGTCGAGGATCACGGCCTTCTTGATCCACTCACGGCTCGTGTGGTACCAGTGCGTGAGCCGGTCGACGATGACGTCGTAGGTCACCGGCTTCTGCAGGTTGAACGGCTCGATCGAGACTCGGTCGAGCTCGAACTGGATCTTCTCGCCGCCGACTTCCACTTGGGGTTGGAGCTCGGCGAGGATGTCCTCGAAACACTGCGGCCAGCACAGGTCGGCGCCGAGTGAGAGGCCGATTCGTCGCGTTACGGTCATGGGAGTGAGGGCGGGGCGTTCTCGAGAGGCTAGAGGCTATTCGTAAACCATCCACAGGGGGCCTGGGAACAACCAGGACAGACCTTCGCGCAACCGGTCGCGCCAGTTCTCCCAATTGTGACCGTCCGGAGCTTCGGTGAAGCGGACGTTCATACCCGTCGACTGCAGCAGCGGCACGAGGGAACGGTTGTAGTAGACGAGCGACTCGTACATCCCGCAGCTGAGATACAGCGAGTTGGTCGGTTGACCGGGGTCAGCCCGGAATTCGTTGACGAACTCGACGACCGGGTCGAACACGGGGCCACGATCGTGGTGGCCGATGTCCGTGAACGCGAACGAGCCCGACTGCAGCAGCAGCCGACCGAACACGCCGGGGTTGCGCCACGCGGTCGACAGGCTCGCCACGGCGCCGAAGCTCGCGCCCATGAGGCCGCGCGCGTTCGCAGTCGGCGCGATCGGATACTCCCGCTCGAGCATCGGCAGCAGCTCGTCGACGATGTGCTGCGCGTGCCGCTCGTCGTTCGCATACTCGTGCAGCCGGTTGGGTGACTCGGTCAGCGCGACGATCATGCCCGGAATCTCGAGTCGATCGATGAGGTTGTCGAGCACCTCGCGCAGCGCCGCGAAGCGCAAGTAGTCGGGCCCGTCGTGCACGATCAGCAGCGGATATCTGCGGCTCGGCCGGAACCGCGCAGGCAGATAGACCTCGATCTTGCGCTCGTCGCCGAACGCCGCGCTCTGAATCGTGTGCGACTGCAGGGAGCCGCGCCGCGTGCCTTCTTGCTCGAACGCCCAGTCCGGCTCCTCGTAGCCGGCACCGTGCACGACCGAGTTGGCGCCGTACGGATCGCGCGCGAAGTGCTCGTTGAGTTCGTCGCGCACGAGGTGTGTCTGTCCGCCCTGCGTGACGCCGATCTTGTATTCGACGCGCGAGCGCTCGGGCAGATCCATCACGAAGTACCAGAGGTGCGTGCCCGGTACGCGCTCGAACAGCTGCGACTGCTCGAGCCCGTAGACCCAGTGCACGAGCTCGACGCTCTCCGCTACGCCGTGGTAGACGAACGTCGCGACCCGGTCTTCGACGATCGGGAACGAGTGCGCACGCAGGAAGCGCTCGATCTCGTGCGGCCCGATCCGCTTGTTCTTCAGTTCGTGGATCGCCAGCGTCATACGGTCACCTCGGCGACCTCGCCCGTCGCGCGGAGCTGTCGCAGCTGCGGCGCACCACTCCACGTGCTCCCGTCCCAATCGACCCGGGCGCCGTCGTCGAGCGCGACGCACGCCGCTGGCCCGAAGCGCCGCGCGAACAGCGTGACTCGGTTGGCGTCGTCGAGGTGCATGCGCTCGGTGGCGTGCGGCAGGGGCACGATGCCCTCCGCGACGCCGAGCCCCATCTCGAGGACTTCCGCGTTGCCCGGACCCTGCGGCGGGCTGTCGTGGAACAGCACGACGCGTTCGCACAGCGCCATCGCTCCCGCGCCCCACGCGACGATCGGGCGATCCTGCGGCCAGATGGCGAGCAGGCCGCTGATCCGCAGACGATTCAGCAGGATCGCGACGTGGCCACCGGCTATGCACAGCACGGAGCAGTCGGCGACCTGGCGACGGAGCTGGTCCCGGTAGGCCTGCACGAGCTGGTGACGCCCGTACGGTAAGCGCTGCTGGAACTCGGCGTGGATCTGCTGGATGCGATGGAAGTGGTGCGCGTCGATCGCGCGCACGGCCTCGATCGCCGCCTCGCGCTCCGGACCGACCAGATCTTCGTCTCCTTCGGCGGCCAGCAGCTGCCGCGCGCCGTCGAGCGCGTACGCGAGTCGGTCGCGGTAGAACCGCTGCAGCGCGCGGAGTCGATCGTGCCGATCCCGCACCGCCGCACGAAACGCCGGGTCTCGCGTGTAGATCTCCTCGACTCGGTGGTAGACCTCGAGGTTGATCGCGCGACCGCGGATGTGTTGCTCGAACTCTTCCTGCTCACGTTCGCGCTCCTCCCAGCCGGCGCTGACGATCGCGACGGGAGCGCGCGCATCGACACCGGGGAGAGAGCGCAACGCGTCGAGCACGTTCGGTGTGCGACGCTGCGGCCCGAGAAAGACGATCTTTGGCTGTCCGTTCACGCCGCGAAGATCCGCAAGTCCGTGGCGAAGCGATTCCCGATCTCCATCGTCGTCTCGAGGTCCGGGTGCCTGACGACTACCCAGCCGTCGCCGGTGACGACCTTGCGCCAGTCGCGGCGCGGCGCGCCGATCGGCACGAGGTCGATGTGCGCGACGTGCTCGCCGAACTCGGACAGCAGGACGTCGAGACCTTGGTAGCTACGGATTGTCCCGGCGCCTTCGGCACGCTTGAAGATCACGTTCGCGTTGTAGCGCCGATCGATCGGTTGCGAGAACCGGCCAGTGCACACCGCCTCGGCCCAGCCGCGGAACATGTCGATGTCGCACGCATAGTTCATGACGTGCGTGAGGCGACCGCCAGGCGACCTCCCACCGATCTCGCCGAACACCGCCTCACCCGCTTCGTTGCGGAACCACTCCATGTGCGTGAAGCCGGACTCGAAGCCGAGCGCCTCGATGACCTTGTGCCCCATCTCGACACCACAGGCGATCTCCGGTGGCGACAGGTCACGCAGCGCGATCGCCTGCGGGCTGATCCACGGACTCTGCCGTGCGATCAGCGGGTTCGGACGATACCACGCGACGTTCTCGTGCAGGACACGACCGTGCGCGCACACGGTGTCGTAGGTGTACTCCTCACCCTGGACGAATTCCTCGACGGTGACCTCCTCGACGTGGCGTAGCAGCTGCAGCGCCTGCTCGAGGTCTTCCTTCGACTCGACGCGGTAGGTATCGGCCGAGCCCGCCCCGTCGATCGGCTTGATGATCACCGGGAAACCGATCCGCTCCACGCCGGCGCAGACCTCGTGAGTCGAATCCGCGCGATGGTGCAGCGGCGTCCGCACGCCCGCGGCGTCGAGCACTTCCTTCATCCGCACCTTGTCGCGGAAGGGGATCGTCTGCTCGACCGTGAGCCCGGGCACCCCGAGCACCTCGCGCAGCCGCGCCGCAACGACCATGCCGGGCTCCCACAGGCATTCGACGCGGTCGACGCTCTTGCCCCGCATCCAGTCGTGGACGGCGCGCGCGACGTCCTCTTCTTCCCACAGGCTGCGAACCTGAAGGTAGCCGGAGAGCGCGGCGCGGACGTCGGGAGCGACGGCCGCTTCGGACTGGTCGCCGACTCCGTAGACCCGGGCCCCGATCTGCGCGAGGCCCTTCGTGAAGTGCGGCATGTCGTCCGGGAATCCGGGCGAAAGCATCAGGACGTTCATCGCGGAGAAGAATGGCGAAAACCCGAGAGGAGAGCAACGACGGACCCCGGTCCGGCGCAGACGGACAGAACCCCACCCCGGCCCCGGGAGTTCTCGCGTCCTGCGGGCCGTAGAGTGCCCAGGCGGCCGTGTCCATGCTCCAACACCGCAAGCTCATTCTCGTCTCGCTGGCTCTCGCGCTGGGTGTGGTGGTCGGCTTCATCGCATTCGGGGGAGACACGCCGGCGCGGCCTCCGGCGGAAGGCCCCACGGCGAGCGACCCGGAGATCGAGGAGGCCGCCCCCGATACCGACGAGCGGGTCGAGCGCATCGGCGGGGACGAAGGGACGTTCCGCCGCCGCGGGCGCGTCGTCGACGCGGAGGGTGAGCCGGTATCCGGGGTCGGCCTCCAGTTCGAGAGCCTGTTCAAGCCCAAGCAATTCGCGCGCACGACCTCCGGACCGAAGGGACGCTTCCTGATCACGGGCATCCGCCTCGCGGACGAGATGCGGTTCTATGTGACCAACCCGCAGGAGTTCCGGCAGCTCGAGAGCCCGCAAGAGACCGTGACGATCCCGGGCGAGGACGAGATCATCATCCGGGTCGAACGACGCCCGCCACCGAAGCAGCTGAACGGCCGGATCCTCGACGACGCGGGCCAGCCGATCGCGGACGCGACGGTGCATGTGGTTCACGGACCAGCCGCTCAGCGACAGGTCTCGACGGACGACGAAGGCGGGTTCGAGATCACGTCGAAGGGGCCGTTCGACGGTGATCTATCCCTGCTCGTGGAAGCCCCGGGCTTCCTGCCCGCGCGACGCGAATCCGTGCTCTACGATCAGGAGCCGATCGAGATCCGACTGGACCGTGCGCATGGCATTCGGGTGCGCGTCGTCGAGTTGGGCACGGGACGCGCCGTCGAGAACTTCGCCGTGCGCGTGCGACCCGCGGCGGCCAAGTCGGACGAACTCGACCGACCGTGCGCGCAGGGACACCACCCGAACGGAGAGGCGCAGCTCACCGGATTGTGGCAGGGCCCGAATCTGATCTGCGCGGTTCCCGACGACCCGGCGCTCGCCGATTCGCAGGTCCTCGAAGTCGACCCGACGAAGGACGACCTCGCGGTCCTGCACGTGCAGCGCCTGACGCCGCTCCGCGTGCACCTCCGCTGGAAGGACGGTCAGCCCGCCGCGAATCTCCGCGTCCAGCTCGTCGACTCGCGTTCGAGTCGTCTTCCCGCGTACGTGTTCGACATGCGCGAGCGACCGCTCTCCGCCAGCACCCGATGGCTGCGGCACGCGCCGATCGTAGCGTCGCGCTCCACGACAGACGAAACCGGGGGCGCGACGCTCGGCGTTCCACGCAAGGTCCGCAAGCTGACGGTGCGAGTTGACTTCGCGCGGCCCCCGCTCGCCGAGTTCGAAGTGCGACTCGGCGAACGCCGCCACTACGACCACGCGATCGAGGGGCGAATCGGCTCGGTCATCGACATCGAGCTGCCGGACATCGAACCGTTCGACCCCAAGGCCCTCGGTTCGGTCGCACAGAACGCGAGGCTGTCGGGCCGAGTCCAACACTCACTCGGCGACAAGTGGAAGCTCTACCTGAAGATCGCTCAGCGCATGGTCCCGCTCGGCGAGAATGGCGAGTTCGATTTCCAGCTCGAGCCCGGCAAGCACGGCGTCAAGCTCGTCGGGTTCTTGCCGATCGAGGGATCCAAGAAGCGCAAGCGCACGGGTAGCCTCCATCTCGACTGGGTCACGGTCCGCTCCGGGCAACACCTGGAGCACGACTTCGAATGCCCACGGATCGGTGCGCTCTACGGGTCCGTGCGCATCGGCGACGAGATTCCCTCGGGTCACGTCACGGTCTACGACGACGCCGCCAACGTCGGTCGCGCCCGCGTCCCGATCGACGACGAAGGCAACTATCGAATCGACGACGTCTGGCCCGAGCGCGTCCTACTCCGCGTCGACCCGGGCCATGGCCGCGCCCACTCGCTGTGGAATCCGGACCTGCACACCTACGTCCAGCAGGATCGAGACACGCGCGTCGACCTCGTGTTCACCGAGCGCACGGTGACGTTCCGCGTCCGCCACCAAGACGGCCGCGTCGCTGCGAACGAACGGCTCGCCGTCGGCGTCGGCGGCGTCGGCCAGCGACTCGACACGGATGAACACGGCATCGGCGTCGTCACCTTTGTGCCGAAGAGCGGCACGTTGACGCTGTTCCGCACATGGAAGATGAGCGACGTCCTCGCGGAAGTCGTGCTGTCGCCCAAGAAGGCACGCTACGAGCAGAGCGTGACTCTCTATCCGAAGAACTACCGCCCCGAGACGAGTCCGTCGGACGAACCGGTGCCGGTCGAAGCCCACAAAGCCGACGTGGACCTGCCGGTGCTGCGCTCGCACCTCCGGCGCCGCCGTTGATCGGGGTTTCCCGCTGGGGCATGCTGACCGGGTGGCGTTTCACACCACCCGCTGGACCCTCGTCACGCGCGCGGCACGACCCGACGAGGCGGGGGCGCGCGCACTCGACGAGCTGTGCACGACCTACTGGCCGGCCGTCTACGCGTTCTACCGCAGCGACGGCGCCACGCCGGATGCGGCTGCGGACCTGACGCAGGGACTGTTCGCGGATCTGCTCACGCGCGGCGACCTCGCGAGTGCCGACGCGGAGCGCGGACGATTCCGCACGTTCTTGCGATCGTGCGCGCGCAACTTCCGCGCGAACGAGCTGGACCGATCACGCGCGGAGAAACGCGGCGGCGGCACCGCGCCGCTGTCGCTCGACATCGAACGCGAGGAGAGCCGCATTCGACTCGAGCCGATGGAGCAACTCGACCCGGCGGCCGCGTTCGATCGGCGCTGGGCGCAGACCGTGATCGAAGACGCGCTGGCGGAACTGGAGTCCGCCGAGCGCGGAGCCGACCGCGGCGAGATGTTCGATCGAATGCGCGCCACGCTCGAAGGGCGGGCCCCGGAGAAGCCGTGGGCGGAGGTCGCGGACGAAGTCGGCTCGACGGAGGGAGCGCTGAAGGTGGCGGCCCATCGACTGCGGCACAAGTATCGGGAGTGTTTGGTGCGAGGAGTTCGCGAGACGCTCGGCGACGAGGTGGACGTGGATGAGGAGTTGGCAGCGCTGCTCGCGGCGTTGTCGGGGGGGAGCTGAGGGCTCGGGCCGCGCGCGAGAACCGCGCGTATGGGTGGTTCGAGAACGGGGCACGGGCGGGCTACGGGTCACCACCGCGCAGGCGCCCGCGCCCCCACCCGTGCCCCGTTCTCGACCCACCCAAACCGGTGGAGAGCGAAAAAAAACCGATCATCTCCGTAACCTCACCCCGCCCCTTCTTCAGGGGCTCCCATGACCACCTCCGACGACTGCCCGATCGATCACGAGAACCTGCTCCGCGGGGCGATGACGCCTCCACGCCCCGCCGGCGTCCCCGAGCCGCCCTCGATCGAGGAGCTCGCTCCGCTGTTCCCGGACTACGAGTTGGCGGCGCTCATCGGACGCGGCGGAATGGGTGCGGTCTACCGTGCGCGGCAAAACCGCCTCGACCGGGACGTTGCGATCAAGGTCCTCGCGCGGGAGCTCGCGAGCGACCCCGAGTTCGGTGAACGGTTCCTGCGGGAAGCGCGCGCGCTCGCGGCGCTGAACCACCCGCAGATCTTGACCGTCCACGACTACGGCGAAACCGACGGCTGGTACTTCCTGATCACCGAGTTCGTCGACGGCGTCAACCTGCGACAGCTCATGGAGCTCGGCGAATTGTCGCCGGCCGAGGCGCTCCGGCTCACGCCGCAGATCTGTGAGGCGCTGCAGTACGCCCACGAGAACGGCGTCGTCCATCGCGACATCAAGCCCGAGAACATCCTGATCGATTCGCGCGGCCACGTGCGCATCGCCGACTTCGGCCTCGCCAAGGTCGCGCGCGACGGCGATCCGATCGGCCTGACGCGGACGACGGAGGTGTTCGGCACGCCTCACTACATGGCGCCCGAACAGTGGCGCGGCAGCAGTGGCGTGGATCACCGCGCCGACATCTTCTCGCTCGGCGTCGTGATCTACGAGATGCTGACGGGTCAGCTCCCGATCGGCCACTTCGATCCGCCGTCGAAGCGCAAGGGCGTCCCGCGCGGGCTCGACGAAGTCGTGCAGCGAACGCTCGCGCAACAGCCGGAGGACCGATACCAGAGCGCGAAAGACGTGCAGAGCGACGTCGAGATCCAGGCCAAGACGCCCGGCAGCGCGGGTGCCTCGGCACTGGCTCACGCGAACGGAGCCCGCCTGAGCAAACTTCCGTTGCTCGCCATCGCACTCGTCGTCCTCGCGGCTGTCGGCCTCTTCTCCCTGGTCTACATCACGGAGACGACGAACCGAGACGCGTCTCACGCGAACTGGCAGCTCGCGAAGTACGACGATCACATGGAGTTCGCGGTCGAGTGCGCACGCAAGGACTCGACGCCGGTCAGCCAACGCCCACCGCTGCCGAAGGAGCTGCCTTCGTCGATCGCCGTGTCCACCGTGGCGCTGAAGGTCTGGGTAATCGGAAGTGGTGCCGCACTCGCCCTGCTCGTGCTCTCGATCGGCTTCTGGTCGGTGCACCGCGTGCGCATCGCACAGGGCGCACTCCGCGGCATGGGACTCGCCGTCTTCACGGCTTGGCTGTTGCCACTCGGGATTGCGGATGCGGGCTTGCTCGCCCCGATCGTCAACATGCGCATCGGTCAGGTGCGCAACGTCTCGCTCTTCCTCGCGATTCTGATCGTCGCAGCCGGCAACATCGTCTTCCTGACCTGGCAAACGCGCGCTCAGCTCCGGCTCATGGCGGCCGGCGTCACGCCACCGCGGCCGACGTGGAGCGCGATCGGTATCGGAGCCGGGCTCGTACTCCTCTTCGCCTCGCTCGTGTCCGGCTGGGCCCTGACGCAGGGTGTCGAATCCGCGCCGAACGAATGGACGTCGGCTCCGACACATCCGTCAGACCTCGTCGGGCGCACCGACGACTTCGTGATCACGCGTCTGGGCCCACCCGATTCCATTCGCACCTCGGTCGAACCGGACGGCACGCGACAAGACTGGAGCTATCGCAAGGAAGACGAGAGTGCCGTCGACAGCGCGCTGGTGATCCGCAACGGCCGCGTCGTCGCCGGTGACACGACCGTCGTCGCGCTGATGCCGAACGCGATCCCGCACGACGAGCCGTTCCTCGGCCAACCGCGCGGGGATGCCGTGGAGTCGTTCGGACCTCCGAGCTACTCCGCGATCGCCGGCCCCCTGGAAGTGCTCGAGTTCGCCGGAAAGTTCACCCTGTCGCTCAACGGCGACATCGTGGTCGGTATCAAGCGACTCTGAACGCGGCGATTCGGGGCTCAGCGGTGCGGCTTCATCGCCACGTCCGCGGTCATCTCGTAGCGACTGAAGTGGATCCGCAGCTTGCCGAGGTCCTTCTTTTTGCGATCTACGGACAGCTCGATCACGAGCGTGTCGGTGTCGCGCTTGACGACCTCTTTCTTCAGCGGGATCTCGATACCGCCCGTCGTCTTGTGCGCTTCGAACGCGTCCAACCGCTGCGCACGAACTTTCTCGGGATCGAGCAGGATCAGCTTCGCACCGTCTTTCCGGGTGTTCTGCAGCACGCAGTAGTAGTAGCCCGCCGAGACCGACACGCCACCGATCGCGAGCGGCATGTTGGTGTCGAGTGTCGTCCAGAAGTTCTGCCCCAGACGCCAGCGCTTGCCGTTCGGCTGCACCATGAACACCGTGAACTCACGCTGCCACTTCGGGGTGCCGTAGTCGATCGACACCTGTCCGGCCGAGTTGTTCTTCCACCAGTAGAAGATCCGCGTGTTGCCGCGCGAACTGGTCTCCGGATACGGCGTCTGCTCGACCGGCTTCGGTCCGGCCGCCATGCCGCCGGTCGACCCCTTGGCCTTCGAGAAGAATACGAGCAGGTCGAGGTCCTTGGTGATGCCCTCGAATTTGTGGGGCACTCCGGCCTTCACGTACACCGCATCGCCCGTCGAAACGTCCCGTGACTTGCCCGCCACGTTCAGCTTGCCGTGTCCCGCAACCACGTAGTAGACCTCGTCCTGCGCATGGACCGGCTGGTTGTCGACCGCGCCGGCCTTCAACCGGTACCGCCCCATCGACATCGTCTCGGTGTTCAGCAACCGCAGCCAAGGACGCTTCTCGGCGCGCGCCTCGACTTCGGGAGCCGGGAACCACTGCACCGAAGGTGCGGACTGGGCCACACCGAGAGAAGCCAGGACCACCGCGACGAGCAGGCAGCCGAAGGCGGAACGCAGGGGGGTGATCATGCCGCGACTATGCCACAGGACCACCCCGCGCGGCAGAGCTAGCCGCCGTCAGCGCAGCGTGCCGTTGCCTTCGGCGCGCTCGACGACGCGGCGCAGGTCCCACCCTCCGCCGAGTTCCGTCCGGTCCTGAACGACATCGACGCGGACGTCGCCACTGAAGAGAGGATCCTGCGCGGCCTTCTTGCCCTTCTTCGACTTCTTCTTGGCCTTCCGCTTGTCCTTCTTGGACTTCCTCGCTTTGCGCTTCTTCTTCGACTTCTTCTCGGGCCGCGTCTCGTCGACTTCGATCTCGACTTCCACGGCGTCGTCGCCCGAGCGACGGCGGATCTTGGGTCGGAGGCCGCCCGATCGCAACTTCTCGATCACTACGGGCGCGCCGTTGGAACGCAGAATGCGGACGTCCGTGCCATCGATCTCGAGCAGGCGGTCTCGCACGTCTTCGAGCTCGATCACGCGAGTCGGACCGTTGCGACGGAAGACCTTGACGCCGTGGCCATCGCCGGAGCGCGAGCGCTGCACCCAGACGCGCGCGTCGGAGCCATCGCCCTCCTCGACGATGATCTCCTCGACCTCGGTCTCTTCTTCACACTCAGGTTCCTCCTCGATTTCCTCGATCTCCTCGATCGCTTCGAGCTCCTCGCTGACTTCGGGATCGACGAGGATTACGCGGCGCTTGCTGCCGTCTCCTTCGACGCGGAACGTGCGCGGATTGCCGTCGCCATCCCGCACGTAGACTTCGACGTCACCCGTCCGCATCACGCGTCGCTTGATCCGCTCAGGATCGACGCGGAATCGCCCACCCTGACCTTTGCCACGACCGATCACGCCGCGGAACGGGCTGACGCCGGACTGGACTTCGACTTCGACGATCTCCTCAGGTTCGCCAGTGATGTCATCGAGCTCGACGACGATGCCCTTGCCGGTGCCATCGACACGCTTCAAGACGCGCGACGGCCGCCGCTTGGACTTCTTCGCCGACTTCTTGTCGAGAGCCTCGAGCTTCTTGAGGAGCGCGCGCTGCTCGCGCTGCAGCTTCTGCAGTCGCTTCTTGAGCTCCTTGAGCGTGTCGGCTCGACCGGGGTCCTGCACGTGCATCGCGAGATCGACTTCCGTGCTCTCCGCCGCGTTCGCGGTCGGCAGCACGAAAGAGGCGACGGCAAGTGCGAGCACCGCGCCGAGAACGCGCTGGGCACGGCCCGAGCGCGTGGGTTGTTGAAGGATTCTCATCAGTCTTCTCCTGATCGCGGACTTGTTGTCGAACATCGCCACTGCACCCGCGGCGCCACGACCACCGCGGCTACGCGACCACTCGACGACGGAAAGAAAGCCCTCTCCACATTCCCGCCGCCGCGCGCCGCACGCGACGAGGGCTTCCTCGTCGCACGCGAACTCGCGCTGCTCGTCGAGCAACCGGTTGGTCAGCCACACGACGGGGTGGAAGAAGAGCCCGATCTGCACGATTCGCTGTGCGAGCGCGACGAACACGTCGCCGCGACGAATGTGGGCGAGTTCGTGCAGGAGGATCCAGCGCAGACCACCCGGCTCGAGCCCGTCGGCGAGCCCGTTCGGCAGTAGCACGTAGGGCCGGAAGAACCCGCCGGCCGCGGGGGTGTCGATCTCGTCGGTGAACAAGAAACGGACCGGCCGCTTCACGTTGGCAGCCACCGTGAGCCTCGTCAGGTCGACCGGGAGATCGCCCGTCCGGATCGCGCGCGCCCGATGCACGATTCGCTGTGCGCGAAACTGCTGCGCGACCAGCGCGAGGAGCAGCGAACTCGCGATCGCGAACCACGCGAGGAACAGCAGGTCCTGCGTCGTCACCGCGACGGATACCGGAGCCGAGGCCGCGCGCGGCGCGGCCTCGGTCACGATCGCGACGACCTCGGGCGGCGGTGGCTCGGCCGCGAACCACTGCATCGGGGAGAGCCACGCGAGCCAGCTCGGTCCCGCGACTTCCAGCGGCAGCACGATCTTGACGAGCACGATCAAGAACAGGAGGTAGCCGAGGTGCGCCGAGATCCGGCGCCGCATCAGCAACCACAGCGCGAGCACGACGACGAACGCCATCGTGCCGTCGGTCAGCGCGCGTGCGACGAACTCGGTCCAGCCGGCGGCGAGTTCACTCAGGCTCTCGAGGAACGTGCGCATCACTCGGCCTCCGGCTTCTCGTCCTCGGGTGTGACGTTTTCGAGCAGTGCGCGCAGTTCCGCGATCTCGTCGCCGGACAGCCCACTCTTCTTCACCATGTAGGCGAGCAGCGGCGCGGTCGTGCCGTCGAGTGCGTTGTCGAGCAGGCGATCCGCCGCATCACAAAGCGGCTCGAGTGCGGTGCGCGTCGGCTCGTAGAGGAAGCTGTTGCCGACCCGCGTGGTCTTCAGGTGCCCCTTCTCGACGAGTCGTCGCAGGTGGGTCTTCACCGTGCTCACGGACATGCCGTGGGCTTGGCCCGCGGCCTCGTAGACGTCGCGAGCCGCGCAGCGCTCGAAGCGCCAGACGATCTTCATGACCTTCCACTCGGCCGGGGTAAGGGAGTCTGGACGTCGTGTCATCGGGGGTTCCGGGGTCACCGACTACAGGTATCGACCAATCGTTTACATAAATAAACGTTCGGTGACAACCCCCTGCGATCCTTCGTCCTCGCCAACGCAAGACGGCCCCGCCCTCCAGGAACTCCGGAAGGCGGGGCCGTCGGGCAGACTGTCGGTACGGCTACTTCCCGCCGCCTCTACGCCGAACCGACTGCTTCTTCGAGCGCACCACGCTCTTCAGCACGTCGATCGACGTCTCGAGCTCGGCCATCGCCGCGTGCGCCTTGCGCACATCTTGCTGCGGCACGTACCCGCTCTTCGCGAGCTTCTGCGACCGGTCGAGGTCGGCACGCGCGATCTCGAGAGCCCGCCGCAACCGGTCGATCTCGCCACCACCGACGCGATGCAGCACGCTGAGCTTGCGCTCGTACATCCGCATCTCGGCCGCGATGACGGCGTGCTCCTGGGCCGGCACCGTGTGCAGCTTGGCCTCGGTCATCTCCAATCGACCCTCGGCCTCGATGATCCGGTCGACGAGGTCGAGCGAACTCGCGCGAGCGCTTTGCGTCGCGACCGGAGCGAACGGCTCCGGAGCCGGCACCCCGGACGCGATGGCTGGCGGCGCGAACGGGCTCGGCGCCGGCGTCCCGCTCGCGATGGGTGGACGCGCCGCGGTGGACGGGGCGGACAGCTGCCCGACTTCCGGCGGCGACCGTTGCCCCCCGACGGGCGGAGACAAGCGCGGGGCCGTCGGAGCGGAAAGGCGACTGGACTGGCCCGGCGCGAGGCTCGACTCGTCGGGCGGCGACAACCGGGCCACGCCGCCGTGCGGCACCGGAGCATTCGCGATGCTCAGACCGCCTTGGCCACGGCGCGCGGCCGGCGCGGGTTCCACCTCATCTCGGACCGAGATCTGGCTCGAGACACGCCCGGGCGGCAGCCGGATCCCTTGCCCGACGTTCAGTCGCTCGGGATTCATCTCCGGATTGAGCAAGCGTACCTGCGCGAGGGTTCGACGATTCGTGGGCAACCCGGACTTCTTGAGGATGCGAATGAGGGTGTCGCCCTCCCGCACCCTCACGACGCGCGAGTCCGGCGCGGTATCGCCGATCTGCCGACGGAGCTGGGCTATCTGCTGCTTGAGCATGTTGACCTGGTTACGCAACGCGTCGCGCTCGCGCGTCAGATCACCTTGCCGGACGCGCGGCGCGTCCTGCGCGTCCTGCGCGTTCGCCGACGCGACGACGCCGAAGGAACCCGTCAGAACCCCGACCATCACGGCGGTCGTGCCCCAGCGGAATGCGCGACTCGAACGGCTCGAGTGCGCGGAGAGTGGATCGTTTCGTTTCAGTAGCATCTCGATTCTCCGAGTGAAGTCGCTGGGACGACGAAAGACGGGGATCGCGGCGACAGGGACGCGCGCGGAATCTCGTTCGGCGAGGTCGATCAGGTGACGCGCGTAGTCCGTCTTGCTCGAAGAGCGCGTCGCCTGGTCATCGGCGATGACCTCGGCCGCCATGCGAGCGCGCTGGCGCGCCCACCAAAACAGGGGATGGAAGAACAGCAGCGGGAGCGCGATCGCGAACAGGAGGTGGCTCCAGGGATCGCGCTGACGGAGGTGCGCCGCCTCGTGCCGCAGCACGTCCGCGAGCGCGACGTCGTCGCAGAGCGAGGCCGGAATCACGATCGTCGGCCGCCACAGCCCGCAGCAGAACGGTCGACACGGGCGATCGGCGACGAGCACGCGGAAGCGCATGCGGTCGTTCATGACAGGCAGCTGCGCGAGCACGCGCGCGGACGCGGGTCGCGCACGACGCAGGATGCGCCGCAGCTGCCAGGCGCCCGCAACGATCCAAAGCGCGCTGAGTATCCCGCCCGCGCACAGCAACGCGACGAGCACCGCGCTCCAATCGATCGGCTCGTCGCGAGTCGGGGCGACGAACGTGACTTCGCGCGGACGATCGGCCACCGAGGACGACCGCGCGGCGGCTTCGTCGGACGCCGGAACCACATCTCGTTCGATCGGCGGAATCGAGGTGCGTTCGACGCGGTCTGTGCGAACTGCGTCGTGCGCCAATTCGTCTTCGGGCAGGACGGGCGCCGCGATGCGCGGCGACTCGGACTGCGGCTGTGACTCCGATAGTATCGTCGTCTCGAGGATCGCGGGCGCCGGCTCCGACTGCAGGAAGCGCGGCAGCGGCACGAACGCGAGCGCGACCCACAGCAAGCTCGCGAACACCGCGACCTCCGCGGACCGCTGCCGATCGATCGGCTGCTTGCTGCGCACTCCACCCAGGACACCAGCGAAGAGCAGGACGGTCACTCCCAGCAGCACGCCGGGCCCGACTTCGATCAGTAGCTCGTTCACTTCGACCGTCCTTTCCCGGCGCGCGCGGCTTCGTCGACCAGCGCGCGCAAGCGCTCGAGCTCGTCCTTGCTCGGCTTGCGCAAGCTCAGCGCGCTCTCGACGAGTTGGTCCATGGCGCCGTCGAACACGCGATCGAGCAACCCGGACAACAATTGCTGACTCGTCGCCTCTTTCGGCGCGACCGGGCGGTAGACAAAGCTGCGCCCGTCCTTCCGATGGGTGACGAGGCCCTTCTCTTCCATCGTGCGCAAGAACGCCTGCACCGTGTTCTGCACGATCGGCAGCTCCTCCCGGAGCCGCTCGTAGACCTGGCGAACGGTGCCCTCGCCGAGGTCCCAGAGAACTTTGAGGATCGCGAGCTCGCGCTTCGTCGGCTGGTTGGAGTCCTTGGCCATCGCTTAGGATTGAAAGCTTAGAAAACTAAGCGAAAGATCGCAAGCGGGTCGTCTCGATATACTCGCGCCGCGCTGGCCCGGAACCGTTCGATCGGAACACCCGCAATGCAATCCGCCTCCCTGTGGCTCGCGAGCCTCCTCGCCCTGGCGTCGACCGGCCCTGCCCAGGAGGCCGCACGCCCGAACTTCCTCTTCATCCTGGTCGACGATCTGGGATACGCCGACCTCGGTTGCTACGGCAGCACGTTCCACGAGACACCGAACCTCGACCGACTCGCGCGGTCGGGCATGCGCTTCACCGACGGCTATGCCGCGCACCCGGTGTGCTCGCCGACCCGCGCCGCGATCATGACCGGCAAGAACCCGGCCCGCATCGGCATCACCGACTGGATTCCGGGTCAGGACCCGAAGAATCGGAAGCTACGGGGACCCGCCGATCTCGATCGACTCCCGCACGAGGAAGTGACCATCGCCGAGCGCCTCAAGGCGGCCGGCTACCGCACGTTCTTCGCGGGCAAGTGGCACCTCGGCTCCGACGGGTTCTTCCCCGAGGACCAAGGTTTCGACATCAACAAGGGCGGTCACCACCGCGGCTCGCCGCCCGGTGGCTACTACGCACCCTACAAGAACCCGAAACTCGAGAACGGACCGAACGGTGAGTACCTGCCCGATCGGCTGACCGACGAGACGCTGAAGTTCATCGAGTCCGCCGGAGACGAACCGTTCTTCGCCTACCTCTCGTTCTACACGGTGCACACACCGATCCAGGCGTCGAAGCGCCACATCGAACACTACAAGAAGAAGCGTGCCGAACTGCCGGACTCGGATGCGCCGCGCACCCGCCCCGAGCACGACGGCGTCACGCGGCTTCGCCAGGACAACGCCGCCTACGCGTCGATGGTCCACGCGATGGACGAGAACGTCGGCCGGCTGCTCGACAAGCTCGAGTCCACCGGACTCGCGGAGCGCACGGTCGTCGTCTTCACGTCGGACAACGGCGGCCTGTCGACGCTGTCTCGCCGCGGCGGTCCGACGAGCAATCTCCCGCTGCGCGCCGGCAAGGGCTGGTGCTACGAAGGAGGGATCCGCGTGCCGTTCCTGATCCGCGCACCAGGGATAACGAAGCCGAGCTCGACCTGCGCGACACCCGCGTACAGTGCAGACCTTCACCCGACGATGCTCGAGCTCGCGGGACTCGAGCTTGCGCCGGAGCAACACGCCGACTCGCTCAGCCTCGTCCCCGCGCTCGGAGGCCGCACGGATCTCGAACGCGAGTTCCTCGTGTGGCACTTCCCCCACTACCACGGCAGCGCGTGGACGCCGGGCTCGGCGATCCGCGCCGGTCGGTACAAGCTGATCGAATTCTACGACAAGGAGAAGGTCGAGCTCTACGACCTGTCGACGGACCTCGGCGAGACGGAGGACCTCTCCGAGGCGCAACCCGAGCGCACCGCAGAACTGCGGCAGAAGCTCCGCGAGTATCTGGCGCACGTCGACGCGCCGATGGCGAAGCCGAACCGGAACCGCGGTCGCGATCGGTGAGTCACTCGAGGCGCGCGCCCTCGGCCTCGAACTCGCGCGCGAGGTGGTCCGCGAGTCGCCGCGCCGGCAAGCCGGCGTCGGCCGCGATCTGCAGCACCACCTCGGTGTCGTCGAGCCGCGGCATTCTCTCGCCCCCGTCGACCGCGCAGTCGGCGGGAGCCATGTGCTCCGGGAGCACGGCGACCCCGAGGCCCGCGCGCACCGCGGCCAGCGATCCGGCCAACGATGCGCACACGTACGCCGCGCGGGCATGGCGCCCCACGGCGCCGAGCGCCTCGAAGGCGCGCCGTCGATACAGGCACGGCTCCGGGCTGACGACCAAGGGCGTGACGTCGCGCGACTCGAACGCATCGGGACCGGCGCCGACCCAGACCAGCGGCTCCGCCCAGACACGCTGCCCTTCCACCGCACCGGTCGGTTCCCGCTTCAGCAGAGCGATGTCGAGGGACCCCGCGCGAAAGCGGTCGAGAAGGTTCAGCGTGAGGTCGCAGGTCACTTCGAGCTGCACGTCGGGATAGCTCGTCGAGAAACCCGCGAGCGCGCGCGACAGATAGGTCGTCGCGAAGTCTTCCGGCATACCGAGGCGCACGAGGCCCGAGACGTCGGCCTCCCGGAATGCCGCGAGCGCTTCGTTGTGCAGATCGAGGATCCGCGTCGCGTACCCCATCAGGCGCTCGCCCGCTGGCGTCAACGTCACGGTCCGTGGGTTGCGACGCAGCAGGCGCTCGCCGACGAGTTCCTCGAGCTTGCGGATCTGCAGGGACACCGCGGACTGACTCCGGAACAGGGCTTCACCGGCACGCGTGAAGCTGCCGGTCTTGGCGACCAACACGAACGTTCGCAGAAGCTCCGGACTCAACGCGTCGACGGACACGTGATGAGAATCATCAATGGCAAGAGTGAAAGCAATTCATTTCTCTCATGTGAAGTAGGCCCTAGAAATGTCCGATGACCTCCTGAACCTTCCGCGCCACGCACTCGCACCGGCGCAAGACCTGAAACCACAAGACCCTATATGACCACGCAAGCCATCGAGACGACCGAACCCATCCGCGGGGTCGGCCAAGCCGTTCCGATCACGATCGCCCACGGGGACGGCATCGGCCCCGAGATCATGGCCGCCTGCCTGCGCGTCCTCGACGCCGCGGGCGCTCGCCTCGCACCCGAGACGATCGAGATCGGCGCACAGGTCTACCGCCAAGGCGTGACCGCCGGAATCGAACCCTCTGCGTGGGATTCCCTCCGCCGCACGAAGGTCTTCTTCAAGGCGCCGATCACGACCCCACGAGGCGGCGGCTACAAGTCGCTGAACGTGACCGTGCGCAAGTCGCTCGGCCTCTTCGCGAACGTGCGCCCGTGCGCGGCGCTCTCGCCGTTCGTCGAGACGCACTACCCGAACATGGACGTCGTGATCGTGCGCGAGAACGAGGAGGACCTCTACGCGGGTATCGAGCACCGGCAGACCGACGAAGTCTACCAGTGCCTCAAGCTCGTCTCGCGGCCGGGTACCGAGCGCATCATCCGATTCGCATTCGAATACGCGCGCGCCAACGACAGGCGCAAGGTCAGCTGCTTCGTGAAGGACAACATCATGAAGCTTACGGACGGTCTCTTCCGCGAGGTGTTCGCGGAGGTCGCGGCCGACTACCCGGACATCGAACACGACCACTGGATCATCGACATCGGCACCGCGCGGCTCGCCGCGAACCCCGAGCAGTTCGACGTCATCGTGACCTCGAACCTCTACGGCGACATCATCTCGGACGTCGCCGCGGAGATCAGCGGGTCCGTCGGACTCGGCGCGTCGGCCAATATCGGTGAGCACTGCGCGATGTTCGAGGCGATCCACGGCTCGGCGCCGGACATCGCCGGACGCGGCATCGCGAACCCGTCGGGCCTGCTGCTCGCGGGCGTGCAAATGCTCGTGCACGTCGGCCAGGCGGAGATCGCGACGCGCGTCCACAACGCCTGGCTGAAGACGATCGAAGACGGCATCCACACCGCCGACATCCACCGAGCGGACAGCAGCAGCGCGCGCGCCGGCACCGACGCGTTCGCCGATGCGGTGATCGCGAGACTCGGCCAATCACCGACCAAGCTGACGGCCGTCGACTACGGCAGCGGCACCGAGCCGATGGCCATCCCGCCGGCAACGCGCCGACCGGCGCAGGACAAGCAGCTGGTGGGTATCGACGTGTTCGTGCACCAGCGCGACGACAGCGCCGACGCGCTCGCGGCGCGTTTGCAGGCCGCGTCGACCGACGTGCCGGCATCCCTGCTGATGATCACCAACCGCGGCGTGAAGGTATGGCCGAACGGCATGCCCGAGACCTTCGAGACCGACCACTGGCGCTGCCGGTTCGAGATCGACGAATCTCACCGCGACTCGAGCACCGTCGTCGCGCTGCTCGGCTCACTGGCCGCGAACGGCATCGACTTCGTGAAGACCGAGCACCTCTACGAGTTCGACGGCGAGCCGGCGTTCTCGCTCGGCCAGGGTCAGTAGAGGCGACTCACAGCCCCTCGGTCGGCCGCTGGTCAGAAAAAACCGGGGGCCGCGTCTGCGGCCGAGGGCATGCGCACCCTCCCCGCGTCCACTCGCTGGGACTACGATCCCAACCGTGACGTTCCGAACACTGCTGCTCACCGCGATGACGCTCCTCCCGGCATGCGCGACCGGCCCGGCGCCGCAGCCGCGCTTCGTGCACCTCGGCGCGAACGATCCCGCCCATTCGTTCGAAGACCTCGCATCGGCGTTCGCCGACCGCAACCCGGGCTATGGGCTGCAGTATGCGCCGACACTCGAAGCGCTGTCCGCGGACACCGCGACCCGCGTCGTTTTCGTGCAGGGCGGTGAAAGCGCGGTCGAGGTGTTTTCAGGTTCGACTGCGGTTGCCGCATCCGACGCGACGGTCGGTGACGTGATCCTCGTGCGCTCCGGGCAACGCCTAGCTGCAACCCGACCGATCGGCGCGCTCGTGTTCACGATTCCCGAACCGCCGAACGACGACGTGCCGACGTTCGTCCGTCCGGATTGGGATCCACGCATCACGGACACGCCGGGCGGCTGCGCAACCGAGACCGGGGCCTACCGGCGCATCGCGCTGACCTGGATGCGCAAGAACGGGCCGTACACGTATCACGCGATCAACGCGCACCGCGTGCGCATCACGGACTCCTTCACGCACTACCATCCGACGGAAGGCGGCTTCGACGAGTTCTATCTCGTGCAGATGGCGCAACCGGGTGCGCGCCTGATCACGAGCTCCGCGACCCGACGCATCGTGCAGCCCGGCTCCATCGCGCGGGACGAAGTCGGAGAACTGCTGCAGATCACCGAGTTGCATCCTGGCGACCTCGTCTATCTCCCGCGCGGCGTCATCCATCGAGGGCTCGGCGGCGTGCTCGCGCACGTGATCACGGTGCCGGGCTTCGTTCCGGGATCGGAGATCGGCGTCGACCACCACCTCGCGGCAATCAACGCGCGGCTGGGTCTCGACGGGGATGCCGCGCTGCCGCTGCACGCGGACGGTGCGAAGCGAGCGATCGTCAAGTAGGTCCCGCCTCGTGCCGTCTCGCCTATCCTCGATCGCGACGCTCACGCTGCTCGGAAGCTGCGCCATCGAAGCGCCGCGCGGCTGGGAAGCCGAACTCGAACAGAAGATCGTCGATCGGGCGACGGACTTTCCGAACGTCGACAAGATCTTGCCTGGCGGCGTCGCGTCGACGGAGCGATCGGTCGGCGTTCAGCAAGGAGACGAGCTGCTGTTCGGGATCTGTCTGGACGCGGACGGCGAACGGACGATCTGGTACCTCGATGTGCGCGTGCTCGCCGTCGAGGCGCGCAAGTGGCTCGAGTTCCGGGGAGTGCCGGACTTCGAATCCCGGGTGCGGCCGGATCCGGAGAGTTTCGAGCGCATGCGTGCCGAGGAGCGCGCGTGGCACGACGAGATGGAGGCAAAGGGCTTCGACTTCATGGCGCTCGCCTCGGAGGTCCCCATCGCGCGGATCCGAGTCGAGGCCTTCGACGGCAACGCGAGAAGCCTCGGCCACGCCGAGTCGGACGTCTCGGCCACGCTTCTCGAACGCGGACTGCTCGACGCGTTCGGCGCCGGGTACGCACAGCGCGACGTCATGCGTGGTCGCGTCGCGCTCGGCAGTGACGCGGAAGAACTCGAGCTGACTCTGGCCGCGTACGAGGACGTCCAAACCGTCGGCCGCGGCGTCGCCGGGTGCGAACGGTTCTTGTCGATCCTCCGGTCCAACCCGGTCACGAAGCGGATCCTGTTCCAGGTGATCGCACTCCCCTCGCTTTGGTCGATGCTGACCAACCTCGGCGTGAGCACGAAGTTCGAAGTCGACTTCTTCGCGTCCCAGAGAGTCGACCCGGACCGGCTGCCGTCCACTGTCGAGGGCCCGGTGTGGAGCGCCCCGACGATGCTCCGCCTCAACGGCCAGCCTGCGCTACTCGCGCGTATCGTCGCCGGTTCGCCGGCCTCGCCGCACGGCCTGGCGGCCGGCATCGTCGGTGTCGTGGGGCGCCATCCAGGGGATCCGGACCGCAGTCTTCACGTGCAGCTGCTCGCAAGCCGCAGCGGCACGCGCTGAATCGGCGTCACGAGCTCCCGCTGAGTTTTCTCGGAGCCACTGCTTCGATTCCGAACGCGCTGTCCCTTCGCGGGTCGAACCACAAACCCAACAAAGGACTCCGAACCATGTTCTTCCGCAAAGCTGCCATCGCTGCCACCATCGCCGCCGCCGTCGCCGCCACTTCGAACGCCCAGCACGCACAGCGCGTGTACGGCCA
Source organism: Planctomycetota bacterium (assembly GCA_028281765.1). Lineage (GTDB taxonomy): Bacteria > Planctomycetota > UBA1135 > UBA1135 > UBA2386 > JANQJF01. The sequence goes on along the minus strand of JANQJF010000096.1, from coordinate 65,605 downwards.
GGACGGCGCGAACGCCGACCTCAAGCTCGAGGTCATCGTCAGCCGTGGCGTCGCCGACCTCCGCGTCCGAGGCGGCATGGTGGGCGCACCGGTCCAGATCCTGATCGGCTTCCAGGCCGCGGATCTCTCCCTCGAGAAGATCGGCGTCGACGCCTCGGTGGTCCTCGTGCCGTCGTTCACGACGACCGCCGGCAAGTTCGACGCGGGCGGCAGCCACTGGGCCGGCCTCGATCTCTTCAGCGTCGATACGAAGGGCGCGCACATCTTCATGCAGGCCGTTTCCATGAACCGCATGGGCCTGACCCTGTCGCACGGCCTCGAGGTGAAGTTCGAATACGAGTCGAACGAGAACTCCGGGCTCTTCGACGTCGAGATCGTGAAGCCGGCCGGCACCGCGAAGCCGGATCGCGCCGCCGACGAGAAGCCGGTGCAGACGCAGCCGGGCATCAGCAAGCCCCGCCGGACGACTGCGCGCCCTTCGCCCGGCGCGGCACCCACGCAACCGGGCGTCGACAACACGGGTTCGACGGACGCCGGCGGCGGTCGCCACGGTGACAAGCCGATGGATGGCTTCGGCGGCGGCCAGCCTGGGCTGACCAAGCCAGGCCAGGAGACGGAGCCGGCCAAGCCGGATGACGACCAGGCCGGCAACGACCAGGAGGACGAGAACAAGCCGGGTCCTTGGAAGCCGATCGACGTCGGCGATGCGCAGGCGCAGCCCTGGCAGAAGAAGTGACCTGAGCGCCGAGAAGGAGAGACGAGCCCGCGGGACCCCCCGCGGGCTTTTTTTGCGTCTCGGAACTGGCTGGCTTCGGTGGGCACAACCGCTCACGGCGTTCCAGGAGGCGGAGTTACGTCGTTGTTTGCCCTCGTGCCCATCGAAGCCAGCCAGTTCCGCTTCTTTTGTCGGGCTCGGGTTTCGGTCGGGAGCGGCACGTCCCTGTTGGGGGCGAACCACTCAACAACCCAAACCAAGGACTCCAAGCCATGTTCATCCGCACCCTGACCGTCGCCGCCTCGCTCCTCGCCGCTTCGACCTCCGTCGCGCAAATCGCATCCACTTCCTACGGCAGCGAAGTCGCCAACTCCTCGATGCGCATGCGGCTGCTCGCGAGCGGCGACTCGGCCGTCGACCTCGTGATCCACGGTGGCCAGCCGAACGCGCCGGTGCAGCTGCTGATCGGTTTCGAGCAGGCCAACGTGTCGCTCAAGAAGATCGGCGTGAACGCCACTCTTCTGGTCGTTCCTGCGTTCACGTCGGAGATGTCGACCTTCAACGCGAACGGTCGCTTCCACGCGCATCTCGAGCTCGGGAACGCTGCTGCTGCCGCGGGCCAGGTCTTCTTCCAGGCCGCGTCGATCGTCCGCAAGGGTGTCGAACTCTCGCACGGCATGAGCGTCAAAGCCGAAGGTGCGGCGCAGTACAAGCCGAAGCCGCAGAAGCCGGGATACCAGCGCAAGCCCGGTTACGAGCCGAAGCCTCAGAAGCCGGACTACCAGCGCAAGCCCGGTTACGAGCAGAAGCCGCGGAAGCCCGGCTACCAGCACGCGCCGGAGATCGCGAAGTCGAACGCGGCGTACGGTGGCATGTGGAAGCCGGAACGTCGCCAGGCGACCAAGCCGGGCAGCGACTACGGCCACGAGCAGAAGCCCGACGGCGCGTCGAACCCGGCCCCGACCACCCCCGGCACGGTAAACCCGAACGCCGAGCAGAAGCCGTCCTGGGAACGCAAGCCGACCGATCTCAGCGGGACGCAGATCAAGCCCTGGCAGAAGGGCTGATCAGCCGACCGTCACGCCGGCGCGAAGCCGGCGGGCGGCTCTTTCCTCGAGCGCGCCTGACCGGCGCGCTGTGCGTCGTGAACGACCTGCGAGAGTTCTTCGATGTAGCCGAGAAACACCTTCCGGCCGGACTCGGACAGACGGATCAACGTCTGCGGTCGGCCGGGCCCGTTCGCCTTCCAGACCTCGATCAGCGCGTCGGTCTGCAGCACCTGCAGGTGACGGCTGAGGTTGCCGTCCGTCAGGTCGCACAGCCGTTTGAGGTCGCCGAACAGCAGTCCCTCCGACTGGTTGATGAGCGCGGTGAGGATCCCGAGCCGCGCCTTCTCGTGCAGCACGCGGTCCAGCCCACCGTAGGCGAACGTGCCGCGGTCGTCCGACTTGCGTCCACGTCGCTCAGCCACGGACACCTCCACGCTCCAAGTTGAAAAAGAGCACGACGGCCGCGAGCGCCTGACCGGCGCCGAACGTCGCGCCCATCGTCCACGCCGACGGGACCGACGCGGGCTCCGCGTAGCTCACGAGCATCGCTCCGGTCGCCAGATAGAAGAGCGCGACGAAGCCGATCGCGCGCGGGAGGTAGGGACGGGACGCCATGATCCCGATGCCCATGACGAGCGCCCAGACGCCGGGCATCAGGGACAGCGCATCCGAACCCGCGCGCAGCAGCGCGATCGTGATCACGCAGCCCGCGATCGTCGCCGGCGCGAACTGCGCGACCACCGGCAGCGCGCGACGGCGCACGATCTCCGACCGGCGTGCGCGCACCCAGAGATCGCCCGCGCAGATCGCCGAGCACAGCGTCGCGACTCCAGCCCAGGCGATCACGAACTCGGTCGGCGTCGACGCGGGCCAGATCGACGTCTGCAGCACGGCAGCCATGACGGCGACGATGCTCGTGACCGCCGTCGGGAGGGCGCGGTAGCCGCGGAAGACCTCACTGCGCAGGAGCTGCGCGTGGATCTCCGAGATCTGGGAGAGGGCACGATCGAGTTCCATCACCAATGGCTCTACGTTGCAAAGCCGGAGCTGTCAAGGGCGCCCACCCTCGATCGACCACAGTCAGTCCCGCGGCGCAGCGCGGACGACGACGACGAGCTCCTTGTTTTCGCCGCAGAACGTGCGCGCACGACGCCGCAGCAGCGCCGCGCCGTTCTGGTCGAGGCGCACGGTCTGGCGAATCCGATGAGATCGCACTTTCGGGCTCTCGACACGCACGATGTCCTGCGGCAGCGCGACGGCGCGCACCTCCTTCGTCGAGATCCCGACCGAGCGCGCTCCCTGACCTGGTGGGACCCGGCCGCTCGCGGAGATCGCGCTCGGGCTGGCGATCGCCTGGTTGATCGGGACATCGCGCTGGTCGATCCCGTCGAGACGAGCCAGCTTGCAGTCGAGGTCCACGGCGAAAGGACGACCGGATGCATCGACGCGCACCCGGGTTCGCATCACGTAGCCACTCTGGACGAGACTCACCTCCGGCGTCGGAATGCGCGCGTTGGTCGCGACCTCGACGTCCCAATCCGACACGTAGGTTCGCTCTTCGGCGCCGCGGAAGCACGACGGATGATCCGCGACTCCGCCGCCGGAGGCGCGCGCGAGGATCGCCGCGGCGTCTGCGCCGGCGGATGGATTCGCGCCCACCGGCAACTCGTACACCGTCACGTCGAAGCCGACGGCCGGCAGGCACTGCTGCATCCGGTCGGTCAGGTCTGCGAGGGCTTCCACCGCGGTCGCCCCACCGAACGCCATGAGTCCGACGGCCCGACCGGACTCCACACGCGACAGTCTTTCGGACGCTTCGCTGTCCAGGAAACTCTCCCAGACGCGGTCTTCGACGTTCACGCGCCGCGGTTCGTAGTGATCTCGGTCGCGCAGATTGCGCAACCGCTCGAGCTCGAACTGGATGATCGGCTGCGACCAGATCAAGTCGGCCCGCACGACGACGGAGCCGGTCTTCGGCAGCCGCGGCTCGGGCCACGAGACCTTGCAGCTCAGTCGCAGCGTCCGACCGGCCTCGTCGAGCCACTGCGTCAGCACTCGCTCTCCACGTGGCGCGATGAATGCCGTCGCGACCTCGCCCGCTCGACCGACGACTCGATCCAGCTCGCCGAAACCGGATTGCCCGAGTCCGATGCGCTCGCGCGTCGGATCGGCGGCGACGCGCGCGATCGCCTGCACGAACGCGGACTTCCCGTCGGGGAACACGCGCGCCTGGAGCGCGACGCTGCTGCCGAAGCGCTGCTCACCGGGTCGAGGATCGCCGGTGGTCGAACCCTGCGCGAGCTCGACGTTGAACGTCCACAGGACCGACCGCGTCCCGACGTCGCCGAACACCGTCGGCCGTCCGCGTCGCGCGACGCTCGTGCCGCTGGCGAGCACCTCCCGGTCCTGCCCCGCGATGCGCACGAGCTCGAACTCGTACTCGACGTCCCCGTGCCCCCAACCGCGCAACCACGCGAGCGCGGATTGCACACGTTCCCCGACCTCTCTGGGCGCGCGCAGCCGACCGTTGACGACGCTGATCGTGTCGTCGGTGCCGAGCAGCGTGTTGAGGAACTCGCCGAGGGAATCGTCGGAGAATCGCTCGCTCTCGTCCTCTTCGTCGTAGCCGATCCCGAGCAGCTCGACCTCGCCGATGAAGCCGCGCATGCCTTCCTGGTCGTCCCTCTCGTGCCACATGGGCGAAAACCGGTTCACCCACTGGTCCGCGGCTTCGCGGCGCTCGAAGTCGCGATGCCCGAGCAGGTCTCGAACGGAGGTGACGTAGTCTTGGGCCGGGAGGGCCGGCGCGGCGAGGAGAACGGCGATCGGGAGGGTTCGCAGGGTCATGACGGCTCCGAGGATAGGAGCCGAGGACGGGCGTCGCCGTCAGTCGGGACTTTTTCTCCGCGGCCCGCTAACGGCCCTGTCGTGACGGCGTCCTCCGGACAGAACCCGACCCGAGAGGAGCCCGGATGATCCGCATCACAGCCGTAATCGCCCTTGCCGCCACGCTTTCTGCACAGGGGACCGCTCCGGCGCCCAAGTCGCCGTTCGTCGTCCACGAATGGGGCACCTTCACGTCGATGGTCGGCTCGGACGGGCTCGTCCTCGAGGGGCTGCAGCACGAGGAGGAGCGGCTGCCCGGCTTCGTGCACGAGCTCGCGTCCCTCGAAGCGATCGCCGGCAGCCGGGGCCGCGTGCTGAAGTTCCCGGCGACGCGGGTCACCCAGAAGATGGAGACGCCGGTCATCTACTTCCACACGGCCGAGCCGAAGAGCAACGTCCGCGTCACGGTCGAGTTTCCGAAGGGCCTGCTGACGCAGTTCTATCCGATCCCGATGTTGATCGCGCCGACGATCGATCGGCAGCGCAAGACGCCGATCGACCTGTCGAAGATCGGCGACAGCTTCATGCAGTGGAACGTCGACCTGATCCCGTACGGTTCGAAGCCGCCGAAGGAGATCCCGCAGGTCGACTCCGAGGATCCGTGGGCGTTCGCCCGCGAAGTGCGCGCCGCCTACGTGCGCACCCACGACCCGAAGGGCATACAGCGCGCGACCGAAGCCGAGCACTATCTGTTCTATCGAGGCCTCGCGCGCTTCGCGCTCCCGTTCGACATGCAGGTCGACACGAACGATCGCGGCTCGTTCCGCAACAAGTCGAAGCACAACGTCCCGTTCGCGGCCGTGCTCGACATGAACGAAGACGGTGGCCGCTTCCGCGAAGTCGGCGCAGTCGAGTCCGGCAAGGCGGTCAAGTTCTCGTTCCGCGGCATGAAGCGGGATGGCGATCGCAAGCGAGTTGCTGCCGCACTCGGCGCGCGCGTCTTCGACGCGCTCATCGACGAAGGTCTCTACGAGGACGAGGCCCGCGCGATGATCGCGACGTGGTCCCGCAGCTGGTTCCAGAGCAACGGCACGCGCGTGATCTACGTGCTGCCGCGCAAGGAAGTCGATCGCGTCTTGCCGCTGCGGATCAAGCCCAAGCCGGACCAGACCGTGCGGGTGCTCGTCGGCCGGATGGAGTACATCACGCCCGAAGCCGAGACCGCGATCGAGTCAGCCCTCGAAGCCCGGACGTCCGCGAACGAACAGGAACGCGCCCTGGCCGCCGATTACATGGCGAGTCTCGATCGATTCCTCGAGCCGCACGTCCGCCGCGCGCTCGCGAAGTCGACTTCGGTCGAGGTTCAGCGTAGCGCCCGCGAGGTCCTCGCCGACATCGCGCGCATCGAGCAGTGAGCCCCGGTCTCGTTCGGACTATCCTGTCCTCCTCGTGGCTTCCCCGACACCCCGAATCGCGGACAGCGGCGCCGAGCCATCGCTCGCGCCGCTGCTGCTCGCCGCGCAGGCGGGTGAGCGGAACGCCTTCGCCACGATCTACGAACGATTCGCCCGGGTCGTGCACGGCATCGTGATCGGGCAGTGCTCGACGACCGAAGCCGAGGACGTGACTCAGGAAGTGTTTCTCGTGATCCAGCGCAAGATCGGACAAGTCGAAAGCGCCGAGGCGCTGCCGGGCTGGATCTGCCGCGTCGCGCGCAACGCCGCAATCGACTACGTCCGGCGCGACGCGCGGCGCCCCACGATCGTCGCGCTGCCCGAGGTGCCGGCGCGTGAGCAGGGCGACGACCGCCTCGCGCAACACATGTTGGAGCGCGTCCGGGAGCTGCCCGAGGCGTATCGGAAGACGCTGGTGCTCCGCCTGGTCGAAGGGATGTCCGGGGCGGAGATCGCCACCGTTACCGGCATGACCCACGGTTCGGTCCGTGTGAACCTGCACCGCGGCATGGCGATGCTGCGCGAGCGCCTGGAGAAGGACGGTTGGCCATGAGCGACGACTACCTCTGGGATCCGCAGGGCGAACCCGATCCGAACGTCGCCGAGATGGAGCGACTGCTCGGCCGCTTCGCGCACGACGGTCGACCGTTGGCGGAACGAGCACCGCCTCGCGCTCCCCGTGTCGTCTGGGTCGCTGCGGCCGCCGCGATCGTGCTCGGGATCGGCGGCGCGTTCTGGTGGTTCGGAGACGATCCGGTCGTCGAGCCGAAGGGTCTCGTCCTGCGCGCCGGCAAGTCGGTGCTGCAGCACGACGAGTGGTTCGAAGCCACCGCGACCGACAACGAACTCGAACTCGGCGACGGTATCGGCGACCTCAAGCTGTCGCCCGGCAGCCGACTGCAGGTCAAGAAGGTCACCGACGACCAGACGCTGCTCTACCTACAGAAGGGTCACCTACACGCGTTCGTGCAGCCCGACGTCAAGCCGCGCTTCTTCCAAGTCGACACTCCGACCGCGCGCTGCGTCGATCTCGGCTGTGAATACGACCTGAAGGTCGACGACGACGGCTACGCGTTCGTCTCGGTGTCGCTCGGCCAGATCGCGTTCGAACTCGACGGGCGCGAGGTGTTCGTCCCGCGGGGCGCGGAGTGCCGATCGCAGAGTCGCGGCAAGTCCGGCGCCGGGCTCGGTCTGCCGCACTTCTCCGACTGCGAACCACGGCTCGCCGCACTGGTCCGGAAGTTCGACGCCGCGTTCCGGCCCGAGGACCGCCGCGACGTCGCCGAGAAGATCGCGGATGCCGCCGACCGCAACCGCGACACGCTCACGCTGTATCACCTGATGCTCGACGAAGATGCCGCCGTTCAACAGGTCGCCGAAGCCCGCGTCGTCCAGATGGTCGGCTACCCCGACAGCGTCGACCTGAAGGTCAAAGCCCCACCGGAAATCGAGCCGACCGTGTGGCGCGAGCATCTCGAGACCTGGTGGTGGTAGGCCGAGCCGGAGCCCCGGGTCGCAGAACTGCGGGCCGCGGTCTCAGCAATGAGCGTCAGGACTGGTCGCGATGCTCCGCGATCGCCTCGTAGGTGGACGGGCCGCGCTCCAGCTGTTGCTGCCGTTCTCTGGCCGCTTTCTCCAACGCTCGCATGACGTCTCTACGAGCGACGAGGCCGACGAGCCTGCCATCGTCATCGATGACGGGAACGCGCCGATAGGGCTTGTCGTGCAGCAGATACGTCAGCCGGAACATGTCGGTGGTCGGCGGAATCGAGAACACGTCTCGCCGCATGTGGTCACCGACCTGATCCCGTGGTTGGTTGTGGTAGGCCGCCGCAGCGAGCGCGTAGAGGCAGTCTTGTTCTGTGAACATCCCGACGAGTGCCCCATCGTCATCGACGACGGGCGCACCCGAGCACCCCTCCGCAAGCAGCCGGTGCGCCGCGTCGATGATGCTCGTGTCGGGAGCCAAGGTCACGACGTCGGTGGTCATGATCTCGGCGGCGGTCTGGAGGTGGTCACTGCGTTTCATGGCGTGGAACGACACTTCAATTGGCATGCCAAGCGAGCAGAAGCGAAGAAAGCTCCGGACGCTCCTATGCTCGTTCCATGCTCCACCGCGCGAGGGCGACCGCCCTTCTCCTGCTGTTCACGCTGACTGCTCTGGGCTGCGCGTCCCACTCCGCGGACGGTCCGGAGCCGATCCGGGCGAGCTCCAACTTCCTGCACCCACCATTCTCGTCACGGGACGAACAGGGCCGACCGGTCGGAATCGAGATCGAACTCGTCGCGGCCGCCGCCGCCCGACTTGGACGCGAAGTCGTTTGGGTGGACCGGCCATTCGGCGATCTGATCCCGGGAGTCGCCCGTGGTGACGCCGACGTCGCCGCGTCGACGATCGGCATCAACGCCGAACGCGCGAAGGTCGTGGCGTTCACGCGACCATACTTCGAGACGACGATCGTCGCGCTGACTAGACAGGGTGACGGCGAACCTCGGCTGCTCGCCGAACTCGCGGATCGCCGCATTGGCACCGAACGCGCAACCTCCACGGTGTCCGCCGCGAAGCTGCACGTGCCCGATGCGGTCCGCGTGCTCGACCGCGACGACGGCAAGACCTGGGCGGAGATGCTCGCGGACGGTCGCATCGACGCCGTGGTCTTGGACCGGTCCCATGCCGACAAGTTCATGCGCGATGCCGGCACCCGGTTCCATGTCATCGAGGAACCGCTGCAGGTCGAGCGCTTCGGTCTCGTCGTGCATCACGAAGCGAGCGCGCTGAAGAGCGCGCTCGACTCCGTGATCGAAGCACGCGGAGAACGCTAACCGGCCTGCTTCGTCAGCGGCTCGACCGAAGACGGGTCGTCGCCGGCGAACAGCAGCCGCCCGCGTTCGAACGACGCGTCACGCAGAGTGTGCGCGAGCACGTCACCGAGCTCGTCGACGAGATGCACCTCGATCTGATCGCGCACGTCCGAAGGGAGATCCTCGAGGTCGGCGCCGTTCTTGCTCGGCAGCAGGAACTCGCGAACGCCCGCGCGGACGCCGCCGAGGATCTTCTCCTTGACGCCACCGATCGGCAGCACCTTTCCGGACAGCGTGATCTCACCGGTCATGGCGACATCGGGTCGCACCGGCCGGTCGGCGAGCACGCTCACGATCGCGCTGGCCATCGTGACCCCGGCGGACGGCCCGTCCTTCGGAATCGCGCCGGCCGGCACGTGCACGTGCAGGTCGTTGTCGAATGCGCCGTCCGGAATGCGCAGCGCCCTGGCGTGCGCCCGCGCGTAGCTCCAGGCCGCCCGCGCCGACTCGCGCATCACGTCACCGAGCTGCCCGGTCAGCACGAGCTTGCCGTGCCCCGGCATCGCGAGCGCTTCGACGAACATGATGTCGCCGCCAGCGGGCGTGTAGTACATCCCGGTCGCGCTCCCGATCATGTCGTGTTCCGCAGCCTGCTCGGGATGCACCCGCGGACGGCCGAGCAGTTCGCGAACGCCGTCCGGATCGATCGCCAGCTCGGAGACTTCTCCGCTCGCGATGCGACGCGCCGCCTTACGCACCAATCGACCGACTTCACGCTCGAGCTGCCGCAGGCCGGCCTCCCGCGTGTAGCCCCGCACGACCTCGGCGAGGGCGTCTTCGCTGACCGTGACCTGCGTGTTGTCGACACCGTTGTCCTCGAGCTGTCGCGGCAGCAGGTAGCGCTGCGCAATCGAGAGCTTCTCGGCTTCGGTGTAGCCGGCGAACTCGACGACTTCCATGCGGTCGCGCAGCGGCCCCGGGATGCTGTCGATGTAGTTCGACGTCGCGACGAACAGCACCTCACTGAGATCGAAGGGCACGCCCAGGTAGTGATCCGTGAACGTGTCGTTCTGCGCGGGGTCGAGAACCTCGAGCAGTGCACTCGCCGGGTCGCCTTGGAACGACACGCCGAGCTTGTCGATCTCGTCGAGCAGGAACACCGGGTTCTTGGTGCCGGCCTGCTTCATGCCGTTGATGATCCGACCCGGCATCGCTCCGACGTAGGTGCGCCGGTGCCCGGAGATGTCCGCCTGGTCCCGCGCACCGCCGAGAGAGACGCGGACGTACTCGCGACCCATCGCGCGCGCGATGCTCTTCGCGATCGACGTCTTGCCGACTCCCGGGGGGCCCGTGAACAGGAGAATGGGACCGCGCGTGCCGGCGGTGTCCCCCGCGCTCGTCTGCAGCTTGCGCACGGCCAAGAACTCGAGCACGCGATCCTTGACGTCCGCGAGCCCGTAGTGGTCCTCGTCGAGGATGCGCCCGGCCTCGGCGAGGTCGATGTTCTCCTCGCTGCGCTCGCTCCACGGCAGCTCGACGATCGTCTCGAGGAAATTGCGCACGACCTGACCTTCCATCGAGTCGCGCCCCATGCGCGCGAGCCGCGCGAGTTCGCGATCGACCTCGTCGCGCGCGGCCTCGGGCAGATCCAGCTCGGCGAGCCGCTGCCGCAACTCGGTCAGCTGCGCGTCCCCGTCGCCCTCTCCCAGCTCTTCTTGGATCGCGCGCAACTGCTCGCGCAGCACGATTTCACGCTGCCGGTCGCCAAGCTCCTGCTGGACCTTGGACTGGATGTCTGCCTGTGCGTTCAGCACCTCGAGCTGGCGTTGGACGAGAACGAGAACGCGACGCAAGCGCTCTTCGACGGACAGCACTTCGAGTAGGTCCTGCCGATCCCGCAGCGGCGCGTCGGTGTACGCAGCAACCAAGTCCGCGAACTCGCCCGGGTCGTCGACGTGCGACAGGATCTGCTGCACGGCGCCCTGCGGCATACCGACTTTTTGGCTCAGCTCGTTGGCCCGATCCTGAACTTCGCGGTAGAGCGCGACGAACGACGGGTCGTCCGGCTGTACCGGCGCCATGTCGTCGAGCTGCCGCACGAGCACGCCGAGGTGATCACCGTCCGGGCGCACGCGCACGGCGATGCCACGCCCCTGACCGTGCAGCAAGACTTGTGCCCCACCCGGCCCGCGCTGCAGCTGCTCGACGCGAGCGATCGTGCCGAACGTGAACAGGTTCTCGGCCGACGAATCGCCATCGGGATCCCGCTGCGCTACGGCGAAGACGAGCGAGTCCCCTTCGAGCGCGCGCTCGATCGCGCGCAGCGACTCCGGACGTCCCGCGACGATCGGCACGGTCGCTCCCGGGAAGATCACGGCGTTGCGCAACGGCAAAAGGGGAAGAGTCTGCGTTTCGGTCATCGTGGTTACGTCTCAGGTGGCAAATGGCCCGCTGCTGTCTGAGCAAGGCATGGACCGAGCGATTCGGCTTCACAAGTCGATCGAGAAGCGGCCCATGACATCGGGGCCCGGTCTGTCTCGATACGAGCGGCGACTCGCATTTCTTCGTGACGATTCGGCATGAGACGCTGGCAGTCCGCGCCGGTCTGGCAGTGGGGTCAACACACGATTCCCGCGCATGGCATGGAACACGGTCGACCCGCTCCTATGATTCGGGAATATCCCGGCACGGAGGGCTTGGGCGATGGATCTCGGAATCGAACTCACAAGATTTACCAAGTGGGCAGAAGGCATCCCCCGCGATGCAAGCGGTTGGGAGGTCGCGTACCCGAACTGGATCAGCCTCCATGCGGCGGTCGAAGCCACGCTGGCGCTGGAGGCTCTCGATCCGAACCAGGATCAGCAGATCCTCGATGCGCTCGCCCGTGACAATGACGCGGAGTTCGTGCTCGATCTGCTCGTCGATACTCCGGCGCACCGCACTCGCATCGCCGAAGCCGGCGCCAAGCACGACGACTTCGAAGCGCGCTGGCAGATCGCGGCGATGCTCGGTCGGTGTACGGACAAGCGCAGCGCGGAGCTACTGAAGACGCTCGTCGAAGACGAGCACGAATATGTTCGGCGCCGCGCGCTCGTGTCGCTCAAGGACCGCGACCCGCGATTCGCCGAGTCCGTCGCGACCGACTGGATCGGCTCGCCTCACGACTACGCGCGACTCGCCGCCGTGCACGTGCTGCACGACTTGAACTCGAAGCATCTCCAGATCGCGCTCGACCGCCTCGAGAACGATCCGTTCGAGCACGTTCGCGGCAAGGTCGCGAAGCTGCGAGGGTCGAGCGAGGACGAGCAGCGCGAGCAGTCCGCGCAGTAGGTCACTTGTACGCGTCGGCGTAGGGATCCGGCGCCGGCATCTCGGCGATCGCGATCCCGACCGCGATCCCTGCGAGCACGCTCGCGACACCCACGATCCAAGCGGTCTTCACGAACGGGGTCGACTCGCGCAGCTTGCCGAGCTCACCGAGCCACGGCGTCAGCGGCACTGCGAGGAGCAGGAGCAGGGACACCAGCGACGGCGTGTCATCGAGAAACGCCCACCCGTCGATTGCGAACATCGCGCCGGCCGCTACGACCGCGCCCGCAGCCGCGGGCACCATCGTGCGCTTGCCGAGACCGACGAGCGCGGCCAAACCGCACGCGACGCCGAACGCACCGGCCATCTGCGCGAGGGACGCAGACCCGAACAAGAACAGCACTTGGCCCGTGGCTCCGACAGCCGTCGACAGGACCAGTGGTAGCGCAAACGCGGGCGCCCGCGACGCCGATCGGGCCGATCCCAGAGCAACGGCCCCGAGCACGGCCCCGACGCCGAGCGCGACCCCGAGCCCGATACGAGACGGGTCGTCGGGCTCGCGATCCACGAGAGGAGTCACGATCCAGTAGCCGGCCGCGACCACAGCCGCGAGCAAACCGAACCACATGGACGTGCGGCGACTCGCCATCGTGAGGGACGCGATCGCGGCGCACGCGATCAGTCCCCAGAACCCACGCTCGGACGACTGCGTCGTCGAGAACGGCAACTCCCCGCGCACCTGCCACCACGTGATCGCCGCGGTGGCGATGACCCCGAGCCCCGCGACGACGGCCGCAACGCGCTCTTTCTTGATCCAGCACGCGGCGCCGAGGAAGGCTCCGCCCGTGGCCGCTCCCGGCAGAAGCGGCACGAGGTCCGAAAGCTGAGGAAAGAGGTCGGACACGCTACTTCGGCAGCTTGCCTTCGATTGCGATGACGACGCGAACGGTCTCGCCGAGCACGCCACCCTTCGCGCCGTACGTGATCCCGAACTCCGTGCGGTCGAACTCGAGGGTCGCCTCGTAGCCGCAACGAAGGCCGAAGCGATCCATCACCTTGGCCGTGCCCGTGTGCTTCGCCTCGAAGGTCAGCTCCTTGGACTTGCCGCGCAACGTGAGGTCGCCGGTCACGCGATACGTGTCGTCCCCGGTCTTCTCGATCTTGGAGCTCTCGAACGTCAGCTTCGGAAACTCCTTGGCGGCGAAGAAGTCCTGACTCCGCAGGTGCTTGTCCCGGTTCTCGTCGTTCGAGTCGACGCTCGCCGTCGGGACCTCGACGCGGATGAAGCTCTCGTCGAGCTTGTCATCGTCGACCCGGAGCGAACCGGAGACCTCGTTGAACCGGCCCCAGAACGGCGAGGCGCTCAAGTGCTTGATGCGATACAGCACGCTCGAGTGGCCGCCGTCGATCACGAACTCCTGGGCGCTCCGCCCCTCGGTGATCGTCGAAGTGGAAGACTCGGCGCTCGGAAGCGCGAACATGGCCGCGAGGCAGGCGGCGGGAATGGCGAGGGATTGCCACATTTCGGAACTCCGTCAGGTAGGGATCAAGCCGCGTATACGGCGCTGACCGTACAGGGTTCTCCCGAATCGGCCTATAGTTCGCCGCAATGCGACTGCTGCTCTGGTTCTCTGCACTCCTGACGGCATGCGCGGCGCCCGTCTCCGGGACTTTCGATCTCTGGATCCGCGGCGGAACCGTGATCGACGGCACGGGCGCACCCCCGCGCCGCGCGGACCTGCTGGTTCGCGAGGACGAAATCGCATGGGTCGGCGCGGTCGCCGACGCAGGCCGCATCGAGGTCGAGACGACGATCGACGCCGCCGGGATGATCGTCGCGCCGGGCTTCATCGATCCACATGCACACGGCGACCCGCTGCGCGCCGGTGCGTTTCGCAATTTCCTCGCGATGGGCGTGACGACGATCTGCCTCGGACAGGATGGCTCCTCCCCTTCTCGACGCGAGCTAGCGCCCTGGCTGCGGGCCGCGCGCGGCAAGCCGCTCGGCGTGAACGTCATCCCGTTCGTCGGTCACGGCACCGCGCGGCGCACCGCGGGTGTCGATCTCGAACCCGATCCGACTCCCGCGCAGGTCGAGGCGATCGCCGCCGCGGTCGACGCCGACATGAAGGCCGGCGCGTTCGGCATGTCCACGGGCCTCGAATACGAACCGGGCCGCTTCGCGACGGCCGAGGAGCTCGCGGCGACGGCACGGCGCGTCGCGGCACACGGCGGATTCGTCATGAGCCACATGCGCTCCGAGGACGACGACCAGATCGAGGCCGCGGTCACCGAGCTGCTCGACCAGTGCCGAGCCGCCGGCTGTCCCGCCCACGTCTCGCACATGAAGATCGTGTACGCCCGGACCGCGCAGCGTGCCCGGGAAGTGCTCGCCCTGCTCGACGGGGCGCGGCGAGACGGTCTCCGCGTTTCCGCAGACGTGTACCCGTACCTCGCGAGCTACACCGGTATCGGCATCGTGTTTCCCGGCTGGGCCAAGCCGCCGCACGACTACGCAGAGGTCGTCGCGAATCGCCGCGACGAACTCGCCGACTACCTGCGTCGTCGCGTCACCCTGCGCAACGGCCCGGACGCCACCGTCTTCGGCACAGGCCAATGGGCCGGCCGCTCGCTCGCCGAAGTCGCGAAGGAACTCGACAAATCGTTCGAAGACGTGTTGATCGATGACTTCGGTCCGCGCGGAGGGAGCGCAGCTTACTTCGTCATGAATCGCGACGTCATGGCGACGCTCCTCGCCCACCCATGGGTCGTCGTGTCGTCGGACGGGAGCCCGACGATGCGGCACCCGCGCGGACACGGCGCCTTCGCGCGGGTGATCCGGGAGTTCGTCGTCGAACTCGAGATGCTCACGCTTCCCGACGCCGTGCGCAAGATGAGCGGCCTGACCGCGGAGATCCTCGGGCTCGACGATCGCGGGGTGCTCGCGGCCGGCAAGGCGGCCGACGTCATCGTGTTCGACCCCGCCCAGGTGCGTGACCGCGCCACGTTCGAAGACCCTTTCCAACACGCAGAGGGCTTTCGCCACGTGATCGTCAACGGCCAGCTCGCTCGCCGAGACGACGCGTTCACGGACGCGCGCCCCGGCCGGCTGCTGACGCGCTGAGTTACTGGGTGAAGGTCAGTTCGAATCGCAGCCACAGCCGATCGGCGAGCCCGGCGGCAGCTCCTCGGTCGACCGCGTCCGATACTCGTGCGGTCGGGCGAAGTAGTCCTGAAGCGCCCGCCACAGCATTGCGCGGTGCGCACGCCGATCGGTTCCTTCGTTGAGCTGGCGCTGAGCCTCGGTCTCGAGCGTGTGCCGGGCGATCGCCCGCACGTCGCGACTCGCGGACTCGTCCGCAGCAAGCGCAATCACGGCATCGAGGACGAGCCAGTCGACGGCTCGCTGGATCGCGCCCTCGGTGCCCGTGCGCGCCGGCGCGCCGAGAGTATTCGCGACGAGCACTTGCAGCACTTCAGTGAAACCGAGTCGGCCATCGACGGCTGCAGCCTGACCGATCAGTCGCGATGCGCGGGTGCGATTCACGAGCAGCTTCACGGTGTGAGACGCGAGTGCCTCCGCGCTCGCGATCGGGTCGCACGCTCCGCCGGCACGGGATGGCAGCAGCTCGCGCGATCGCCGCGCGCCGTGGGTTCGTGCGGGAATGTGACCCGGGATCGACGCCGGCATCGCGAGCACGTCCGGAGACAGTGTGCCGACGAGCGCCTGCAGGGCTTCCCGCTGTCGCTTCGACCCCAGCGGCTCTACCGTCGTAGCCGGCACGCCGATCTCGTAGGAGGCACCGCCGACGAGTTTCGCCACGGCCTCCACCTGGTAGCGGTGCATCAAGTAGAGCGGCGTGAGCAGCTCGTCGAGATGCGCCGGCGCGTCTCCGGCCGCGAGCAGCTTTGGCCCGAACCGCGAGAGACCGTGACGACGCACCGCGAGCAAGTGCGCGAGCTCGGCGACCGGATCGACACCGTTGTCCCAGAGGTGCGCGAACGGATGCATCGACGACGGCGAACGCGCATCGCTGTCCGACGCGAACCGCAATCCGGCGGCCCGTGCTTCGACCGCCAGCTGCTCGCGCTCGCGCGCGGTCGACTCGCCGTAGCCCCACCGAATCGTGAACACGTCCCACGCGCCGACACCGACGGCGTACGCATCGTCCAGCTGCACCGCGCCGTTCGCGTCGAGCCGGAACACCGGATGCGGATAGTCCATGACGGACGCGCGATCGTTCGTGCTGGCCGCGAAGTTGTGCACGAGCCCGAGCGTGTGTCCGACCTCGTGCGCCGAGAGCTGACGTAAACGCGCGAGCGCCATCTCTTCGCACGCTTCGCGGTCGGGTCCGACGAGCGACTGCGCGAGCAAGAAGTCCTGCCGCACACGGCGCGAACCGAGCGACACGTGACCCTTGATGATCTCACCCGTGCGCGGGTCCGCGATCGAGTTGCCGTACGACCAGCCGCGGCTCGAACGGTGCACCCACTGGATCACGTTGTAGCGCGCGTCCATCGGGTCGATCCCCTCGGGCAACACCTCCACCCGATAGGCCCCGGGAAAGCCCGCGGCATCGAACGCCTTCGCCCACCACCGGGCGCCGTCGAGCAGCGCGCTGCGGATCGGTTCCGGCGCACCCGAATCGACGTAGTAGACGATCGAATCGCCCGGGCCGAGCCGGTGCCTGCGGATGAACCGCTGCGTGAGGCGCTCCGCAATCGGAACCGCGTAGTCCTGCCACTCGACGAACATGTAGCCAGATCGCGGATCGTGCGCGCGTCGTTCGTAGCCATCGTCGGGCAGCGCGATCAACGACAGCCGTTGCTGCACGGTGATCGACTCCGGGCTCGGCGTCACGCCGCGCACGTGCGAGCCGTTGCCCTTGCCGGCGAACGTCAGCACGGACGTCAGCTCGGTGTTCCGCGGGAACGCCTTGCACTCGTCGAGCTCGACGAACGAGCGCTTCGCGTCGAGCTTGTAGTCGCCCTGGTCGGCACGCTTCAGGCTGCGCACGACGCCGAACGCGTCACGCTCGCAAAACCCGGTCGCGTCGACGGTGACCCTGCCCGTGTCGCTCGAAGTGATGTCGAACGCCCAGATCACCGACCGGGCGAACGCCTGCTCGACCGCGCGCTTCTCGGCCGCGTTGTCGGTGGTCGCGCGATGCTTGAGGTTGGGCTCGACGAGCAAGACCCGCGACCCGCTCCGATGCCAGCGCACGAGGCGCGTCCGACCGAGCTTGCCGCGGTCCAGCCCCACGTCGTTCGAACCGAGCCCTCCGGGCAGAGAGTCGACGAGCAAGAACTCGCGATCCAGGTCGCGCAAGACGAGCGAAACCTTGCCTGTGGCGCGGTCCCTCTCGACGGTCACGAAGCCTTCGACGGTCTCGACGTCCTGCGCGACGGACGCCGCAGCCACACAGAACGGAATCACGAAGCGTGCAGTGTGTACCATGGGTCTTTCGCCCAATTGACACCACGACCGGCCGCGAAGCACTTCCGATCCATCCATGGCGAGCGCCCGAGCCGGCGCGCTTCCGCAGCTGGGTCACGTCGCCTCGAGAATCGCCCGCGGCACGTCTGGCCGTATTCTCACCACCCCGCCCGCGAAACGTCCCATTTTGCTACGACCCGGGCTGAATTCGCCTCCGTAGAGCCCGTAGGCACGCGCCGCCCTGACAAACCCGCCGCGGCACCGGCTACGATCACTTTTTGGTCGAGCCTCTGGATCCCACCCGGGATTCGCGTTCGATGCACGCTGCGGCTCGCTGCGGGCCGACCCCGCCCGCACACCACCACTCAACAATTCGGAAGTTGGATTCATGACCTTCACCCGCCACCTCCTCCCGGCCGTCGCTGCGACGGGCCTCGTCTTCGCCTCGACGATCCGCGCACAGGACGAAGTCGCGGCCTCCAAGCCGGCAGCCGTCGCCAAGCCGGCGCCCGTCAAGATCGACCAAAGCGCTCCTGGCGCGGTGATCCGCAGCATCATGGAACACATGAAGGCCGGCAAACCCGCGGCCCTGTGGTCCGGCGTCGCTCCTGACGACCGCCAGACGATCCAGTCGATCGTCACCGGCACGATCTCGAAGATCGATCCAGGCGTCTACAACGAGATGGCCGGCTTGGTCGGCAAGGTCGGCAAGCTGCTCGACTCGAACGCGATGTTCATGGCGAACAACAAGATGATCAACGCAGACGGCAAGCCGGAAGAGATGGTCGCGTCGATCAAGTCGGCGAGCAAGGTCATCGGCTCGCTCCTCGCAGGCGATCTCGGCACGCACGAGAAGGCCAGCAAGATGAACATCGAGCAGCTCATCCTCGGCACCGGCGCCCCGCTCGTAGAGAAGATGATGGGCATGTCCGGCACGCCGGGCTCGCCGGTCCAGCTCCCAGACTTCGAGAAGGTCGAGATCGGTCAGGCCATCATGAAGGGTGACGACAAGGCGGCCATCCCGGTGACCGTCGATGGCGACACCGAAGAAGTCCCGATGCGTCTCGTCGACGGCAAGTGGTACTTCGACATCGCCGACGACCTCGCGGAAGCCGCGAAGGAAGTCGAGAAGCAGCCGAAGATGAACCCGCAGCAGGCCATGCAGATCAAGATGATGGTCGGCGGCATGGTCGGCAACATGCTCAAGCCTTTCGAAGACGTCGAGTCCCAGGAAGAGTTCGACGACGCCGTCGAGCAGATGATGGGCATGATGCGCATGTTCATGGGCGGCATGGGCGGCGGCCCCGGCGGTGGCGGCGGCTTCGGCCGCTGATCGAGCGTCGATGAGCGAAACGCTCCTCCCCTGCGTCGAGATCGATCCGTCGGTCCCGGCGCAGCGTTCTATCATCTGGCTGCACGGACTCGGTGCGGACGGCAACGACTTCGTGCCGATCGTGCCCGAGCTGGGCCTGCCCGAAGATCTGGCCGTCCGGTTCGTGTTCCCCCACGCACCGTCGATCCCGATCACGATCAACAACGGCTTCGTGATGCCGGGCTGGTACGACATCGTCAGCCTCGACCTGCGCAACCGGGCCGACGAAGCCGGCGTCCGCGTCTCGCAAGAGCGCGTGCACCAGCTGATCCGCGCCGAGAACGAACGCGGCATCCCGACGGAAAACATCATCCTCGCCGGGTTCTCCCAGGGCGGCGCCGTCGCGATGCACACCGCAATCCGCTACCCGGAGAAGCTCGCGGGCCTTGTCGCGCTGTCGACGTACCTCGTCTGCCAGGACTCGGTCGATGCCGAGCTCAGCGACGCGAATCGCGAGCTCACGATTTTCCAGGGACACGGCTCGCTGGACCCGATGGTCCCGATCGACCGCGGTGCGGACGCGCGCACGAACCTCGAAGCGCGTGGATACACCGTCGAGTGGCACGACTATCCCATGCCGCACGCCGTGTGCGCCGAGGAGATCGCGGCCGTCGGCGCATGGTTGCGTGCGCGCTTCGCCGACTGAAGCACGCGGCGCCTATTTGCTCCGCAGCTCGACCCGCTTCTCGACGAACTCGCCCGCGCCGATCTCGACCTCGAACGGTTCGATCGGCTCGAAGCCCGCGGGCGTCGGGATCTTCACGCGGTAGACGCCGGGCTCGGATACGGTGACATACTGCCCGTGGTCGCCAACCCCACCGGAACCCCGCTCGGAGCCCTTGCCACCGATCGCGGAGAGGTCGACCCCCCATCGCATCTTGTCGTCCCACGGGACCACCGCACCGCCATTCCAGAGTGACAGGATGATCCCGCAGTTGCGCGCGACGCGGATCTCGAACTCGCGCTGGTGGGGATCGACCTGGAAGAGAGTGTCCCCGATCGTTCGATACTCACGGCTCCAAACCGCAATCCGCACCCCACCGGCGGCGACGCGGAACTCGTACCGCTGCGTGTCCTTGTTCCACTTCGCCGTACCGAGCGAACCACCGGACACTCCCTGTGGCCGCTCGCAGTTCCAGTGCACCGTGGCACCTTCGACCGCAGCGCCGGTCGCGTCGTCGATCACCCGCACCGCGGCGTCGACCGGTTCGCCGATGACGATCTCCGCGTCACGGCGGCCCGCGGGCCCCGTGTCGATGACCCACTGCATGTCGATCGCGTAGCAGACGACTTCGTACTTGCCGGGCACGACGTCTCCCAAGTCCCAGCGATAGAGCCCGTCCTTCGCCGGGTCGGGCTCCATCGACGACAGGTCGAGACGATGCTCGTCGCCGTCCGTGACTCCGGGGCGTCCGATCGGCTCGAAGCGAAGCGACAGCCGACTCGTCTTCCAAGCCGGCGGCAAGAACAGCGCGCCTGCGAACGGCACCGTCGCCTTGTCGGGGCGCGGCAGCACCTGCAGCACGGCGGGAGCGCGTGCGCCGATCGTGACCTCGACCGTCTGACGCACGAGTTCGAGCGGCGACTTCCACCAGTTGCCCTGCTCGGCACTGAGCAGGTATGGGCCGGGTGCCAACCCCTCGATGAGCCGCTCGCCCATCTTCAGCGGCATCTCGAGAATCGGCTGCTTCACGTGAACGCGCCGCAACCGCAGAACCGTGTCGGACTTCGGCTTCTCGCCCGTGACCTGCACCGCGAGTCCGCCGCCGCGCCGAAGCTCGACACGGCGCTCGAGAGCCGACGCGTAGTTGACCTTGAGTCGCCCCCACGCATAGCCCGGCGAACGCACCCAGAGCGTTTCCTCCCAGCGGACCCAGTGCTTCTGCTCGGCCGGGAGCTTCAGCTCGCACGGCGAACGCTCGCCCTCGATCCGCAAGTCCGCGTCTTTCCAGTGTCCGGGGTGCTCACAATCGTCCGTCTTCCAATCGGTCGACGCGATCGCGACGACGCCGTCGAGGTCGACGCCGGAATCAGCATCGACGACGCGCAGCAACTTCCGACCCGGCCAGACGGCACGGATCCGGATGACGCCGTCCGTGACCTCGTGCTCCCCGGGCACATACGCACGCCTGCCACCGAGCGTCGCGTCGCTGACTTCGATGCGCACGTCCTCGTCGGGATCGAACGAGAAGCGACCGCCGCGCACGACCACCTTCGCCTGGCTCCCGGAATTCGCCGTCCAGAGGACGAACTTGATCTCGCCGTCCTCCTCCGGGTGTTCGACACCTTCGGCATCGACGACGACGATCGTTCCGGAGACGCGCCCCTCCGGTCCACCGACAGGCGCCGTAGATTGCGGCTGCGGCGGGGTCTCGACCCGCTCCCGAGACGCCGCGTCGTCGACGCTCTCGGTATCCGCTCTCTCGACGGTCTCCGGCGCGGAGTCCTCGAACCACACGTCCTCGATCCCGGGCGTCGCTCCGGCGTCGTCTCCGCCCAACATGAGTAGGCACGCGATGGCGACTCCGATCGCCGCGACGCAACACAAACCGATCGAACGATTCACCCCATGATTCCTCGCCGCTACCGAGCGCGCACCTTCAGCGTCTCACCGATCCAGTCCATTCGGCGTCGCAACTCGTCGTAATCGGGATGGCGTAGCGTGATCCAGGCGTTCGCATGATAGCCGGCGGAGACGTCCTGTGTGCCGGTTCCCGGCTGCGGCAAGTGCATCGTGAGGATCTCTTCCCGCAGCGCGTTTTTGACTTCCTCCGCACCCTCGTAGCCGACGATCTGACCGTCTTGGTCCGGCCGAACAGCGATCATGCCCGCGGAGTACTTCCGCGACAGCTTCACGTCAGTGCCGCCGTGGACGATGAGCTTCGCCCACTCGACGTAGTAATCCTCATCGTTGGCCTGACCGTAGAGCGTCGGCACGCCGACGCCCGGCGGGCGGCAACCGATCTCCGAGAACTTCAGACCCTTCTCGCCAGAGAACCACTCCATGTGCGTTGCGGACGTCGTGATGCCGAGCACCTCGATGACCTTCTTGCCCATGTCCTTGACCTCGTCGTAGTCGGCAAGGTCGATGCGGTTCGTGCACGCGATCTGCGGTGAGATCCAGCGCGTGCGCATCGCTTCGAGCACGTTGGGGTAGTAGTGGCAGGCGAAGTCGTGCACGACTTGCCCGTCGACGCAGAGCGTGTCGTAGAAACCCTCGTGGCCCTCGACGAACTCTTCGACCGCGGCCGAGTGCCCGTGCTCGACGCCGCTCTCGCGGATCGCGTTCTCGAGCTCGTCGTCGTTCTCACACCGGAACGTGCCGGCGGCACCCGCAGCATCGTTCGGCTTGACGATGATCGGGTAGCCGACCTCCGCGGCGAAGTCGCGGACCTCCTGCGCCGAACGCGCGCCGGTCGACTGCGCGCACGGCACGCCCGCCTCGCGCAGCGCCTCCTTCATCGCCGGCTTGTCGCGACAGAGATACGTCGTCTTCGCGCTGAGGCCCGGGATCTCACAGCGCTCGCGCACGTGTGCGACCGGCATCATGTGCGCTTCGACCGTCGCCTCGAGTCGATCCACCCACTCGCGATCCTGCACGCTCCGCACCGCCTCGTAGAGCGACGGCTCGTGCGTGACCGATGGCACCTGCACGTAGCCGTGCAGGTAGCGGCCGTACTCACCGAGCATCTCGCGCGGCGACTCGCCAATCGCGGTGACGCGAGCGCCGACCTGAGCGAGAGCACGCAGGTGCTCGGTCTGGGAACGGGGAAATGCGGGTTCGACGAAGAGGACGTGCATGGAGTTCTCGGGCGACGGATCCGACGCATCATCGGCACTCGCGGGGTTCAGGGCAATGCGCCGCCGCGTTACCCTGTGTCCATGCTCGATCCGGTCGAACAACGCGTGCTCGGCGTTCTCATGGAGAAGGAGCTCGCGGTCCCTGACTCCTACCCGATGACCGAGGCGACCCTGCTCGCGGGCTGCAATCAGAAGAGCAATCGCGACCCGGAGATGGCGCTCGAATCCCACGACCTCCACATGGCGCTGCAGTCGCTGCGCGAGAAACAGTTGGTCATCCGAGTCGACGGCAGCTCGCGCTCGGCGAAGTATCGCCACGACGTCGATACGATGCTCGGCCTCGACCAAGGTCAGCGCGCCGTCCTCTGCGAGCTCCTGATTCGGGGCCCCCAGGCACCCGGAGCCCTGAAGCCCCGCGTGTCCCGAATGGACTACCACGCCAATCCGCACGAGATCCTCGACCTGCTCGAAGCGCTCGCGGCGCGGGGTGGCACGAAGCTGGTCGAGCAGCAGCCGAAACGGCCGCGCGAGCGGGACCAGCGGTGGGGTCACCTGCTCGGCCCGCGCGAAGACGAGGGCGAGGAAGGCCCGCCGGCGGCGACCGTGCCGTCACCAGTGGCGGAACCCACGGCACCGATCTCGGCGGCGCAGCCGTCGCCCACGCCGGCGGCGACCGTGGATCCCGAGCTCGCCTCTCGCGTCGAGCTGCTCGAGAAGCAGGTCACTTCACTCAGCGAGGAGATGTTTCGCCTCCGCCGCATCCTCAAGCAGCTCGCGCCCGACGAATTCTAGGGAGCCTGAGGATCACTCCACGTCGATGTCGAGCATCGGCTTCACGCCACGCGGCGACGATCTGTAAGTGATGTGAAGAGGGCGCGTGGGGTTTGCCAATTTCGGCGACGAATCTGGGCCAGAAGTGTCTTACCTCCAGCCAATCTCGAGAGGAGCGACCATTGAAAATCGGAACACTTGGAACTGGGAACATGGCAAGGTACCTCGGAGGCCGTTGGGCACAGGCTGGCCATGAGGTCTGCTTCGGCTCTCGATCCGAGGACAAGGCGCAGGAGATCGCAAAGGAGATCGGGCGTGGGACCCGAGGCGCCTCGAACGATGATGCGGCCGAGTTCGCCGACGTCATACTTCTGACGGTTCGCAAGCCGCCACGAGAGTTCCTCACGGCACCAGAGGCCCTCGACGGAAAGGTCCTGATCGATCTCAACAACCAAGACTTCCCCAGGAACACGGCGTGGGACGGCATCCACCCGAGCTTGGCTGAGGCTGTGCAGAAAGCGCACCCGCGAACTCGCGTCGTGAAGGCGTTCAACACGATGGCCGTGGAGGTGTTCGCTCACGAACCGGAGGAATTGCGCCAGTTGGACGTATCGACGTTTCTCGCGGGAGATGACGAAGAGGCACTCGCAGTCGTCGCAAACCTGGCAAGAGAAGTCGGGCTGAACCCATGGACGTTCGGCCCCCTGAGCGAGTCGTGGATTCTGGAGGTCCAAGCGGACTTCATCCGAACGCTGATGTTCAGCAAGAACAGTCCGATGATCACCACGAACTGCAAGGCCATCCCAGAGCCCCGATCTGACCCGTTCGGCGGCCGCAAGAAGGGTTCCTACTGAGTGGCCGCGCGTTCAGGAAGTCACTCCACGACGCCGCCGAGTACCGGAGCCAGCTGAAGCGGCAGCGCGCCACCGCGCACGGCGTGCAGTCCAAACACGTGGTACCGCAGCGCCGGATCGTTCGGAATCGCCACCGAGAGTCCGGCGTCGCCGTTCGCATCGCTGACGACCGCCGCCACCGAGACCAGCGATACACCGCCGCCCCAGAGTAGCTGCGCGAGTAGCCCCGCGACATCGAGCGGCCCCCCGATTCCGACGCTCAACAGCACCGCCAGCGATTGTCCGGGACCATCTACCGTCCACGAGCAATCGAACTGACCGCCGACCTGCAGAGCGCCACTGCTCGACGCGCCGACGAGTTCGGGCGCCGCGATCACGGTCGCCGGCACGGGCAGCGCTCCTGCGTCATCCGTGACCGTCGACCTCGCGAGGTAGAACGTGTCCCCGACGAGCGCGGGCAGCGTCAGACTCCCGCCAGCGCCCTGGATGGTCGAATCCGTGATCCACGTGCTCGAATCGACGGTGCCGATCATCCCGATCACCGCGCTACCGACTCCGGACAACGGATCCACGAGACCAGTCAGGTTCGAACCGGAGATCTGCAGCGTACAACCGTCGCCGAGAGACACGCTGCCGAACAGCGTGCTGTCGACGATCTGGACGTCGACGTCGGACATCAGATCCCAATGCGCGCGGATCAAGGACTCGCAACGATCGAATCGCACCGCACCTTGTTCGATCTCGATGCGGGAACCCAGGAACGCACAGCCGGAGAAAGCGACCTGCCCAGCCTCCAGGCGCAGGGTTCCCACGAGCTGGCCGGGGGGAGTCGATGACCGTCGAAACTCCAGTCCAACGAACTGGGCCCGTTGCCCCGGCGGCAGGTTGACCACCGTGTCCGACTCGACGCTCCCTTGGATCAGTCCTGGGTCGCGAATCGCCGTCCCCCCCGGATTGGTCCCGATCAGGGTCAACCCCTGAGTCAGCGTGATGTTCTCGTAGAGCGCGTCCGGCAGCAGGACGACATCCCCCGGGGCAGCGGCATCGACCACCGGCTGCAAGGATGGACCCGTCGCAGTCCAGACCGTCTGCGCTACGGCAGAGCACACGAGCGCGCAAGAAACCAATCCCCGAATCACGATCGACATAGCCGGAGTATAGCGAGAAAGGAATCCGCGCGGTGGCAGACACGCGGGCGACAGAGAGCCCGTGTCTTGACAGACCGAAAAAGTTCGCTAGTTTCCTCGCCCCACGCATGCGCGCACTTCGTAACGCGCGCCGAACGAATTCATGAACTACTTCGACGACAACTCCGAGCGGATTGCATCGCAAGCGAACCGCGTGCACCTGCCGTCGAGGCGAGGCGACTGACGCATCCACGATGCCGTCGCCAGGAGCCTCGGAGGCATTCGCCTTCGAGGCTCTTTGCGTTTGGTCTGCAACGAACGGAGACACCAAGCGAAATGACAGAACACACAATCCAGAGACTCTCGCGTCCGCAGGCGCGCGCAGCCGCCGGCTACGGTTCGGCTGCGGCGTTCCGTCGCGGACTCGACACGCGAGTGTCACCCGACGTAGCTCGAGTGGTGCGAGCGCACGACTGAGAATCGTGAGGTCGCGGGTTCGATTCCCGCCGGCACATGCCCAGGTAGGAGCGCGAGCTCCGGGGTTCAACTCCCCTCTTGGCCGGGATACGGCCACCTACCGGGAGTCGGGTGCGTTCGTGGAGCGAGAGCCAGTCACGCAGAAGTGACGTGAGACGCGCCTTTGCGCGTCCTCACGGATCCGAAGCACGCCGACCGAGGTTCTGCGTGTCCGCCATCGCGGGCGCACAAGCCGAGCAACGCTTCCCGTACCGAGGGGAGCGCGTCGCTCGCCCCCTGTGCGCGCGCAACGCGGAACACCCACCGAAGTCCGCGCCGACAGCTCGATCGACACGACGTGTCCGACTTCCACTTTTTCCAAGTCATCCGAGTTTCCGCAGCACGGCGCCGTGCCGCGCTGCACCAGTCCCTGATCCCGGTTCCTTCGAAAGGAGCTACCAGCCATGTTGCGAAAGATCCGCATCCAAAAGTTCGAGTTCGGGCTGTGGTTCCGCCACGGCGACTTCCACCGCCTGCTCGGTCCTGGTTCGCACTGGGTGCCCACCTTCGGTGGCAACCGAGTGACGACCGTCAGTTCGCTGAAGACCAAGTTCGAGCACGCGATGCTGGCCGTGCTGGTCCGCGAGCCGGCCCTCCGTGATCATTTGCAGGTCGTCGACCTGAGCGACGCCGAGCGCGCGCTCGTCTGGGTCGACAATCGACTGCACGCGATCCTCGGTGCGGGCCTCCACGCGTACTGGCAGCGTCCGCACGACGTCGACATCGAAGTCGTGACCACGCGCAAGCCGCGGTTCACGCACGCGAAGTTCGACGCCGTGATCGCACACCCGGACGCGAGTCGACACCTCGACGCCGTCGACGTCGATCGACACGAGCGCCTGCTCGTGTTCGACGCCGGCGATCTCATCGAGAGCTGCGGCGCGGGTCGACACGCGTTCTGGAACCGCGATGGTCGAACGACCTGGAAGGCGATCGATCTGCGCGAGCAGGTCGCCGACGTCGCCGGACAGGAAATCATGACCGCGGACAAGGTCACGCTGCGACTGAACCTGATCGTCACGTTCAAGGTGCAGGACGCAGTGCAGGCCGTGTCGATCGTCAGCGACTTCAAGCAGGCCCTCTACCGAGAAGCGCAGCTCGCCCTGCGTGGAACGGTCGGCGGCCGCACGCTCGAGTCGCTGCTCGCCGACAAGGAAGCCGTCGGCGCGGAGGTGCGTTCGGTCATCGAGCGCCGAGCCGCGGAGTTCGGCGTGTCGGTGGAGAGCGTCGGCATCCGTGACGTCATCCTGCCCGGCGAGATGAAGACCATCCTCAACCAAGTGATCGAAGCTCAGAAGCAAGCCGAAGCCAACCTGATCCGTCGCCGCGAAGAAACCGCGGCCGCGCGCAGCCAGGCGAACACCGCCAAGCTGCTCGCGGACAACCCGGCCCTCGCACGGATGAAAGAGCTCGAAGCGGTGCAGGAAATCCTGCGCGGTTCGAAGGCCAGCTTCGTGTTCGGCTCGGGCGAATTGCGCGAGCAGATCCGGTCGCTGGTCTCGGGGGAGGGAGGAGAGTAGAGGGGTAGGGCGCGCGGCGTGGGTCGCGCGCCCTTTTTCGGAATTGGGCCGATCGTTGCGCGGGTCGGGCACGCACACGCAAGCGGGCACGTTAACAGCGGGAACGGGGCGCGGGCTCGCACGTGAACGTGCCCGCTTGCGTTTGCGTGCCCGGTCCGTTCCCGAGAACAGCTCCTAGAACGCTACTCGGTCGACCACGACATTCGTCAACCTCGCCGCACCGCCCCCATCCACTCCCAACCCCTGCCAAACGAGCGAGAGTCCGACGACCACGGGATCCGTCCCGATCGGAACGTCGAGCCGTCCATTCGGAACGACGCCGAGGCTGAGCGTCGTCGCCGGATCGAGCGCCAGTTCGCCGAACGGCGTCGCGATCGGTTGCGGCGCGAGCGCGAACCCCAGGAACAGAGCCGCCGGAATCGACGGTAGCGCCGACCGCACCTCGACGCGGTAGTCGTAGCCGAGACGCGCGACCCACGGCGCGGTCAACTGCGGATGATCCAGCCCGGACAGGATCCGCATCCCGGGCGAGCCCACGCTCACGATGTCGAGATCGCCGTCGAGATCGACGTCGTCGATCGCGGCGCCGTAGGTGACGAACGCGCCTTCGTCTCCAGGCGGCAATCCCGGCGACGCCGCGAACACGCCGCCGCCGTCGTTCCAGAGAACCTCGGTCGCACGAGACTCGAACTGTCGGGTCACGACGAGATCCGGATCGCCATCGCGATCCAGGTCGCGCAGCCGAACGCTCCAGGTCCAATCGAGCTCGACGGGCAGTCCGGTCGGAGCCGTTTGGAACGTGCCCGAGCCGTCGTTGAGATACAGCTTATTCTGAGACGCGAAGTTGCCGGCGACGAAATCGACATCGCCATCACCGTCTACGTCGGCTGCGGAGATCGAGTGCGAATCGTCCGCGTCGAACGGCAGTGCGGTGTCGGTGACGTCAACGAACACCCCGGACCCGTCGTTCTGCCACAGACGGTTCTGCCCGTCGTTCGCAACGAGGAGATCCAGGTCTTGATCCCCGTCCACATCGACCAACTCGACCGCAGCGGTCCTGTCGATGACCGCCGGAGCCCGAGTCGCGGTTTCGTCGACGAACGAAGTCCCCGACACGGAGCGCAGCACGCGGTTCTGTCGACCGATCAGACCCGCACCGAAGAAGCTCACGTCCGGCGCTCCCAAGACCAAATCGACAAACCCGTCTCCGGTGATGTCGCCCACCGCGATCGAGCCGACCGGACCGAGCACAGCGGGCAACTGCGCGTCCGTGACATCTTGGAAGTACCCCGAACCGGCCACGTTCTCGTAGGACCGCATGCTGCCCGTGAACGTGTCGCTCGCGAGCAGTTGCAGGACACCGTCGCCGCGCAGATCGGCCAACCGCGCCCATCCGTACGGATACGTGTCCCCACCCTCGGGGATCCGCGCACCTGACTGATCGTGGAACGCGCCCTGGTCCGAGTTCATCAGCAATCGCGGACCGCTGACGACGGCGTCGGGCTGACCATCTCCGTCCACGTCCCCGATGTCGATCGTGCGCGCCGGCCCGATCTCGGCTTCTCGGAGCCGCACGGCGGACACGAACACTCCCGAGCCGTCGTTGAGCCAGAGCCGATCGAACGCGAGATTCCCGGCAAAGAGGAGGTCCACGTCCCCGTCGCCGTCGACGTCGCCGACCGACACCCGCCCCGTCAACGCCCCGGGCAACGCAACCAGCGGGTCTTCCGTGAAGATGCCGCTGCCGTCGTTCCAGAGCACGCGCGCGTCCGGCGCGGTCACGAGGTCTTGATCGCCATCTCCGTCCAAGTCTGCGAAGTCCACGTCGCTCGCGAACACCCGCTGTGCGAAGGCGGACGACGTGATCTCCGTGAACACGCCCGTGCTGTCGTTCGCCCAAACGCGAATCGGGTAACTCGGCTCGAACCCGGCCGCGACGATGTCGGGATCGCCGTCACCGTCGACATCGGGCGTGACGACATCTCCGACGCGCCACACTTCCGGCGAACCGGTAATCGAACCCGGCGCTTCCGTGAACGTGCCGAGACCATCGTTCGTGTAGATCGCCGAACCGCTGGGGTGCAGGAACACCAAGTCCAGGTCACCGTCCGCATCCACGTCCTCGAGCGCGAAGCGGTGCTGGATCAACGGATTCGAGAACGGCAGTTGTGTCGCCGACACGTCGGCGAAGTTTCCGACGCCATCGTTCACCAACAGCCGCGGCGTGAACCCACTCAACACGACGTCGACGTCGCCATCTCCATCGACGTCACCAGCGTCGAGATGCTGCCACTGCAAACTCCCGTCGAATTCTGGACCTGTGGCGTCGACGAACGCAGCACCGTCATTGCGCAGGTGCACCGGATCGTCGATCCGGCTCGCGAGAACGTCGAGGTCACCGTCCCCATCCGTGTCACACACGGCGAGACAGCGCGCGGTCGCGCTCGTCGAGGGAAAGGCGATGTTCGTCCGAACGAACACGCCAGCCCCGTCGTTCTCCCAGATCCGCAGCTCGGCGCCGTGCGCCGCCAGCAGCTCGAGCACGCCGTCCTGGTCGATGTCGACCAGGGTCGAGCAGAGACTCAGTCCCTCGGACTCTTCGAGGTGGGACTTCGCGGGGATCCGCTCGAACTGCGCGGGGACACGAGACACCGCGCCCAGCAGCGCGGAGACGGCGAGCAGGTGGATTCGGAGCATGACGAGGCGTTAGCGCACGGCTATAGCCGCGCCCCGACGCATCGTAACCGGATGCCCGTTACTGCTGGACCGTCGCCAGGCTGCGATACAGCTGCTCGTAGAGCAGCCCCTGCTTCTCCCACGAGAAGTCTTGGCGCATGCCGTTCTGGATCAGGTGCGACCAAGCGCCCTGGTCCTTCCAGGTCTGCAGGCACCGACGCATCTCCGCGTGCAGCTGATCGACGTCGAAGTCCTGGAAGACGAAGCCGGTGCCGACACCCGTCGCGGGATCGAACCTAACGACCGTGTCGGCGAGCCCGCCCGTCCCGCGCACGACCGGCACGGTTCCGTAGCGCAGGCTGTACATCTGGTTGAGCCCGCACGGCTCGTACCGCGACGGCATCAGGAACACGTCTGCGCCAGCCTCGATCTTGTGCGCGAGTTCGTTGTTGTAGCCCTTGTAGACGCCGACCTTCGTCGGGAACGCATCGCGCAACCACTGGAAGTACTGCTCGTACTTCTCCTCGCCGCTGCCGAGGATCAGGAAGCCCATGTTCTCCTGCCGGAGCAGAACCGGCAGGATGTCGAGCAGCAGTTCGAAACCCTTCTGACCGGTCAGCCGCGAGACACAGCCGATCAGCGGCGCGTCCATCGGCACGTCGAGGTGGAACACCTCGATCAGATCCGCCTTGTTCTTCGCTTTGCCCGAGAGGTCGTCAGCGGAGTAGTTGTGATTGATCAGCGGGTCGGTCTCGGGACTCCAATCCTCGTAGTCGACGCCATTGACGATGCCGGTCAGCGCACCGGCGCGACGCTGCAGGATCTCCTCGAGACCCATGCCGAACTCCTCGGTCTGGATCTCGCGCGCGTAGGTGTCGCTGACCGTCGTCAGCCAGTCCGAGTAGATCAGCCCGGTCTTGAGGAAGTTGACGAAGCCCTCGCGGTAGTCCTCTTGGTAGAAGAGGTTCGCGTGCTCGTCGAGGCCGAGATCCTTCAGAGCATCCGTCGAGAACGTGCCCTGGTAGCCGATGTTGTGGATTGTCAACATCGTCTTCGACTCGCGGAACAGCTGGTCCCAGCCGTAGTGCGTCTTCAGGTAGAGGGGCAGGAGCCCCGTGTGCCAGTCGTTGCAGTGGAAGACGTCGGGAGCCCAGCCGAGCCTCTGGCACGTTTCGAGCACCGCCCGATTCAACAGCCCGAAACGCACGTGCTCGTCGGAATACGACCCGTAGAGCTCCTCTCGATCGAACAGCTCCGGGCACACGACGCAATAGATCGGCACGTCGCTGCCGGGCAGCACCGTCAGCTTGACCGAGAAGGTGAAGCCGGAGTCGCCGAAGTGGTCGACTCGCACATCCTGAGCCTCGCCGAGCGACTCGAACGTGACGTCGTCATACGACTGCCGATCGTAGAACGGCATGAAGATGCGCACGTCGTGCCCGGCCGTCTTCAGGTAGCGACCGAGTCCGGCGGCGACGTCCGCAAGCCCGCCGGTCTTCGCCAACGGCGCGACTTCGGAAGAGACGAGGCAGATCTTGAGGTCGGTCATCGGCTAACGTAGGGGCGAAATTATCGGAGGCGTGGACACTTGGGCCTCCGGTATCGACGTCACCTAGCCTACCCATGCGCCACGCGATTTTCGCCGTCCCCTTCGCCCTCGACAACACGATCAAGTTCGTGCGAATCGCGGCGCAGATCCCCGACTTGCGGCTCGCGGTCGTGTCCCAGGATCCGATCCAGCGGTTCCCCGAGGAGCTGCAGCAGCGGCTCGCGGGGTTCGTGCAGGTGCGGGACGCGATGAACCCGCGCGACCTCGCGGACGGTGCGCGCCGCATCGCGAAGAGCTTCGGCGGCCGGCTCGACCAGATGTTCGGCATCCTCGAGCAGCTGCAGGTCCCGCTGGCCGAGGCCCGCGCGATGCTCGGCCTACCCGGCCTCAGCGTCGAGGCCGCGACGAACTTCCGCGACAAGGCGCAGATGAAGGACGTGCTGCGCGCCGCGGATCTGCCGTGCGCCAAGCACGAACTCGCCCACAGCCCACAGGACGCGATCCGCTTCGGGGAAACGTGCGGCTATCCGCTGGTCGTCAAGCCGCCCGCCGGCGCCGGCGGCAAGTCGACGTTCCGGGTCGAAAATCGGGGCGAGCTGGAGAGCGCCATGCGGCAGATGCCGCCGCACCCGCAGAACCCGGTGCTGCTCGAAGAGTTCATGCAGGGCGAAGAGTTCTCGTTCGACACCGTGACCGTCGATGGGCAGCACGTGTTCCACTCGATCTCGTGCTACTCGCCGACGCCGCTCGAGGTCATGGAGACGCCGTGGATCCAGTGGAACGTCCTGCTGCCGCGCGATGTCTCGGGTCCGGAGTTCGAGCCGATCCGCGACGCGGGGCCGCGCGCGCTCGACGCGCTCGGCATGTCGACGGGAATGACCCACATGGAGTGGTTCCGCCGACACGACGGGTCGATCGCGATCTCCGAGGTGGCCGCGCGCCCGCCGGGCGCGCAGTTCATGACCCTGATCTCCTATGCGCACGACCTCGACTTCTACCGCGCGTGGGCCGACCTGATGGCGGGCGGCGCGTTCCACCCGCCGGAGCGACGCTGGGCGACGGGCGCCGCGTATCTCCGCGCACAGGGTCACGGTGCCCGCATCGTCGATGTCAAGGGACTCGACCGCGCCCAACAGGAGCTCGGCGATCTCGTCGTCGAGGCGTCCCTGCCGCAACCCGGCCAACCGCCCTCGACGAGCTACGAAGGCGAGGGCTACGTCGTCCTACGCGACGAAGACACCGAGGTCGTGGCGAACGGACTGCGACGCCTGGTCGAACTGCTGCGCGTCGAACTCGGATAGCATCGAGGGTCTGGCGCCGCACTCATGACCAGTTCGTGTACGGACCGACACCGGGACATGCCTCGTTTCACCACAGTCGCCCTGGTCTTGTCGATATTCGCCACGATCGCTTCCGGCCAGGCCGACCCTTCGCTGCGCTGGAACGTCTACGTCCTGACCGGCCAGAGCAACGCTCTCGGCACGACATGGCTCGAAGGCGACGACGTGAGCGAGTGGGGCCCCGGAACCGATCCCGCCGACGCCGCGACCGAGTTCTTCTGGTCGAACGTCGACGCGAACAACATCTCGTTCCCGCCGGACCTCTACGGCGACTCCGCGGGCACGATCTCGACCCTGCAGATGCAGCAGGGGGACACGGTCGGCAACGACTTGTTCTGGGGCCCGGAGTTCGGGCTCGCGCGCGAGCTCTACGCGCTCGGCGCCGCGGGTCGCACGCTGATCGTCAAGGCGACGCGCGGTGGCGGCGGCAACGCGCTCTGGAACAAGACCGTCTTCGAGAGCAACAACGACGACGGCCACATGTGGGGACACCTCTGTGGCACTGTCGACCAGGCGCTGGCCAGCATCGCCGCGACCGGCGGCTGCTTCGCCGTGCGGGGCCTGCTCTACATGCAGGGCGAAGGTGACTCCGCTCCGGAGGCTGCGATGAGCGAGACGCGCATCACCGACCTCCACACGAACTTCAAGGCGCACGTCAACTCGCTCTACCCGAACGCCGCGGACCAGATGCAGACCGCGGTGCTCGAGTTTGCAGCGAGCACGACGACGGCGCTCCGCGTCGAATCGGCGCTCGGCCAGATCGACGCGTCTCTGAACAACGCGGACATCATCTTCATCCGCACGACGGATCTGCCGCTGAAGATCGACAACCTGCACTTCCCGCGCGACTCGAAGCTCGAGGCCGGCGCGCGCGCGGCGCGCGCGCTGTTCGGCGTCGCCGAACCGTACGAATCGGTGCGCTACGTATCGTCGGCTGGCGATCCGCAGACCGCGGCCGAGGTCGAGTCGCCGCCGATGCAGGGCTTCAGCGAGACCGGCTTCGACGCGAACGTCACGAGTCAGGGGGTGCTCGACGGAACCGAACCGGCGTGGCAACTCCTCGACGATTCGAGTTCGGTCAACCCGACGCTCTACCGCTCGCTGCCTCTGTTCGACTTGGGATCGATGTATCAGGGCGGATGGGTGCTCCGCGCGCGTGCCAGGGTCGTGTCCGGCGGTGGCACTGCACTCTGGTCCGTCACCGACTTCGCGGATCCGGGCTGGGGCATCGCGACCGGCACCGGCACGATGAACGGCTTCCGGCTGTCGCGCCTGGCGGGCGACGAACTGCACGTGTCGCTGTGGGCGCAACCCGTGAAGGTCGCGCTCGGACCGGGCTCGGCAGACGCGTATCACACGTTCGAACTGCGCGGGCAGCCCCAGTCGACTCTGTGCGACTTCTACATCGACGACGTTCTCTACGCCCAGGACATCGACTTCACGACCTCCACGGGTGGCAGCGGGCTCGGCGATCGCCTCGTGATGCAGAGCGGTTCGGGCAGCGGCACCGGCCGCGACACGTACTGGACCGAATTGTCGATCACGGCACTGCCCGTGAACGCGCCGCTACCGTGCGGCTTCGCGGTGCAGTACGGCACGGGATGCGCTGGCCAAGGCGGCTTCATTCCGAACGTGTCGATGTCCGGCTGCCTGCGGGTGACGGAGTCGTTCGACCTCGACCTCACGCAGGGGCTCGGCGGTGCGAACGCCGCCGTCGTGATCGGCTACGGTCGCTCGGATCTGACGATCGCGGGCGACTGCGCGCTTTACATCGCGGACCCCATTCCCACGGCACTGCCCGTGGTGCTCAGCGGCGCGCTGCCCGGCGAGGGGAGCTACAACACGCTGCTCGACGGGCCGCTCGGCGTCCCGGTGCCGCTGTGCTTCACGCTGCAGGCGTTCGTGTTCGACGAGGCGAGCCCGCTCGGGCTCAGCGTCACGCCAGGACTCGAGATTCGGATCGACTGACGTCGGCGACGACCGCGTCCCACAGCCCAATGCGCGCGCGAATCGCGCGCTCCAAGGACACGGCCGCAGCTTCCTGCTCGCCCCCGCCTGCCGCTGCGGCGCACACGTCGACGAGTTCGCGCGCCAGTTCTCCGTGCTGGCCACCGTCGAGTTCGATGTGCCGCTCGAGATAGAAGACGAAGTGCGGCGCGACGGACTCGGCGTCGGGCCATTCGTCCCGCAGTCGCTGGAACATCGCGGGGATCAGATCCTCACGCGCGTAGGCGAAGCAGACCGCTGCGTCGAGCAACGAGCCGTGCATGGCCGCACGCATCGTCTCCCCGACGAAACCAGTGACGCCATTCGGGAGAGACGCGATCTCGGCATCCGACGTGCCACCACCACGCAACCCGTCGAGAAAACGTCGTATCGGCCGCGTGTTCGCACCGACCTCGGTCATCGCCTGCAGGTAGAGTTCGAAGTGACTCACCGCCACGCCGTCGGGCCCGAGGTCACTCTCTTCGTCGAGCACGATCTCATTGATCATGCGCGCCAAGCGCGGGTGCCGCGGCGGCAGCCACGGCAGCGTGGTGGACGTCAGGTCACGCTGCAGGCGCTTTACGAGCGTCATGAAGTCCCAGACCGCGAACACGTGCCAGGACATGAATCGGCGCAGGCGCTCGATCGAGTCGACCCGCGCGTAGACCGCGTGCTCGACCAGATCCTGTCGCAACGGACGGATGCGGGTCTCCAGTCGGGAGGAGAAGCGTTCGGCGTTCGGAATGACAATGCTCACGGAAGCGGCCACTTAGGACGAAACCCTGATGGAACCATCGGATTTCGGACGCCTCCGGCTATCGATTCCGGGCCAGGAAGTCGCGCAGCCGCCCGGGTTCGTTGGTGGTGATCAAATCGATTCCCATCTCGACGGCTCGCCGATAGTCCTCTGGCGCATCGATCGTGAACACGCAGACGAGGTATCCCAGGGCGTGCAGCTTGCGCACGTCCTGCTCGCGGATGCTGCGGTAGTCCCAGTGCACGAGGGCCGCACCCGTGGCCGCGATCTCGGGCAGCATCGCATCGGTCAGGTGTTTGCCCTCTCCGTATCCGCCGAGGGCCCCGATCGTCAGCTCGGGCTCGAGCGCGTGCACCTGCTCGAGCCACTCCCAGTCGAACGACTGCACGAGCACGTCGTCGACCAGATCCATTCGCCGCAGGAGATCGACCAGCACGGCAGGATCGCCGGCCTTGTGTTCGATCATCGCGATCGAGCCGTCCTGGATGACCTCGAGCCCGGCCTCGAGTGACGGGATCCGCGTGCCGGCGAATCGCGGGTCTTTCCACCCGCCGGCGTCGAGTTCGGCAAGCTGCGAAAACGCGACGTCCTGCACTCGCACTTTCTCGCGGCCCAGGACGGTGGCGCTGTCACTCGTGCGGTCCAGCGCCTCGTCGTGGATGCAGACCAGGATGCCGTCTTGCGTCTGCCGGATGTCGAACTCGATCACTCCCGCGCCTTCGTGGATCGCGGCGCGAAACGCAGGCAGGGTGTTCTCCGGAAAACTGCCACCGTCGCCGCGATGTGCGACGACGATCGTCGCGTCCGCGGCGAGACCAACGAGCTTCTGACTCAGCGGTGTGGTTCGCATCGTTGCGCAGGAAGACAGGACGACGAACGCCGCGAGCGCAGCGAGTCGGATTCGGGAAGTCACACCACCCGAGTCTACGCTCGACCGACCTACGAACGAACAGCAGGGACGCGCGAGTCGCTGGGACGCATCCGCCAGGCGTCGAGCATCGGATTGCCCGGCCCGTCTCCCCGGAACAGCGTCGCAGGCGGATACACGTGCGGATGCAGCGGCACGCTGCCCAGGTCCTGCGGATCCCGCCCGTACGACCCGTCCCCCCCGCGCTTCGACGAACGCGGGTGCCACGAAAAGTGGTAGTACCAGATGCGCGGCAGCCAAAGCGTGTGCGGTGACGACTGGATGTAGATGTCCCCGTGCTCGAGGTAGCCGTGCTGCCCCCACTCGAGGCCGTTGCCGTGCAGCCCGTCGAGCGACGAGATCCGGATCGCGTAGTTGTAGCAGCCGTGATCCGTGTCGGGCTGCGCGTGGTCGTGCGGACGGCACGTGTTGAGCCCGGCGAACCCGGGGTGGATCGGACGGAAGCCGATGTGCTTGACCAGGATCCCCTCGGTCGGCGTGTGATCGAGCGGGATCATGTGGTTGTGCGGCGGATCGTGCAGCGCCGGCGCGTGCTCGTGCATTTCGAGCAGACGACGACAAAACGCGAGGTTGTCACCGACGTGCACTTCATCGCCGTCGAGGAACAGCAGGTGCGTGCCCCCGCACGCGCGCGCCGCCTCGAGCATCGCTTCGCGATTCTCCTGCTCCGACGGCCCACCGAAGTTCTCGACCAGCGTCAGCTTGTCCGCGATGTGCCGCATATTGCGGACGATCTCGACAGTCGCGTCGTCGGAGCCGTTGTCGAAGACCAAGATCTCGTCAACATGCGGGTAGACCGAAGTCAGGGAGTACCAGATCCAGTACTCCTCGTTCTTCACCATCGAAATCGAGACCAGCTTCACCCTGGAGGTATCGATCCGCGCTCGTCCGGCGCTTGAACGAACCGCCGGTCGCACCGGTCAATCGGGCACGCCCCAGAGCTGCCATCCGGCCCAGAAAAACGGATCCGACCAGCGGGCTTGGCGGCGCAGTTCGTTTTGCGCGCTGCGCAAGGCCTTTGACGCGGCCACGCCGGGTTTCCAATGTCGATAGAAGCTCGTCATCAGTTCGCGGGCGGCCAGATCGTCGACCTTCCACGGACACACGAGGACACGCTGCGCTCCGGCCTGCAGGAACGCTCGCGTGAAACCGAGCGGGCCGTCTGCGCGGTAGGACCTGCCACGCCCGGACTCGCAGGCGCTCAGCACGACTAGGTCCGTCTGGAACCTCATCTGGAAGACGTCCAGGACCGTGAGGCGGCCGTCGTCGGTCTCGGTTGGCGTCAGGAGAAGTGCACCACGCAGAGGCCGCTGCAAGTCCGGAACTCCGTGGCAGGCAAAGTGCACGGCGCGGTAGCGCGTCGATCCGGTGACGGCTCTTGCTACGGCGTCTCGAGTCGCGACGTCGCCCAGCATGACGTCGCTACCCACGCGTTCGGCTTCCTTTCGACTCTCCGGCAACGCGCGCACCCCCGATCCGTATTCCGGCGCGCCAATGGCGAGAACGCGCTCGGCGGCTCGGCGAACGTCTCGCTTCCGCAGCGCAATCAAGACCGCTGCAGACGGCACGTAGGCTACTTCGCGCTCGGTCAACATCGCGAACGGCACGACATCAAACGGATTCGCGGCAGAGACGACAACACGCTCGGTGCTGTCATCCAGAGCCAGCGGTGTCAGAAGTGCCGCGCGAAGTCCACGTCGCATCGCGTTCCACCCTCTCGCCGAGTCGCGGCCCGGGCGTTCGCCACGCGCGTTCGCTGTGACCGCGGCCAGGCGCTCGGTTAGGTTCTCCACCAACGACGCAACCTCGAGACGGACGATTCGCTCTCCGTTCCGATCGATCACGAGCGCGGCATTTGCTCCACGAGCGGAAACGAAGGATACGAAGGCCTCCCCTTCGCGAAGGGCGGCTCGCACATCGGACGTGTCGGTTTCACGTGCGATCGACGGCGTGGTCGAAGCCCTGGCTTCGCGTTCGATGCGGGCCAAGACTTCGTCGCGCGCATCTCGAGCCGAGTCCAGACGAGTCTTGGCCAACTCCCTCGCGGCTCCGTTGGCCGACGACCAGACGCGATACGCCGCTCGAACCTCGTCGTCGGCGTCCTCGCGCTGCTGACGATCTGACTCGGTCAGTCGCACGTGCGCCGTGTCCATGGCCGCAAGCAATGCGTTCGAGCGAGCCATCTCGGCCGCGACGCAGAGCTGTTCTGGCTGCCCCAATTCGATCGATGCCCGCACGCCGACCTCGAACGCGGCCGCGCGATGCTCTCGGGCGCGGGAGTCCGCACCCGACGCCAATCCGCTCAGCATTCCTCCCATTTCACCCACGCAAGATCGGGCCGACGCGAGGCTGTAGGAATAACGACCCTCGAGCAGGGCACGCTCCGCCATGTTCAGCCAGACGCGCATCCGAATCCGCGCCGAGTCCAAGTCTTCGGCCAGCGCCATCGCCGCTGCATCCTTGCCCGCAGCAGCATCCAAGTTTCCGGCGAGCCGGTGAAACTCACCGGAGTGCGCCAACGAGTGCGCTTCCAAGAACGGATCCTCAGCACGTCGAGCCGCCTCCAAACCTCGCTCTTGAATCTCTACGGCACGCTCCGCGCGCCCACGCCTCGCCTCGACCCACGCCAGATTGGTCAACGCCTTTGCGATACCACGATCATCGTCAAGCTTCTCGTACAGAGCGAGTGCCTGCTGGAGGTGGCGAAGACTCTCCTCGGCGCGATCCATCGCCGCGAGCACCACGCCGCAGACTCCCGACGCCTCCGCTCGGGATCGATCCCCCACGGATTCGTCGCGCGCATGTTTGACCGCCTGCTCGGCGAACTGCAGCGCAGCCTCATGGTCTCCCAGTTGTCGTCGAGCCTCCGCCAAAGCGGCCTCGCTCTCGACCAGCAAGCGTACATCGCCTGTGCGCTCGGCAACTCGGCTCGCCGCTTCGAAGTACTCGAGCGCCGCCACGGGTCGCCCGGCCCGAGACGCAGCCAGCCCGCTTGCCGAAGTCGTCGCGAAGAGCAATCGATCATCACCGAGGTCAGCAACTGTCCTGCTGGCGAGCTCGAACCAGGACTCAGCTTCGTGCAGCGCCCCCGTCTTGGCACACGCCATCCCGATATTGAGCCTGAGAATGCCCAACTGGCGTGGCCGAGCCGCTACTGAATCCAGCTCGACGAGCTTCTTCCAGTAGGAGAGTGCGTCGGAATCTCCGCCGGCACGCCTCCGCGCTGCGCCGGCAGCTCCCCGAAACCCACGTTCGCACGCCGCGGACCAGCCGAGCTCCTCCGCCATCGTGGCCGCGAGAACAAACGCGTCTTCGCTCTCGCTCAGCCGGCCAGCCCTGCTCAGCACTCCGCCGAGAGCCAACTGGCACTGGACCTGTTCGAACCGATCGCCGAGTGCCAGGACCTCGGTCAGCGCGGAAACCGCCGCCTGCCAACCGTCTTCACGCGCTGGCGTCGAGATCCGGGCCAGCACCGCCCGCACCTCGGGCGTGCCCCGCGCACGCATGCGAGCAGCCAAGTATGCGGACAGACTCTCGGAGAGTTCACCACCCGTTGCAGCCGCGAACTCCCGCGCTCGGTCAACGTGCCCTCGAACACAGAGGGCGTCGACGACTTCCCATGCGTCGATGCCTGGCCGCCGCGTCAGAGGCCCCAAATCATCCGATGCGGCAGCGACGACCTCCGCGAGAAAGTCTCGTAGCTCGGCACCACCGCGCTGAGGCAGCGCACCGGCGACGAGCAGGGCGCTCGCCGCGACGGCACCGGCGATCATTCGGACGTCTCACCGAAGTCCGAAATGGAGTTGCGTTCATTCACATCCGTGAGGCCAACCGCAGAGTCGAGGTAGTAACCATCGCGAGACTCTTGGGAAGCGGCGGAACCAATCTCGTCCCGTTTCCCCGCATTCTCGTACACGCGGAACATCACTCGATAGACATCCCACTGGTTGACTTCGATCTTTGCCTTCCCGTTCACGACCCGAGCGTTGGCGTGTTCGTTCCTATCGTCGTTGAGCCACAGGTAGACGTAACCCGCCTTCTCGCTCTCGTCATAGTATTCGAAGTCTCGGAAGTCGACTTGACTCTCTTCGGGCGCATCCACCACTCGAATGGTCTGGGGCTTCACCGAGGATGCAGGCGGCCGAACGTTGCGCACATTCTTGAACTCGTTACGGATCACGCTGGTCCCCACCGTCTGAGCGATCGCCCTCGACAAGTAGTGACCTCGTCTCCTCTTTTCCGAAACCGGCTGACCGAGTGGCTCGGACCCACGCCAAGGCTGGAACGACACCTTGATGACATTGCGAGGCTTCCCGGACGGGTTTCGTACGACGCCAACTCGGTTGTGACCGTCATCCACGATCGGTGCACGATAGTTGGTGACGATCTCCCTCTTGGATTCCACGTCCCATTCCCGTAGCTCGACATCGACGTGAGTGGCGAACGTCGAGTAGTCGCGATAGTAGAAAGCATCGAACTTCACCACGGCCAACTCCCTTTCTTCCAGGTCGTATGGAACACCCGCAGAGCGAGCCTCCCGGTCGTCTCGAGAGACCTCGTTCGAAGCGGCATTCCTCTGATTCGTTTCCGTCATTGGGGGGCCTTCCTTCCGGTGGACACGCCAAGCGCCTCTCCACCTCCAGAGATGCTGGAAGCGCGAGTGTAGCGCATTTCGACAGCCGTCACCGCCCCGTCGGATGGGCACTTCAGCGCCGCCCAGCGCCCGGCCGATGGCTACCCCATGGACAGCGCGCAGTTTCCCCTTCCCACGGCCCAGCCTAGCCAGTGGGTCGTCTACCTGACCGCCCGATGCAACTTCGCCTGCGACTACTGCATCCAGAAGGGAAGGATCATCCCCGGACAGAGGCGCAAGCCGTGGGGCAAGTACGAAGAGCTCACCGGCGAACAGTGGGTGCGCGCGTTCAACGATCTACCGGTGCGCCCGGATCACACGCTGATCCTGACTGGCGGCGAACCGTCGATTCACAAGGACTTCTACTACATCGCGTCGCACCTCGAAGGCTACAAGGTCGACCTGACGAGCAACCTGACACTCGACGTCGATCGACTGACGCGCGAGATGAACGCGACGGGACGTAAGCTCTACTCGAGCTTCCACACGTTCCACCCCGACTTCATCACGGCCGAGGACTTTGTCGAGAAGGCCATCCAAATCCGCGACTCCGGAGTGATCGAGAACCCGCTGTTCTCGATGGTGAACCTCGACGAGTTCCCGCACTTCCGAAGCGATCAGTACAACGAGCGCTTCATGGAGTTCTGCGAAGTCGCGGATCGTCGCGGCCTGCAGTTCCAGCGCAACGAGTTTCGCGGCAACCACATGGGCGCCGCGTTCGCGCACGAGGAGACGCACAACATCGAGTGCACGAGCGGCTGGGTGAACATGGCGCCGAACGGCGACATCTACAACTGCCAGTATCACCTCGAGGCGCGCAAGAACTGCTTCGGCAACATCACGGACATCGAGAACGTGAAGCCGATGCCGGAGTTCGGATCGTTCTTCTCTTGCAGCGACTTCGGCTACTGCGACCCGTGCCACGAGAACTCGGGGCGCGGCGCGTTCCGTGACGCGAACGGCGTGGTGTTCCGCCGCACCGACCACGACCCGGATCAGTATCTGAAGTGGATGGAGCCGTCCGCAATCGCGGAAGTGGGCCGCCGCTACCTCGACCAGGGCCAGCTCGA
Organism: Planctomycetota bacterium; assembly: GCA_028281765.1. GTDB lineage: Bacteria > Planctomycetota > UBA1135 > UBA1135 > UBA2386 > JANQJF01. The sequence continues at coordinate 23,113 of JANQJF010000096.1, read as the reverse complement.
GAAGGCGCAGGGCGCGCTCCGCATGGGCATCGAGAAGCTCGAAGCGCGTGGGGAGGAAGCCTCCGCCGAAACCTGGTCGGACCTCGGGATCTCGCTCTGGGCCGCGGACGCGAAACAAGACGCGCTCGATGCGCTGCTGCGTGGCGTGCAGGCTGGTGATACCGACTCGAAGACGATCGCGGCGGCGCTCGAGCTCGGGCGCGAAACCGAGCAGACCGACGACGTGAGGAACGTGTTGATTCCGTTCGTGCCTGCCGACCGTCTGGCACAGATCGAAGACGCGCTGACCGAGAGCTTCTGAGATGCAGATCCCGCGCCTTCCACCGCGCCCATCGAAGCGCCGCCGCATCCTCATCGAGTATCGCGGCGGATGGGGGCTCGGTGACCGGCTGTGCTCGGAGCCGTTGATCCGTGGGCTGTTCGAGCGCCACGGCCCGGACGTCGAGATTCGCTACCACGGTGACCCTGGCAACGCGGGCTTCTCTCCGTGCTTCACCGGCCCGGCCGATGACGAGTTCGAACCCGACCTGACGGTGCAGATCGACCTGTTCGACCGCATGACGCTCGAACAGTACGCGGTCCGCGAAGCGATGCCGTCCCTCGTCGATCACATGTGCAGCTACGGCGGTGTGTATCCGAAGGATCGGACGCCGCGGCTCAACCTCGGCGAAGACGAGCAGTGGCTCATCGAGCAGATGGACCTGGACCGGTTGCCCCGCCCGCTGGTCGCGATCTGCGCCGATAGCAGCGACCCGTATCGCGGCTGGCCGGTCGAACGGCACCGAGCCGTCGCGGAGCATGCGCAACGGCGCGGGGCGACCGTGATCGAGATCGGCACGAACGCGAAGCTCGGCGTCGGGATCGACCTCGTCGACGCGCTGCCGATTCGCGGCACCGCAGCCGTGCTCTCGCAGTGCGACCTGTTCATCGGCAACAACTCGGGCCCGTTCCACTACGCGCAGGCCGCAGGCGTGCCGGCGATCGTGTTCTTCTCCCTGGCGATGCCGGAGCGGTTCATCCACGACGGACGCATGGTCGTCCCCGTCCAGCGCGACGACCTCGCATGCATCGACTGCATGACGCGCGACTTCGCCGGACGAAATCGCAGCGGCTGCACGAACGAAATCGACGCCGCGTGCATCCAAGGTCTGCCGGTCGAAGCCGGACTCGAGGCGCTGGATCGCGTGTTCGACGAATACCTGATCGATTGCCCGACTCGTGGCGAGGAAGGTCCGACGGCGCGGGCGTTCCGCGCGCGACTCTGCATGGAGCAGGCCCAACGCCTACTCGAGCGCGGCCACGGCCCGCGCGCCGCGCGCTTCCTCGACCAGGCCGCGCGCCTCTGCCGGTTCGTCGAGCCCGCGCAGCTGGAGCCGTCGTCACCGACGCGCTAGCAAGGCAGCCGCAGAACGAACACGTTCTCGTCGCCACGCCGACCGGCGAACTCGAGCGTCCCGCCGTGCGCGCGCGCGATCTCGCGCGCAAGGCTGAGTCCGAGCCCCAGGCCGTCGACCTTGCGGTTTCTCGATCGAGAGCCGCGGAAGAAGCGATCGAAGATCTGTGCGGCTTCTGCCGCATCGATCTCGGGCCCGGTGTTCACGACCCGAACGATCGCTTCGCCATCGCTCGACTCGACTTCGATGGCGACGCGCCCGTTCGCGCGGTTGTACTTCGTCGCGTTCGACACCAGGTTTTGGACGGCTTGTTGGAGCAGGTTCTCATCGGCATCGATCACGATCCCCCGCGGGATTCGCATTTCGAACGCCAGGTCGGGCGCGAGCACCTGCACGTCCTCGCAGACTCCGCGCACTAGCTCGCCGAGATCCAAGCCGCGACTGTCGAGACGCAGCGCGCCGGCGTCCGCCCGCGAGAGCACGAGGAGCTTGCTGACGAGTCCCTTGAGGCGCTGGATCTCGTCGAGCTGCGCGGCAAGCGCGCGCTGCGCGTCGCTGCCATCCGCCGCGTTGCCGAGCGCGACCTCGACGTGCCCCTGCATGATCGTCAGCGGCGTCTTGAGCTCGTGCGACGCATCGGCGGTGAATCGCGCGGACTGACGGAAACCGCGCTCGAGACGTTCGAGCATCTCGTTGAACACATGGATCAGCCGCGCGAACTCGCGATCGGCATCCGCCGCCGAAATGCGCTCGTCGAGCGCATCGGCGGTGACGCGCTCCGCGAGCCGGGTCAGCGTTCCGATCGGGCGCAGCGCGCGGTGCGCGATCCACCACGCGGCCGACGCAACGACCAGCAACCCGATCGCGATGCTCGACCAAAGCACGATCGCCACGCGATCGAGTCCTCGTTCGTGCCGCGTCAGGTCCAAGGCGAGCACAACCGTGTGGCCGTGCTCACGCACGCGCATCAGACGGAAGTTGGCAGCCCCACCTGCCACGGTTTGCACCGACGTCGCCGTGGGATATGCGAGCGGCGCAACAGGAACGAGCTCCGGCCACCGGTTCGACCGCGCGAGCACTCCGCCGTCCGTACGCACCGCCGCCGAGTGAAGATCTTGCAAGTGCTCGCCGAGGAAGCTGTCCGGCGGATGCAGCTCGGACGCGTCGTGACGATGTTCGCGGTCGTGTTCGTGGCCATGGCCGTGGCCGTGGCCGTGCACGTGCTCCAGCTGGTGCAAGTGATCGACGAGATGCGACACATGGTGCCTTGCCAGACGCAGCAGCTCGCGATCGAGTCGATCGGTCTCGTGCGCGACGTGAAAGCCCCACAGCGTGAAGCCGAGCACGCACAACACGGAGCCACACGTGGCCGTCGTCAGCACGACGATTCGAGCTCGGAAGCTGCGCCGCCCGATCACTGCGACACCGCCCGATAGCCGACGCCACGCACGGTCTCGATGAGCGCGCCGCACGATCCGAGCTTCTTGCGGACGCGTCGGACGTAGACGTCGACGAGGTTCGTGCCGGGATCGAAGTCGTAGTGCCACACGTGCTCGAGGATCTGCGTGCGTGCGAGCACACGCCCACGTCGACGGAGCAGGAACTCGAGCAGGGAAAACTCGCGCGCGGTGAGCTCGACGACATCGTCACCGCAGTGCACTTCGCGCGTCAGCACGTTGACCGCGAGATCTCCGGTCGCGAGCACGCTCAGCTGATCCGGTGTTGCACGCCGCACGACCGCGTGCAGTCGCGCGATCAGTTCCTCGATGAAGAACGGCTTGGTCAAGTAGTCGTCCGCGCCGAGCTGTAGCCCCTCGAGCTTCTCGTCGAGCTCGCCCCGAGCGGTCAACATCACGATCGGCACCGCGTTCCGCTGCTCCCGAAGCTGTCGTAGAATGCTGAGCCCATCGCGTCCCGGCAGCATGATGTCGAGCACGATCGCGTCGAAGCTCTCACCGCACGCCGCGTCGAAGCCGTCATCCCCGTCGGTCGCGACGCGGATCGAGAAGCCGGCCTCGCGGAGGCCCTTCTCGACGAACGAAGCGATCATCGGCTCGTCTTCGACTACGAGGACTCGCATACGGGTGAAGAGTATCGACGATCGGGATCGAGGAGGAAGATGACGATCCTGTCATCGAACGACGACGGGTCCTGTCATCGATCCCGACGAGGATTCCCGAACCATGAAACGACACACGATGACGGTTCTCTTGACGTCGGCGATTCTCGCCGCGTCTTTCGGGCGCGCAACCGCGCAAGAGCACGGGCACGGCAAGCACCATGAGCACGGCGGCAAGCATGAGCACGCGCACGGCGATCACCACGGCCATCATTCGACCCAGGACGCACTGAAGAAGGCGGGAGCCACCGATGAGCAGCTGAAGCAGCTGACCGATCTGCACCACCGACTCCAGCTCGCCCAGATCGAGCTCGACGCCGCCGTCGCGAAGGCCGAGCTTCAGCTGCGGATCGCGATGCACGACGAGAAGGCGACCGAAACCTCGGTCAGCGCCGCTGTCGACGCCGTGTTCGCGGCACGGGCCAAGCGAGCGAAGAGCCGCGTGACGGCGCTGTTCCGCGCCAAGCAAATCCTCGGCAAGAAGGCGTTCGCGAAAGTGGAGCCGATGATCCTGCACCATCTGCACGAAGCGATGATCGGCGGCGTTCACGGGCACGATCATGACGATGCGCACGAACACGCTCATGGGCACCCGCACGAACACGGCCACGAGTCGAAGCTACACGAGCACGAAGACAAGCACCGCGAGCACAAGTCGAAGTAGCGACCGCAACCACTAGTTCGGCACGACGGGAATCGCGAACGTGAAGTCGTCGAGCGCGACGCCCTCCCCATCGTGACGAGCCGGCCAACCATCGCCGTTGATGATCAAGACGCGATGGATAACCGGGAGCGGCACGTCGTCCTCGTTGAGGGCAACGAGACCGCGGAACGTGCTACCGCCGTTCTTCGTCGAGAACCCCGAGACCGAGCCGAGGACCTGACCGGTCGCGTCGAACGCGACCAGCGAGGTCGGCGCGACGCGCGGGTTGTCGACGTCGTGGAACATGCAGCCGAACCCCGCGGTCACGGCTGCGCGATCGCGCACCGTGAAGCGCACGGTCGTCTCGTTGCCACCGGTCGGAAGGGCGGGATCGCCGGCCTTCGGACCCGGCGCGTACATGTTCGGCGCGGACGTCGCGACGAACTGGCCCGGATAGTCGAAGTGCCGATCGACGAACTGGCCTCGCGTGCCCTCGATGATCACACCGTGCGTCTTCTCGTAGCGCTCGGGATGGAACGTCTCAGGGGCTCCCGCCTGTGTGGGGATGTCGTCGAAACCGACCTCTCGCGTCGCGCGCAGCTGCGCGGAGAAAGCCTTCCGGTCGTCGAGCACGCGGATACGCACCTTCGGACGCGCGACGGGCTGTGGCGTATCGACAACGGCGCGCCAGACGAACGCGTTGGCCTCGCGCAATCGGCCGCCGCGAGGATCCGACCAGTAGCGACCGCGGATCTCGTAGGTGCTGCGGTCGCCGCGGTCACGCGCCGTGACCGAGAACATCAACACTCCGCCGCGCTTCGCCTCTTTCCAGTAGCCGCTGAAGCTGTGTGCTCCCGTTCGCGTGAAGCGAATCGTCCCTTGGCGCGCGATCCTGGGCGCGTGCCCAGGCCGCTCGATCGTGAACGCGTAGCTGCCGTCCTCCGCGCGCAGTTCGATGTCTCCCCACGCTCCCCCACTCCACTCGCCGCTGACGTCGGGCTCCCAGAGATCGGGCACGACGACGGGCTGCGCGAGAGCCACGGTCGAGAATACGAGCCAGAGCGCGAGATTCAGAACGCGCACGTCACCTTCCCTCCGTCGTGCCGATCGTCACCCACTTCGGCAGCGAGTAGGGACCGGGCGAAAGCTCGACGAGGATCGTGAACGGCTTCGACGCATCGAACCACGAAGGCGTGAAGATACGACTCGCGTTGGTCTCGACGTGCACCGGCGGCTCGCCCTTCTGCACCAGTCGTCGCCGCATCTTCCGCATCGTGCCGTCACGAATCCCGACGAGGAACTCGACCATCGACGGCGTGCCGGCGGTCGGCGCCCGCCGCTCACTCTTGCGCCAGTGCGTCACGCCTCGCTCGCCGCGGGCGCCGATCTCGACCGCGAGCCCTCGCTCGAAGTGGATCGGAATCGTCACGTCGCGGTCGACCTCGAGGTGGATCGCGCCGTGGAAGTCTCGAGCGCGCACCCCCTTCGGCAACTCGATCTTCGCGGGCGTGGCGATTCGCTGGCGACCGCGCATCAGGACCGCGTCGAGCGAGATGTCCGGGCCATCGGTCGCGCCGTTGAGGAACGCGACGATCCCGGCGAGGTAGGCGACGGTTCCCGTGAACTGATCCCCGTCCATGACCGCGTAGTGCGAGAGATCCGCGACGTGGATCTCGTGACCGGACTGCCGCAGGATCTTCGCCTCGACCTCCGACAGGTCCGTCGTCGCGGACTCGGGACCCGGCATGGCGAACATCTTGTTGTCGGCCGGCATTTTGCCCCGGAGCTTGAAGCCGACCTTCGCCTTCGGATCGAATCCATCCAACCGGGCCTCTACACCATCCGCACGGAGCGCGAAGCCTGGCTTCGTCTCCAGTCCGTACGCGCGGAACATCTGGCGCGCGAGGTGCCTCGCGCGACCGGCGTCGAACACTCCGTTGTGAGAGTTCCCGAACGAAATCGGCACTCGCGGCACGACGACCGGACTGTCGTACGCGTTCTTCGTCATCGCGAAGTCGGTGCGCTCGAACCAGCTCGACCGTTCGTGCCCGCCGATCGCGCGGAGCACCGCGAGCACTTGCTCCTCCCGGCTCGGCGCGTCCTTGTCCTGCGCGACCAGGCCGCCGCTCAGCACGCCGGCAGCCGCAGCGGTCCGGAGCAGACGCCCTTTCGTGTCGCGCTCCAGGAATTGGCGGTACTCGTCGGCGGACAGATCTCGTGGATAGCGCGGTGCGTAGTCCGACGGCACCTGACGCTTCTCGATCCGGGGTTTGCGGCTCATGTCAGCTTCGCTTCCTCGAGCAGGTGCTCGACTGCGGACAAGACGTGATGGCGGGGCTCGTACTGGCGACGCAAGAAGCCACGGTCCTTCTTGGCCCACAGCGTCTCACCGATGCGATCCGCAGCGAGCGTGACCAGACGCTCGTGCGCGCAGAGGAGGTCGGACACGGCGCGCGCCGAGCCGGCGGTTCGGAGGTTGAGGCAGGCGCAGGTCGATCCACAGCGTTCGCGAATCCCGCAGCCCCCACACTCGTCGGGGCGCTCGCCGGCGTGGTCGTGACGCCAGGCCCGCATCGCGTCTCGATCGAATCCCGTGTCGACGTGGCCGACGCGCATCGAGTCGTTCTCGAGGAACTCGATGCAGGGATACAGATAGCCATCGGGATCCACGGCGACCTGCCGCACGCCGGCCGCGCACTGCGCGGGCCGGATCGCTTCGGCCTGCGTCCACGCCGAGATCTTCGCGTCGAACGGAGCGAGGTAGAACTCGAGGCCGCGCTTCGACCAGCGCATGTAGCGACGCGACAAAGCCCGATACTGGCGCCCGAGCTCGAGCAGTGCCGCGTCGGTCCACGGGGCACCGAAGTCGAGAGTCGAGATCAGGATGCGGCTGCCGCGGCTGAACAGCCAATCGACCGACTCCGCGAGAAGATGCGCGGTCCTCGGATGCACGACGGAGTAGGTCGCGAACGGCGTTCGCGTCGCACTCAGGACCTCGAGCGCATGCGCGATCGCTTCCGAGGAGCGGCGACCGTCCTTCGTCGGTCGCCCTGCGTCCTGCGCCTCCGGGCATCCATCGGTCGAGAGCGAGACGAACATCGCGTGGCGGCGGGCCAACTCACAGAACGACTCGTCGATCAGATCCCCGTTCGTCGAGACCTTCGCGGTGACGAGCGCACCACGCGCGGCCCCGATGCGCGCCAAACCGGGCAACGTCTCCTCGATCACGCCCCGCTCGAGCAGCGGCTCCCCTCCGAAGTAGGTCAGGGCGACGTGCTCGTGCCCCTCGTCGAGCGCGAATCGCACCGCCTTGCGCACCGTGTCCGCGGACATCCCCCGCCCCGGTCGGTGCGACTGATAGCAATAGGTGCACGCGAAGTTGCAGTCACGGCTCAGCTGTAGGACGACTTGCATCGAACGCGGTGAGATCGCAGCGCCGGAGCGTGTGCTCCCGAAAACCCGGGCAATCGTAGCGAAAAGCGCGCGTCGCCCGCGCTGACGGGTCGCGACATTCCGATAGGATCGTCGGCATGCTTCGCACGGCATTGCTGGCGCTGGTCACGGCGTCCTGCGCGGTTTCGCCCACCGCCAAATCCGGAGAAGTCGAGGTCACGGTCCACCTCGCGCCACCGTCAACGAACGTCGCGGTAACACTCGCGGGCGATTTCGGCCCCGCAGACGGACGCGTCATTCGCATGGCGCGCGGCATCGTCGGGCACTACACGCCGCTCGACTTCAGCCAGTTCGTCGAGGACCTCCGCGTGTTCGCCGTCGACGGTACGGAGCTCGAGACGTGGCCGCTCGATCGCTCCGACGAACTCGCGTGGCAAGTGCGCGGCATCGGCCGTCTCGGCCGAGTCGCGTACTCCGTCGATCTCGATCGAGTCGAGCGCGTTCTCGAGGACGAGTCCGCCACGTCGAAGCTCTCTAACGAGCACGTGTTCTTGATCGGCTACAACGTCTTCGCGCTCGTCGAGGGCGCAGTGAATCGCCCGTACACCGTCGCAGTCCAGCGACCGCATCACTGGCGCGTCGCGAGTCCCTGGCGGGCACTCCCCGACGGACGCTTCCGCGCGAACGACGCGTTCGAGCTGTTGAACGAGCCGCTGATGGCGGGCGCGGTGTTTCGTTCGCGGGAGCTGCCCGAGTTCACGCCGCGACGGTTCGTGCACGTCCACACCGACGGCTCCGTCAGCCCGGAGGCCGTGCTCGACAAGCTCGTCGCGGCAGCGAAGTCGTCGGCGCGCGCCCTCGCGGCGCTCGACGCCCCGCCGGCTCGGGGCGACGACTACCACGTGTTCTTCCACGTCCGTCGCCCACACGACGGCGAACGCCTCGGCTGGGCTCTCGAACACGACAAGTCGTTCCACTGCACCGCGCCCAACGACATCGTCGACTGGCCGCACATTCGGCTGACCTATCACCTCGCCCACCACGAGATCCACACCTGGATGCCGCGGCGGCTCTACACGGACCGACTGCACCCGAGGCGCCAGTGGAACGCGGAACCGACCGAGTTCATCTGGTTTGCCGAGGGGTTCGCGCAATACCTGACCGCGTGCGCCCTCGCGAAGTCGGGCGAGTTCGAACGCGAACGCGCCATCGGCTACATCGCGCGTCGGTTCGTCCCGGCATATGTCTCGCGCGGCCCCGAGCACCCGACGTCGATGACCGCGCTGTCGGACGTCCTCGCGCGAGGCGACCACACGCATTGGTTCCATGGCTTCGCGGCCGGCGGGCTTCTCGCGATTTGGATCGATCAGCAGATGCGCGCGCGCGATCCGAACTACGGACTGTTCGAAGCCCTCCGGGCGATGAGCGAGGAATGGCTCGACCACCCCACCGGAATTCCGGAGGCGTCGTTCGAACAGGAGCTGTCGAAACACACACGGCTCGATCTCGTCGAACTGTTCCAAAAGCACGTCCGCGGCGCCGAACCGCTGCCAACCGACACGATTCTCGCGGCGCTCGGGGTCGTGCGTCAGGGTCGGCGATATGACGCTCGCCCGGATGAAGAAGTCCCCGATCGCGTCCGCGGATTTCGTGAAGCGGCCTTCTGATTCGCGGCTCTGGTAGCATGGGACGGTGGCGCCCGACCGGGCGCAGGGATCCCAGCAGCCAAGTCCCATCAGAGGAGAGCTTCGATGACCGTCATCCGATTTCACGTTCTCGCGTGCCTGCTCGTCGCGACCGCTTCGAACCTCGTCGCCCAAGGTTGGCAGGATCGCGCGATTTCCGGCCCCTCCGCGCGCGGGTTCGTGACGATGACCTACGACCAGTTGCGTGGCGTGTGCGTCCTGTTCGGCGGCTGGAACGGTTCGATCCTCGGGGACACCTGGGAGTACGACGGCAACACCTGGACGCAGCGCTCTCCCGCCACCGCGCCGCCCGCGCGTTGCTGCCACGCGATGACCTTCGACGCGACCCGCGGAGTCACGGTCATGTTCGGCGGCGCGGGCCTCGGCGACCCGGACCTCGGCGATACCTGGGAATGGGACGGCAACGACTGGACTCAGCGCTTCCCGGCGAACTCACCGCTCCCCCGTCGCGTGCACCGCATGGTGTTCAGCTTCACGACCGGCAAGACGTTCCTGTTCGGCGGCGGAGTCACCGGCCTCGGGAGCACTGTTCTCGACGACACGTGGGAGTACGACGGCAACGACTGGACCCAGCTCAACCCCGCGTCGTCGCCTCCGGCGCGATGGGCGCACGGGCTCGTCGAGGACCTCAACACGGGCAACATGGTCGTGTTCGGCGGCAGCATCGGCACGTCGTCGCATCTGCAGGACCAGTGGGAGTTCGACGGCAACGACTGGCAGCAGGTCGCATCCCAGACCCCGCCGGGCCTGCGCGCACGCGTCTGTGCCCAGCACGTGATCACCAACGGGGCGACGATCGCCTTCGGTGGACACGAGGGTCCCCTGCCGCTCACCCCGAGCAGCGAGACCTGGGTCTTCAGCGGCGGCGCGTGGCGTCAGGACATGCGTCCCGGACCGACCGAGCGCACGAACATGGCTTCCGCGTACGACCTGATTCGAGATCGTGTCGTCGTGTTCGGCGGATACCACCCGAACCAGGGCAACCGCAGCGACACGTGGGAGTTCGATCCGGCGGGGCTCGCGTCGTTCCGGACGTTCGGGCAGGGCTGTGGCGGAACTCTCGGTGTGCCGGTGATCAGCGCGCCTTCGCCCGCGGCTCTGCTCGGCGCGCAGTTCGACATCGAGCTGTCCAACATCCCGGCCACCGGCCCGGCGTGGATCGCGTTCGGGTTCTCGCGCACGCAGGCCAACGGGCTGCCCCTGCCAGCGAGCCTCGACGTGATCGGCGCGACCGGTTGCCAGCTGCTCACGAGTCAGGAGGCCGTGTTCCCGTTCATGAACACAGGGGGCACGGCGTCCCTGCAGTTCACGCTGACCTCGGACACCGCGCTGATCGGCACCCACTTCTACAACCAGGGATTCGCGGTCGAAGCCGGCGCGAATCCGCTGGGGCTGCTCGTGTCGAACGCCGGGGATACGACGCACGGCGTCTACTGATCCGCGGCGGCGGCGCGACACGAGCTCAGCCCGGCCTCGTGAGCATCAGAGTGAGCGACACCAGCGGCAGGACGAGCGCGACCGCGCCCCAGCGGAACCACCGCCGCAGCAGCGGATCCGGATCGGCGCCGCTCGCGCACGTCTCGACCAGGCGACGCTGCAGCGGCATCAGCACGAGACCCCAGATCACGCCGGACGCGACGAAACACGCGGCACCGGGCACGAGCCACGACCAACCCGGAAGATACGGCGGCGCCAGGATCGCGCCGTTGATCGTCAAGAGGTCGACCCCGAACAGGACCAGCCACACGTCGGTGCGCGGGATCCACCGGACCACGCGCTCGAGTGCGGTGCGTTCCCCCGACCGCCACGAGCGCAACACCCAGAGCGCCATGCCCAGGATCGTCGCCAAGAAGACCGTGGCGCCGACGCGGTGGAGACTTCGATGCCATCCGTCCCAGCCGGTCCATTCCGGCCACCAGGGCAGCGACACGACGGACGCGATGCCGGTTACGAGGAGCACGTGCGCGATCGGCATGGGGCGCTCGATCATGCGCCGCAGGCGACCGGATCGCACTGACCGTACAGAGAAGTGCCGGAGCGGGACTGCTCCGGCACTTCAGAGAGACACTCAACACTTTCAGGAGTCATCAGGGCCTCTCTGCAGGGAACGTGAGCGACCGGGCCCTCGCCGACCCGGACACTCAGCGGCTATTCCACCAGCTGTGAGAGCCACGGGGTATTTGCTCGGCGCGCCGGTTCTTGGGGAGGCGAACTCGAAAAACTGGCCCCGAATCGGGGGCCGCCACCCCTTCAAACGTGCGGAACCGGCCGTGTCACCGAGAGCTCGAGCCTTCGCGAAGCTGCCCCACGCGGCTTCGCAATTCCGTCCACCGCGTCCGGATCTCTTCGTCCGCGTCCGCCATGATCGCCGCTCCGAGCGCTCGGACGCTCGGCTCGAAGCTCCACCGAACGAGCCCCAACCCGGCGCGCCGTGCCGCATCCATCTCCTCGGTCTCGACCTCTTCGTCGAGGGCCACCTCGACCTGCTCGACCCAGAGCTCGAACCAATCGATCGCGCGACCGCGCCAGGACGCGCGGGCGGCGTCGTCGAGCGTCGAGTCTTCGACCTCGTCGGCGACGGCGAGATAGCTGGCGGCGAGCCCCGCCTCGAAGTAGATCACCGAGGGCACCGGCTCCGTCGAGTCCTCGAGTGAGTCGAGGAACAGGCTACCGGACGTCAGGTGGAGACCGCGTCGCAGCGCGACCATCGCGAACGACATCCACATCCCGGGCTGGTCGACCTCGACCACCCCACCACGCCAGTCCTCGAAGGTTTCGTCCGCACGCGCGAACGAACGGGCATTCCTCACCCAACCCTCGGACGGATAGATCCAGGCGTCGCCCTTCTGCAGGCCGAGCTCGTGCCCCTGGCTGAGCTGCGCAGTTCCTTCCCGGAACTTGCCGCGCCACAGGAGGGCCTCTCCGAGGTTGCACCGCGCCTCGGCGTGCTCGGGATCGAGCTCGATCACGCGCTCGAGTTTGGCGATGCCATCGTCCAGCCGTCGACACGCACAGAGGACGCGCCCGTGCTGGAAGATGGTTTCGATGTCGTCCGGTCGTGCCGCGGCCGCCGCCTCCATCACCACGAGCGCTTCGTCGAGCCGATTCAGACGCGTCAGCAGCATCGCGTAGGGAAGCCGGACGTCGAGCCCCCCGTTCACGGCAGTCTTGTATGCAATCGCGGCTTCCGAGCTGCGACCGAGCCGTTCGAGCGCCAGCCCGCGAACGAATCCGGTCCGCGCATGACCCGGTCGCAACCGTTCGGCGCGGTCGCCGAATTCGATCGACTCCTCGTAGCGCCGTTCGACGAAGAGCGCGCGAGCGAGGTCGGTGGCAGCGTGCGCGCTGCTCGGCCGTAGCGCTGCACCGACCCAGCACAGACGCGACACCTCGGCGGGGTCCGAGTCCGGCAGGCGTTCCAGGATCGCACCGAGATTGTGGTTGAGCTGGTAATCGTCGGGATGCAGGCGCAGCGCGCGTCGATAGAGATCGATCGCAATCGTGCGGTTCCCGGTCGCGATCAAGCTCTGCGCGAGCAGATCGTAGGACTCCGCCGAATGCGGCTCTTCCATCGCGTGCCGCGCGAGGCGGAGGATCGCGCGGCGATCGTTCTTGCCCGCGGCGACCCGGAGCTGGTTGCGCCACTCGTCCTGATCCGCGGCACGGGCGAGCTCGTCCAAGCGGCGCCAGCCGCCGTCGGCCACGATTCGGTGCTTGCGGCGGAACTGCGCCCACTGATCGAGCGCGGTGATCAGATCGTCGGCCAAGCGGCTCTCGCGAATCAGCCCCGCGACCTCCTGCACCTCGCCGTCGATATCGGCGCCGACCGCGGCGAACGCCTCACGATAGTCGGCGTCCACGCCATCGGGCGCCCGTTCATCACCAGTGTGCGGACGAAGCTCGTGCAGCCGCTCGGACAAGTGCAGCGCGCTCCGCGCAGTCTTCGACTCGGCTTCGAGTTCGGAGAGCACCCGCGCAGTGCGAGCGACGAGGTCCGGCTCCGCATCACGGGACGTCGCCAGATCGCGTGCACGACGGCCTGCGGCGACCGCCGCGACCCAGTGCTGCTCTTCGTCTTCGCCGCCACGACTCGCCTCGGCCCGAGCGGAAGCCGCTTCGGACAGCGCCGCCTCGACGACGCGCTGCGTGTCGAGCGTGCGCGCCGCAGCCTCGCTCTGGAACCACAAGATCGAACCCGCGACGACGATGATGACCGCAAAGACCGTCGCGGAAAGCGCGACGGTGAGCAGACGAGCACGCCGCTCTTGCCCCGCGACCGCGTGCGCTTCTGCGGCCGCGATCTCGGCGTCACGCGCTCTGCGCTCGAGATCACTGCGGAACGCCGCGACTTCACGTGCAACGGCCGACGAGCTCTCCGGACGTCTGTCCGGATCCGGCTGCAGGCAGTGCCGCGCGAGCGCGACGAGCTTCGGGTCGGCGGCGCACGCTTCGAGCCGTTCGACCGCATCGTCCTGCCATCCGCGCTTTGCGCGCAGGAACACCTCTTCGCGCGTCTCGCCGAGATACGGCGGCGCACCTGTCAGGATCTCACAGAGGATCGCACCCAACCCGAACACATCGGTGCGCGAGGACACGTCGACCGGAGACCCGTGCACCTGCTCGGGCGCCATGTACGCCGGCGTGCCACCGATGCGGGTCGAGGCGGCATCCTCACGATCGTCATGACTCGCGAGCGCATCACCGACGCTCTCGTGCTGGGCACCTTTGCGCGCCTTGGCGAAGCCCCAGTCCATCACTTGGACCTCGCCGAACTCGCCGACCATGATGTTCTGCGGTTTCAGATCGCCATGGATGACTCCGCGCTCATGTGCGTGCGCGATGGTTTGGCACACCTTCTCGAAGATCTCGACCATCTCGAGAGTCGGCGCCGACTCCCCACGACCGTCGAGCATCGACGCGAGGGTCGCGCCATCGATGAGCTTCATCGCGAAGTACGGTCGCCCGTCCGCGAGCTCGCCCACCTCGTGGATCGTCACGACACCCGGATGTGTCAGTCGACCGCAAACCCGTGCCTCCGCACGGAAACGCTCGACCAGCTCGGGATCACGGGCATGCGCGGCGCGCAGCACCTTGATCGCGACGTCACGACCGAGCTCGGGATCCTCGACCCGGTACACGAGTCCGACGCCGCCACGCCCGATCCGCTCGACGACCGGATACCGCGCGAGACGTTCCGGCAGATCCTCTTCGGCGAGCAGCTCCGGATCCGCGCTTGTCATCGCGCTGTCCGTGGATGCGAAGGCCGAAGACAGGAAGCTGTCCAGGTAGTCGTCGTTGTCGGGGGTGCGGGTCATGCAGGGAGAGGGACGGAACCCGTTCTCAGGTTTGCAACGAAGTCCGACCTTTGGGCCGTAAGTCGCCGAATTCTTCGGTTTCGGTCACTTCGGTTCACAGCAACCCCACCAGATCGCGGCACGTCGATTCGAGATCTGCGGTCGACGCGTCGGGGTTGTGGTCCCCGAGCACCTCGAGCAGCGCCAGGCGGAACGACTTGCGCGCCTCGCGCAGCCGCTCATAGACGTCGGTGACGGGCATGCCGATCCGCTCCGCGATCACCCGCGGCGTCAGCCCCTGCGCGTACTGCATCTCCAGGCACCGAAAGCGTTCGGCGTCGCGCTCCGACTGCGTCGCGCGCTCGGCGAGCCGGCGTCGCGCCTCGCGCGCGATCATGTTCGCCCACGCCTTGTCGAAGACCTGCGAGAGAGTCTCCTGACGGCGCTCGACGGCGGCCAAGTCGACGGCACTCTCGGTGCGCTCCGCCTTGCGCTGGCGCGCGTGCTTGCGCTCCATCATCAGCGAGACGTTGCTCGCGACCCCGTAGAGGTAGGCACGGAACCCCCCGGCGCGTTCCGGATCGACGCGTTCGAGCGCGCCCTCGTCCTTGAAGCACTGCACGAAGACGTCCTGCGTCGCGTCGACGACCTGGTCGTGATCGACCGGGAGTCGCCATCGCGCGGCGAAGTAGCTCCGGATCACCGGAGCATACTGGCGCGCGAACGTATCTCGCCTGTCCGTGTCACCCCGTGCCGCACCGAGGACTAGCGACCATCTGGTGTATTCGGGGCGCGGCATCGACGAACGGGCAGGACTCTGTGGCGGAAGAAGCACGCCCCGCAGGGAACGCGCGATCCCAGGCACGATAACCGCCACAGGCGCAAACGCGCCAGCCCGGCGCGTCCCCGCTCACTTGCCGCCACGCCCCCAGACCACCGATGCCATCGCCTCACCCAGGTCGGCGAGAAACGGATCCGCGAGCTCTTCGTACGCGTAATCGTCGTCGTTGAGCGTCCGATTCGGGTTGGTGTACAGCACGGCGGCGAGGAAGAACCCGCGACCGGTTCGCGTGTCCTCGACATACGCGTTCTCGGTCGAGAACCCGTAGGCGCGCCCCACCTTGTTGTAGATGCGCACCGCGTCCCGCGGAATCACGCGCGCGACCCCGGGCAGGAGGTACTTCACGTAGTCGTCGGGATAGGCCTTCGCGTCGTACTTCGGACGGTCCGACTCCCGCGGCCACTGACTCATCGCGCGTCGCACGAACCGACGTTGCTCGAGGGACAGCTCGGGGAATCCCCGCTTGCCGGTGTCGACCTCGGGGCGCACGAGCTCGACCTGCATGTCCTGCAGGTCGCGCAGTGACATCGAGTTCTTGTAGCGAAACGAGAAGGGCTCGGCGACGCGCTTGCCGCCGCGCCAGTAGGCATCACCGGCAGTCAGACGACCGAGGTCCTCGTTGTCCATGACGAGATCACTGTCGCGCGCCTCGCGCTCGAGCCACTTGCCACCGTCCGCGGACACGCCGGTCGGCCGCG
Organism: Planctomycetota bacterium; assembly: GCA_028281765.1. Classification (GTDB taxonomy): domain Bacteria; phylum Planctomycetota; class UBA1135; order UBA1135; family UBA2386; genus JANQJF01. The sequence continues at coordinate 7,025 of JANQJF010000096.1, read as the reverse complement.
TATGCCGCTGTTCGTCGACCGATCGAAACTCGCTGAGCCTGTGGAAGATGCGACAGCTGGCGAAACCGGCCGTGCGCATCGCTTCGTTGAGCTCGCGATGCCCGACGAACTCGTAGAGCCGGTTGTAGGCCACGTTGTCGGAGACGAGGAACAGCTTGCGGATCTCGTGTCCGAACGTGATGGGCTCGCCACTGCCCCGTCCGTGCACCTCGTCGCCCTCGAACAGTCGGCCGATCGTCAGGCGCGAGTCCACGCCGTAGCTCGTGCCGAGCGCCGCGTTGAGACGGTTGAGTTCGAGCAGTGCGGCAACCGCCGCGCACGTCTTGACCGAACTCGCCGGATAGAAGTAATCGGCGGTCGAGCCGAGCGCGCTACGACGAAGACGAAGCTCGCCGTCGACCTCTTCGATCTCCCCGAGCAGAACCTGCAGTCGATGGGTCTCGGCGTTCTCGACGACGCGGCGGCAAACGTCGGAGTGCGCGGTCAGGATCTGCCGGAGGTCACGGGGTTGGGTCGGGGCCTGCGGCATGCACGTGAGGGTGAAGGCGAGGGTGGGGAGTACGGGCACGGGGGCAGTGTAGCTCCGTGTGCGCGGCGGCCCACGTTTTCGGGCACGGGCACGCGCATGGGCACGTTGCGGCCGTTTCCCCGACCTGAAGCCGCGACCCGAAGGGTTCACGGATCGGGACACGGGTTGACGTGTCCCGATCCGTGGGTCGGAGGGCGTGGCAGTGAGTACGGCTACTGGACGCCGTCGCGGTAGCCTGGCGTCTGCGGGGCGGCGTCCCAGACGTCGGGCCAGCCGTCGAGGTCCGAGTCCATGCGGAGCGGTAGGCCGAGGCCGTAGGCAGCGTGGACGTTGACGCCGGCGAACGAGCGGATGGTCGCGCCGTCGGTGTTCGTGTAGGCGCCCTGGATCTGCAGCGGCGTGCGGAACAGCCACTCGGCGTTGAAGCGCTCGACCCCGGTCTGCTTCCCGGCGACGGCGAAGTCCGACGCGATCGCGCCGTCGCCGTCGATGTCGGCGGGCAGCGATTCGACGTCGTAGAGCTGCAGCTTGGTCAGGAAGTCGACCACGAACGTGCGCAGCCACGGGGTGGTCTGCTCGTAGGCGCGTCGCGACGCGAGGGCCGCGCCGCCGTGGCGACGGATCACGTGGTCGAGCGTCAGCGACTGGCCATCGTGGCCCCACGGGAAGCCGCTACCGACGCCCCACAGCGGCGGCGTGCGCCAGGTCGTGTTCATGTTGCCGCCGAAGTCGACCTCCTTGAAACCTTCGCCCATCTCGTGGTGACGCAGATCGGAGAAGAGGCCGTAGACGGGGAACGCGCCGAACCGGCGGTTGTAGTCCTCGCCGTTGCGATCGTAGAGGTGCAGTAGGTTGCCCTTCAGCTTGTTCTCGAGCGAGTCCCACGTGACGAGCAGATCGATGAAGCGACGGTCCCCGGCGAACGGGTGCGGCTCGTTGGGGTCGGTATCGCGCGCTTCGATGTACCAGTTCGGCGTGTGACACGTCGTGCAGCCGAGGTACGTCAGCGCCTGCACACCGACGTTGAACTCCCACGGCGAGCCGGCGAACGCCGGGCGCGGCGCGTTGAGCATGAACCACTCGCCGACGTCGAGGTCGCCTTCGGAGATCTCCGACAGGTGGCCGTCGCCGTCGGGGTCGTCGCGGCTGAAGCCACGGGCATCGATGTTGTTGCCGGCATCCGGCGCGCGGTGCGTCGCCGGAAACTGGATCGCGCCGGCGAGGGTCGGCTCGGAGACACCGTCGCCGTCCGGATCGTCGTTGGTCGACGGGTCGTAGGCCTGCAGTCCGCCGTGGGCGTTGAATGGATCCCACAGGAACGCGCGGTTGGTCGGGTTGAGCGCCGAGCGACCGACGCCCTGGCCCCAGCCCCAGACGACCATCTCGAAGTTGTAGCCGACGGTCGTCGTGCCATCGACCTGCGTCGCGCCATCGACGACCTGGCCGTTCGCGTCGACGTACCAGACGCGGAAGATGTTGTTGAGACTCGGCGAACCGGTCGTGCCGCTGCTGAGCCGCGGGTCGCCGTAGGAGATCGGCAGCGCGAACGTGCTCGGCCGCACGGCGATCGACGGGCCGTGGTTGTTCGCTTCGTTGGCGTGAATCCAGCCGTCACCATTCGTGTCGAGCTGGCGCATCATCTTGGTGCGCGTCTGGATCGCGAGCATCTCCATGATGCCGGCGCCGTAGTAGTGCGGCGAGTTCCGGCCGAAGCCCGAGTCCTTGTGGAACGTCACGCCGCCGCCGGGGTTGCCCTGCGGCAGATTGTGGCAGCCAGAACAGCTGACCTGGTTGTTCGCGGTGATCTTCGCGGTCGTGCCGTCGGGCATCGGGCCGCCGAGGTCGGAGATCTTGGTCGTGAACACGCCGTCGCGCTCACGGAACTCGCGGAAGTTGATGTTGCGACCGAGCTGATACGCGAGGAACGGATCGTGCTCGAACAGGTCGGCGGTCCCGCCGGCCTGGGTCGGATCGTCGGAGTGGATCGCGCGAACGCGCGGATTCTTGATCGAACGCCCGGAGACGTCGACCGATGCACGACCGCTACCGGCAGGATCCGGGCGCTCGGCGTACTGGGCCGTGGCGGCCCCCGAGAGCAAGACCGCGAGCGCGAGCGCGCGCGCGGTAGAACGCGAAGTAGACATGATGGGCACTGAGTGAGAGCAGTGCGCAGCCGGCGATTGCCACGCACTTGGGCGAAGAGCGTGCAGAAAAGTACCCCAGAGATGCGGAACCGGCCGAGCGGCTCTCCCGACCCGTCGATCGCGCCGCGAGTTCCCGACCGATAGGGCGCCACGGTTTCGCGTCTTTCCTCGCTTCGGGTCTGACCGGGCTGTCCCTCTTCGGAGTGGACACCGGACCGCCTCGCCCAGAAGCGCGGTCCATGGAAGAACTCACGAGGAGAGTGAATGATGACGAGTGCACGTTGGGCCACGCTTTTGGTCCTGTCGATCTTCGCCCTGGCCGGGACCGCTACGTCGCAGTCCCTGTCGGTCGACTACAGCCTGTCGCCCGGCGACAAGGCGAACATCTCCTACTCGGATCCGAGCCGCGCCGGTCAGACGATCACCGTCGACATCGACGACGGCACGTTCCCGGTCCCGGAAACGGATTCGGTGCAGATCACGCTCGATGCTGCGGGTAACGGCAGCACGACGTGGGACGTCGAGGACTGGGACCAGGCGAACTTCAACGCGCCCGGAGTCCCGACGGTCAATCGTCGGATTTCGTAGCGGCGTCGACACGCACGCGGAGGCGCTTGAGATTGGCGTCGACGGTGTCGCGCACAAGCCAGTGCGCCCCGGATTCGACGCGACGCAGGGCCTGCACGCAGGCGCGCATCTGCGGACCGAGTAGGCCGATCGCCGTGAGGCGGTCCGGCCCCTCGGTCACGTCCCCGCGCACGATGAGGATCAGCGTTCGCATATCGACCTCGAAGTCCTCGTCGAAGTCGATGTCGGACGCCGCTCCGAGGAGCTCCGCCTGGACGAGGCGCAGCTCGTCGTTCGCGCTCGCACCCAGGCGTTCTTCTTCCTGCACCATGGTGTAGGCCTCGATTCCGGCTCGGACCATCATCGCGAGCTCGGCGGCCGCAGCGTTGCGCGTCTCGAAGAACTCGCCTTCATCGCCCAGCGAATCGATCAGCAATGGAATCGCGACCTGTCGGGTCGATCCCATGCCGTCCCAAGAGATCCAGCCCAGCACCCACGCGCCGGACACGCTGATGATCGCGAGCGCGAAGAACAGCACCGCCGCCCGATACCAAGTCAGCTGAAACCGGTTCCGCGGCCGTGGCACCTCCCGCACCACTTGGTCGACGAGCGCCTGCACGCGACCGTCCGGCAGCGCACAGTCCTCGGCCTCTGCGAGCAGCCGTTCCGACTCCTCGTTCGAAATGTCGTCGGGCGGACGCTCGATCGTCGCGACCAAGTCGTCCCAGAACATGTCCTCTTCGTGCCGTTCCGTCATGACACGCCTTCCTTCTTCCCCAAGATCTCGTGGATGGCACCCGACCCCTCCAGAAGTTCCTTCAGCTTCGCGCGACCTTTCGACCGCGATACGGAGATCGAGTTCGTAGATGTGCCCAACTCCGCGGCCAGTGCCGTGGTGTCAGCAGTACCGCCGGCCGCGAGATCCGCCTCGAGCACGCACCGCTGTTGCGGCGAGAGCTCGGAGATCGTCTCGCGGACGACTCGTTCCAATTCGCTGCGATACGTCTCGGCTTCTTCGTTGTCGGCCGCAGCGACGACCGCCACGAAATCGATCAGCGGCGACGACGTCACCTGCTTTCGTTCGTGGCGAATGATGTGAAGCGCGCAGTTGCGCGCGATGCGGTGGAACCACGTGCGGAGGGCGCCCCGGGCTGGATCGTAGGTGTGGATCGAACGCCACACGTTCGCCGTCGCTTGCCCCACGGCATCGTCGAGCGCCGGCAGGTCCAGCGTCGACCGAAATTCCCGGCGCAGCGCGCCGAGCACCCGGGCGCTGTGGTCGTTCAGCAACCGCCGCAGCCCGTCCTCATCGCCGAGGCGGAGGAGTTCCAGCGTGCGGGCATCGCGGGAGATCGACGAGGGTTCCATCGTTCGGTCGGGCCCGTCGATTTCGACGACCCCATACCAGATAGGGTGCGATCTTAACGCTCGGCCGCGGTTTTGGCCGTCAGGGCGCCTCGGGCCGGGGGTAGGCTCCGAGATGGAGGCGAAACGCCCGCCCGTCCGACGCCTCGTCGTCGTGGTAGCGCCGGATCAGATCCGCGATCGCCGTGGTGAGCTCGTGGGCGAAGGCGCTGCGGCTGGCCGGCGACGCGAAACGGACCTCGGCCTCGAGCGCGAAGGTCGCGAGCTTCTTCCCCGCGGCCCTTGCGCCCTCGTCGAGCGCCGAGAGATCGCGGATCGTGCGACCGGCGAGCGCGATCTGGAACGCTGCCGAAAAGCGGTCCTGGAAGTCGTCGGGCGAGGAGCCCAGCGACCCGAGGGCCTCCGGGGACAGCGCGTAAGCCCGACCGGTGCGCCGGTAGAGCCGCTCGGTCACGCTGCCGCGCTGCTTCGTCTCGACGAGCTCGACGAGCCGCTGCGCCTCGAGCTCGCGCAGGTGGTAGTTGATGCGCTGCCGCGGCAGGTCCAGCTGCCGGGCCAGACCGGCGGCGGACGACGGCTCGGCGAGCCGTTCGAGCAGCTCGATCCGCGTCGGATGCAGGAGCACCTGCGCGCGCGCGGGCTCACGCACCACGTCGACCGCGAGGGTCACGCCGTGCCCTCGCCGGCCGGAGCGTTCTCCAGGATCTTGCCTGCGAAGATGCGCGCCAGCATCGCGTCCCACCGCGTCTGCTGCGCCCGCGCAGCGTCCGCGACATCGTCGCCGTACATCGCGAGCCACGTCCACACGTTGACCGTACCGCCGCAGCTGCCGGCCCAGATCCGCAGGAACGCGTCGCCATGACTCGTGGCGACACCACACGCCTCTCGCGTCCCGGCGCGCAGCACACGTCCTTCGAACGCGTCCCCGTCCGCCGTCGAGAACGAGAACGCCGCGCCGGCTTCGACGTCCGCGATTGCGACGCCACAGCCGATCGCGTCCGGCGCAGTGAGCGTCGCCCAAGCCTCGTCCGCATCCATCTCGAGCGCGACGTGACTCCACGCGACGTGCCGGCTCTTGCCGCGGTGGTTCTCGAGGTAGTGCCGCAGCGAGCCGAGCTCTGTCGGCCAACCGCTCGAGATGCCGTCGAACTCGTCGTCGAAACGCGCGTCCTCGTCGAATCCCGAGTGCACGAGTCGCAGCGTCGTCGTGCCCCCGTCGCCGCTGAGGAAGTAGTCGACGAACAGCGGCCGCTTGCCGCCCTCACCGTCTTCGACGCTCGAGTCGTAGCGAGTCCGGAGGTGCGATCCCGGCTCCAGAGTCTCGATCGTCTGGGGCCAGCGGTAGAAGTCGGTCCACTCCCAGACCATCTCACCGCCGACCCGGAGGTCCGCTTCGGCCCGCGGGGCGAACCACCGTGCCATCTCGTCGGCGTCGGTCAGGGCCTTCCACACGGCGTCGCGGGGGGCCTGGAGATCGAGGGTCTGTTCGAACTGGCGAGGGGAGGAAGTCATGGCGTTCTCGGTTTCGTGGTCTCGGTTCGCCGACAAAAATAACTGTCGGATACCGATCGTCAACCACCGACAACAATTTTTGTCGGTGGCGCCCAGGAACCGGATGCCACCGGTCGGGTAGACCAGCCGCCATGTGGACCCGCAGCCTCGCGTTGGCCGGCCTCTGCGCCGCTCTCTCCGCCGTGCTTCCCCAGGATCCGCCGGGCGGCGGTATCCTGCCGTCGGAGGACGCTCTCGCCCTGCTCCAGACCCTGAGCAGTCGCGAGTTCGAAGACACGGCGAACGCGTTCGGCGGAGGCACCTGGACCGTCGGCAAGCTCGTCGTCATCCCCAACCCCCTGACCTCACGCAGCAAGGGCCCACTCGTCTCGATCTCGCAGGGGGCGCGCGAAGAATGGCTGCCGGTCGAGCGCGACGGCGACATCGCCTACCTCGACTTCCTCGTCCGTGGCGAGTGGCACGGCGAGCTGGACCGGGCGCGCAGCCGCGCCAACCGAGCGGTCTGGGCCGGCCGCCGTTGGGTCCGCCCCGCGAAGCGCTTCGGCCTGCCGATCGCACTCGAAAACGGCTTCGTCCCGAACGCCGCGACGGCGATCTCGATCGCCCAAGCGATCTGGCACCCGATCTACGGCAAGTTCGGTCACGAGCCGAAGGCGGGGAGGGACGGCGACGTATGGCGCGTCGACGGGACACTTCCCGACGGCGTCCGCGGCGGCGTGCCGACGGCGTGGATCGATCGGCATACGGGACGAGTGCTCGGCGTGCAACACACGCAGTAGGGACGCCGCGCGCCAGTGGGGCGTCGCCGATGTTCGCCACATATGTCGCTGCCCCTACGGTCCGCCCGCTGCGTTGCTGCTCCTCAACTTGTCCACCGACAAGTTGAGGAGCAGCAACGCAGCGAGCGG
>JANQJF010000091.1 GCA_028281765.1 Planctomycetota bacterium | reverse complement strand
CCGCACCCGCATGCCCAACTTGGGCCCGGTGTGCTCCAGATCCTCAGGGGTCCAGACGGTAGGCCGCGCACGGTCAAGGTTCGCCCCGCCAAGGCAACCGGGCAGTCGAAGCACCTCAATCCGCCCAAGACCTCGACACGTTGCGGCTTCTACGGGTGGGATGACCTGAGCTTGCGGGACGTCGTGATAGTCGAGCAGCCGATTGGTGCCGCGTTCGCCGTGAAACACCTCGGAAAGGCTGCAATCGCGATGGGCGGGCGAACGATCAGCCAGAACGACCGCGACTTCGCCATCGAGGCCTTGGTCGAACGCCTGCGGAAGACGGGCGGGAGAGTGATCGCGGCCAACGACTTCGGGGACTTGGTAGACGACAGTCGCACGGACGATGTCCGGAAGAGTGCGACCAGCCTCGTCAGCAACGTCTTCGCCGAGGTGTTGCGTCGCTCGCCTGGTGCGAAGTTCGGCGCACTGGTGTGGGACAACGCCTCGAAGGGCGACGATCTTGATGCCGCAATCGGGCGCGGCGAAGAGCTCCGCACGGTGTCGATCAATGATTGGTTCCCGATGTGGAATTGGGCTGACCACGAAGAGGGTGCCGCACGGTTGCACGCCACACGGATCGTCATGCAGGACTCGAGCCTGCGAATTGGCGTCCGACCGGAGTTCATGAGGTGGGACGAGTCTGGTGTCGTCCGCATGTTCACCGACTCGCGCGAACTCGCGGAAGAAGCCCCTGGGCCGACCGTGTTCTTGCCCGGGCTTTCGTCCCGCCCCGGAACGTCAGACGGCTATGCGAAGCAAGCAATGGAGGATGTTGCCGCTCGCGTAGGCGCGAAGATGCTCGAGAACGGCGAGATGCTGGTCGTCACGGCGGGAGAGAAGAGGTTCCAGCGAAAGCTCGAGCTTGGGAATCTGCTGACCGCTACCCGACGAGCCGCTCCTGGGATCGGGGTCCGCTTTGATCGTGCTGGCGAGTTACTGACCGCAGACGCGTTCGCTGCAACGTTCGCGGACCCAAAGGCTGCCGAGTGGTTCATGTCCGAGTGGCGTAACGGACCCGCCGAACGACCAGAAGGCCTCCCTACCACAGTCGAAGCTGCTAGGGAACTGTTTGCCCGCGAGGTCGATGTCGACACTGACGAGACGTTGTTCGTCGCCGGGTCGCCCGGCACCGGCAAGACGCAGATGCTGATCGAACGTGTCGTCGAGTCACCGAACCAGTCGTGGTTCATCGAGGTCCCAACGCGCGACGTGGTGAAGGAGATCGCCAATCGAGTTCGCGTTGTGGCGGGAGACAAGACCATCACGGTCCTCGAGCGATACGGGGCGAGTGAAGAGCACGGGACCTGTCTCGACGAGTCTCTCCGGAGGAGCAACGAAGCTCTCGCCAATCACGGGTGCATGGGATGCCAGCATCGTTCGATGTGCTCCGAGAAGCCCGGCATGCACCGCTATGAGACCAAGCTCCGACGCAACGTTCTCCACCAAGAAGCCGGCAAGGTCGTTGTGGTGGGCGCAACGGGCAGCCTAGCGGCAGCTCTGAACGAGTTCCCCGATCCGGGCAGCGTTCGCGCGATCGTCGACGACGGCGACACGACAGCGAGCATGCTTCGGTCTCGAACGACCGTCCTGGCGGACCTACGCGAAGCCCTCAACGGGGATGGTGCGAACTCCCTCGGCTGGACCTCCGGTAACCACGGCATCGCCAATCTGGAGATGCTCTACGAGGGATGGCTGTCCACCGAGTCGGCTCGATCACGGACCGACCACGATCGACCCAACCCTGTCCCCGCCCTGATCGTCGGCAAGCTCGTGCAGTTGATCGGCGCGTATCTCGAGAGTGGGGCATCGCTACTCGATCGATCCCCGATGACGGAAGCGCACGAGCTGCTTGAACGGCTGCCGGTGATCCGGGATGCGATCCGCAACGGCAATCACGGGATCTTCGCCAAAGAGTACGACGAGGAGGAACGCTCGACCTCAACGCTCAACCTAAGGCGACTGGTGATAGAGATCCTGCACACCGAGTTACACGGTCATAGGGTCTTCGTGTCCCCCGCTGATACGGGGTCGATCCAGATCGACATTCCGGTGCCAGATGTCGTTCGCGCTGCACGCGAGGGCAGGATGACCTACTCGAACGTCGGTCGCTTGCCGTCGCTGTTGTGCGAGTTCGTGTCTGCCCGGCCAGTGTCGATCGAGGTGGCACCCGAACGCTCTCGGCTGGTTCGGATCAACGGTTCGTTCTGTCGAGGTCGCACCGGTTCGGATTGGCGGGAAGAACAAGAGGCGAAGACCCAGGCGATCGTCGAGGGGATCATGCGGGAAGCGGCGGACGGTGGCCGCCTCCTTGAGTTCGCTCCACCCGGAGCCACTCTCCGGAAGCGACTGTCGATCACGCATCAGGACACCGCGCTCATGCTTCGAGGCTCAGCGTCTCCTGCCCCGCCAGGTGTCGTCTGCTATCACGGCTGGTATGGCGCGGACTCGTCGGCGACGAACAACTTCGAGGACTACGATGTTGCCGTCGTTCGCGTCCGACTCTTGCCGGAGCACGAGTACCACAAGCAGGCCGCTCGGGTTCTCGCGATCAGGGGGGTCTCCTGGGAAGAACTCGACGAGGATGATCCGCTCCGGATCCGGGCAATCGGAGAGGTCCGGGAATTCGACGTGCGCCACGCGATCGTCAACGCCTGCGGCCGACCCAGACCTGGCACCAGCGATGTCGTCGTGTTCGTGCTCTACGATCGCCCGGTTAGCGGGCAGTTCGAGGACGGGGTGATCGACGAGGACGAGTTCGCCGCGAAGCTCGGGATCGATCTAGCTCCGGACGCCGACCCGATGCGACTCGAGGAGAAGAACACCAAGGCGATCGCTGCTGACCACTGTTGCTGGCAGCACTTCGGCAAGTTCGTCGGGTCCTACGGAGTGCGCCCGACCGAGGCCGACCTGATCGCTAGCCTGGCGCAGGCCCGGAACGAGGGTGACGAATCCGCAACGGTCGATAGTGACCGCATCCAACGGGTCGTGAGCTACACCCAGCCCGGCGTGGATTACGCGATCCCGAACTACTGGGGCGTGACCCCGATCCCCGATAATCCCCAAGATTCTACTATGTATGGACTTAGGGATTCACCGATCGAACTGTCCGGATCTGGAGCGACATCACCTAAGTACTTAAGCAATGTCGCTCCGAATCCGGACAGTTGGGAAGAATTGCCGACCCTCTCTCCCAGCCAACTGCTCGCCAATGCATCCCACGAGCCGCTCGTCGTTGCGATCGAGTCGGCGGTTGCAGCGCATCCAGAGATCACAGATCCGTTCAGCGGTCTTGGTCCCGAGTCGATCAAGCGGGTGATTCGCCGATACCGAGCGGACAAGACTGTCCTGCAGTGCCTCGAAAACCGTGCGGCCGGGAAGCCTGAGCCCGAACTACCCCACAACGCGACTGCTCGGAACCGAGTGCGTGCGTTCGTGGCTGCTGCCGTTGTGCTCGAGCGCCAGCAACGGACCGTTCTCCCGCCAGAAGAGATTCGCATGCTGCTGCGGGTTGACGACGTGATGATCCGGCATCTCGAAGATCGGCTTGCGGATGTCCAGACGCAGACGGACGGTCGGCCCCCAACGCATCTGACTCGAGAACTGATTGCAGCGACCGGGACGGATGGACTGGAGCTGAGCCGATCAGCAGTGAGGTGGCGCGACGGTGTCCCGCCTTAGGTCACGTTCCGTTGCTAAACTCCGAGGCCATGGCGAAGGATCAGGACGAAGACTTGAAAGACATGATCGGCGGCGCGACAGCGGGAGTGGTCTCTACGGCGATCGCTTCCATGGCCGGCGTCCCACTGGTCGGACCGCCACTTGAGAAGCTACTCAACTGGTTCCGTCGACGACAAGGTTCCAAGATCGTCGACTACATCAAGCTCGTTGACTACAAGGCCGAGAAGGCCAACCGCGACACGGTCAAAGCGCGGCTCGGTGATCCAGAGTTCGTTTCTCTCTACGAAGCCGGGGCGATGCAAGCAGCACATGCCGTCTGCGAAGAGCGCCTGGACTATCTAGCCGAGCTCGTATCCAGTGGGCTGAACGACGAGCAGATTGACGCGTCTACCCAGAAGATGCTCCTAGCGTTGCTGGCCGAGCTCACGGATGCGCAGGTAATCATCCTCGCCAGGCACTCTCGAAAGTTTCGGCAAGATCAAGAGTGGCTCGAGAAGCATGCACGGGTACTCCGACGGGGCGAGGACGTAGAGCTCGGTGCAACGCAGGCGAGTCTCGACGACAACACGTTGCGGAAGCACAGTCGGGCTCACCTTGAGCGCCTGGGGCTACTGGAGCTCGACAAGCGCGGCCATCTTCGGATCTCGTCGCTCGGGTCCCTGTTGCTCGTTCGCATCGGGCTTATCGAGGACGAGTATCGGTGATGCGGACCGTTGCCAGGATCTGCTCTCGGCTCGCCCACCCAGTTCTTGGCGCAGCAGCCGCAGCTCTATCCGTCACGGACCCTTCGAACGTGGGCGGTAGTCGATCAAGCAAAGCCCGGATAATCTAGTTTCGCTAGATTGCTCTAGGCCTGCTTGATCTGGCCGACGGCATCGCTCCGGGTGCCCATAGATTGGCCTTGCTGATCCGACTCCACTGAACGTTTTCGGAGGAGCCAGCATGTCCACGCACTTCAGTCGTCGTCCGGACACCCCGCCTGACGAGCTACCGTCGTTCCAACTTGATGCCGAGCGGTCCATGGAGCCGGATCACGAGAGGTATTACCTAAGAGCTCTCAGGGCGCACGCGAGACCCATGCCACGAACGCGAGGGGCGTGGATAGCGCCATTCGCACTCGGGCTCTCGCTGGGGCTGCTGACCATGGCGTCGTGGGACTTCATCCGCGCAGCGTTCCAGAGCTGATCGACGGGACGCTAGTGCAGTGCTCTGCGCTCTGGTCCGACATGGTGGACAACCGTCTTTGTCCCGCCCACCTGTTTCGAAGGGCCCAGAACTGGGCACCTGCCCCTCACGGGTCCTGACAACGATGGGCGTCGTCTGACCAGCAGACGAGACATATGCCCGGATTGCTGGCATAAGCACGCACCCCTAGGCATCGATCTAATCTACCAACACAGACCGACATAACGGGGCTGGTAGGTAATTCGCAAAGTGTGTCGAGAATGATAACAAATCCCTAAGCTGCTTGATGGCAGCCATTTAGGACCAATTCTGCCTGCCGACGTCGCCTTAGCTGAGTCCGCCGCCCGCACCGGACAGCGTTATAAGCATCTATAAATACGAGACTTAGGGATTCCTCGGTGGCGTAACCGTCCATACGAGCTGCTCCGGTCTTGCCCATATCCATGGCCCGCGGGTATCGGTTGTCGGGTTCGAACCATCTGGAGAACCACGATGACCGCTAGCGAATCCCCGACCGATCGACTCGCGCCCCAGGAAACCAACCTCTTGGAGCTCTCTCTCCACGCGCCCACCTTCGAATCCCTGGACCGAAGAGATGCCGAGCAGATTCTCCGGGCGAGTCCATCTCGATCGCCGATCCCATCGTTCGACCACGCGCTCGAGACGGCCATTTGGGCCTACAGAGACCACGCGGTTGGCCCGCTCCTGGCCTACGAGATCGCCGAGAAGGGCATGCCCACCCTCGAGTCGGAGCGCCCCGAAGTTATGGCAGCAGTAGTCGCGAGCCTGGCGATGGTGATGACACCGGAGGACTGCGCCGCTCTTTCCCGCCATCTTGGGGCCTGGGCTCGGAACGAGAGTCGGTGCGAAACCTGCCTGCGCCCTACGAGCGAACACCGAGGCCAGATGAATTGCGCATCGATGGAGCTGGAGAGGGAAGCAAGGCGGGAACGAGAGCTAGTTCAAGCGGACGCTGCGGCACGATTGGCGCCCCTTCTAGACTGTATTACGTCGCAACGTAAGTCATAATGGAGGCAGGCGACGAGCCTGGATAGGCCTCGAGGACGAGACGTTTGCAGCGGCCAGTAAGCCGGAGAGAGAAGCACCCCAAATGACCGCAATTGCCGGCCCCCTGAGAACGGAGTTCATCGACGTGGGTGCGATGAGCGCCGCGGAGAGCGAGCAGTTGCATCGGTCCCAGCTCCGTGCATCTCTGGATCCCCGCCACACGGAGTATCGGCACGGAGCCGGGAGCACGGCTGGACTGGGGTTGCACGATGGCTTGCTCGCGAGCCTGCAGACCGATCTGGAAGGCGCACTCTCCGAAGCGAACGAGGAGAGCCTTATGCGTCGCGACGTCGGGTTCGTTCGGAAGCTGGCCGGCGGATTGCTGAACCTCGGCGACATCTTCACTGGCGGCGACCTGGGCACGGACGTCTTCGGGCAGAAGGCTTCGCTTGCTGAGAGGCGGGCTCTGACGAACGACCTTCTTCGAGTAGCTGATGCCCGGAGCTCTAAGCAGCATCGTGCCGCAACACTCCGTCTCCAGGACACGATCAACAAGCAGCGGGATGAGGACCGGAAGTTCCGCCAGGACATGGCCAAGCGCCAGTTCGAGCAGGACAAGAAAGAGGCCGAGGTCACCGCTGAACTCCGAGCCCAAGACCAACAGCTCCGAGAACTCACGCTGGGGATTCAGGCGCAGAATGCGCATACCAACCGGATCGAAGCCGAGGGTCGCATCGAGAACCAACGGGTAGAGACGGAGCGGAAGAGGCGGGAAGCCGAGACCAAGCGTGCGGAGGGAGTGCAGAACGACAACCTCGCGCTCGGTCCGATGTTCACACAAGCTGCGAACGCGGAAGGCGGAGATCTCAAGGGGACAGTGAAGGCCGCGGAACCGTTCCTCGGCACGTTCGAGCGAGACGGCACTCCCGGAGCCAATGCGCAGCAGTTCATCAACAAGAAGGCTGATGAGCTCGCGCTTCTCGAGGCGCTAAGCGGCACTGGCGCAGTGCAACGAGATCGCCTCAAGAGCGCCATCACTAGCACGGTCGGCGAGTCGCAGAAGTTGGTCGACGCGAGTGGCGACGAGGGTGCGATGCGGGCACAGCAACGCATCGAGATGGGTGCTCAGCACTTCAACGACATGATCGACAGCGCCTTCGAAGCCCGGTCGAACAAGATCACTCAGGTGAAGACGTTTCTTGAGCAGCCGAGCGTGAAGCAGATCCTTGCTACCGGCATGAACGGCGATCCGAAGTTCGAGAACATCCTCTTGAACATCCAGAAGGCACAGTCGGCGAGCAGCCTGGAGCAAGCAGTGAGGTCTACCCGAGCAGCGCAGCAAGCGATTGCTCTCAATCCGGAGGTCGTGGAGCGCCACCTTCCCGTCCTTAATGGAGAACCCGGCTCGAACCCCGCGACCTTCGAACAGATGACCCCAGCCGAGCGTGACCGAACCTTCGAAGCATGGCTTCAGTACACCAAGAAGTAGCGCACTCGCGGAGGCCTCGGGCGTTGCGGTTCGCGGTTGGTTCCGGGCATTGTCCCACCGTTCCAAACCTCGGTCCGCACGGCACCGATCCGGCGTCTCGGGACGCGCTAGAAACGTCCCATAATGTGTGTTCTGGGACCTTTTCGGAGTGATCCATGACTGACGTAACTCAAGAGCTTCGGGACCTGCTGGCCGAGCTACTCGATCGGATCGAGAGCCTTGAGGCCGAAGTCTTCGGCGAGTAGCGACCACGCGAGTTCTCGCCTTGCCTGATTCCCGCCCTGACCTCGTGGAGCAACGTGAGCCCCGCTAGGCTGAGAGTGAGGGCTGCCGCCAGGGTCAGACCAGCCGCGCGGTCCTCCGTGGCATCTTGGTTTCCCAGGGTCTCCCCATCTCTGTCCTCCGCTCCAGTTGGCGTGCTGGCCTGCGAAGCGAGTTCGGTCGAGTAGGTGCGGCAGACACCCCTGGCGGCGCGCCCCCTGCCCTCTATCGGCACTCTGGGTCACGCGCCTACCCATGGACCCGGACGAAGTCTTCGAGACGGTCTCTGACCAGCACGTCGATCATCTGCAGGACTGATTCGCGGGTCACCGGGCATGGTAACGCTCCCACTGCGGCACGAATCTCGGTCGCGGTGAGGATCGCCTCAACCGCCCTGATCTCATCTTCACGGGCGGGGAGCTTGGTGTGGTCGCAGTGATCCATGCCGACCCTGCGCACAGTGACCTGCATCCGTCCCAGCCGCTTAGAGATTCACGATGCGGCCGATGAGGTTGATCTCCGCGAGCATCGGATTATTCGTGCGTCGCCTCGTCAGCTCGATGCTCAGATCAGACCCCACGGGAAGTGCGAGCGGTGTTGAGAACGAAACTGAGGTTTGCAGGCCAACAGTCGAACTCCCTGACCCAACAATCGAAGGAGGCAAGAACCATCGACTTCCCGTGCTGTCCTTGAGCCGCACTATCATGCCGTCGGGATATGGCAACTCGCCGACTGTCGAGCTCGTTGGACGGAGAGCCAAGACTTGAACATCAGTCACCAGCACTCGAACGCCGGGTTCGTTTGTGTCCATGACGCCGTCGCCGTTCATGTCGATCAATACCGGCTCAACAGCGGTTTCGGGTAGAGACGCCGCCGCAGGAAGGGACACGGTCTTGTGCCAGCTCCAGATGTTCGCCGGGTCTGGTGTCGTCTTCAGTGCCGCATCGAACGGCAGGCTGATCTGGAGTGGGGTGTAGACCGCGTAGGCCCCCGCACCGAGTGCGGCAGAGCCAACCATCGCGAAGAGCGCGAGCAGGATCGTCTTGAGGGTGAGCATTCGGGCCAGTGTAGCCCAATCTGATCAAGCCGTCAGACCGCTCGAGACGGCTCTCGACGACCTGCAGACCGTGACCCCCACCCCCTTTCCGCCCCCAACGCCCCTTGCTCTCCAGGGGATGTGAGAGACACACCGACACAAAAAATATAGATATGAAATGGGACCTACCGTGAGATCACCCCACTCCTTCATCGAACGCACGGCTGACGATCGTGCTCATGACCCGAGACCTCGGTCTCCCAGTCTTCTCGGCGATCGACTTCACCGATTGGGTGATTCGGGTCGGGAGGGTGACGTTGATGGTCACCGTGTCGAACATCTCGATGAACGTGGTGAGCTGGCCTAGCTCCTTCTGGATCTTGATTCCCGCTCCGAGCAACTCTGCGACTGCCTGTGATCGCGTTGGTATCTCGTTCTCGCGCTTGTAGTCATCCACGCGTTCCATCAGTCGGCTCGGAACACACCAGGCGAAGGGGATGGCGCCTCCTGGCTTCTTCTTCCTCCCTGCTCCCGCCCTTCGACCTCCGTGCTGATTCTTGGGCTTCTTCGACGGCTTCTTGGATGCCTTAGCCTTCTTGCGAGCCGCGGCCATCTAGATGTCGGTCGCCCCTCCACGCATCACTTCCGACAGCTCCGGCAACCTCACCTCAACCATTCGCGCGATCTTCCCGGCGAAGTCTTGGCGACTCTGGTCGTAACGAATCGTGGTGCTCGGGTCTGCGTGCCGTGCGAACTGCTGAACCTCCCGCACATTCCCGCCCGTCAAGTCGAGTGCGTTCGTGATCGAAGCTCTGCGGATGTCGTGTGTGCGTAGCCGAGTGGCCGATGCCTTCTTGGCTAGCCGGTCGAGGAGGCGGGAAACGGAGCGACGCGTGATCCTTGCCCCAGTCTTCGAGCCGCGGAACGTCGTGAATACCGGCCCCGGTCGATCGCCACGAATGCGAAGCCATGCGGAGAGCCGCTTAGATGTCTGTGGCCCAACCGTCAGAACCGTCTTCGACTTCCGCCCCTTGCCTTGGACAGCGATCGTTTCGGCTTCTGGATCGAAGTCCTCCGCGTTGACGCTGCAGACCTCTGAGACCCGCAACGCGTTCGCGAACATCAGCCCGAGAAGCGCTTCGTCCCTGGCTGCCTTGGCCGCGTTGGATTGACGAGATGCCTCGCGAACGATGGCCTCCACTGTTTCCCGCCCTACTCCGGCGAGACGGCGATCCGCCACATCCTTCGTGTCCTTCGGCGCTACCACGTCGAGGTCGTAGTCGATCAGGCCGAGGGCCTTGCAGACCTTAGCGAGCGTTCGAAGCGCGGAGAGTCGGCGGGACACAGTCGAGGCGGCCAGTCCACTGTCGAGGGCCTCATCTCGGAACCGTCGCGCGAGTGCGTTGGCCTCGACTCGACTGCCGCCAAGCAGTGCTCCGGCAGCATCGTCGATTGAAGAGACACCCACCCACGCCGCAAAGGCCCCGAGATCGCGTCGATAGGCCTCGAGTGTGTTTGCAGACTTGCCCGCGAGGACTTCCTTCACCGCGTCGCACCATCTGTAGGGGATCTCGGAGAGAACGGGAAGAGCCGCACGAGTCAGCCTGACCATGAAGCTTTCAATATCGAAATACCCACACGAAATCAAGTAATCGCAGAATGCGCCCGGCACGTAGACGAGTGGCGCTACACTGTCCATGATGGGAGGTTCGAGTAGCACGGGACCCTGGCGACGACAGGTTCTGGACGGCGTAGCCCGTTTGCTTGGTGACTTCTGCGCCTACTGCGGTTGCAAGCTTGGAACTTCGACCCCGCCCTCGATCGAGCATGTCATCGGGAGGCGGTTCGTTCCTAAGGGGACGCTCAATGGCGCCTGGAACGTGATCTGTCACACGTGTAGGCCGTGCAACGAAGCCAAGGCAGATCTCGAGGGTGAGATCTCCGCGATCACGATGCTTCCAGACACGTCTGGGCAGCATGGTGTGTCAGATAGCCGACTCGCCTCTGAGTCCAAGAGGAAGCGAGTTGGCGCCAGGAGCACATTCACCAAGAGGCCTGTCGGGGACAGCTACGAACGCTGTGGACTGTCGTACGAACCTATTCCGGGGTTGAAGATTCGGTTCGACGGGTGGGCGCTTCCGGTTGTGGATGATCAGCGGGTATTCGAGCTGGCCAGATATCACTTCTGCGGCTTGTTCAACTACCTGACCTACGACTCGGACAGGCGTCGAGGGTTCTTCCCGCCAAACTCGTGTCGGTGGGGACCGCTTCACTTCGTTCCGCGGTCTGACTGGGGAAACCCGCTCATGCGCGGGTTCGCAACCGAGATCCAGGGCTGGGAGGGTCGGATACTCGTGCATTCGGCGGATGGCTTCTTCAAGGCCGTCATCCGAAAAGCGCCCGATCTGGAGGATGTCTGGGGATGGGCGCTTGAGTGGAACAAGAACTTCCGTGTGATCGGCCTGGTCGGGGATCTAGAGGCAATGCTGGGGCGAGCGAGGCGGTTGCCGAAACTCGTGGCTGATCAAGATGACGCAGGTAACGTCTCTCGAGAGGAAGTGCCTTTGGCGCCACAGGAGGACCATCTGTTCGAGCTTCCGACGGATGACTCACCTTGGGTCTAGGTGTTCGGGTCCAGTCCTCGCAGACGGGAATCTTTGGGCGGAGGCCAGCAAGAACAACTCAGTATCCAACACGCGTGGCCGCGCTACGGTTCGAGGAGGGAACCGAGATTGGTGCCGCCGTCGGGGCGTTACCGGCGCCGATCAAACCTGAATCAGTCCAGCAGGTGATCAAGCTGTTCGTCAGGGACCGGCTTGAGGACGTCTTTCACGTGAGAGAGGGCGGATGAAACTCGTCTCGGCCTTTCGCCGTCCCGCATGGGTTCTTTTCCCAGTCAGCGGATTCGACACTCGAGCCCGGGTCTTTCCGATAGCCTCAAACTCGAAACCTCAAGAAGACAAGGAGAGCATGATGATCATCAAGAGCCTCGCGCTCCTCGCCCTGGCCCTGGGAATGTTCGCGCCGGTCCCTACACCATCGCCGGCGCCCCTAGCCATCGCGATCCCGACCTATTGTCCGGCGCAGTGCGGATGCAAGATGAGCCGCACGGTCTCCCTGAACAACTTGGGCTGTGTCGCGATCGACTCGGTTGCCGTGCCTTGGCTTGATGCGGACGGATGCTGCAGTGATGAGGTCCTTGAAGCGTGTCCTGACAATCCTGTGACCTGCAAGAAGTCGTTCACTTCAGATAGGTGGCGCTTTCAGGCCGGATGCTGCAACGGTGGGCAAATGATCGTGGACGGAGACTGGGACACGCTGGGATCCTTCAATGGGACGTATCCATCTGGAACTTGGTCAGCCTACTCGCCCGGAGGGACTATCGAGTTGGACTGCGGGTCCCCAGATGCGCTCTTGTCCACAGAGGTGGTTTGCTGGCTCGGCCCCGGGTTTCCTACGATCCTGGAGTTTTCGTGGAAGTGCACGGTAACGTGCGACAACTGCGTCGAGTTGGAGTAGTCCATGAAGAGGTTCGCAGCAGTCGGACTCTTGGTAGCGGGCGGGATCACCTTGTATGCGTGGCGCGCCTCAAGCGTCCGGGACGCAACACTTGCTCACGTCCCGGTGGACCCTCCCCAAGCTAGTCAGGTGCCTTCGCACGGGGAATCACTCACGAGAGAGCTTCTCCAAGATCCTCCCCCAACCCCAGATGTTGCGCTGAAGGAGCTGGCTGGAGTCCAGCTGTCCGAGATTGCGAAGGCGGACCTCGTCAACTCTCTGGGCTCAATGGTCAACGATGACATCCGGATGGTCACAGAGGCCCAAGAGAAGGCCGAGCGGTCCGGAACAGCAGAAGCATTCATCGCACTCCATGAGGCATATCTTCGCCAGGCGATGCGCACGGTCGCGATGAAGGAAGTCGAAGCCGGCCGTTACGAAGTGTTCGATCATCAAGCCCAGTGCGAAGGAGCGCTGGAGGATGGCCGAATGATAGTCTGGAAGCGCATCGCCAAGTTCGAGGTGAACGGTGACGTCGACCCAAGACAGCTTCAGGTTGTCGTCGCGATTGAGGAAGGGTCATCGCAAGAGATCAACGACGCACTCGAGGCCCTTCGAGAGGTCAAGAAAGCAGCGCTTTCAGATGCAATCCATGCATGGAATCTGCAGCCACAGGAAACCCGGCAGGAACGCTTCGATGCGCACCTGAAGGCCAAGGCTGAGATCCGGGCTCTGAAGAAGCAGTTCCAAAACCAGGAGGTCGATCGCAAGACCTACCGGAAGCGAGCTGCAGAAATCCGGTCCAGGATACTGGATCTCTCAGGGATGTTGATCGACGCGACCCACTACTACGCATCCCCAAGACGTAGCTAAGCACCCACGACTTCTTCGCTTTCGAGGAGTCTCTTCGGCCACACCTCAGAAACGTCCCGAACCCGATCGGGCGCCGTGCGCCGCATTCAATCTGAAGCTCGTCGAGGGGAATCGGCCCCGGACAGGTGGTCGATCTCTAGAATCGACCGATCGATGGCTGGGAGCGCACGGTGTGTGAGAACGCGCGCCGTATGACCTGACTCCGCTCGGGGTCTTGGTAGTGCAGGATGCGTCGCGATGAACCTCGGAATGGCTCGCCGAGAGAGAAGTCTCTCGGACAGCTGACTCCAGCGTTTGCGGGAATGTCCGGCACCTCAGACGGGTCCGTGAAGACGTAGATGTTGTGCATCGTGTCGTAGCGAGGTGCTCCGAGCATCGTCGAGATGCCACATCGAATCTTGACCTCGACAACGAACGTCGAAAGCGGATCAATGCCCTCTGCTTCGAACGTCTCGCGCATCCCTCGCGCCCACCCTCGGAGACCTCGTATGCGCTCCACAAGCGGTTCGTTCTCGCAAGCGGATTCCCCGAGGCCGAACCGGCACCGTCCTTCGAGCATGAAGCAGCGCTCGGCCTTGGTCCACTCCTCTCGGTTCTTGATGTCGTAGAAGCCGACGTAGAGGTTGGGGCGAAGAATCCAGTCGTCGGGATCGGGCGCCGGAGTTTGTTTCAGCATGGAAAGCGGCGCCACTGCAGCACCAGCGCCACCGAGGAACAAACTCCTGAAGAATCCCCTTCGTGAATCGGCCATGAAGGAAAGGATACCGCTACGCGACGCGTGATGCGGCCGTCTAAGGATAGTTGTGCTGACCTACCCTGCCGACGCCGGCTACGGACAAGCGCGTGATCGTGCTCCAAGCAATCGAATGAAGCGACTCAGTGTTGCCAGCAACGGCCGCTGGCGTTCTTGGTGTGGCGCTTGCACCGAGGTGCCGGTGGTCTCGTAGTGCACCATTTCCTCGAGCCGAAAGGGGTCCGCTGATGTTAGCTCGCTCGCTTGTGAACGATCGGAACGCCAAGAAGCTTGGCGATGCGAGAGAGACGAATCCCCGGGGTCGTCTTGGATTCGACTCCAACGGCCAGAAGACCTAGAACGCTCGGGGTGCCAGGAGCCCGATCAACTTCGGTCACGTCTATCACCACTTCGCACAGTGGCGTCTGGTCCGTAATCGCGGAGAGAACACCAACGTGACGGGGCAAGCTGCAATTGAGCAGGAACCACTGGCGCTGATCCGGATCCGCATCGACGTTTCGGAGCAGCTGCTGCTTTACCTCTACCCCTGTGGCGAAGCGACACTTGTAGTGGAGGCGAAGCTCAGTGCCGAACACGAAAGTCCACGACGGCGTAAAGAACGCTACGTTCTTCAGGAGGTCCGGAATGGGCATGCGAAGCTTTGCAGGCTTCGGCACTAATCCGGCGAACACACCACATCGGTCTACGCGCCAACTTGGAGGCCTTGGACTACTCGCGTCACCTCGTTGGAGAACGAGTTCGCCGTCTCGGCCGTCCAGCAATTCGTAGTGAGCATGGGGGCCTAGATTGTCGTCATGCACATAGACGACCTTCAGCTGGGCCGACGCCATCTCGAGAGGATCGCACAGGAGTGGCAACGGAACCTGACCGGTTCCCGGTGGCTCGGCGTAGCCGGTCAGGGTTACCGCGTGGCCGGCCCCCTCCTCTGTGGACACGCTGAGCACTACCGGCAGACCCGAGTCGAGGCTCGCGACCAGGAGCGCACGGAATGTCGCGGAGTTTCCGAAGGCTTCGGGTTCAAAGAAGTCCGCGATGTATCCGAGCTTGCTCAGCGCGGTCGCCATCTCTGGGTTGCGGAGTCCATCGCTCGCAGGGTAAGGGCTACAGGCAGCTCGAGTTATCGCGTGCGGTGTGGCAGTCTTCCTGCCTGCAGCGAAAGCGACACGTTGCAACGCACTCCAAAGCGCGGTCGACGCACACACCGCCGCACCCCGATCCTGGTGCTGAAATGCGAGCCCTTCTACTGACAGCTTTAGGCCTGCAATGTGCACGTCATACCGTCTGCAAGCCTTGTAGAAGCGCCGACCGTCGTCGGGGTAGGTCTTGAGAACCGTTCGACCGACCCTCGCAGCTTCAAGAGGGCGTTGGACGATGAACCCCAGATAGAGCTTCTGGAGTGTCTCGAGTGCAGGCTCCATCTTGTCGGACCCGCTGGTCGCATCTAGGAAGGCCTGCTCAAGCTCTTCCTGCGAACACTGCGAGAAGAAGTGGAACCTCCTGCAGTGCGCTTCCGGAACGCTGAACGACTTCGAATAGTAGTTTGCGAACTCGTCCAGGTAGTGTCGATCGATGTAGTGACCCTCCAGGGCTATTGACGTCACTCCGAGATCGCGCAGGTAGATCTCCAAGTAGTCGGCGCTCCGTTCACCGAACTCATCGGCAAGAGCGCTTGAGCCCTCGAACTCCAGGAACTGGAGGCCGTCGCTCACGAGAAGCGTAGCTTTGACGAACGAATCGCTCGGCTGTTGTCCGACGCCTCAAGCGCTTCCAACGTCTTCCGACCTTCCTCGATCACCGTCTTGACCTCTTCATCGGTCAATCGGTCGGCCTCTTCCTTGGCCTCTTCGTCAGTGAGTCGACGAAGGATCGTATTCTTGTGCTCTTCGGTTGGTTCGGTCATCGGTCGTCGCCTCCATCCAGCGAACTACTCCGATCCCTGACCGTTGACCGGCCCGGCATCCTAGAGCAGGCCTCGAAATCCCGCATCCCGGCATCCGGTGCGAGTAGCAATGTGTACACTCTATCGCCTGTTCCTATCTTTTCACAAGCGTTCCTAGCACACATACGCTACTCATCTGATGGATCGGCACGCCAGGTTCCGGGCTCTGATCGGGCGCAAGTCTGACGACGGGGTGCCGTTGTTCCGATCGGTTGCCGCGCTATCCAGGCAGATCACCCTGCTCTCGGAGCAGTCGAATCGCCCGCAGAAGGGCGTCGAATCCCAGATCAGTCAGTTCAAGTGCGGGCACAGGCCTTGCCCAGATTGGCTCCAGGAGGCACTCCGGCGAGTGATCTCGGACCGGTGTGGCGAGCTCAGTCTCGATCCAGATCAGAGTCTTCGCGACCTCGAAATGCTGCTTCGTCGGACCCGCGCCGGTTCAGCACCCGATGCCCTCGTCAGCGCTGCTACAAACGCAATCGGGTCGGTTGTCATGCTCACTCATGCTGACGACGTGCGCGCCCTCGGCCAAATCGAAGGTCTTCTCCCGTCGTGGATCTCGCTCCTTCGCGACAACACCGCAGACGTCCGGGTAATCATCGAGAGCGGGGATCCTGACCATGAGTCGCGGATCGGCAGACGGCTTCTCGAGGCTCTTGTTGCAAGCGGAGCTTCCCCCACCGAGCTTGAAGACTGGACGGGGCGTGAGGATGCGGCTACCGCCCGGTTGCGATTCTACCGACTCAGGTTTCCCGGCTCTTTCGCATGGCCTCTAGTCTGGTTCGATGGGGACATTGGCGTGCCCCGACTTGCTTGGGTTCTCCCATCCGGGTTTCCACGGGGTACGGAGCCGATGCAGCTCGCTGCCCAGCTTGTTGAGAAGCTTGGGGCTCGAGTGGTTGAGCGGATCGGAGTTGACGAGGAAGAAGGGAGAGTCCATTGGTCGGAGTGCCAGGACTGGATCCCCGCGAAGAACGTGGTTGAGATGACACGAGACACGCGGGTGAAATCGAACAAGAAGTCCGAGGGGCGGTAGTGGATTGCTCGATGTCGTTGTGCGACTACCCCGCCGACTCCATCACAGATTTCGCCCTCTCGCGATCCCCGTGAACGTAGACCCCCGTCGTGGCCAAATCCGAGTGCCCCAACACGGTCTGCGCCACTAGAGGCCCAAACTCGGCAGCGAGTCGCGAGGCGCAAGAGTGCCTCAACGCATAGGGCGTCCAGTTGTCCATCTCGGGCTGCTTCGCCTTCTTCCGCTCTGCGTTGATCGACTTGATCGCTCGAGACACGGCTCGGCGAAGGGAGTGAGAGTCGTAGGCATCCCGCGCCCCACGCTTCGGGTCTTGTACGCGCTTCTTCTCGAACCGCTGCCCGATCCTCGTCTTGGAGGATAGCGCCTTCGGGTCGTTGTCACGCCACTGCCGGACCGCCACGTAGTCGTAGGTTCCATCAGCGTTCCTCGGGCACCCGCGTCGAGCCCACAGCCGAGGAGTCTCATGACACACACCAAGCCGCGCGGCGAGCTCAATCGCGGTCAGTCGTGACGGATCCTCGGCGCCACGTCTACGACGATCATGATCTGCGTCTCCGGGTCGGAAGATCGGCTTCATCGGGTTCGGTCTCGGTGTGCAGTCCAAGAAGGGGCGAAGCACTTCCTGCGCGTTCCCGCCGAAGTAGAGTTGCCGATCCCTGCCTCGGTGGGCGTTCTTGTGGGTGGCCGGAGTCGCGACCCAGACCTTGCCGGACCGATCGATGTCGCGTGGACGGAGGTTCAGGATCTCCCCGGGCCGAGCACCACTCCAGTAGAGCACCTGGATGATCGCAGCGACCGGTGTCGAAACCCGTGGAAGAACGGCCCACACGTCTTCCCTGGGCACGGCTTGCCGCTGCTTGCTGTCTCGCGTGTCGTAGTCTCCTGCGCGCAAGCCTTCCAAGCTGTTGCAGGCCATCCAGACTTTCGGGTCGAGCATCTCCCTGGAGCAGGCCCACCGAATGGTCCGCTTGATGTCCCGGATGCGACGGTTGATCTCCCCTCGACAAAGACGGCCACCACCAATCAGGTCGTGCCGAACTTCCTCCAGCTTGGTCGGGCTCAGCGCGTTGGCGTCCATCCGACCGAATCGCTCTCGCAACGCACGATGGCTGAGCTTGATCCGCGTCAGGTTGTTGGCCTGCCAGGCCTGATCGTGCTTGAGCTGTAGATGCTGCACGAACCGATCACACAGGTCGTCCACGACCAGCAAATCGCCGCCCTCGTTCACCTCCGACTCGAGCCGGCGCCCGTTCGCTAGCCATTCGGCCAACAGCTTGTCGAACTTCGCCTGAGCCTCTGGTCCCCACCTCCCGAGCGACACCCGACGCCCGTTCAGCATGCAGTAGGCCAGCCAGTTACTCGAACTCGGGCTCCGTCGACGAAGCATCCGAGGCAACTTCCTCGGTCCGTTCACGATCTCACCTCCTCGTCTCCATGCCACGTGGCACTGTCGAGGTAGACCGCGGTCGGAGGGCCTTTTCGCTGCCCTCCGCCCAACCCATTTTCGCAAAAGAGGTTGTGTTGGTACGCCCGAGAGGATTCGAACCTCTGACCTC
This sequence comes from Planctomycetota bacterium, assembly GCA_028281765.1. Classification (GTDB taxonomy): domain Bacteria; phylum Planctomycetota; class UBA1135; order UBA1135; family UBA2386; genus JANQJF01. The sequence continues at coordinate 61,385 of JANQJF010000091.1, read as the reverse complement.
TGCCTCCGGAGGGCAGCGCTCTATCCAGCTGAGCTACGGGCGCCCGAGACCGCCTTCGGATCGGCGGATGGGGAACGGTACGTCCCGGCCCGCGCGCTGCAAGCGCCGGGGCCCGGGAATCGTCCGAGGAATCTTCACGCTCCACCGGATCGGGTTGTCACCTTCGGTCGGCGGGGGTCTAATACCTGTGCTGCGGATCGGTCCTTGCCCTCGGACTGAATGCCTCCTGGACGGTCCGCGGACACTCGCATGTCTACCGGTTCCCTCAGCTGTGTTCTCGCGACACTCGCGTGCATAGGGGCGCTGATCCCGTTCGGTCCATTCCCGTCTCCCGCGCTCGACGCGACGACGTTCGAAGAGGTCGATGCGGACAACGATCTGCTCCCCGACGACGTCGAGCGTGTGCTGATGACCAATCCGAGTGAGTTCGACTCGGACGGGGACGGAACGGACGACTTCCTCGCTGCGGTGATGCGCGAGTATGCGAACCCGTTCACCGACGGTGAGCCGATCGACCCGACCGACGAAGGCGCACCGACCGCGCCGTCGACGGGCATCGATCACGAAGCCCGCGTCGTGCTGTCTTCGCGCGAAGACCAGGACGGGCAAGAAGCGGTGTGGATGCACATCCTGTTCCGCTTCGCCGGTGGCACCTTCCCGCAGATGCCGGTGCTGCAGCCGTGGATGAGCTACGCCGGCGCCACGGTGCCGATGGACGGCATCTTCGGCACCAGCGGGTTCACCTTCGGAATGCGCCAGGCGGGCGCAGAGGGCCTGTTCCTGCGCGTTTCGGGCCGATTGGGACGAGCGAGCGATCTGATGCTGCTCGCTCCCGTGACGCTGGGCGTCACCGTGGTCATGGACGCGCGCGTCGTCTCGACCGCGTCGATCCTCTTCAACGCGAGTGGCAAGGCGGCGACCTTTGCGCCACTCAGCGAAGTGTCCGGCGTCGTGCTGACGCTCACCGACGACGACGATCCGTTCTGGACCGACGCGCGCGTGTGCCAGCTCCGGCTGTCGGTCACCGCATCGACCGGCACCGGACACATCTGCAACATCGATTCCGCACGCTGCCGGAGTGCCGGGCAATTGCGCTGCCCGCCGGACTGCCTCACCTCGCAAGGACTGTCGCTGTTCATACCCGACGGCCTTGCCACGGTGACGGGAGGCTAGCCGTGCTTCCACTCGCTCCTCAGCGGTCCGCCGCAATCCGCTCGCTCTTCTCTTCTCACCGACGCCTCATCCCCACTGTGGATTTCCTGACAAGATCAACGGAACACCACAGATGCGTGAACGCGTCGAAAGACCCGACGGCCAGCCGTTGGTCTGTACGTTTTGACGCACGCTTCCCCAGATCCTGACCACGAGCTGATTCGGGCCTGCCAAGACCCGAATGACGACCGGTTCGAAGCCGCATTCGAGAAGCTTTATTCGCGTTATCGCGATCGGGTGTACTCGATCGCCTACCGCATGTTGGGGACTACGGGCGACGCGATGGACGTGGTCCAGGAAGCCTTCGCAATCCTGTTCCGCAAGATCGGCACGTTTCGGTTCGACGCAAAGTTTAGCACCTGGCTGTTCCGGCTCGTCGTCAACTGCTGCGTCGACCACAAGCGGCGGGAAGCGAGCCGCATGCCCGACCGACGCTCGAGCGTGGAGGGACTGGCGGACGAGCCCGATTCGACGATCGATCCGGTCGAGGCCGCCGAAGTCACCGAACTCGGCCATCACGTCCACAGCGGCCTCCAGCACCTGAGCCCGAAACTCCGAGCCGTGCTCGTGCTCCGCTACCTCGAGGGCCTGAGCTACGAAGAGCTCTCCCACTCGCTCGAGGTCTCGCTCGGCACCGTGAAGTCCCGCCTCGCGCGCGCTCACGTCGCGTTCGAGCAGGTCATGCGTGGCACGCTCGACTCGTTCGACTACCCGATCGATGTCCTCGGCCGTCGCATGCGACCGAACGACGGGAAAGAGGGCGTGGCATGACTCGCGACGACCTCGTCTCCCGACATGCAGAACTGCTCGGCAAGCTCGAGAAGCCGGAGATCCCGGCGGAGTTGTCCTCCCGTTCGTTCCTCGACGGCATCTACGAACGCGCGGCCCGAGACATGGCCGAAGACCTCGACTCCGAGGTCGCGGAATCGCTGTCGACGCGGTTCGAGGCGCCTGCCGAACTCGAACGGCAACCCGTGGATCCCGAGCGGTTCGAGCCGTCCCCGCTGCGCGAGCTCGAGAGCGTCGAAGCGCCCGGCCTGATGTGGCCGCGCCTGCGCGCCGACCTCCGTTCGTGGACCGCCGCGCGTCGTCGCCACCGGACGCAGCGCCGCGTCGCGAGCAGCCTGGCCGCCGCCGCGCTCGTGTTCTTGGCTGTCTGGACGTTCGACGGCTTCCGCGAGGAAGACACCGTCGTCGATCCCGAACCCCGCATCTCGATCGTGCGCCATCGGATGACCAGTCCGATCGCTCCTGGCTTCTCGAGCGGCTCGATCGTCCGCGAGATCACTGGCACTGCCGGTACGTTTGCCGGCACTGCCGGTACGTTTGCCGGCTCCGCCGGTGTCCTCGCAGCCCCACCATCCGCACCCGACTTTCCCGCCAATCGAGTAGGAGGTCGCCGTGCGCGCTGATCGTCTGTTCATCGCAGCCGTCGCATCGCTGGCGTCGTTGGCCGTCGCCCAGACGCCGACGCCGCACCTCGCGGATCCGCAAGCCATCTCGTTCGATCTGATCCACCAGGCAGAGACGCAGAACTGGTATTCGCTGTCGCAGTTCCGCTTCTGCCGGACGACCGACGCGACGGGCCTCGAGCAGTGGGTCGGCCTGGCCGAAGAACTCGACGTCGCGCCGCCGGCCTCGGGCGAGACCACCGAGCGGTTCGACCTCCGACTCGCGACCGGTCTCGGCCTCGATCCGGTCGAAGAGCAGCGCCAGCAAACGGTCCACACGCACCACCGCGCGTATCTCTACCAGCACGGCACGTTCCGCGTGCAGGACCCGCAGCTCGCGGCCAGCAACTACGCGATCCACTACGAGGGCGACATCCAACGCCTCGGCCGTCCCGCCTACCGCGTCTCGATCATCCCGAACTCCGGATCGGCCAACTGCTGGATCCTCGACCTGGATGTCGAAACCGGCTACCCGATGTCACGCTCCGAGTACGACCAGAACTCGGGCGAGCTGCTCAGCATGATCACCGTGACGGAATTCGCGCACGGTGCCGCGGCGCAGGCCGCGGCTGACGGTGTCGCCAACTGGTGGGTGCCGACGCATCGGACGGACTATCCGACGCCGACAGCCGCCATCAACGCGGCCGCGCGCCCGTCGACGTTCAAGCTGCCCAGCAAGACTCCGGACGGCTTCGCGCTGCAGACGTCGTCGATGCTGATCGACCCGCTCAACGGCAACGAGACGCTGATGCTGAGCTATACCGACGGCATCGAGAGCGTCCTCTTCCTGGAGACCCCCGGCGCACCAAAGCCGAACGTGCCGGTCTACTCGGGTCCTGACGCCTACGCGATCCTCGACTTCTCCGACCTGACGTCGAAACAGCTGATGTTCTTCTACGGCGGCGTCCAGTACCTGACGCTTGGCGGCAGCGACAACGCGCAGGTCGACACGTTCACCGAGAACCTGCTCCGCCAGGTCGTCGGCAAGCGCTAGCCGGCCTTTCCGATCTGCACCGGCTGTTTCCTCGGCTTCGCGCCGGCTGCTCAGCTCGGCGGGATGCCGATGAACATCGCGAAGTCGTCGGTGATGATGCCTTCCTGCATCAGCCGATCCTCCTCGGCGAAGAGCTTCGACAGCACGAGATTGTGCTGCCAGTTCCTGTGGTCGTAGGTCGCGATCTGGAACATCAGCACGGGCTGCAGGAGGCCACCGCCACCGCTGCAGAACCCATCGACCGTCCACCCCGCGGCCTCACACGTCGACAGGATCTCCGCTGAGCGCACGGCTTCGGACGGGTCGACCGCGATCATGTCCTCGAGCTTGGGGCGACTACAGCGCCGGTGGTTCGTCTTGTGCTCGTCCGGCACGAACTCTTCGAGACACCGGGTGCCGTGTTCGATCTGCGCATCCGTGAACTGGAAGCGGTTCGCACCGATGTACTCCTGCGCCACGACGACCCCGCCCGGCCGCAGGGACTTGGCGACGTTGTCCCAGAACTGCTCGAGAGCCTCGACGTGGTGGATCGCGCCGAGCCCGAGCACGATGTCGTAGGCGTTCGCGTCGAGATCCAGCTCGTTGAAGTTGCCGAGCTCCAGTTCGAGGTTGTCGACGCCTTCCTGCCGATTGATCTCGCGTGCTTCCTCGAGGATCGAGTCCGCGATGTCGATGCCGACGAACTGCCGATCGGGGATGTGCTTCGCGAAGTACCGCTCCTTGGCCGCGCGGCCGACGCCGACCGAGAGGATCCGATCACCCGGCTTCGTGCGTCGCTCGATCTCGTACTGGAGCGTCGCCATCTGGCTGACGATCGAGCCGAACGCGCGCAGCGACATGTAGCTCTGCACGAACGGGTGGACCAGGAAGTTGTCGTGGGCGTCCTTGACGGGGTCCTTGTGCCGATCGTTCCAGAAGTCGGCGACCTTGCTGCTCGATTCTGCGGTCAACGCGGGTCCTGTCCAATTCGGGGTTCGCGAGGTGTCTGCATATCCAGATATCTCGACATCCGGACGCCCCATGTCGAAAGAATCCGACACGCACGGTGCGCCGGAAAAACGTGCCAGTTTCGTGGTCTGACTCGTAAGTCCCTTGTCATAGGCCGCTTGTGAAGATTCCGCAACGGGATCCGGAGTTGGCCCCTTGTCTGCTCATCGTCCTTCGGTCACTCAACCAGACAGTCGAGCACGAGAGGAACGACACTCATGGACTCCAAGCAACCGCACGATAACGACCCGAACCAGACCGGCCTGGGCTCCACCGAGTATCGGACGAAGCTGCTCACCAAGCTGAACTGCCTGATGGCGGTCCTCGAAGTCGCGATCACGAAGATCACGCGGAGCATGGATCTTCCTTCTTCGAACCAGGAGCGCCTGACCAAGATCAAGGCGAACCTGGAGAACACTCTTGCGATCTGCACCCGCGCCAAGGAGACGCTCGAGAAGACGATGAAGAGTCCGTCCAAGCCGGCGCAGCGCAACAAGCCGACCGCGACGCCCAAGCAGGCGGACGGCAGCATGAGCTATCGCGACTACGTCGAGCTCTCGAGCATTCAGGAGTATCAGAAGTTCAAGAACCTGCCGCCGATCGCGGCGAACGATCTCGAGACGGCGGATTTGGATGATCTGCTGCGGAAGCTCTACGAGGTGTGAGTTCTCGGGGGTAGCAGGCGAAGTCCGCCACCTCACTGGCGATCCCGCGAACCGTTTTCGGGCCCGGACCCGGGCACGTTCACGTTCAGCGGGTCGGGACTCGTTTCACGGGCTTTCACCATGGACGGCGTCATGGCTTCCGGCGGCCCGTGTCCCGGTCCACGTGGAACGTCCCGTTGAACGTGAACGTGCCCGGGTCCGGGCCCGAAAACGACTCACCACCCGTCCCTTCCCAACTAAAGCGCGCCCACCAATCGGGGATGGTCTTCCACATCTCCTTTGACCGATCTCGACCGCACGTCGAAATCCCAGGCCAATCCATGGCGTCACCCGACGGCAAGAGTGCTGTCGACAGCCATCGGATCCGTCGCTGAGACTCGTGGAGCACGACACCGATTCTTGTGGAGTCGACGACTCCGTCGAGAGATTCCCCGGTCTTCTACAGCGCCGGAAACCAATTCGATCCCCAAGTCGAAAACACGCGACATCGCACCACAGACGGCTTCTCCGTCGATATTCGCGGGCCGCGACAGTACGCTGTCCACAGTTCCGACCCCGCGAAAGAGAGAGGGAAGAGAGAGGTTAATTCTCTCTTCTCTTCTCTCCTGAAGACAGAAACTCCGCCGCTCGACATGAAGCTCCTCTGTGACCGACAACAGCTACACGAGGCGTTCGCTGCCGTGAGCAGCACGGCGCCGACCAAGACGCCCAAGCCGATCCTGCAGAACGTGATGCTGCGCGCGGAAGACGACGTGTGCACGTTCTTCGCGACTGATAACGAGATGTCGATGCGGACGAGCATTCATCACGTGAAGATCGATGAACCGGGGTCGGTGTTGCTTCCTGCGAAGGAGACGAGCGCGCTGTTGCGCGAACTCGACGAAGCGACGATCGCACTCGAACGCAAAGAGCTGCGCTGCGAGATCCAGAGCGGATCCGGATCGTACGTCCTCGTCGGAGACGATCCCGACATGTTCCCGAAGTTGCCGGAGATCGACGAGAAGCAGACCATCGAAGTCCCGGCGGGTCGCTTCATCGACATGATTCGTCGCACGGGCTTCGCGGCTGCGCGCGAAGAGACGCGTTACGCGATCAACGGTCTGTTGCTCGACTGCAACGGCGAACGGCTCAGCGTGGTCGGCACGGATGGCCGTCGGCTCTCCGTGACCTACCAGCATCTCGAGGGCGACGACGTGCCGACGATCAAGTTCGTCGTGCCCAACCGCGCGCTCGCGAGCCTCGGCCGGGTCGTCCCGGACGAGAGCGAGGAGACGTTGCGAATCCGCGTGGGGAGCAACCAGGTCGCGTTCGCGGTCGGGGATCTCGAGCTCGTGAGTCAGCTTGCCGAGGATCGATTCCCGGACTACGAAGCCGTCATTCCGAAGGTTGCAGACACGACGATCGAAGTGGATCGAGGGCTGTTCGAGCGCAACTTGCGCCGGGTGGCGATCCTCAGCAGCGGCGACGTCCGCATGGTCCGCGTCCAGTTCGACAAGGGCTGCCTGGCGATGTCCGCCGAGAACTCCCGGGTCGGTCGCGCGGACCTCTCGATCGACGCCGACATCCGCGGTGCGGGGGGCGCAGCCGCGTTCAACCCCGACTTCCTGCTCGACGCGCTGAAAGTGACCGACACGGAGGTCATCCGGATCGATCTGACCGACGATTCGACGCCCGCCAAGCTCACGCTGGGCGAAGCGCACACCTACGTCCTCATGCCCATCAGCGGATCCTAGTGCCCGTCGATCCCAAGGCTGCCGGCGATATTCTCGGCGACGTCATGAAGTCCGTGCAGACCCGCTCCTCCCGAGCGGAGTTCGTGCGGGCCCTGGACGCCGAGCTCGAGCCAGAGCAGGCGCGCTGTTGCCAAGTCGTGGGATTTCGCGCCGGAACGCTCTACGTCGAAGTAGCATCCGCGCCCCTGTTTGCCGAACTGTCTTCCTTCCGCAAGGAGTCGCTCCGCCTCGCGATGAACGAGCGTCTCACAACCAAGAAGATCGCCAAGATCGTGTTCCGGATGGATGGAACGGGTCATGTCTGATTCTGACAACAAGTCGTACGACGCCAGCTCGATCAAGGTCCTCGAAGGCCTCGAAGCGGTTCGCAAGCGGCCCGCGATGTACATCGGGGACACCGGCGTCAAAGGCCTGCATCACCTCGTGTGGGAGACCGTCGACAACTCCGTCGACGAGGCGTTGGCGGGGGAGTGCACCCGCATCGACGTGCGCGTCTACACCGACGGCTCCGTTTCGGTGCGCGACAACGGTCGCGGCATCCCCGTCGACGAACACGAGAGCGGCGGCAGCGCGCTCGAACTGATCCTCACGAAGCTCCACGCGGGCGGCAAGTTCGACAAGGGCAGCTACCAGGTATCCGGTGGTCTGCACGGTGTCGGCATCTCGGTCGTGAACGCGCTGAGTGATCACCTCGAGGTCGAGGTGTTCCGCCAGGGTCACGTGTATCGCCAGTCGTTCGCCAAGGGCGAGGCGACGAGCGACCTGAAGATCGTCGGCGATACGCAGGAGACCGGCACCTACGTGCGCTTCAAGGCGGATCCCGAAGTCATGGAGTCGACGGAGTTCAGCTACGAGATCCTGCGCAAGCGACTTCGCGAGCTTGCCTACCTGATGGGCAGTTTCGGTCTCACGCTGTCGATCCACGACGAGCGTGACAACAAGAGCGACGAGTTCTGCTTTCCCGAAGGACTGCAGCAGTTCGTCGCCGACCTGAACCGCGGCAAGAGCCAGATCCACAACGACATCATCACGGTCACGGGCGAAGCGCCGTCGACCGAAGGCTCCGGTGTCTACAAGGTCGAACTCGCCGTCGCCTACAACGACGGCTACAACGAGAACGTCTTCACGTTCGTCAACAACATCAACACCTCCGAGGGCGGCACGCACCTCGTGGGTTTCAAGACGGCGTTGACGCGAGCGCTCAACAACTACGCGCGCTCGGAGAAGCTCCTGAAGGCGAAGGAGAACCCGCCGTCCGGCGACGACTTCCGCGAAGGTCTGACCGCGGTGCTCTCGCTCAAGGTGCCGGATCCGCAGTTCGAGAGTCAGACCAAGATCAAGCTCGGGAACCGCGAGGCGCAGTCGATCTGTGAGACGATCGTCGGTGAGGGTCTGCGCACGCTGTTCGAGGAGAAGCCGAAGATCCCGAAGGCGATCTTCGGCAAGGCCATCGAGGCGCGCCGCGCGCGCGAAGCTGCGCGTAAGGCTCGGGACCTCGTGCGTCGCAAGTCGGCACTCGAAGGCAGCGGCCTGCCGGCCAAGCTCGCGGACTGTCAGAAGGGCACGAAGCCCGAAGACGCCGAACTCTTCCTCGTGGAGGGTGATTCCGCAGGTGGCACGGCCAAGCAAGGGCGCACCGCGAACCAGGCGATCCTTCCGCTCCGAGGCAAGATCCTCAACGTCGAGAAGGCGCCGGTCGACGCGATCCTCAACCACGAAGAGATCAAGACGATCGTCGCCGCGATCGGCACTGGCTATCTGACCGACGAGTTCGATCCGACGAAGCTGCGCTACGGCAAGATCATCGTGATGACCGACGCGGACGTCGACGGCAGCCACATCCGCACGCTGCTGCTGACGCTCTTCTATCGGAAGATGCCCGAGCTCGTGAATCGTGGCTACGTCTACGTCGCGCAGCCGCCGCTCTTCCTCGTGAAGGTCAAGGGCAAGAGCAAGCGCGAGCGCTATGCGATCACCGAGCAGGAGAAGGATCAGCTGCTGATCGAGTTCGGTCTCGGCGATGCATCGCTGGTCATCGAGCGCGACGGCCAGAAGCGCGAATACAAGGACGAGGAGCTTCGCACGATCCTCGATCTGCTGACAAACGTCGCGGCGTTCCGCGGGCGCATGCCGCTCGAAGCGAACGTCGGGTTCGAGGACTACCTCGCCGAAGCACGCGTCCCGGACATGGACCTGCCGGCGTACTGGATCGCGCACGATGGCGAGGGCAAGTTCCTCGACACTCAGGCGCAACTCGACGCCGAGCTCGAAACGCTGCGTGCGCAACGCGGTCAGCTCGCGATCTACGAAGGTCCGGAATCGAGCTGCTCACGCGAGACCTGCGACGTCGAGCTCTACGCCCTGCATCTCGGCGAGCAGCTGACGCCGCTCCTCGCGAAGCTCATGGAGCACGGCCTGACTCCGGATCTCTTCCAGGAGCAGGGCTCACCGATCATCGGCGTCGTCGTCGGCAACGATCGTCGCGAGGCGACGTCCCTCGGCAAGGCCTACAACCTGATCCAGGAGTTCTGCACCGAGCGGGTCGAAGTGCAGCGCTACAAGGGTCTCGGTGAAATGCAGGCGTCGCAGCTGTTCGAGTCGACGATGGATCCCGAACGGCGCACGCTCTACCGCGTGACGATCAACGATGCGGTCGAAGCCGATCGGATCTTCACTGTCCTCATGGGCCCCAACGTCGAGCCGCGTCGTGAGTTCATCGAACGACACGCGCTCGAGGCGACGAACCTCGACATCTGACGCGGGGTATGGCGGGTGGAACAGCTCCGATATCTGCTGGGAATCGTCACGCTCGCGCTCGTGGCGATTGCTGGCTGGTTCATCTTCAACCTGCTGACCGATGACGACCTTTCGGATCAGTTTCACCTCCGCCTGACGTTCGAGGACGTGCGGGGTCTGCGCGCCGGCGCGGACGTTCGCTATCGCGGCGTGCGGGTCGGGCAGGTCTTCGAGGTGCAGGTCACCGAAGACGGCAGCCGAGCGCTCGTGCGGTTGGTGCTGAGTGACGGCGTCGATCACCTCGCCTGTCAGAACAGCAAGTTCTGGATCGTGTCCCCACGTTTCGACGGGCTCGAGAACGGCGCGACCGGGCTCGACACGCTCGTGCGCGATTCGTACGTCGCGTTCCTCACGCCGAACCCGAGCGGACCACGTCTCGGTCCCAACAGTGAAGTCAGCGGCAACGAGCGACCGTTCCGCAACCCCGACGAAGCCGGCCTCGATCCGTCTCGGCATGGCGATTTGCACATGTGGTTGCACGCCGCGGAGAGCCACGGCTTGGTTGTCGGATCGGATATTCGGTATCGCGGCATCTCCACCGGCGACGTGCGGCGCATCGAACTCGCGGAGGACGGCACCCACGTCGTCATGCAGCTGCGCATCCAGCAGCGCTACCGCCACACGGTGACGAACGCGTCGTCGTTCTGGGTCGCGCGCCCGCGGCTTTCTGGCGCGCTGATGAGTGGCATCGCGGTCGAGGACCTCAACGCGCTGCTCGGTCCCTACATCAGCTACCACTCGGAGTCCGAACGCGGCGTGCCCGTGCACGACGGCTTCCGGACGGTCGCGAACGAGGTGCGACCCGACATCGACGACGAGGATCTCCAGGTGCCGCCGCAGCAGGCGCCGGTGTTCGAGTCCGGCGATCCCGACAGCGGCGTGCGTCTCGTCGAGGTCAACTACGAAGCCGTCGAGGAAGACTGGATGAGCCCGAACGACGTCGCGAAGCGCAAGTCAACCGGGATCCTCTTCATCGATCAGGCCGGCCGCGCCGTCGTGGTGACGGCGCGCACGGCGTGCGACGGCAGCTACTTCATGCTCGACACGTTCGGAGATCCCGACATCAAGTCGGAGACGGTCAGCGTCGCGATCCCCGGTGGCATCGTGCTGCGCGCGGGTCGCTCGTGGATCGATCCCGGCGGTCAGGACCTCGCGCTCCTCGTCGTCGAGGGAGCGCCGCCGGATCTCGCGGTCACGGCCGCCGAGAACCTCGACTTCGAGTTCGACGACGCCGACAGCGCGAGCGCGACGCTGCAGAAGTTCGACCGGACGATGCAGACCAACCTCGGTGCGGTGACGGACCTGGACGCCGCGCGCGGCAGCGTTGCGGTGCACCAAGATCGCGCCGGTGGAATCCTCGCGCAGGTGAACGGCAGCGACGCAACTCCGGTCATCGTGCCTCTGAGCCGGCTGCCGGCGGAGCTGAGGCCGAAGCAGTGACCGCGGCGCCGAGCGCACCGGCGATTCGATTCGCCGGTTCGGGGCTCGCGTTCTCTTCCGCGGCCGGGGATCGCGAGATCCTGCGCGACGTCGACCTCGAACTTCCGAGGGGCAAGCTGTTCTTGCTCGTCGGTGAGAGTGGCTCGGGCAAGTCGACGATCCTCAAGATGCTCGCGCACCTCTGGGATCTGCGCGAGCCGCTGCCCCGCATGACCGGCGAGGTGTTCGTTCTCGAGGAGCCGATCTCCCGCAACTACCCGGCGAAGCTGCGCGGCCGCGTGCAGGCGGTCCTGCAGGACGAAGGTCTGATCGACGAGTTGTCGCCGCGCGGCAACGTGGAGCTCGGTCTGCGCAAGGCCGGCCGGTCCGTGAAGCTCGCGCTCGGTCTGCTCAGCCAGGCGGGACTCGAGGCTCCTCCCGAGACCGTCGCACAACTCTCGGGCGGCATGCGTAAGCGGCTCGCCGTGGCTCGTGCCCTCGCGGGTGAACCCGAGGTTCTGATCTTCGACGAGCCGACGGCCGGACTCGATCACGAGGCAGCCCGAGAAATCGCCGAGTTGATCGAACGCACGCAACGCGAAGCCGGGGACGGTCGCACGACGATCGTCATCACGCACGACCTGCCGGCGTTCCGCGGGCTCGCGGACGGCGTGATGTGGCTCGATCGACGGGAACGCGCGGTGCGGCTGTTGCCACCGGACGCGCCGCTCCCGAGCGGCGACGAGGATCCCGAGGTCGAGCAAGACGACGCCGAGAGCGACATCGGCTTTCACGGTCTCCGTCGATTCTTGCTGTCGTTCGGAGCGCTGGCACTCGTGCTGTTCGACGCGATCATCCGACTGCCGCCGGTCTACCCGAAGCTCGTGATGCGCACGGTGTATCGATACATCGTCGAGCCCGCGTTCTTCGTCGTCATCGGCTGCGCGACCGTCGGCGGCCTCGCGACCTTCTTCGCGCTGCGCAACAATCCGCTCGAAGGTGCCTTCACCGCGAGCGTCCTCACCGGCTCGGGCAAGGTGCTGATGGCGGTGTTGATCCCGCTGCTCGCGGGCTTCTTCTTCACGGCCCGAATCGCCGCCGGCGCCTCGGCGCGACTCGGCACGATGAAGCGCACGAGCCAGGTCGCCGCCCTCCGCGTGATGGGCATCCGCCCCGCGGACTACCTGCTGATCCCGCTCGTCTGGGCCTCGAGCATCGCCATGCCCCTCGCGACCCTCTGCGGCATGGTCATGACGTGCGTGTTCTCCTGCTTCGCGGCGGCCCTCGTGTCGGGAATCTCACCATTCGGCTGGTCCCGCGCGTTCTTCGCCGAGGTCGACTACACGGACGTGCGCTACGTCATCCTCAAGACCGTGATCTCCGGCTTCCTCGTAGCCGTCCAGACCTACCACCTCGCGATGGGCCCCAAACGATCCGGCAAGGAAGTCGGTCAAGCGGTCAACTCCTCGATCGTGTTGGGGATCTACACAGTCCTCGTCGTCCACGCGATCCTCACCCTCATCCAGTTCGGGTGACGCATCTGTCTCGGGTGACGCATCTGTCTCTGAGCAAAATGCGACACCCGAACGTTACGCCCGCGCAACACTCCCGCCGCGACGCCTCCCATACGGCCGCGCATTCGCGCACCGCGCGGAGCGACGCGCGCACCCTTTTCGACGTGGCTCCACCCCCGCCCGCGGCTCGGGTCAAGCGTGGGTCCGCAAACCGTCGATACACCCGGGGTGAAAGGGCTCGAAAAGCTCACGTGCATTCGCCTCGCTGAAGTGCTGACCCAGCGCGGCACCGTCGAAACGGACGCGATCACCGATGCGCTCTACGCGCAGGACCGCCAAGGCGAGGTGTTCGTGGACGTGCTGGTGTCGAACGGGCACATCAGCGAATGGGATCTCGCCAAGATCGTCGTCGAGCACTTCCAGCTGCCGTTCATCATGGCGAGCAGCACGGAGATCGATGAGGAGATCAAGACGAAGTTCCCCGAGGAGTTCCTGTTCGAGCACGGCATCGTGCCGCTCGGGGTCTTCGGCGAATCCGCGACGATCGTCCTGCCCATCCTGACGCCGTACGAAATACTCGCGCGTCTGCAGGACATGTCGAAGCTGGAACTCTTCCCCTACGTGGGGCTGATCTCCGAGAACAACCGCGTGCTCGGCGAGCTGTATCCGAACTTCGCCGAGTGGCAGAAGGAACAGCAGTCCAAGCGTGAAGCCGCGGCTCGCGCCAAGCGCTCGAAGCCCGACGAGAAGAACGTCGGCGGCGACTGGATGGACATGTTCGACTCGGCCGACGCGTCGGTCCGCGACGAACTCAAGTAGTCGGCGCGGGCGGCTCCGGCTCGGACTCCGGTTTCGCCTCGGCTTCGACCGGCTTGGTCTCCGAGGCCGGGGCAGGGCTCGCGAGACTCTCGTCGGTCAACTTCTGGAACAGCGCCTTCGGGTCCCGCGCGATGCGCGGCGCGTCCACGGCGCGCTTCAGATCCTGGACTGAGCTCTTGGCTTCCCGCAGGCTGCCGTCCTCGTCGATCTGGTTCTTGAACTCGTTGAGGCCGCGCCGGAAGTCGGTGACCGTCCGGCCGACCGCACGTCCGACCTCGGGCAGGCGACGACCGAACAGCAGCAAACCGATGACCAGCAGGACGATCCATTCCTGCTGGCCTGGCAAGAATGCCACGTAGCTGCCGACCCAGAGCATGCCTCGATGATCTGGGCGCTTTCTTCGAGTGTCAACCGGCGGCCCTTTCGGTAATCTCCCCGCCCCGATGAGTGAGAAGAACATCCTTGCGATTGAAGGCCTGACGAAGGGCTACGGCCTCAAGCCGATTCTGAAGGACATCAGCCTCGTCTTTTTCGAGGGTGCCAAGATCGGCGTGATCGGCTCCAACGGCGCCGGCAAGTCCACTTTGCTGCGCATTCTGGCGGGGCAAGACACGGAGTACGAGGGCACGGTCCGCCTGGCCGATGGAGCGACGATCGGCTACGTCCCGCAGGAGCCGGCGCTCGCCGAGGACAAGACCGTGCGCGAAAACGTCGAGTTGGCGGTCGCGCCGATTCGCGCGCTGCTCGCACGGCAGGAGGAGCTCGGCATGAAGCTCGGCGAAGAGATGTCGCCGGACGACATGGAGAAGGTCATGGCCGAGTTCGACAAGGTGCAGCAAGAGATCGACGCGCGCGACGCGTACGACCTCGACCGGCACGTCGAAACCGCGATGAGCAAGCTGCACGTCCCGGACGGCGACAAAATGGTCAGCGAGTGTTCGGGTGGTGAGCGCCGACGCGTCGCGCTCTGCAAGGTTCTGCTCGAGCATCCCGACGTGCTGCTGCTCGACGAGCCGACCAACCACCTCGATGTCGAGTCGGTGGCCTGGCTCGAGACGACGCTCGCCGAATACAAGGGCACCGTGATCGTGATCACTCACGATCGATTCTTCCTCGATCGCGTCGTCGGGTGGATGCTCGAGATCTTCCACGGGCGCGCGATCCCGTACAAGGGGAACTACTCCGAGTACCTCGAGCAGCGCTCCAAGCGCATGGCGCAGGCCGAAGCGACCGAGAAGGCTCGCGGCAAGTTCCTCGAGCGCGAGCTCGAGTGGCTGCGCATGAACCCGCGCGCGCGAACCGCGAAGAACAAGGCGCGGATCAAGAACTACGACAAGATGGTCGAGGAGGAGGTCGAAGAGAAGGAAGGCACCGTCGAGTTGCACATCCCTTCGGGCCGTCGCCTCGGTGACGTCGTGCTGCGCTTCAACCAGGTGCACTTCTCGTACGACGGCGAGCACAAGGTCCTCGATCAGTGCACGTTCGAACTCGAGCCGGGCGACATTTTCGGGGTCGTCGGTCCCAACGGCACCGGCAAGACCACGCTGCTCAAGCTCGTCGTCGGCAAGCTCGAGCCCGATGAGGGCAAGGTGACCGTCGGCGAGACGGTCGAGCTCTGCTACGTCGACCAGGAGCGCGAGAGCCTCGACCCCGAGAAGACCGTCTGGGAGGAAGTCTCCGGCGGTCAGGACATCCTCAAGCTCGGCAAGGTCGAGGTGAACAGCCGAAGCTATCTGGCCAAGTTCAACTTCACCGGCCCGATGCAGCAGCAGAAGGTCGGCACGCTGTCCGGCGGTCAGCGCAACCGGGTCCAGCTCGCGAAGCTACTCCGCAAGGGCGGCAACCTGATCCTGCTCGACGAACCGACCAACGACCTCGACCTCGACACGCTGCGCGTGCTCGAGGAGGGCATCAACGCGTTCCCGGGCTGCATGGTCATCGTCAGTCACGACCGCTACTTCCTCGATCGCGTCTGCACGAAGATCCTCGACCTCGGCAACTACGAGCCGGGCAAGTATCTCGACAACCTGTAGCCGGACGAACTACTGCCCGATCGTGAACGTCGTCGCCGGTGACGTCTCGACCGCGCGTCCGGGGTTGTCCTTGAACGTGAACATCCCCGCGTGAATCGTCAGCGGCGCGATCGGCGGCACGGCGAACGACATCGATGCCGCGCCGCTTGCGTCGAGCGTGCCGATGAAGCCCGACGGTCCGGCGAACGTTGCTTGGGACAACCCGTCGAACCCGAACGGCAGGATTCGATTCGCGCCGATCGGCGTCACCGCGGGATACGGCGTGAGTGAGAAGAGGCCCACGTAGATCTCGCCGGGGTGGTAGGGATCGAGCCAGTTGATCTGGATCGTCGATCCGATCGAACCATCGCCGACCGCCTGGACTTCGTCCGTCGCCGCGTCCTGCCGCGTAGTCCATGCGATCGCGAACGGCTCACTCGTGCCCTGGAAGCTTTGGTTCTGCATCCGCACCGTGTAGGTGCCGCTCTGCGCGGGGATGAACTGCACGACCTCGAACGGGTCCGTCGCCGACGCCGCGCTCGCGACGACGCTTCCGGACGGATCGAGCACGACGAGGTCGAGATCCATCAGCAGGCTGTCGGTCGCGAAGCTCGAGTCCGCGGTCGAGAACCAAAGCGCGACGACGCGAGTCTCGTCGCCCTGATCGAGTTGCATCGAGTGCGAGTAGAACCCGCCGGGGAAGGACGACGGCGTCAACGTGGTCTGGTGGAACTGGCCCTCATGGACCGCGCGCCATGACGCCGCGGCGTCGATCGCTCCCGCCCCGTCTTCGTCGCTGAGCGTCTCGCCGCCGGAGATGTTGTTCCACGCGCCGGCCATCAGCATCGCCTTGACGACTTCCGGCTGCGTCGTGAGCGAGGGGTCTTCTTGCTGCAGAAGCGCCGCCACCCCGCACGAGATCGGCGAAGCGAACGAGGTCCCCGAAGCCGAGGTCAGCCAGGTCGGCCCCATGTCGGAGGTCGACGTCACGGCTTCGCCGTGTGCGACTACTTCCGGCTTCGAGTTGCCGCTCGACGGATCTCCGGTGCTCGACGACGTCGCCATGAGATCGTCTTCCCAGTCGTGGCTGTCGAGATCGTTGGCGCTGCCGGTCGTCGTCATGTTGAACCCGTTGCCAGGTGTCGTCGTCTGGCTGCCGTTCCCCAGGTTGCCGGCCGACTTGAACATCATCACGGCGAAGTTGCGGATGATGTAGTCGAAGTAGCGGTCGAGGAACTCGATGTTCCCGAACTGACCGGTCCACCAGGACGAGTTGCCGATGCTGATGCCTTGGGTCATGCCCCAGGACCAGGCCTGGGGTGCGAACACGTCGCCCCAGCCGGCGTAGTCGTAGATCTGCGCGAGTCCCGGCGCGGCGCCGTGGTGCACCGGATGGATCGAAGCCAGGCAGCCGGCCACGAAGGTCGGATGTTGGTTGACGGGGATCTGCGGGTTGCCGGTGACGATCGGAGGGAGATACGGGTTGGTGGTCGCGACGGAAGCCGTGTCGTTGACCAGCACCTTCACGCCCGCGCCCGTGATTCCCTGTCGGTGCACGTAGTCGGTGCGCGCTGACGGCGAAGCCCACTCGTCCGGAACCGCCTTGCCCTCGTCGAGCCACTTCGGGCACGCGTAGAACACCTGATCGACGTCGTCGCGCGCCGCCAGCGCGCGGACGTCCGCGGCGCCGAGCGTCGCGAACACGAGCGGCACGATCTCGTCGACGTAGTCCGTCGTGCCGCCGCGCTCGCGGAGCGCGCGAGAGAACGGCCCGGTGCGCGCGCGCACGAAGGCACGCGCCACGTCCATCGCCGAGCGACGGGCGTTTTCCCCGCTCGTGCCACCGGCTACGGCTGCGTCGATGTGCACGCGGAGGTCCGGCATCCCGGCCGGTCGCCGCAGCCAGAACACGACCGGAGTCTTCTGTCCCTTTCCGAGTCGCGCCGGCAGATCACTCCAGAGCTTGCCCGAAGCCTCGTCTCGCCGGCGCGCCTCTTCGTGGCGCATCGCGTCCGCGTCGACCGGTTCCGAACCGACCCGCGTCGTTCGCACGATGCGCGCGTTTGCCGAGTCCAAGCGACGCTCGTCGACGATCGTGACGTCGAGCGTCTCGAGGTGACGCTGCGAGGTCCACGTGCCGGGATCCTGGACCGTCACGGCGGCGAGCATCAGCGTGGCGCAAATGGTTGCGGGCATCCGGGGAGGATACCGATTTCGGGCTCCGACGTGTCGGTCCCGTGGGGCCGTCAGTACCCGGCCAGCGGGTCCGGAAGGTTCGCTGTGCGCGGTTTGAACACCCCACCGAAGTCCGGGATGAAGTCGATGCTGAACGTCGTCTCGTCGGTAAGAGTTTGGCGAGAGAACCTCATCACGATCTGCCAGTCGTGGTCGTTGCGGACCAGAACTGCGTTGTTGCTCTGGGTGCGCTTCTGCTCGGCGTCGTAGACCGCGTTCCAACCGACCGTCCAGCGCTTGCGGAACGGCACGTTGAACCCGTATTGGATGATGCCGCGTTCGCGATTGTCGGTGCGGTAGCCGCCGAACCACTGCAGACCGAGTTCTTCGAAGCGGACGAACGTGTTGAACGTCCGCATCTCGTTCTCGTTCCAGTCGTGCTCACCCTCGAACACCCACTGGAATCGGTGCAATGGCGTCCACGGTGCGTTGGGTCGGAAGATGATCTCGTACTCGGCGAGACCGAGATGATCACCCCCGTTGTCGCGCTCGGAGATCGGCGAGAAGTTCTGCGCGAGGTCGATCCAGAGGAACTCCTGGGAGTCGCCGGCTTCGTCGCGCTGGTCCCAGGTGCGCAGCTGGAACCGCTGCAGGATCGCGACGCGGACGTTCGCCCCTTCGTTGAGGGCGTCGACGGCATCGAATTGGTGGAACTCCGAGGGATCCCCGTCGACCTTGTAGCGGTGCTCGAACGCGACCGTCGGCGAGATCACGTGACGCATCGCGCGGTCGGCGTCGTGTTCGAACCAGCGCCAGGTGCGCTCGAGCCGCGTGCCGACGCTCGCGCCGGCGGTGAACAGCCACCGATCCCGCGACGACCCCGCGACCGTGTTGCTGAAGTTCGAGTAGCGCGATCCTGCGAAGGCGCGGACGCCGAAGTCGCCGATGCGGAACGGTACGGACACTTCAAACGCCTGATCGAACCGCGTCGTCTCGTCGTCGACGGGGTTTTGGAATCGCGTATCGAAGTCGCTGCGCAGCTGCGAGATCGCGGTCGTGGTGTCGAGCAGGACGGGCGTACCGTCGGGGAGCTGCGTGAGTTCTTCGCCGATCCAGTCGAAGCGCACGTCGGGCTCTTGTTCGACGAAGCGGTTGGCGAGGGAGCGATCGGATTCGTAGCTGAAGCTCGCGAGATTCCATCGGCCGAGCGCTTGGAGGCTGTAGTTCCGCGCCTGGTGGCGGAAGTGCACCACCGACTCCGGACGCTCGTTGGTGATGAAGTCGTTCTGGAAGAACTCGGAGAACACCGCCGGATCCTTCGCCCACCACGCCTGCAGGTCGAGCGTCGTCTTGTCGTTGAGCCAGATCCGGTTCTCGGTGCGCGCGAGCTGTCGGGTCTTCGCGTCGATCGGCGTGCCGTCGAGGAACGTCCGAATCTCGCGCACGTCGTCGTCGTTGTCGTCGAGGTTGAAGCCGAGGATGCGGCCTTCGTAGAGACCCTCCGCCTGGTACTGCAGCTCGGGTTCGATCGGCACGCCACGTTTCTCGATGACGCCGAGGCCGACGCGCCAATTGCCGCGGAACTCGCTCGCGGGGCGACCGGTGAGGAACTCGTGCACGTCGCCGCCGACACCGTTCATCGGCGCGCCGAAGTCGACGGTCAGTTCCGCGCCGAAGTTGTTCGTGTAGGCCGCGCGGGCGCCCTGGATGTAGTAGTTGAGCGGGCTCCCCGTGAAGTGGCGCGCGCTCGGCAGCGGAATCCAGCGGTTGCCGGAAAACGCGATCGCGTTGTCGCGCGTGCGAATCTCGAACTCGCTGCCGCGTTCGATGATCTCGGCCTCACCGCTCAGGATCTCGAAGTGCGGCTCGCCGGCGTCGGACGTCGTGATCGAGAGATCGCGCCCGGTGAAGCGCGAACTCTGACGCACCAGCTTGTCGCACCGAACGACGACGACGCGTTCGAGTGCCCCACGATCACGGCGGTAGAGGCGCAGCTCGACGTTCTCGAACACCGCACGGTCGTCGACGACGGAGAGATAGACTCGGTCGGCATGCAGGACCTCGCGTCCTTCGTGGACGAAGGACACACCGCCCTCGAGGTAGAACGAGCGGACGAGTTCGATGTCGATGTCCGGGGGAATCGAGCTCTCGGTCGAGGGCTTTCGCTCGAACGATCCGAGCAGGTTGTCGAGACGGTCGCGCAGGACCTCTTCACTGAGCTTCCGACGGCGGTCGATCGGGTCGAATCCACGACGTGGCAGGCCCGACGGCGCGGCGATCTGCTCGGTGAAGGCCTTCTTCTGTTCGCGATCGGCGATGATGACGCCCTGTTCGGCGCGTACCTCGATGGCGCCACGACGCAGCCTCAGGCCACCGGACAGGAAGGTCTCGACGTGGTCGCCCTCGTTGCGCTCGTCGACGAACCCGACGTGCTGCACGAAGCGCTCCTGTGCCGGGAGCGACGCGCAGACCACCGCCAGTCCTGCCAGCAGCAGCGTGCCCCTCCCAGCCCGGGGTCGCGCCGTCACGAACCTTCGATGTAGGTGTTCCAACCAGTGACCAGCATGTCGACGTAGTTGACCTCGAGTCGTCGACCGCGAACCAGCCTACCGCCCGGCAGATACACGATCGCGAGGTACTTGTGACGACTGATCGTCGCACGAGATTCGCGCATGTCCACCTCGAGCTCGTCGCCGCGTGCGCGAACGCCGCGGACCTTCAGACGGGCGTCGCCCACCGCGATCAGCTTGCGAAGTTCGCCGCGGTCGTCGGTCTCCAAGCGCATGCTCGCGGACGTGACGTGGAGCCCTCCCTTGAGTCTCTTGCCATTCTCGTCGAGCTCCCGCACGACCACGGGCCCTTGGAACTCGATCTCGCCGCCGACAGCGCGAATCTGCCCGTCGCAGCTCACGCGCAGGTTGCGGACGCCGGCGCTGCCTTCGGTGCCCCGCACGATGATGACCGGGTCGCGGTGGTCGGTCTGCAGGAGCAGGAGGTTCTGGTCTTTGCCCGAACCCTGGCCGACGCGGATCCCGTCCGCGATCGCGGTCACGTGCCGGCCGTCGTCGGTGTCGTGCTCGACGCGGGCCGGATCGCCCAGAAGGATCCCGGACGTGCCGTCGAGGCGCGTGACGAATCGTTCGCCCCACGCCTCGAACGGGCGCTCGCCTCGCTGCGAGACCTCGATGGCACCATCCGCGAGCACGCGGTCCGCGCGGAGCGACGCCGCGAACGCGACGTCCCACGTGCGCAGGCGTCCGCCGGTGTGCATGCGGAGCACCGATTCCGGCAGCGTATACGGCACGAAGCGCACGCGATCCGCGTCGAGGTCGACGGGCTCCCGTGGGAGCTCGTCGGTGCGGTTCTTCGGATCCGACTCGGAGTCGCTCTCCGGGGGCGGCACGATCGTCACGTGCGCGGGTCGACTCGGACCACGATCGACGACGACCGCGTACTTGTCCCCGCCGTAGTGGATCACGCGGATCTCGTCACCCGTCACGACCGAGTCGTCGCCGGGGCGTTCGATGCGCGCGGGGTGGCCGCGCAGCCGGAAACTGCGGCCGTCGTCGCTGTGGATCGACTCGGCGATGCCGATGATCTTGCCGTCTTGCGTCTCACGTTCGATGCGGCACGCCGCGCCGAACGCTTCGATGGCCTCGATCTCCTGTGCCTCGCTGATCGTTGCGACCAGCTTCCCCACGTCGGTGAGGTCCGCGTCCTCGAACTCGGCGTGGATATCGTCCGCGGCCGACCCGAGCTCGACGCGGTTGCGACCGCCCTCGAGCTGGCTGACGTTGCACGTGCCGTGACCACGCACGGTGAACGGCTTGTCGCCCTTGCGAACGATCTCGAACGCGTGTTCCGGATCGAGCTCGCGGGGCCCGAGTCGCAGGGACTGGTCCCCGTCCTTACCCTGTCCGGTCAGGAAGAACCCGCGGTTGCCCGTTGCGTCGAGTCCGGACCGTTCGATCGTGACGTCACCCTGGCCGACAGAGACCGTCGCGGCATCGTCGCCGGAGCCGCGTAGCACCCGGATTCCGCGTGAGGCGCGAATGGTCGTTTCGCTGCGCGAGTCGGCGACTTCCGCCGCTCCCTCGAAGATCAGGTACTCGTGCGCAATTCGCCCGAAGCCCGTCGTCGAGAAGCCATACGGTCTGTGCAGCGCGCCGATCCACTTCGGCACGCTGACGACGTGGATGCGTTCGGCGCGGAACTCGGCCTCCGGATCGCTCTGCAACAGGTACGGCTCGCCGCTCGCCGTGAACACCGCGGGTTCGCCCGCGATCGACGGCCAGCCTTCCAGCCGCGCGCAGCGAAGCTCGGCGCCATTGCCCTCGAGTCGCGCCGGCTGGCCGTCGAGCCGGAGCGTCAGCCAGCTCGTCGTCCGCTTGGTCTTGCCGCGGACGCGCGACTCGTTACGCGAGATCGAGCCAAGGATTGTGTCGCCGTACGCCGTGACCGGCTGGTCGGGATCGTCGGACAGCAGACCGTCGGCGCGAACGTCCTCACGCAGGTCGACGTGGCCGATACCGATCGCCATGTCCTCGACGTAGTCGAGCGAGCCTCGTGCGCGCAACGTGCTCGCGCCGCGCTTGAACACCGGGTTGCTCGTGACGTGGAACTCCAGCGTGCGCGGCGCGTCGTCCGGCATGTCGTCGGACGGCAGCACTGCGCGCAGCCCCTGGCCCGTGAGATCCATCGGATCGTCGCCGCCGAGCGTGACGTGAAACTCGATGTCCGGCGTCGGCGTGCGCAGCGAGAGACCTTGGTCCGTGTGACGCACGAGCACTCGCGGCACCGTCATCCGGACGTCCCCGAGCTTCGAACCCTCGGCGCTCGTGACGACGACCTGCTCGAGGTCCATGTCGCGGTCCTCGCGCACGGACGGGCGCCCCTTCTCGTCGCGGCCGACCTGCAGGATCGCGGTGGCCGCCTCGAG
This sequence comes from Planctomycetota bacterium, assembly GCA_028281765.1. GTDB lineage: Bacteria > Planctomycetota > UBA1135 > UBA1135 > UBA2386 > JANQJF01. The sequence continues at coordinate 38,669 of JANQJF010000091.1, read as the reverse complement.
CTTGCCCGCGCGCACGGCCCGCGGGCTCGAGGGATCACTCCCGTCGATGTCGTAGAAGTTGACGACGACGCCGGTCAACTCCATCTGGTCGTCGGCGCTCGGGTGGGGGCGGCTGTCCTCGGTGTTCAGCACGTAGGTCGTGACGTGGCGGATCCTGCCGTTCGGCAGCCGGAACGGCCGCGTGCGCGGAATGCGCATCGGACCCTCGGAGTAGACGCGGACGGCGTCCGCCTGGTTGCCGTCCATCTCCTGGACGACGAAGCCGCCACCAGAACGCTCGGTGTCCTTGATCGGGCTGTTGTCGGACTCGCCGTCGCTGATCGTCGCGAAGTTCTCCCAGCCGATGACGAAGTGCATGACGCCGAACCCGCCGGCCATCAGGAACACGAAGAAGATCAGCTTCTTGATCAACTCGGTCGCTCCTCCGCCGGACGCAGCGCTTCGCCAGCGAGGATCCGCTGCCACGTCCCTTGCGCCTTCATCAGCAGCTCGATGACTTCGCGCACGGCGCCGAATCCGCCGCGCACCTCGGTGACGTGGTCGACGAAGTCTCGAACGTCCGGTCGCGCGTCGAGCGGCGCCGCGGTGAAGCCGACGAGCTTCATGATCGGCAGGTCGAGGATGTCGTCGCCGATGTAGGCGACTTGATCGGCGTCGAGGCCGTGGCGTTCGAGGATCGACTCGTAGATCGGCACCTTGTGCAGGTGGCCGAGGTGGATCTCGTGGATGCCGAGCTCTTTGGCGCGTTCTTCGACGACGCGCGACTTTCGACCCGAGACGAAACCCGAGAGTCCGCCGGTGCGGTTCCAGTAGACGAGTCCGGCCGCGTCGTGCATGTGCAGGCTCTTCGTCTCGGCGAGAGTGTTCGGATCGAAGTGGACACGACCATCCGTCAGGACGCCGTCGACGTCCATCAGCAGGAATCGAATGCGCGTGAGGTCGGGGGTCATCCGATCTTGAGGTCGATCAAGTCCTGCACGTCGAGGAGACCGACGAGCACACCGTCCGACGAGACGACCGGCATCTGGTCGACCTTGTGGTTGTGCAGGTACGCGAGTGCTTCGAGTGCGAACGTATCGGGGTCGATCGTGCGCGGGCTGCGCGTCATGACTTCGTCGATCGGCAGATCGCCGAGGTCCGCCGGCTTCTGCTCGAGCATGCGACGCAGGTCACCATCGGTGAAGAACCCGATCAGCAGCCCGTTCGAGTCGACGATGCTCGTCGCACCCGGGCGGCCGGGCGTGCTCGTCATGATGCGCAGCGCATCGAGGACGCTCGCACCCGACGTGACGGACGGGTTGTGCCCGTCCTTCCGCATGAGCTCTTCGACCTTCATCAGGCGCCGGCCCAGATCGCCACCGGGGTGGAACCGGGCGAAGTCTTCCGGGCCGAAGTTGCGGGCCTCCTGGACGACCAGCGCGAGGGCGTCGCCGAGCGCGATCATCGCGGTCGTCGAGTTGGTCGGGGCCAGCCGCAGGCTGCCGGCTTCGTCCATCGTGCCGAGCTCGAGGACGTCGTCCGAGTGCCGTCCGAGCGTCGAATCGCGGGACTGGGTCATGGCGATGACCGGGACCTGGGCGGCCTTGACCGGCGCGAGCAGGCGCAGGACCTCTTCGGTTTCGCCGGACTTCGACAGGGCGAGCAGGAGATCGCCTTCGGTGACCCGGCCCAGGTCGCCATGGATGGCCTCCGCGGGGTGGAGGAAGATCGATGGTGTGCCGGTGGACGCGAACGTCGCGGACATCTTCTGCGCGATGAGGCCGGCCTTGCCCATGCCGGCGGTGACCACCCGTCCGTTCATTGAGAGGATTCGCTCGACCGCGCGGTCGAAGCTCGCGTCGATGCGCTCGCCGACTTGGCGCACGGCCTCGGCTTCGCTGGCGATGATCGCCCGGGCGCGTTCGATCCTGGAGTCCATGATCCGGCGGAGATTAGCACGGATGCCCCCTGGCAGCAGCGACACGCTCGCGCGCTTTTTGGGCCCCCTCCAGGTAGACTCGCGTTCGGATGTCCTACCGAGTCGAGTTGGCGGTCTTCAGCGGACCGATGGATCTGCTGCTGCACCTCGTGAAGCAGCACGAGGTCGACATCCACGAAGTCCGGATCGCCGACATCCTCGACGACTACCTCTCGCATCTGAAGGTTCTCGAGGCGCTCGATCTCGGCGACCTCGGTGACTTCCTTGTCATGGCGAGTTCGCTGATGGAGATCAAATCGCGCGAGATCCTGCCGCGCGAGACGGTCGAACTCGCCGAGGAGCTGGATCCCAAGGACGACCTGATCCGGCGTTTGCTCGAGTACAAGCGCTACCGGGACATCTCCCGTCGGCTCGATGGGATGGCGAAACGGCGCAGCCGCATGCTGCCGGCCAGCCTGCCGCCGTCCGCGGCGGCCAAGGACCCCGAGGACGAGCCGATGCTCGACCTCGGCGAGATCGAGATTTGGACCCTGACGGCGGCCTTCGCCAAGCTCCTCGAGGAGACCGGCCACCGCCAGGCCGAGCTCAAGGTCGACGTCGACAAGCGCAACGTCACGTTCTACGCGACGCGCGTCCTCGACAAGATTCGCAGCAAGCCTGAAGTGCACTTCGAGGCGCTGTTCGACCCGGCAGAGGGCCGCTACGGCCTGATCGGGGTCTTCATCGCGATCCTCGAGATGATGAAGCAGGGCGTGCTGTCCGCCCATCAAGGCGAGCAGCCGGGCGACATCGTCGTTGCGTTCAAGGGCGACCCGACGCTGTCGGCGGAGCAGATTCTCGCCGGCGGTGAGCGTCTCGACGAAACCGAGGACGACCAACCGGCCGATAGCGAGGATGGGGCGACCGAACCCGGGGCAGAGACGGTCCAAGCCGAGGCCGTCGAGCGCGACGCCGACGCCTGATTCGATCGGTCGAAATTCGCTCGGGGCATCAGCGTCCTGCGGGTTTCCCACACCTCGAGCCGCACAAGGAAGGACCGACGATGGCAGCCAAGAAGACCACGAAGAAGGCCGCGAAGAAGGCGGCCGTGAAGACCGCGCCCGTGAAGACTGGGACGACGACCGCGAAGTCGGCGACCGCGAGCGCCAAGAAGGCCACGACGAAGAAGGCCGCCGCCAAGGCGCCTGCCGCCAAGAAGACTACGAAGCGCGCGCCGACGACGAAGGCCGCGAGCAAGAAGGCCGAGCCGGCCGTGAAGAAGACCGAGACCGTCGTCGAGACCGCAACGCCGGTCGTCAACCCCGCGACCGCCGAAGAACGCCTCTCGATGATCGAGACTGCCGCCTACTTCGTGGCGGAGCGCAACGGCTTCCACGGCGATCCGCACGCGTTCTGGCTCGAAGCCGAGGCGCAGATCGACGCGCAGCTGGCCGACGAAGGCCGCACGCCAGCGAGCTGATCGAAGGAACCTTCGTGCCGGTGGGACAGTGGTTCCACCGCGCGAGTACCGTGGCACCACGAACCGTTTCCCCCCGAGGACCCGTGATGCCGACCACGTTCTCCGGCTTCCCGCCGGCCACGCTGAAGTTCCTTCGCCAGCTCGCCAAGAACAACAACAAGGCTTGGTTCACGAAGAACAAGCCGAAGTACGAATCCGACGTCCTCCAGCCCGCGCTCGCGTTCGTCGAGACCATGGAGAAGCCGGTCCACGCCTTCTCCGGGCACTTCGAGGCGATCCCGAAGCGAGTCGGCGGGTCGCTGATGCGCGTCTACCGCGATACGCGGTTTTCGAAGGACAAGACGCCCTACAAGACCAACATCGGCATCCAGTTCCGTCACGAGGACGGCAAGGACGTCCACGCGCCGGGGCTCTACGTGCACATCGAGCCGAAGGGCTGCTTCCTGGGCGCCGGGATGTGGCATCCGGACTCGAAGCCCCTCCAGGCCATTCGCGAACGGATCGCCGAGGATCCCAAGGGGTGGAAGCGCGTCCGGGACGCCAAGGCGTTCACGAGTCGCTTCGAGCTGCAGGGCGACTCGCTGAAACGTCCGCCGCGTGGTTTCGACGCCGAGCACCCGATGATCGACGACCTCAAGCGCAAGGACTTCATCGCCGTCACGGAGTTCGACGCCAAGCTGATCGAGACGCCGGAGTTCGCGAAGACCGTGACCGCCTCGTTCAAGGCGGCCAAGGGGTTCATGAAGTATCTGTGTGAGGCGGTCGACGTCGCGTTCTAGGCGAATCCCGGACCAGACTACGGTTCGAGCAGCGTGAGGGTCTGACCCGATCCGGCGTGCACGCCCATGACGCCGAGGCCGAACACCTGCGTGTGCAGCGTCAGGACCGTCGTACCCGGAGCGAGCGGGGAGAGGACCGTCGGGACGACCAGTGTGCCGGTGGCGTCCAACAACCCGAGTGGGATCGCGGTGAAGCTCACGGGGTCGAGAGCGAGTGTGCTCTCGATCACCGGCACGAAGAGCGCCGTGGGCGCCGCCGCCAAGGCGAGGGTGACGGAGTTTCCCGGAGGTCCGGAAAAGACGAAGTTCATGGACTGTCCCTCGCGTGCGACGCGATCCGTCGACATCCGATATGCGGATCCGTTGCTCGAGGTGATCGTACCGCTGAACTGCTCGAACACCGATCCGATGGCGCCGCTGGCGCAGGGCGGCGACGATGACCCGCCGGGTCCGCCCGTCCAGGTCGAATCGAGGTGCTGAAGGGTCGAGGACGAGCCGAGCAGACGCGCGCTCGGGCCGCCGGGAGCTCCATCGACGCAACCGAACTGCATCGCACCGCCACCTCCGATACCGCCGGTCGCGGTCGTGCCGTGGGCGAATACGGTGGAGTCGAGGATTTGGAGTGCGGCGCCACCGGGGAAGGGTGGGGTGCCTCCCGAGAACGCGGCGGGAGACCCGCGACCGCCGTCGATCCGACAGTCGAACAGGTGGAGCACCGAGTTGTCGACGGCGATCGCGTTCCCGCCTGCGACTCCGAAGCCCGCGGCGTACTGTCCGTCGGCTTCGACCCGATCGAGGATGATCGCGGCGCAATCCAACACGAGGACCGTGTCCAGGTTGGTGACCGCGCCGATCGGGCCGGGGTCGAACACGCAGTCCTCGATCCGCACCGCGCCGCTGCAGGTGAAGACGAAGATCTCGTGCGTCATCGGCAGCGAGTCGTTCTGCTGCACGAGGAAGCCCTGCAGAACGAAGCTCTGGCCGGCGTCGATGTTGCTCACGGTTACCGGAGCGTCGATGCGGACCGTCGCGTCGCGGTCGGCGACGATCCGGAGCGGCTTCGACGCGAAGAACGACGGGTATTCGCCGCTGCGCACGAGGATCGTGTCGCCGGCAGCCGCCGCGTCGACCGCGGCCTGCACGGCGGCGAAGTCGACGTCCGGACCGGGATCGTCATCGACGATCCAGACCGCTTGCGCGGGGAGTGACGTCGCGAGCAACGCAGCAACGATTCGGTGCGAGACTTTTCCCATAGCAGAAAGATACCCGGTCGAAGGGCCCCGTGTTGGATCTGGCCCGGATTGGCGACCCTTCCTAAAGTTGCGTCATGGCTGCGCGGCGCAGTGCATCGCGGACCCGTTCCCGCAGCGGGTGGGCGCGACTGGCGGACGAAGATCTGCTCGATCTCCGGTTGTGTGACCTCGATCTGTCGATCGAAGGCACGTCCCTGGAGACGCGACTCGCGCGCTTGCATGACGAGCTGAAGCGCCGCGGTCTGCGCTTTCGCCCGTACGTGTGGCTGTCGACCGACTGGTTCACGCCCGACCGCGCGACGGGATTCGCGATCCCGTTCTATCTCGCGCATCCGCGACTCCAGCGCCTCGAGCACAAGATCATGCGCGAGGTCGAAGGCGGCACGCAGGACTGGTGCATGCGGATCATGCGACACGAGGCCGGCCACGCGCTCGACAACGCGTACCGCTTGCACTGGAAGAAGAAGTGGCGCGAGGTGTTCGGTCGGTTCTCGGAGAAATACGAGTCTTCGTACACACCCGATCCGACGAGCCGCGAGTACGTGCAGAACCTGCCGTTCTGGTACTCACAGAGTCACCCGGCCGAAGACTGGGCCGAGACGTTCGCGGTGTGGGTGCAGCCGGGCAATCGCTGGCGCAGGCGCTACGAAGGTTGGCCGGCGCTGCGCAAGCTCGAGTTCGTCGACGAGTTGATGCAGGAGATCCGCAACAAGCCGATGTCCGTGCGGACGCGCGCGAAGGACGAGCCGTTGCGGGAAGTGAAGATGACGCTGCGCGATTACTACGAGCGCAAGCGTCAGCACTACGAAGACGAATCGACACCGGCGTTCGACGGACAGCTCCTGCGGCTGTTTCGCGTCCGCGAGAACGGTCATCGCAGGACGACCGCGGTCTCGTTCTTCCGACGGCACCGACGCCGACTGGTCCGACACGTGTCGTCGACCACGGGCCAGAGCGCCTACATCGTCGACCACGTGATCGTCGAAATGGCGCGGCGCGGCCGAACGCTGCGACTGGAAATGCGCAACTCCGAGCAGGACACGCTGCTCGATGCCGGGATCCTGCTGACGTCACTGACGATGCAGTTCTTGTACGGCGGACATCCGCGCTACCACCGTTAGTCGAGTCGGGTTCTCGCTCGAATCCCTTGGGTTCGAAACGGGGTCTTTCGGTAGAGTTCTCGCTAGATGAAGAAACGCCGCGTGATGGTGTTGATGCACGAAGAACTCGTGCCACCGCCATCGATCGAGGGCGTTGCCGACTCCGAGATCGACAAGTGGAAGATGGAGTACGACGTGCTCGCCGCGCTGAACGCGCTCGGCCACGACGTCGTGCAAGTCGGCGTCGGTGACGAGCTGCGGCCGATCCGCGAGTCGATGCGCGAACACGAGCCGCACATCGCGTTCAATCTCCTGCTCCACTTCCACGATGCCGGGGTCTACGACTCGGCGATCGTCAGCTGGCTCGAGCTGGTGAAGATGGCGTATACGGGGTGCAACCCGCGGGGGCTGCTGCTGGCGGGGGACAAGGCACTGTCGAAGAAGGTGCTCACCTACCACCGCATCCGCGTCCCGCGGTTCGCGAACTTCCCCCGCAGCCGCAAGGTGCGATCGCTGCCGAAGCGCGTTCGATTCCCGCTGTTCGTCAAGTCGACGAGCGAGCACTCGTCGACAGGTATCGCGCAAGCGTCGATCGTTCGCGACCTCGACCAGCTGCGCGAACGCGTCGACTTCATCCATCGCAACGTCGGCACGGCCGCAATCGCCGAGGAGTACATCGAGGGCCGGGAGCTCACGATCGGCGTCATCGGCAACGAGCGGCTCACGACGTTCCCGGTGTGGGAGATGTTCTTCGACTCGCTACCCGAGGGCGCGCCGGCGATCGCGACGTCGAAGGTGAAGTGGAACCGCGAGTACCAGAAGAAGGTCGGGCTCCGCACCGGCCCCGCGGAGATCACGGAGACGCAGTCCAAGCAGATCGCGCGCGTCGCGAAGCGGATCTACAAAGCGCTCGACCTGTCGGGCTATGCGCGCATCGATCTCCGGCTCGACGCCGAAGGCGAGATCTGGGTGCTCGAGGCCAACCCCAACCCGGATCTCTGTTTCGGCGAGGACTTCGCGGAGTCCGCCGAGCGTGTCGGCCTGAAGTATCCCGAACTCGTCCAACGCGTGCTGACTCTCGGTGGCAGCTACGAGCCGGCCTGGAAAGCCTGACGTCGGCCGTCGAGGAAGATCGACCCGGCGAGAATCGAATCGACCGGCGTAGTATGGCGCGCATGAAGTTCGTTCTCGCGCTGTGCGTGCTCGCCTTCCCCGCGTTGGCTCAAGACGGCCCCGACTTCGACGCGCTGGACAAGGAGCTGAAGTATCGGCTCACCGACGAAGGTGCCATCGAGATCTTCCCGGACCCGTTCCGTGGTGATGGCACCGGCTGGCGGCAGATCTCGGACATGGAACGCAGGGATTCGTTCATGTACGGCGGGATCACGATGTGGATGGCGCTCGCGTTTCCCGGAGCGAGCGACATCGCGTCCCTCGCAAACGGAGGACCGATACTCGAGCGGCTCGGGCTCGCGACCGACGACGCTTCGTTGCTCGGCATGATCGAGAACGAGAAACGGCCGCTGCTGCGGCTGATGGCGATGCGCACGGCGCAAGACCGGGGCTTCAAGCCGGCGATTGGCGTGCTCGAACGATCGATCGAAAGCGGTATTGACGATGCCCTCGTTGCCCGCGCGGCGCGGGAGGTCGCGGCTTCTCTGCGCGGTGCCACGCTTCCCGTCAACAAGCAGCTGCCGACGATCGAGAGCCTCCTCGCGAAGATGGCCGAGGATACCGACATCGTCGTCAAGATCGATCACTACCGAATGCCGAGCGCACGCCCCATGCTCGAGATGGGTTGTCGAATCGGCCTCGAGATCACGAAGGACGAGATCCGCAAGGCCGGTGGCACCGTGTCGTCCTCTCAGTGGGCAGGCGCGACGAAGATGTCCCTCGGCCCGGGTGTGTTCCCCTACGAGCTGGCCCGCGCGCTCGGCAATCATCGGCTGGATCGGATGCTCGTGTCGGTGAAGCTCGATCTGACGCAGCGCCGGGAGCCGGAGCCGATCGGTCAGATCCACGTCGACGGCGCATTCCAGACCGCGAAGCTGCACGAGGGGTTGCGTGAGCTGGAACCCGCGGGGTCGATGACGTTCGAGGATGGCACGCTGACGATCGAGTCAGCCGGCGGCACGTTCGTCATGCAGCCGAACAGCGCGGACGCGACCGTGGAATCCGAATACACACCCTTGGGAGAAAGCGCCGCCAAGGCTGTCGCGGCGGCGGTCGAGGCCGACGACGCGCCGATCGTCGTGTATCTCACGAACGTCGAGAAGTTCCAGGAGGTCCTCGGACCGATCGCGAACATCGCGATCCCGAAGCGGCTCGGCATCTGGGTTCCGCAGTCCAAGGCGGACCCGATCCGGTTCTCGGTCGAGTGCACGAGTGCGAACGCAGCGCGCTCGCTCGGAGGTCTGATGAAGTCGTTGCTGCGGACGTTCGATCAGTTGGTGTCTTCGAAGCCGGGCACCGAGAAGCTCGACCCGCTGCTCGAGGCGGTCGACGAGGTGGAGATCCAGATCGAGGGCGCGTCGATCACCGGCATGATGAGCATCTCCGAACTCGACGTGACGGAGACGCTCATGGCGCTGATCGAGACGGGGCTTCTACGATGACCGCTACTTCGACTCGGCGCCTTCTGCGACCAACGTGGTGATCGCGTCGCGCAGCTCGCGCGGTTCGAACCAGACTTGTCGCAGTCGCACCGACTTGTCGCGGTCGATCAGGAACGCCGAGGCGGGGGCGGCCCCGAACGTTCGCCACGTCATGTTGTCCATGTCGTCGACGAGAATCGGTAGCTCGATGCCCATGTCTTTCGCCATGCGCGACGCGACAGCGCGGCGCTCGCCGATCGTCTTGTGCTGCTCGATACGGATGCCGGCCCACTTGTTGAACACGGTGTCCCACTCTTCGCCGGTGTAGGGACAGATGGCGTTGGCCGGGTGAGACTCGACCGTGTAGACGATCGCGAAGTCCGCCTTGCCGTCGAACTCGGTCGCGAGCTCGTCAAGGAGCGCGAAGCGCTCGCGGAACACGGGGCACGTGTAGCTCGCAAACGCGAGGACCAACGGACGCTCCGCGGTGAGGTCGTCGAGGCGCACTTCCTTGCCCTGGAGATCGAGGAGCGCAAAGCCCGGGGCGCTCATCCCGACCTGGGGTGCGACGTAGTCGAAGTGGTTCAGCTCCGCCGTCGCTCCGGCCGGGAGCATGAGGTCGGACATGAGCTGTGCGCAGCCCTGGAGCGACAGGATGCCGATGACAAGGCCCGTGGCGCGCAGGACGCGAAACGTGTTGTGGAAGGCATTCATGAGCATGGATCGCTCCTCTGACCCCCCGGTTTCGCTCGCGGTCGGCGCTCGGACGCAGTGATTCCCCCAGAATCGGCGGCGATCAAGATCGGGCCGGCCAGGGTGCCAGAGCGCGTTCGAGGGCGGTCTCCAGCGCCTCGCTCGTCGCCGCGTCGAACGGCTCGCGGTCGCCGTAGCACCAGCGGCCCCAGAGCTCGGCGGCGCCGAGGGCGTACGGGAAATCCGGCGCGGGCGTCTCGATGCGGCGAGGGAACACCCACGTCATGGCGCCGTCGTCGATGAAATTGAACGTCGCCGTCATCCGGAGCTCGATCAGCGTCGCGGTCGCGCGGGCCCGGGATGGCGAGTCTCCGCGCACCCCGATCGCCACGAACGGCACGTTCGCGAGACGAACGATGTCGACTCCGATGTCGGCCGGCAGAACGTCACCGAGGTCGTGCGGCTCGTGCTGAAGTTCGCCAAGGAACGGGCGTGTCTCGTCGACGAGGTGCACGTGCGCACGTTGGATCGAAGCGGCGGCCCCGATCGAATTGCCGAGCAGTGTGCCGCCGTGTTGGCCGACGAGCTCGAAGCCGACGCGCAGCAGTTCGACCGTCGACTCACGGACTCGCTGCCGCGTCCACAGGATCGTGTGGCGTCGCCCGAACGGGAACTTGTTCGGAGTGAGCACGGCGTCGCCGGACTCCCAGAGCGACTCGTTGGCGATGATCCGATCCGCGACCGAGGGACGAAACGCGGGGCGCTGCTCGCTGGGCGCGCCCGCTCGGTTCTTCCGCTGTGGCACGAAGTAGAGCTCGGCGGTCGCACCGAACACCACGAGCTCGCGACGGGTCGGCTCGACCCAACCGTCATCGGGCAGCAGGTCGAACGGATTCGGCATGGGTGCGTCGGAGGTCATCTGCGAAAGACCTTAGGACGGCGCACCTCGGATGTCCTGGATCGGCGATCGACCAGGATCGGGCCGTGGGAGTGAGGGTTCCCGAATGGCCGGGCGGCTCCGACTCGAAGAGTTTTCGGGACCCGATCGACCCTGATTTGCAGGTGCACCCCCGGCCCGTTACCTTCCTGCGACCCCCTCCTCATTCGGCAGGCTCCTTCCTCCCCGGAGATCCGTGAAGATCGTCTTCCTAGGCTGCGGTGACTACGCCATCCCCTCTCTCAAGGCATTGAAAGAGGCGGGTTTGTCGCCAGAACTCGTCGTTACGAAGCCCGACGCGCCGCGCGGTCGCGGTCGCAAGATCTACCCGGCCGAAGTCCGCCTCGCCGCCGAGGAACTGGAGCTGCCGTTCGAGCAGCCCGAGGACGTCCACGCGCCGGAGTTCGTGGAAAAGCTGAAGGCCATCCAGCCGGACGTCGGCATCGTCGTCAGCTACGGCTTCATGCTGCAGCCCGACCTGCTGAACCTGCCGGCGAAGGGGATGCTCAACGCGCACGCGTCGCTGCTACCGCTCTACCGCGGTGCGGCACCGATCGAGCCCGCGATCCGAGACGGTCACAGCGAGACGGGCGTCACGATCATCAAGCTCAACGACGAGCTCGATGCCGGTGACATCCTGCTCTCGAAGAGCACCGAGATCGGCGACCGCGAGACCTCGGGCGAGCTGCGCGTCCGCCTGGCCGAACTCTCCGGCGAAGCCCTCGTCGAGGCGATCGGCCTGATCAAGGACGGCAAGGACAGCTACACGGCGCAGGACCACTCGAAGGCGACCCGCGCGCCCAAGATCGAGAAGCCGGACGGCGTGATCTCGTGGGACAAGACCGCGATCGAGATCGACCGGCTCGTCCGCGCAATGACGCCGAAGCCGGGCGCGCAGACGCGCCTCGGCGCGAAGCGATTCATCGTCATGCAGGGCGAGGTCGAAGAGGACCTCTACGGCATGGGCGTGCCCGGTGGCGTGCTCTCGGCCGGCGAAGAGGGCATCCGCGTCTGCACGGGCAAGGACCTCTACCGGATCATCCGGATCAAGCCCGACAACGGCCGCAACATGACGGCCGGCGAGTTCGTCCGCGGGCATCCGATGCCGCCGGACGCGCGCTTCACGTAGTCGTATGGCTCGGATGCCGGATTCGCGCGAGGTGGCCCACCGCGCGCTCGTCGGCTTCGATCGTGGTCGCACGTCGCGCATCGCTGACGCGCTCGAGGCGAGCCGTCTGACCGGTCGAGACCTCGGCTTCGCGCGCGAGCTGGCCTTCGGCGTCATGCGGCGCCGTCGGCTGCTGGACTGCATCCTCGAAGGCTGGATGCCCCGTGGCCTGCCGAAGCACCCGGGAGTGCTCGCGGCGCTCCGCATCGGTGTCTACCAGCTGTGCTTCTTGCGGACGCCGAAACACGCCGCCGTGAACGAGTCGGTGGCGCTCGTCCCCGTGGAACGCCGTCCGGTGATCAACGCGGTGCTGCGGCGCGTCGCGGACTCGATCGAACACCGGCCGCGGCTGACGTCGCGCGACGTCGTCCTCGCCGACGGCATGTGCATCGAGCTCAACGCTGACCTACCCGACGGCATCGAACGCTTGGCGATCGAAAACGGACTGCCGACCTGGCTCGTGCGCCGCTGGGCGCGCCACCACGACGAAGATGGAGTGGCGGCGATCTGCGCGGCCGCGATCGCGACGCCGGCCGTGCACCTCCGCGAGACCGAGATCGCGGAGGGCCGGCTCGCGGAACGGCTGACGGCGGATGGCGTGGCTATCGCGGCGACGGAAGATCCCACCGTGCTGCGATGGACCGGGGACGAATCGCCGTTCTCGACCAAGGCCTACTCCGACGGGTGGTTCGTCGTGCAGGATCCGACCGCGATCGCGGCGGCGCGGGCGGTCGACGCGCAGCGTGGCGAGATCGTGATCGACTTCTGTGCCGCGCCCGGGACCAAGACGATGCTGCTCGCCGAGGCGGTGTGCGCGGACGGGGAGGTGTGGGCGTTCGATCCGGTCGTGGCTCGCCGCAACCGGATCATGGAGAACGCGACACGCTGCCGCGTCGCGGACCGCGTGCGCGCGGTCGCCAGCTCGGCCGAGCTGCCGAAGCGGGTCGCCCGCGTGCTCGTCGACGTGCCGTGTTCGAACACGGGTGTGCTCGGGCGTCGCATCGAGGCGCGGTATCGAATCTCCGAGGACGCGATCGAGGACATCGCGGGCCAACAGCGCGAAATCCTCGCGCGCGCCGTCCGCCGCGTGATGAGCGGCGGCATCCTGATCTACTCGACCTGCAGCATCGAGACCGAGGAGAACCAGGACGTCGTGCGGGACGTCGCCGCCGATCTCGACCTCGAGGTGCTCGAGCAGGTCGAGACGCTGCCGGCCGCCGGGATCCACGACGGCGGGTTCTTCGCCCGGCTGCGCCGCCGCTGAGCGAGCTTTTCGAATCTCCGCGACATTCTCCGCCCCATATGGGACACATGTGTCTCACATGGAAGCGATACGTCCCACCAGCCGGCAGGCGATCCTCGATGCGGCTGCGAAGCTCCTCGTGGAGGATCCCGGCGCGTCTCTGGTCCAGATCGCGAAGACCGCGGGGGTCGGCCGAGCCACCCTGCATCGACTGTTCGCGAACCGCGACGCACTGCTGAGAGACCTGGCGCTCGAAGCTCTCGCGGCCTGCGACGCCGCATGCGAAGGCATCGAGGAGCGCGCGTCTTCCGCGAGCGAGGCGCTGCGCGCGGTCATCGAGGCGATCCTGCCGCTCGGCGACCGCTTCCACATCGTGCTGATGTCGGAAGGCGTGTTCGCCGATCCCGATGTCGCGGCCGTCTACGAGCGGCAGATGCGCGAAATGGACGAGCTCATCGACGCGGTCAAGCAAGAGGGCGGGATCGATCTCGCTCTGCCGACCCGCTGGATCGTCTCCGTGCTCGACGCCCTGATCTACACCGCCTGGACGAGCATGCAGGCCGGCGACATCGCTCGCAACGACGCCCCCGCACTCGTGTATCGCACCTTCCTGCGGGGCGCCGCCCCGACGAATTCGGACTCCTCACAATGAAGACACTCCTCCTCATAGGTTCTGTTCTGCTCGCCGAGGCCGCGGACCCGATCCCCGCGCGGATCGTCGACGCGGTCTCGGTCGACGTCGACGGCAACGTGGTCCGGCTCGGGCGCGACGAACGCATGCGTGCCGTCGCGCTGGTGTTCGTCGACGTCGGCTGCCCGATCGCGAAGCGCTACGCGCCGCGCCTGAACGAGATCGCGGCACTCGCGACGGAACGAGGCGTGTCGTTCTACGGCGTGCTGTCGGATCCCGACGTCGGTTTCGCGCGAGGTCGCCAGTATCGCGACGAGTTCGCGCTGAAGTTCCCACTGCTGCTCGACACGAGTGGCGAGCTCGCGTCGCGGCTGCAGCCGACGCACGTTCCCGAAGCGTTCGTGGTCACTTCGAGTGACGCCCTCGCGTACCGCGGTCGCATCGACGACTGGTTTGCGGCGCCGGGCAAGCCGCGCGCGACCGTGACGAGCCACGACTTCGCGGATGCGATCACGGCGGTGGCCACCGGGAACGAGCCGAAGAACGCGCGCACGGAACCGGTCGGTTGCGAGTTCGAGGGTTGGGACGACACGCCCCCCGACGACGTGAACTGGGCGCGCCACGTCGCGCCGATCCTCAACGCGCACTGCGTGGAGTGCCACCGCGAGGGTGAGATCGGCCCCTTCGCCCTCGACACCTACAAGCGCGCGCGCCGTCGCGCGAAGATGATCGCGCGGGTCGTCGAGGACGGGCAGATGCCGCCGTGGCACGCGCGCGAGGGGCACGGCGCGTTCCGCGACGCGCGCGTGCTCGGTGCCCGCGAGAAGGCGATCCTGCGCGCCTGGGCGAAGGCCAAGGCGCCGCAGGGGGACGCCGACGACGCGCCGCCCCCGCCGCCGGCTCCGGCGGGTGGGTGGGCGCTCGGCAAGCCCGACCTCGAGCTCGTGATGCCCGAGCCGTTCGACGTGCCGGCATCGGGCGAAGACATCTACCGCTACTTCGTCGTTCCCCTCGAGCTCGCGGAGAGCGTGGGCGTGGTCGCGTTCGACTTCCAGCCGGGCGATCCCGCGGTCGTGCACCACTGCATCGCGTACGTCGACTACAGCGGGTGGGCGCGCAAGATGGACGCGAAGGACCCGGCTCCCGGCTTCACGGTGTTCGGCAACACGGAGGGGCTTCTCTCCGGCGTGGGCGACAACAACGTCGGGGGGATCGGTGGATGGGCGCCGGGTGCGCGGCCGTATCGCCTCCCCGACGGACACGGCATGCGGCTCGAGGCGGGCGGCGACGTGATCCTCGAAGTGCACTACCACCTGACAGGCAAGGCGACGAAGGACCAGAGTCGCGCCGCGCTCTACTTCGCGAAGAAGCCGATCGAGCACTGGGTCGAAGGCATCGTCATCGGCACCAATCGTCTGGACATCGATGCGGGAGACGAGGGCTACTGGCGCCACGTGCAGATGAAGGTCCCCGCGGCGTTCGACCTGCTCGACATCGGCCCGCACATGCACTTCATTGGCGAAGAGGTCGAGGTCATGGCGACGCTCCCCGACGGCACGCAGAAGCCGCTCCTCGCGGTCGACTGGGACTTCCGCTGGCAGGGCGTCTACGTCTACCGCGAGCCGGTGCACATCCCGAAGGGCACGACGATCGACGCGTGGTTCCGATTCGACAACTCGGCCGACAACCCCGACAATCCGAACTCCCCGCCCAAGACGATCCAATGGGGTTGGCAGACGACCGACGAGATGTGCGAGCTCTACCTCACGATCGTACCGAAACGCGCGCGAGACTTCGCGCGCATCGAGATGGCGTCGCTCGCGTCTTGGATGCGCTCGGCGCGACCGAAGACGGCCGCGCCGCCGTGGCGCTGAGGCCCTACCGGGTCAGCTGCCGATGACGCGGTCCTGGATCGAATTCGACAGGATCTGCGTCAGCGGCCCGACCTGCGCGGGAATCATCAGCGCCTGGAAGAACAGCTCGAGGTCGGTCAGCGCGGGATTGTTCGGCACGCTCAGCTGCAGGTCGGTGGTGCCGAACGGAGCCGGTAGCGTGACGAGAGGTAGCGCGACTGCGGTGGACGGATCGACACCGAGGTAGCCGATCGGCGTCGGCAGCGCGGCAGCGGCGAAGCCGACGAACGGCAGCGCGGCAGCACCGGCAGTTGCGTAGCCCGGCTCGGACGTGATGCGCAGCGTGTACCCGTGGCCGATGCGCGCGAACTCCGGCGCCTCGATCGACCGGTGCTTGTTGACGAAGAAGCCCTCCGTCCCGACGACGACGTCGATGTCCCCGTCCCGGTCGAAGTCGGCGATCTGGATCAGCTGATCACCCGTTTCCAGCGGCTGCGAACCGGCGGGTTCGGGAATCAAGTTGCCACTGCCGTCCGCGCGCGCGAGGTGCATCCCGACCCCGAATTCGGATGCGACGAGGTCCGCGTCTCCGTCTTCGTCGAAGTCGGCAAGCCGCACCGCGTTCGCGAAGAACGGAAGAACGCCGGCGTTGGTCAGTTGACCCGTGCCGTCGTTGCGCAGCACGCGCACCGCGTCACCGTTTCCGAACAGCGCAGCGGAGTTGCCGACCACGATGTCGATGTCGCCGTCGGCGTCGATGTCGCCGGAGGCCACGTCGACCGACATGTCGAAGTTCGACGGCAGCGTGTCGCTGGCGTCGGTGAAGTGGCCCGTTCCGTCGTTGAGGTAGAGCCGGTTGACCGTTCCTCCGAACTGTTCACCACGCCCGAGGAAGATGTCCAGTGCACCGTTGCCGCTGATGTCCGCGAGTTCGACCGCGAACGTAGGCGCGCCGTCGACGGGCATCTGCGCCGCGGTGACGTCGGTGAAGTTGCCGGTGCCATCGTTGAGCAGGAGGCGCGTCTGCTGGTCTTGTGGATCGATCGGCGGGGACAGCCCGTACGAGAACGAGAACACGAGGTCCGGGTCTCCGTCCCCGTCGACGTCGCCGAACTCGGCGTCGGTGAAAGACTCCGGGAACACTGGGCCATGCAGGTTGCCCAACAGGGTTTGGCCGCCGTCGTTCTCGAACAGGATGAAGCGCGACGTCAGGTTGAACTGGGTCCACTCCTCGAACTTGCCGAGCAGGTCGAGGTCGCCGTCACCATCGATGTCCGCGGCGCGCAAGCCCAGACCTCGCGCGATCCCGTCGCTCAGCTCGATGCCGGTGTCGGCGATCGCGACGTCGCTCACCGAGTCCCCGTTCGCGTCGACGAACGACAGCGGGTAGCGGTTCTGGACCGTGCGGTCGGAGAGAAAACCCGTCCCGTCGTTCGCGTACATCGAATGCGACGACCACACGTCGAGATCGTCGTCACCCTCGAGGTCCACCACCGACGACGTGATGAGCTTCGGCGATCCCGGCGCCTCGGTGAAGGTGCCGGTTCCGTCGTTGAGGCGGAGTCGATCCGCGATCATGTCGAGATCGCCGTCCGCATCGAAGTCACCGAACTGATGGCGGCCGGGCCTCGTCGCGAACACGAGCTGGTCCAGGAACGACGGGATCGGCAATCGCGTGGCCGTTTCGTCGGTGAAGAACCCCGTGCCGTTGTTGATCAGCACGCGTTCGAACGGAGACACGCCGTTCTTGGTCACGAGATCGGGGTCGCCGTCGCCGTCGAGGTCGACGAACGTCGCGCTGCTCACGTTCGCGATGTCGGGAATCCGACCGGCTGTCGCGTCTTGGAACGTGCCGCTGCCGTCGTTGAGATAGAGCTGCGAGAAGCTCGCTCCGGGCGATCCTGACGCACCGAACATGTCGAGGTCGCCGTCCCCGTCGACGTCCGCGAGCGCGACGTCGGTGTTCACGTTCGGGATACCCGTCAAGAAGGTCGCCGTCGCATCCGTGAACTGACCGGAGCCGTCATTCACGTAGATACGATCCGGAATGTTGATCCCGGACTCCGCGAGGCCCGTAGCGAGGACCATGTCCGAGTCGCCATCTCCGTCGATGTCGGCGAAGACGATCCGATTCGCGCCGTCGTCCGTGGGCATCTGCGTCGGGGTCACGTCCGTGAACGTGCCGGTCCCGTCGTTCCGATACAGGCGGCTTTGCTGCGGATAGCGCCCGGCGATCGCGATGTCGTTGTCGCCATCCCCGTCGCTGTCGCCGATGGCGACGTTGTTCACCCGAAGACCCGCTTCATCCGGCAGCGCGCCGAACGTGCGTTCGAGCATCACGGGTCCAGCCGCTCGGTTGAAGTAGATCCGATTGCCGTCGTTCGTGCCGGACGCCGTCAGCAGAAACAGGTCCGGCCGTCCGTCACCGTCCAGGTCCGAGAACACCGGGAGCTGGTAGTCGTTGTCTTGGAGCGAATCCGGGAGTGGCGCGAACCCTTTCTGAAGTTCCGGCGCGAACTGTTGCGCATTCGCGGCGACGGCGAGGAGCGTGGCGATGATCGGAATGTGGCGCATGGACTCAGCCTCCGAGGATGCGGTCGGCGATAGAGTTGGTGAGTGTAGGCGCCGAGGCACCGCCGATGTCGACGATGAGCGCTTGGAAGAAGACCGCGGCTTCGTTGAGCACCGCGCTCTGCGGAATGTCGAGCGCGAGATCGCCACTGCCGCCGAACAGCGGCAGCGCGATCACGGGAAGCGTCGTCGCCGTCAGCGGGTCGATCCCGAGGCGGCCGAACGGTGACGGCAACGAGGCTTCGCCGAACGACACGAACGGGATCGCGATCGGGATTCCACCTGCATAGCCCGGCATCGCGTGCGCGCGCAGCACGTACGAGTTGCCGATCCTCGGCAGCTGCGGCGCGTCGAGGTGGCGGTGTAGGTTGACGAGGATGCTGTCCGAGCCGGTCCAGAGGTCGAGGTCGCCGTCGAGATCTACGTCGTCGAGCCGAACGTCGATGCCGAAACCCGAACTGCGGATCCCGCTCACTTCTTCAGACTCGACCACCAGACCGGACGGCGTCGCACGCGCGAGGAAGATGCCCGTGTTGCTACCGAAGATCGCGTCGCTGTCGCCGTCGAAGTCGAAATCGGCGAGGTATGCGCGTTCCGCTTCTGCGGGGAGTTCGGTGAAGTTGCCGAAGTGCCCGGTGCCGTCGTTGTAGACGAGGTACGGGACGCCGCCGAGCGGCACGGCCGGACCGCCGAACATCAGGTCGATATCGCCGTCCCCGTCGACGTCGCCGCTCGAGACGGTGTACGTCAGTTCCGAGCTCTTCGGCAGGTGCGTGTCGGTGACTTCGGTGTACGAGCCGGTGCCGTCATTCAGATAGAGGCGGTTCTGATCGGGGATTCCGAAGAACTCGCTGCTGCCGTTGCCGATCACGAGGTCGAGATCCATGTCGCCGTCCACGTCGCAGAGCTCCATTCCGTACGAGCTGTGGTGTGCGATCGGGAAGTTGGTATCGGTGACGTCGGTCAGGTTGCCTTGACCGTCGTTGAAGAACAGTCGCGTCTGTCCGGTTTCCGGATCGAACGGGATCGCGGCGCCGATGAAGCCGAGGTATCCGAACGCGAGCGCGATGTCGGTGTCGCCGTCCTGATCGATGTCGCCGAACGCGAGGTCCGAGAAGCCGATCGGAAAGCCCGGGCCGATCAGCTCGGGGAACAGCATGTCGGACCCGTCGTTGCGATACAGCTGGAGCCGGAGCGCGCCGAGATCGTCGTCCCATGCCCTGCTCAGGAAGTCGAGATCCCCGTCGTGGTCGATGTCCACGGCGCGGAGTCGTTCGTTCTGCGCCATCGCGTCGGTGATCGGGTAGTCCCCGGGGGAGATGTCGAGCCGATTGCTGAGCAGGCGGAGTCGCGTCGCCGAGCGCACGGTCCGGTCCTCGAAGTTGGCCGCGCCATCGTTCGTGAAGATGCGGCTGCTCGACCACACGTCGATGTCGCCATCGAGGTCGACGTCAGCCGGAATACCGAGTCCGAACGGAACCGGTACCGGAGTGAACACGCCGGCGCCGTCGTTGATGCGGAGGCCGGCTCCGAGCAGGTCGAGATCGCCGTCGCCGTCGATGTCCACGGGGCGAACCGTGGCTCCGGCTTCGACGCCGCTGTCCACGAAGCGCGAAGCAGTTTCGTCGACGAATCGACCGGTGCCGTCGTTGATGAGGACGTAGGGAACGTCCGGGAGGAAGATCGATCCGGACTCGTTCGTCAGCAGGTCGAGATCGCCGTCCTCGTCCAGGTCGACGAACGCAGCGCCGTACTGTCGCGCGAGGAGTGGCAGCCCCGTCGCGCGCTCGGTGAAGCTGCCGGTGCCGTCGTTTTCCCAGAAGACGGAGTCGATGCCGCCTGCCGAGCTCGAGGCGATGAACACGTCGAGATCGAGATCACCGTCGATGTCGCCGATCGCGACTCCGCCGGCGATCGTCCAGGACACGTTCAGGTTCGTCGCGGATACGTCGGTGAACACCGCGTTGCCGTCGTTGAACCACAAGAAGTCCTCGATCGCTCCGCTGAACGGTGATCCGGTCGTCAGGAGCAGGTCGAGATCGCCGTCGCCGTCGAAGTCCGCCGTGCTCAGACCCGTCACGCTGATCGGCAACGCGGGTGTCGGGACAAGCGTGAAAGACCCCGTGCCGTCGTTGAGGCCGAGGCGGACGTTGGGGTTGCCATGGTCGGCCCAGGCGATGTCGACGTCACCGTCGGAGTCGAAGTCACCGAACGCGACTGCGCGCGCGGCTCGATCGTCGTCCTCGGACGGGAACGGCACTTCTTCGAAGAGCACGGCGCCGTTCGGCCGGTTCATGAGGATCCCGGGCCGAAAGCTGAACGACGTCGGAGTCAGCGCGGTGACGAAGAGATCCGGGCGACCGTCCGAGTCGAAGTCGGCGAATGCCGCGCCGGTGGCGGGATTGCGGACCGGATAGAGACCCTTGTCGACGATCGGGTGGAACTGCTGCGCGGTTGCGCATGTCGCGGCGACGAGGGTGACGAGCAGACAGACGTGGGGGCGGTTCACGGTTGGCTCCTGGGTTGTCGGATCAGCCGCCGAGGACGCGGTCGGCGATCAGGTTGGTGAAACGAGGTGTGGACGTGCTAGTCGCAATGTCGAGGACCAGCGCTTGGAAGAACACGTCGACGTCGACGATGCTCGGACTGTTCGGGACGTCGAGCGTGACGTCGGCGGTACCACCGAACAGCGGCAGCAGGGCCGGGGTGAGCGCGGTCGCGCTCGTCGGGTCGAGCCACAGCGCTCCGAACGGCGTGGACAACGAAGCGCTGGCGAACCCGACGATCGGGACCGCGAGCGGGATACCGGCGGCGTAGCCGGGGGACGCGTGGATGCGCAACGTGTACTCGCTGCCGATACGCGGCAGTCCCGGAGCTTCGATGTGCTGGTGTCGATTGAGGAAGATCCGATCCGGGTCGTAGACCACGTCGGCATCACCGTCCCCGTCGAAGTCCCCGATCCTCGGCAGGAAGTTCGGCGGAATCGTGGGCAGCCCGAGTGCCACGACGGGCTCTTCGACGAATCCGGAAGGCGCGCGTCTCGAGAATCGACCGGGCCCGACGCCGTCGGACCAGAACGCGTCCTGATCGCCGTCGCGGTCGAGATCGACGAACGCGACCTCGGTCGCATCGCTGCCGACCGGCAGTGGAACCGGTCCGCCGAAGACGCCGGAGCCGTCGTTCGTGAGCACGTCGACGGACGCCTGCACCGAGCCTTGCGCGATCTCGACCTCCGCGAGGGTCAAGTCGAGGTCGCCGTCCAGATCGATGTCGACGACCGACACGCCGCGCGTCGTCTTCGCGATGGCCGGCAGATGGGTCGCCGTGACGTCCGTGAAGGCTCCCGAGCCGTCGTTGAGCCACAGCCGGTTCTGCACGTTCACCAAGAAGATCGAGCCAACGATGCCGTTGCCGAGGAGGAGATCGAGGTCGCCGTCCGCGTCGACGTCGGCGAGTTCGACGTGGTAGGTGCTGTCGGTATCGACGGGAAGTTGCGTGGCCGTGACGTCGGTGAGGACGCCGCTGCCATCGTTCAAGAAGAGCTTCGTCTGCGCGGCCGCGTCGTTGAAGTCGACGAAGGTACTCGACGAGAAGCCGAACGAGAGAACCACGTCGGTGTCGCCATCGCCGTCCACGTCGCCGAAGCTGACGTCGGACGGTGCATACGTGAACGTCGGTCCGAGATCCTCCGTCGCGAAGGTCCCGGACCCGTCGTTGACGAGGTAGGCGATACCGAGAGTCACCGGGAATACCGATGGATTCGGGAGCCGCAAGAAGTCGAGATCGCCGTCGTGGTCGAGATCGGCGGCGCGGAGGCCAAGCAGTTCCGCGATGAAAGGGTTCACGACGTCGGGCGGCGTCCCGAGTCGGAGCGAACCGTCGCTCTCGAATCGCGGGTATCGCGGCGAGGCGGTGCGGTCCTCGAAGTTCGCTTGGCCATCGTTCGCGTAGATGCGGTGGTTCGCCCAGATGTCGACGTCTCCGTCGAGGTCGACATCGGCGCCGAAGCCGGGACCGCTGTACGGGACGCCGACCGTCGTGTAGACGTTCGTGCCGTCGTTAATGCGCAGGCTGGTGCCGAGCAGGTCGAGGTCCCCGTCGCCGTCGAGATCGACGGGCACGTACGGAGCGTTCGACCAGGCGGTCGCGCCGCCGATGAAACGAAGCGCGGTCACATCCGTGAATTGGCCCGTTCCGTCGTTCTCGAACACTTGCTCCTGGAAGAGGATTCCGATTTGGCCTGCCGTGATGAGGTCCGGATCACCATCGGCGTCGATGTCGAGCAGCGTGGCGGATCGGCGATTCGCGAGCAGCGGTAATCCGCCCCCGGAGCCGTCCGTGAGATGCCCGCTGCCGTCGTTCATCCAGAACGTGGAATCGATCGCGCCTTGCGACGCCGACGCCGCGAAGAGGTCGAGGTCCCCGTCGCCGTCGATGTCCCCGACCGCGAGGCCGCCCACGATGGCCGGGGCGACGTTCACCTGCGTCGCGGTGACGTCGGTGAAGCTGCCGGTGCCGTCGTTGAGGAGAAGTCCGGGTTGGCTCGGTGCCTGTGCGTTGTTCGATGCGGCGAGCAGATCGATGTCGCCGTCTCCATCGAAGTCCGCCGTGACGATCGTGGGCGTACGGAGTGCGAATTCGGGGAACGGCAGGAGCGCGTGCGTGAACGATCCCGTGCCGTCGTTCGACGACAGGTAGGCGACGGTGTCGATCCCGACCCACGCGATGTCGATGTCCCCGTCTCCGTCGAAGTCCTCCGCGACGGCCGACGGCGCCGAGCTCTCGGTCGTGCCGCCGAAGAACGGCACCGGCTCGAACAGCACCGTGCCGTCGGGTTCGTTGAGAAACAGCCCGGCGTACTGCGCGAGGACGTCGGGTCGGCCGTTCCCATTGAAGTCGGCGAACACCGCGCCACTCGCCGGTCCGCCGGTCGACGGATATAGACCCCGCTCGACCGCCGGCAGGAACTGCTGTGCGCTCGACATCGAAGCGACGCTCAGCGCCGCCAGCAGAGAGATCCGCATGGAGTGAAGCTGGAACATCAGTGAGTCGTGATGCGGTCGTGGATGGTATTGGTCAGACGGGGCGCCAGAGGGTTCGCGGACAGTTGCACGATCAGCGCTTGGACGAACACCTCCACATCCGCGAGCGCCGCGTTGCCGGGAATGGCGAGCACCAGATCCGAGCTGCCCCCGAACAGCGGAAGAGCGATCGACGGGAGCGCCGTTGTGGAACCCGGGTCGAGCCCGAGCAGACCGAACGGTGTCGGTAGCGAGTTCGGGGCGAACGCGACGAGCGGCAACGCGAGCGGAATCCCCGGCGCGTAGCCCGGGCTTGCGTGTGCCCGCAGCACGTATTCTTCGCCAATCCGTGCGAATCGGACAGCGTCGAGGTGACGGTGTCGGTTGACCATCAGGCGAGTGAGTCCGTCGAGCAGATCGACGTCTCCGTCCTGATCGACGTCGGCCGCGACGAGCCCGGTCGCGAGCGTCCCCGGCGGAATCCCGATCGAGTCGAGTGACTCTTCGACGAGCCCGCCCGGTGTGGCCCGCGCGAACCGCAATTCGACTTCATCACCCCAAAGCGCATCCGCGTCACCGTCGAGATCGACATCGAGGAACAGAACGTCCTCGCCGCGTCCGGGCAGTGCTCCCGCATCGGTGAACTGTCCGCTGCCGTCGTTCAGCAGGAGCCGCGTCGGTTCATCGAGGACCGTCTGCACACCGCCGATCACGAGAGTCGTTCCGCCGGCGAGCAGGTCCGGGTCGCCGTCACCGTCGACGTCCCCGAGCGCGATCGCCGACGTCCAATCCGTGCGCTGCGGTAGCGAGGCCGCGGTGACGTCCTGGAACGTGCCCGCGCCGTCGTTGACCCAGACGCCGTTCTGCTGCGGCCATCCCGCGAACGAGACGAACGCGTTGCCGAGCGTCAGGTCGAGATCGTCGTCGCCATCGATGTCGCACAGCGCGACGTCGGCGGACGGAATCGCATCGACCGGCAGTTGACCCGTAGCGTCGCTCAAGTCGCCACTGCCGTCGTTCAGGTAGAGGCGAGTCTGGTTCGCGGTCGCTTCGAGCAGGCCGGCGGACACCGCGATCGGGTCGATCATGAACGCGATCACCACGTCGGTGTCGCCGTCCCCGTCGACGTCGCCGAACGCGAGGTCGGACAGCGGATACGGGAACGCCGGCCCGACGAGCGTGGGGAGCAGCGTGTCCGTGCCGTCGTTCGTGAACACGCGGAGTCGAAATTCGTCCGCCGCGATATTTCGCTCCTGATCGACGAGGTCGAGGTCGCCGTCGTGATCGAGATCGATCGCGCGCAGACCGACGACTCGTGCGGTCGCGTCCGACAGCGGGACGCTGCTCGGCACGAGCGCGATCGAGCCCGGCATCACCCGGATCGGGTTCGGTGGGGGAGCGGTGCGATCGACGAAGCTGCCGGTGCCGTCGTTTTGCCAGACGCGGTTCTCGGACCACACGTCGACGTCCCCGTCCGCATCGACGTCCGAAGCGACCGCGTCCGTGAACGGCGACGCAACGGCCGTGAACACGCCGGTGCCGTCGTTAATGCGGAGGCCCGTGCCCAGGAGGTCGTCGTCTCCGTCGCCGTCGACATCGATGAACGTATGCGTCGCACCCGCGAGATCGGGGGCGCTCTCGAGGAGGCGCGTCGCGCTCTCGTCGGTGAACGAGCCCGTGCCGTCGTTGACGAACGCGAACTGCACTCCGGGAAGGAACACCGACCCGCCCTGGTCTGCGAGTAGGTCGTCGTCCCCGTCGGCGTCGAGATCGACGAACGCGGCCGACGTCAGGTTCGCGAGGGCCGGCAGCCCCGTCGTCGCCGTCACGTCGGTGAAGACACCGGTGCCGTCGTTTTCGTAGACCTTCGACGGCGTTGCTCCGGCCGACGAAGACGCGACGAACACGTCGAGGTCCTGATCGCCGTCGATGTCACCGATCGCGAATTCGGCGACGACCGTGCCGGTGACGTTCAGATGGGTCGCCGTCACGTCCTGGAACGTGCCGCTGCCGTCATTCAACAGAAGGAGGTCGGGCTGCGGACCGAAGAACCAGTCCGTTCCGAGCAGCAGGTCGAGATCCCCGTCGCCGTCGAAGTCCGCGAGTTCGATCTCGGCGAGGCCGTCGACGACCGGCAGCGTGACCGGCGACTCGACGAATGCGCCGTGGCCGTCGTTGCGGTGGATGCGCGCGCGGGGTTCGCCGTCGATCCAGGCGATGTCGGTATCGCCGTCGCCATCGATGTCGCCGAACGCGAACGAGAGCGCCGGTTCGTCGTCCGACGGGAACGGCGCGACCTCGAACTGGACCGGTCCGTCCGGTCGGTTGAGCAGAATGCCCGGCCGCGCGGAGGTCCCGCTGCGATGCAGCCGCGCGACGAGCAGGTCGGCCCGATCGTCGCCGTCGAAGTCGGCGAATCCTGCCGGTCCGGAGGCCGATTGGAGATGCGGGTACAGACCCTTCTCGACCGCGGGTTGGAACTGCTGCGACGCCAGGTTTGCAGCGAGTGCCAGCGCGAGAAACACAACGAGGCGGGGGGAGCGCATCGCGAATCCTCGGTGGGGTGGGGGTGACCTCCCTATCTGACCACGGTTGCTACGCCGGGTGGGCGGGTGATTGGTCGCACCTTTCGAAGATTGTCCGCGGCGCGGAATCGCGCCCGGATCGAGTTCGGCCCACGCCGAACCGTATCCGGCGTGTGCGCGTTCTCGCTCGGGAGCTACGATGCCCGCCCTCCTGCAGACCCCGATCCCAGTCCCATGGCTACCGAACGTTCCCGCGTCGTCCGCAACGCTCAGGCCCGCGCTTCCGGCCGGACCAGTTCTTCCCGCAGCGGTCGTCGCCCCGCGGCGACTCCGCCCTCCAACACGCCGATCATCATGGGGCTCGCCGCCGGCGGGCTCGCCCTGGTGATCATTCTCGTGATGATGACGTGGAGCGGCGGCAATTCGGAGGCCGCCAATACCGGCGATGGCGAGAAGCAGAAGCCCGCGCCTGCGAAAGCGCAGCAGCCCGAGGCGCCGAAGAAGACGACTCAGTCGCCGTCGAACTCGTCCTACGCCGCGCGCCCCGGCAAGACCCCCGGTAGACCGGCACCGCCGATCCCCGCGTCCGTGATCGAGCGCACCGAGCAACTCTTCGCCGACGCGAAGGCGAAGTGGAACGAAGGCCAGCGCGCGCGCAAGTCGGGCGACACCGCGACCTACACGAAGGCGATCAAGGAGGCCTACGAGTCGATCCAAGGGATCAACAAGGCTCTCGACCCGTACTCGACGTGGTACGAAGAGGCGGACCTCGAAGGTTGGGCGATGCCGGGCGAATACGTCGGTCTGAGCAAGAAGTTCAACAAGTACGACAAGCTCGCCGCGATGGTGCAGAAGGTGAAGCAGCGCTAGTGGGGCGTCGCCGATGTTCGCCACATATGTCGCTGCCCCAACGGTCCGCTCGCTGCGTTGCTGCTCCTCAACTTGTCCACTGACAAGCCGTGTCGTCGCAGCGCCTTCCGAGCGAATCGACTGACACGGTTACTTTCGCTACGGACTTCAGACGAGGGACACTAGTGGGGCGTCGCTGATGCTGCTCGGCTACAACACCAACGGCCTGCAAAACCACCGGCTCGACGAGGCGTTCGCGCTGCTCGCCGATCACGGGTACCAAGCTGTCGCGCTGACGCTCGACGTCATGCACCTGGACCCGTTCCGGTCGTCCGCCGCGGACGTCGAGGTCGCCGCGCGCATGCTGCGCGACTTCGAGCTCTTCCCGGTTATCGAGACCGGCGCGCGCTTCTTGCTCGACCCATCCGCCAAGCACGAGCCGACGCTCATGACGCGGGATCCCGAGGGCCGGGAGCTGCGGGTCGAGTTCTACCGCCGCGCCGCTGCGATCGGCCGGGATCTCGGGGCGGAGACGGTGTCGTTCTGGGCGGGCATCGATCGGTCGACGGGAGAAGATTCTCAGGCGTGGCTCGAGGACGGTGTCGCCGAGGCCTGCACGGCGATTCGAGCCTCCGGACTCGTGCCCTCCCTCGAGCCGGAGCCCGGCATGGCGATCGAGGACCTGGCGTCGTTCCAGCGGCTGCGTGACGCATTGGGTGCCGACGCGCCGGAACTGACATTCGACATCGGCCACGCGTATGTGAACGAAAGCGAGCCCGTGCCGGCACTGATCGACCGGTTCGCAAACTGCCTTCGGCAGGTCCACCTCGAGGACATGAAGCGTGGCGTGCACGATCATCTGGTGCCCGGCGAAGGCGACGTCGACTTCGCCGCGGACCTCGCGGCGTTGGCGGACAGTGATTTTCGGGGTGCCGTATGCTTCGAGCTGTCCCGCTCGAGCCACATGGCACCGACCGCCGTCGTGACTTGTCAGCGCGTCTGGAACGAGGCCATCGTTGACCCGAGCGCCCGGCCCTGATCCTATGCGAGGTGCCGATCTCGGCTCTGACGAGCGTGAACCGGGGGGTTCCGATGGAAGCGCAACACACGTCACCGCGGCCTGACGCCGCGAGCAACACTCCAGTGACCCGACAGTGTCCGACTGTCACGGGCAAACACGTGGCGTTGATCACGCACCGCATCGAGCCGCAGCTCTGCTTCCGACGTCAGCGCGAGCTCTATCACAAGTGCCACCGGTGTGAGTACCGCGGCAAGCCGGCCGACTTCGTTGCGAAGGGCCAGGCCGAACCGCCGTCGCCGCATCGGAACGGCACGGGCTGAGTCGCGGCGGCGGCGACGGGCGAAGAGCGCCCGTCGTCTCGCTCACGTGCAGGTGTACTGCACGAGCAGGTTCTTCAGCGCGTCTTCCGCGGCCGCGAAGCGGGCCTCGAGTTCGGGCGCGAGCTGCTTGACGCGCTCGGAGTCGCCTCGGCGGCTCGCGGTCTGCATCTCTTCCGCGGTCTCCATCAGATAGGTCGCGCCGAGGTTGCCCGACGACCCCTTCAGCGAGTGCGTGGCGCGCTCGACAGCATCCATGTCGTCACTCGCGACGGCCTCCAGAGTCGTCCGGACCCGCTCGGGGCCGTCCTCCAGGAAGATCTCGATCAGCTCCGAGACGAGGCTGGTGTCGCCTTCCTCGCAGAGGTCGAGTAGTTCCTGGACGACGTCCATGTTGATCGTGCTGGCGGTCATGAGTCGGTCGGTTCCCTCTGGTGACGTGCGTACGGACCATCGGCCTCAATCCGAGGCAACTTGAACCGTCATCACGCCTGGTCGGGACCGGGCGGTCCCACCGACCGGTGCGGCCTCATGTTCCGGTGGCGGCTGCGCGGATTTCGTCGTCCGTGAGGAGACGCTTGCTGGCTTTTCCAGCATCCAGGACGCGCTGCACGGCGGCGTCGTCGGCGTCGATTCCGAGCGTCTCGAGGCACCACAGGACGTTCGACTTGCCGCTCATCGGGCCGACGCGGATCTTCTGCTCGAGCCCGACCATGTTGGCCGGAACGCCGCTGTAGACGAGGTCCGCGAGTTCGACGTCGCCCTTGCGGAACGCCTTGATCACGGCGGCTGCATGGACGCCCGTGCCGGTCTCGAACGCGTCTTCGCCGAGCACGGGGTAGTTGTAGGGCACGTCGACGCCGACGGCTTCCGCCGCCATCGTGACGTACTCGGGCAGGCGGCTCAGGTCGTTGTCGATCCAGCCGTTGATCTTGCAGTTCACGAGCAGCAGGTCCATCGGCGCGTTGCCGGTGCGCTCGCCGATGCCGAGCGCGGTGCCGTGGATTCGCGTCGCGCCGGCTTCGATCGCCGCGAGGCAGTTCGCGATCCCGAGGTCACGGTCGCGGTGTCCGTGCCAGTCGATGCCGACGTCCGCACCGAGTTCGTCGACGATCGACTTCACGAAGCCGACGACGGCGCGGGTGCCCTGTGGCGTCGCGTGCCCGCAGGTGTCACAGATGCACAACCGCTTCGCGCCGAGTTCGATCGCCGCGGTGTAGAGCGCGCGGACCGTGTCCGGGTGCGCACGGGTCGTGTCCTCGGTCACGTACATGACCGGGAGGTTCTCCTTCTGGCAGAACTCGAGCGCGGCGCGGGTGTGCTCGAGCATGATGTCGAGACCCCAGTCCTCGGCGTAGCTGCGGATCTTGCTGCTGCCGATGAACGCGCACACCTCGACCGGCACGCCGGTCTTCTGCGTGATCTCGGCCACGGGCGCGCAGTCGCTGACGACCGTGCGGCAGGCGACGTTCGCGCCGATGTTCAGCTTGCTGTCCGCGATCTCCTGCGCGAGCTGCATGATCACCTCGCGCGGGCGGCCACCGGCCCCGGGGAGCCCGAGGTTGGCGGTGTGGATGCCGAGGGCATCCATGACGTGGAGTAGCTCGATCTTCTTCTCGACCGGCGGGTCACTCACCGACGGCGACTGCAGGCCGTCGCGCAGCGTCTCGTCGTCGAACTGGATCGGCTCCGCCGGGCGAAAGGCGGATTGCTCGACGTTCCAATCGTAGATCAGGTCCCTGGCGCTCGTCATCGCGAGCGATCATAGCCAAGCCGGAGCGCCTCCAGCGAGCGGTCAGAGCCGGTTACTTTTTTTGGCTGGGGTCCGAAAGTCGCCGGCTGCGCGGTGCGAAGCACCGCCAGCCAAACAACGAGGGGCTGTATCGTGGACTCGTTCACAGCCCCTCAGGGACGAATCAGTTCGCCTCGAGGTCGCGGAAGAACGTCTTCGTGTCCTCGATCTTCTTGAGATAGAGGTGCCAGTCGAGCTGCTCGTCGGCGCGGATCTGGTCTTCGGCCGCGTTGGCCCCGAACAGGAAATTCACGACCCAGTCGGCGAGATGCACTTCACCGGTCAGCTCGCGGCCCTCGATCATGGTCTCGATCTGCAGCATTTCGGCCCGGCGGAGCTTGCCACCGGCCACGATCAGCGCGCGGTTGCGGATCAGCTCGTGCTCGTTCTCGCTGACGAGCCGGATCAGCTCGGCGGCATCCGCGTAGGCGTTGCCCTCGTACAGCTCTTTGAAGAAGAGGTGCACGAGGATCACGATCTCACTGCGCGTGAGGTTGTGCTCGCGGCAGAACCGCACGGCGGGGAAGTCGGCTGCTTCCGGCGAGTGCTCGATGCGCTCTTGGATGCGCTGCCAGTAGCGCTCGATGCGGCGCGTCAGCTGACGGCCGGGGTCGACGTTGCCGAGTCGGATGCGGTCCCAACGGTCGATCTGGAACACGCGTTCGCTGCGGTGCTTGCAGAGGTTGTGGAGAATCCTCAAGTCGACGAGGAAGTCCCGGTTGCTTTGGTAACCCGTGTTGCCCGAACGGGTTTGGTCTTCGACGACCAGCCCGGAGATCTCTTCTTGGAACGCGATCAGCGCGTCCTCCGAGATGCGGAAGCGAGCATCCAGAACGTCATCGGTGAACTCGTCCTCGTCTTCGAGGACGATGAGGCCGGTCGAGCGAAGCACACCGTTCTCATGCAGCAGATCGATGCCAGCCAACACGTCGAACGATCCTTCGAACACGATGGCGAGGAGCGCGCGGCCTTCGAGCGCGGGCGAGTCCGCGCGCAGATGTCGTTGCAACAGAATCGCGAGGACCAAGAAGTGAGTCGACTCGAGTTTCGTCTCGCGAAGAGCGTTTCCGATCGGACCCTTGAAGCGGTACGACGCGAGATCCGACGCGAGCTGTTGCGTCTTCGTGCGCACTTGTCGACGGAGTCGTGTGCGTGCATCGCGACGCAGCTCGGGATCGCTCAACCGCGTTCGGATTCGCTGCAGATCGTCACAGAGTGAGAGCAGCTTCCGAAGCGCGGCCGTTCTTCGCGATGTTTTCATAAGTGCTTACAATACCGAAAGTAGTGGGCGTGGTCAGACGCGAAAGGGCAGTGTTAAACGGCCGCGATCCGGGGTGCAAGAGAGCGCTTCGGTGGCCCCGGTCCGGAGCTTTCGATGGCGCGGGCGGAACTCGTTTCCACACAACGTGCGGCGCGCCATATACGCGGTGCCGCAACGACAGAATTCGGGCATTTTTCCGCGATTCTGAACTCCTTTCCAGGGCGGATCGGAGGCCCGCTTGAGCTCGTGGCCGGCCCGTCTCCGGCGCGACCTCGTGCCGGTCCTGCTCGTCGGGGTCCTGGTATTTCAGCTCCTCCGCAATCACGTCTGCGAGCGCTACCGCGTGACGAGCCGCAGCATGGAGCCCACGCTGCACGGCCACCCCGAGACCGGCGACGTCGTGCTCGTCGATCGGACCGCATGGAATGGCGACATGCCCCGTCCGCTCGACCTCGTCGTCGTGCGCAACCGCGACAACCCCGATGAGAACCATCTCGTGAAGCGGTTCCTCGCCGCCGGCCCCGTTTGGGTTCGGTTCGACCACGGCGACGTCTACTTCGGCGACGAGAGGTGGCAGACCGAGCGCTTCGCGAAGGACCCGGTCGCGCACCGCGGCCTGCGGCTGACCCACCGCGAGTTCCCGACGCACGGCGTCGACTTCCTGCAGGCGGACGCGTCGCGCTGGTCGCGCGCCGCCGACGGCTCGCTGCGTCTCGAAGCGGTGGACGAGGTCGCGCAGCTCGTCGAACCCACGACGACGAACGCGCAGGACCGTCGATCCCGCGCGATGCCCGCCGATCCGTTCTTGCCGGGACATCTGAGTCTCGCCGCGGCCGTGGGCCCGGAGTTCTTCGACGGCCAGAACCGCCCGATCCCGAGCGGCGGGCCGCTGCCGCGGGATCTCGGCCTCGAACTCGACGCGCGTGTGCCCGCAGGCTGCCGCTCGGTGCAGCTCGTCTTCGAGTTCGCGGAGGTGTACTTCGCGCTGCGGATCGAGCCGGAGACGGGGTCCGGAGAGCTCGCGATCTACGGCGAGAGCCAGACCGATTTTCGGGTCCCCGCGCGGCAGCTACCGTGCGCGATCCGGCTCGAGTTCGGCTATCTCGACGGCCGTTTCTTCCTCGTCATCGACGATGCGCTCGCGTTCGAGCACCCGTTCGAGCTGCCGCGCGAGAGTCGGCTCAGGATCGATCGGGACGGGCGGTTGCGAAACTGCCTGCACGTCGGCGTCGCGGGGGCGGAAATCCGGATCGATCGCATGCGCGTGTTCCGCGACACGCACTACGACCACCACGACCCCGAGCCGTTCCTCGTCGAGTCGGGCCGGATCTTCGTGCTCGGCGACAACGCCTACGACAGCTCCGATTCTCGCGACCGGATGGCCGATCCATTCGAAGTCTCCGACCTACTGGGGCGTCCGTGCGCCATCATCGGCCCGTACGCGCGCCGGCGCTGGCTGCCGCGTTACGGCTCGGCCCGGCCTTGATAGACATCCAACACTTCCTCGATCCCAGACCCCGATGCTGACGATTCTCACCAGTTGCGTGGCCTTCCTGGCGCCACAGCCGGATCCCACCGAAGAGCGCGGCGCGATGCCGACGCCGCGGTCGGTCGTGTTCCAGCGCGGCGACCGGCGGATCACGATCGACGGCAACCTGAACGAGTGGCCGAGCGTGCCCGCCGTGCGACTCGACGACACCCGGCAGATCTCCGGGACCGCGTTCGGCGCCTACACCGGTCCGCAGGACCTGACGGCGCAGGCATTCTTCCTCTGGGACGAGCGTGACCTCTACTTCGCCGCAAAGGTCGTCGACGACGGACACCTCAAGCTCGCGCGCGACACGCCCCAGCGGACCGAGATCCCGCCGACCGATGCGATCGTACTCACGTTCGATCCCAAGCGTGACACGCGTTCGATGGGCCTCGACAAGGGGCGCCAAGAGGACAAGTCGTTCTGGCTCTCGCATACGGACGAGAAGCAGGTGATCCGCTGGGAGCGCGTGTTCGGGACCGGCGGGATCGCGGAGGGCGCGCGGTGTGCGGTCACCCGCGAAGACGCGGTGTCCCTGACGACGTACGAGGCGCGGATCCCGTGGTCGCAGATCTTCCCGGACCGCAACAAGGCGGCCGTGCGCGACATCCTCGACCTGCAGATCGTCGTCAGCGACTTCGACGTGCCCGGCGATCCACTCCCCGGCACCCGCATCGGGTGGACGTTCGGCACGGGCATGCGCATCGACCCGGGCATTCTCGGGACCATCCAGCTCGTCGATCGCGTCGCCGACCAGGGCACGAAGTTCGAAACCCCCGACTTCCCCGCGCCGCCGTCGATCCCCGAACCGCCGGTCCCCGACCCTGCCTACTGGATCCGACTGCACAAGAACTTCGGCGCGCATCCGCCGCAGATCGCGACGCTCGAAACCGTCGAACCCGAATTCGCGGGTGGCAAGGAGCGGAAGGCCCTGCTCGAAGAACTCGACCGCCGCATGGGGGAATTTCCCCGGGTCGATTTCCTGCAGTTCCAGATGTGGATCCACCGCCGCATGGTGCGCGAGTGCGCGGGTCTCACCGCCACCGGACTGCCGTACTACTTCGATCACGTGCTCGGACGCGTCGCGCGTGCGGCGACGCTCGATTCTCCCGAGAAGGGGTTTCGGCTGTTCCGGTTGCCGCACGGCGGCTGGCTCGTCCGGAGCAAGCAGTCGAGCTTCATGATCGATCCGTCCGGGTTCATGGTGCAGAAGCAGCTGTGGAACTTCTGCGACTTCGTGTTGCTGACGGCGCCGAACGACGTCATGCGTCGCAATGATCAGCTGCTCGTGCGCCTGCACGCGGCGCGGGAGCCGAAGCGGCAGACGTTCATGCACATCCTGCAGTCCATTCCCGGCATTGCCTACGACGAGATGAAGCCCGTCGTGCCGGGCAAGACGTACGACGCTCGAGACCTGAAGGTCACGGTCCTCGGCGAGGTCGACGAGCGTGGCTGGGTGACGAACAGCGTCGGCTACTTCGTCCGCTGGCCCGACGGTTCGTCGCTTCTGATCAGCGGCACGGAGACGCTGTCCGAGCACGTGCCTTCGGCGCGCAAACCCGACATCGCGTTGGTATCGGCGAAACACCCGCGTGCGCGCGTCTTCGGCCATCGCGTGCAGGCGAAGTTGATCGTCCTCGACGACATCCTCCAGCCGGCGACTTGGCCGGGTCCCGGTGGTCGTGTCCCGATTGCGAACGCCTTTACATTGCAGCGCGAACTGCGGCCGAATGCCTCGATGATCCTCGCACCCGGTGAGTCCGTCGATTCTGACCGAGAAGGAAAATGAGAACCGGATCGGACCTTGGTTCCGCGCGTTGACGTATGCCTCATTGACAATAGGCTCAAAGAACCCCGCTGAACTCCTTGATCGCAATCGCACTGCGACTCATTGAGCACTCCGAGTTCCGGCGCAGCTCCCTGATGCGCCACAAGAGGCACCTGATCGCATGACCACCAAGAAGAAGTCGCCCGGCTTCGATTTCGTCGTCAAGCAGCTCGAGAAGGACAACGACGTCGACTACGCCACCGTCCGCGACGCCGCTGCGGCCGAGGGCTTCACGATCTATCCGATCATGTATGGCCGAGCGAAAGCCAAGCTCGGCCTCGTCGAGGTCGCTCCGCGTGGCTCTCGCAAGAAAGCCGCCGAGGCGAAGGCCAACAACGCGCGCCGTGCGTCTTCGCCGGCCAATCTGTCCGCGAATGGCCCGATGGGATCGCTCGAAGCAGTGATCCAGGCGATGAAGACCGGAGAAGAAGCCCGCAAGCGCTATCGCGACGCCCTCGAGCGGATCGCGGACATCATCGACGAAGCGCTCGCGGACTGATCCGCCGGCATCTGATCAACCCGCGTCTGATCGGAACGGATCGGATCAGGCCAGGAGGCGCGTGAGTTCCGGCCCGTCGACGTCGCGCACCTTGCTTGCGCAGTAGTCCGCGAATCCCGCCATCAAGCGCGCAGTCAACGACCCGGCTTCGCCCGACTGCACCTCGCGTTCGCCGACGTGGGTGACCGGGGCGATGTCGCGACCGGTCGAAGACAAGAACATCTCGTCACACGCGAAGATGTCGTCTTCGGTCAGGTCGCGTTCTCCGAACGGCACGTCGAGCTGGCGGGTGCACTCGGCGATCAACCGACGCGTGATCCCCGACAGGAGCCCGGCGCGCAGCGGTGGAGTCCAGACCCGACCTCCTTCGACGAGGTA
Organism: Planctomycetota bacterium; assembly: GCA_028281765.1. GTDB lineage: Bacteria > Planctomycetota > UBA1135 > UBA1135 > UBA2386 > JANQJF01. The sequence goes on along the minus strand of JANQJF010000091.1, from coordinate 3,448 downwards.
GAAGTTCGCGGTCGAAGCTTCGGTCGCGTGCCCTTCGGCATTCATGAAGAGGCAGTCGGTGGCGCCGGTCGCCTTCGCTTCCGCGAGGCCGAGCACGTTGTTGAGGTAGTTGCCGCTCTTGATCGCCGGATCGAGCGCGCGCCGGTCGACACGCAGCCGCGGAATCAGAGCGAGGCGTGCGGGTTTGCCCGAGACCTGGGGTAGCGGGCGAACGAGCAACACGGTGGTCGACGGACCGGGCGCGTAGCCGAGGTCGATGTTCGGTGCTGTGCCGGTGCCGCGCGTCACGATGATTCGGACGTAGAGGTCTTCGTCCGGTTCGGGTTCACGCCCGCCGCGTGCCTTCGCGATCGTGTCGACGACCCGGCGCATGATCTCCCGATCTTCGAGATCGATCGGCAGGGCGATGCCCGTCGCCGAGACTCGCAGTCGCTCGAGATGTTCCTGCCAAGCGAAAGGGCTGCCGCAGCGCGTACGGATGACTTCGTAGACGGAATCGCCGAACAGGAAGCCACGATCCAGGATCGGGATCGTCGCCTCGGCCTCGGGCACCAACTCGCCGTTGATGTTGCACCAGTTCTCGATCATGGGTCTTCGCTGGGTGCCGTTATACGAGCCGGAATTACGCTGCGCGATGGCGTCGCACGCGAGACCCCGCATCCGCGTCGCGAGGGTTCTGTAGGATTTCCTTCCGCCTGCAACGGTGCCTGCCGCCGTTGCTAGTACCGGCGAGACACCTCCTCCCTCCCTGTACCGGCCTGGACACCCCATGACAGCTCGCACCCGTTCTTGGTCCTTCGCCCTGTGCCTGTGTGCCGTATCCGCGAGTGCGGCCAGTGCGCAGCAGTTCGTCGATTCGAGACTCTCGGCGCGGGTCCCGTGGATCCGGTTCGACTCGGCCGAGGTCGTGGTCGGCGACGTCGACGGGGACGGCGACGCGGATGCCATCCTCGCGGGAGGTCCGGCGTCGCAACTCTGGCTCAACGACGGCTTCGGCAATTTCGCGCCCGCGCCGTTCCCGACGGATGTCGTTCCCGACATGGCGCGTCTCGGCGACGTCGATGCCGACGGTGACCTCGACTGTGTCGCGATCGGTAGCGGCAACCGGCTCTTGCTCAACGACGGCACGGGCACGTTCACGGATGCCGTGGGTGCGATTCCACCGACGCCGTCGTCCGTGATCATGAACGGGCTCGAGCTCGCCGACATCGACGGCGACAACGATCTCGACATCATCACCGGATCGCTTCTGAGCCCGTACGTCCTTCGCAACGATGGCGGCACGTTCACCGATGTCACGCTCGCCGTGCTCCCGCCGACGGGCGATCTGAACCACGTCCAGGCGGCCGACTTGGATGGTGACGGGGATATCGACATCCTCGGTTCTCCCGGCGGGCCCTCGACACCGCTGCTGCTGTTCAACGACGGCACGGGAGTGTTCACGGACGTCACCGCGACCAACCTGCCGCCGGGCGTCAACGGTCGACGGATCCTGCTCGCGGACTTCGACGGCGACGGTGACTGCGACGCCGTCACGGCTTCCGACTCTCCCGCGACGCTGTTGCTCAATGACGGCGCGGGTCAGTTCTCGGTTTCCCCCGGCATCCCGGCTTCGCGCACGTTCGAGTTCTTCTTCGCCGTCGGTGACCTCGATGGTGACGGCGACACGGACATCATCACCGAAACCGACTCCGACGATTTCCACGGCGTGCTGCTGAACGATGGTGTCGGCAACTTCACGGACGTGAGCGCGTCGGCGTTCTCGAGTCCGCCGGGTCCGAACGACTTCGCGCTGATCGACGCTGACGGAGACGGTGCCGACGATCTGTTGCTGTATCCGGTCGCTGGATTCGCGGAGCTGTTTGCCAATGACGGCAGCGCCCGCTTCGACAACGTGACGCCGACTCGAGCGCCGGACCTGCGTGACGGCGGGTCGGTCTCGCTCTTCGTCGACTACGACCTCGACGGAGACCCGGACATCGTTCGCAACATGCTCAACGAGCCGCCGCGGTTCGTCACGAACGATGGCCACGGCGTGTTCGTCGACGAGACGGCAGCGCGGCGTCCGGTCGTCGCGAACGAGACGGCCAAGGATCTGGCTGTGATCGATCTCCGCTCGGACGGCGATCCGGATCTGTTGTCCTCGCGATACCGGCTGTGGGTCAACGACGGCACGGGTCACTACACCGACGCCAGCGCGTCGCTGCCGGCGTCCACGTTCGAGGCCGCTCTCGACCTCGTCATGATCGCGGACCTCGATGGCGACGGCGACGACGACGCGATCCTCTACGACATCGCGAGCCCGATTCGACAGATCGTCCTGATCCAAGACGCGAACGGCCAGCTCATCGACGAAACCGCGTCGCGCTTCCCGTCGGTGTCGTATCCGATCCGTCAGATCCAGAGTGCCGACGTCGACAACGACGGCGACCAGGACCTGCTGTGCGCGTCAAACGCGTTCATCACGCCGATCCTGCGCGTGTTCATCAACGACGGCACGGGCGTGTTCACCGACGAAGGGGACACGCGGATGCCCGCTACGGTCACGAGTTCGTGGGGCTATGCCCCGATCGACGTCGACAACGATGGAGACACCGACGTCTTGCTGAGTCCGTCGAGTGGCACGGCGGCTGGCAACGCGCTCATCAATGATGGCAGCGGCGTGTTCTCACTCGTGACCGGCGTGTGGCCCGGGCCGTCCGATCGCGTGTGGCGCTTTGCGTTCGCCGACGTCGACGAAGACGGGGACCTCGACTTCGCGACGGCGCGCGAGGGCTTCAGCTCCGGTCCCGACCTCTTCGTCAACGAAGGCAACGGCACGTTCACCTACTCGACGCGCATCGAGACCGACACTTCGGGCTCGGCGTTCGTGGTCGACTTCGCGGACATCGACCGTGACGGAGATGTCGATCTCCTCTACTCGACGACACAGTTCGGCGGGAACCGTCTCTACGTCAACCGACACCGGCAGCTCGACAGCGTTTACGACGCGCGGCTCGGCACGCCGCTGCCGCTGCGCTTCCACGCGACGCCGGGCTACGGCACGGTCGACGTCACCGGCTACGTCCTGCTCAACTTCGTCGACGCGGTGGTCGACCTACCGACGCCGTTCGGCCTGTTCATGCTGGAGTCACTCGGCCACGTTCTCGTCGGATCGGTTTCGATCCCGGCCGCCACCGGTACGGCGGACCTGACGCTGATCGTTCCGAATGACCCGGGCCTGATCGGCTTCGACCTGTTCTTCCAGGGCGTGATCGCGGACCCGGCCTCCCCGGTCCTCGACATCCGCCTGACCGGGCGGGTGACCGACAAGGTCGAGTAGACCGACCGGGCTAGGAGCTAGTGTCCCTCGTCTGAAGTCCGTAGCGAAAGTAGCCGCGTCAGTCGATTCGCGCGCAAGGCGCTGCGACGACACGGCTTGTCAGTGGACAAGTTGAGGAGCAGCAAC
>JANQJF010000090.1 GCA_028281765.1 Planctomycetota bacterium | reverse complement strand
TAGCCCGAATCATTCACGAAGGATGAAGTTCGAGAGCGCGTGATTCGTACCAGGCGAAGCATCACCCACGCCAAGCGGCGAATTCGCGCACTCTCGAATGATCGATCGTACACGACAGACTGTTCTCTTCGAAGACAACGTTCCGAAGCCTGTTCACGTAGCGTTCGACGCCGAGTCGTTGAGTTCGGATGGAGGCGTCACGCTGTTGTCGCAGCTGGACCAAGGAATCGGCCTGACCCGAACGCTGCTCGTAGCACTCGAGGATCGTCGACACCCGGGGAAGGTGTCGTTCACGTACGACGAACTCATCAAGCAGCGGACCTACTCGATCGCACTCGGGTACGAGGACGGTATCGACGCAAACGAGTTGTCACGCGATCCGATGCTGAAGCTCGCCGTCGGCCGAGATCCCATTGCCGATCCCGACTTGGCTTCGCAGCCGACGATCTCGCGATTCGAGAACGCGCCTTCGCCGCGCGAGCTGATCGAGATGGGACGCAAGCTCGAAACGTTCGTCATCGGGAGGCTCGCGCGCCGTCACCGGAAGGCGAAGGTCGTCACGCTGGACTTCGACTCGACCGTGGATCCGACTCACGGCAAGCAGCAGGCCACGCTCTTCAACGGCTTCTACGACACGTGGTGCTACCTACCGTTGCTCGGCTTCATCAGCATCGACGACGAAGCGGATCAGCACCTCTTCCACGCGCGGCTTCGCCCGGGGACAGCGCGCTGCTATCGAAGCGTGATGCCGACGCTGCGTCGAACCGTGGCCGAGGTGCGACGCAAGTTCCCAAGGGCGCGCATCCAAGTTCGCATGGACGCCGGCTTCTACCACCCCCGTGTCATCGAGGTGCTCGAAGAGCTGGGAGTCGTGTACGCAGTCGGAATCGCCAAGAACAAGGGGCTCAAGAAGCTGTCCGACGATCTCATGGACATCACTCGTGCGGTCGCCGAGAAGCACGAGGACACAGAGGCGACGTTTGGCGAGGGACCCTACAAGTCGCGGTCATGGAAGACCGAACGGCGCATCGTCTTCAAAGCCGAGGTACTGCACTACCGCGGACGGAAGCTGAAGGACAACGAGCGGTACCTTGTGACCAATCGTGTGAGGATGCGGCCGGAGAACGTGTACAACTGGTACTGCGGTCGCGGTGACTCGGAGAATCGCATCAAGGAGCTGAAGCACGACCTCGCGATCGACCGCACGAGTTGCTGCAAGTTCGTCGCGAACCAGTTCCGCGTGCTGATGACCGCGGCGGCCTTCGTGCTCTTCCAGGAGCTGCGTTGGCGACTTCGCAGGACCAGGGCGGCGCGGTCCTCCGTCGGCAAACTGCGGGGGATGCTCCTCAAGATCGCTGCGCGAGTCGTGACATCGTGCCGCCGAATCGTCTGTCACCTTCCGCGCCACATGCCGTGGACCGATGTGTGGCAAGTCGCGGCGCGAAAATGCGGCGCGAGATTCGCGTAGCGCGACTTCGACACCGCTGACCGACACGCTTGCTCGGCCACCGGTCTGTACCGTCCAACCGATCTGGCGTTACGTGAACCGTGGGTCCCGCACGCGCAGCCAGCTTCGGGGCGGAGTGCGCGGCAGAACACGTCGGAATCCGGTGCAAGCGACCTGGTTGGCGTCGGAAAACGCCGTCGCTATTCGGGTCGCGAATTATCCGGGTTAGCGACGCCCCCAACGAACTTGTCAGCACAAACTCCAAAGGAACTGCAGCTCCAAGAACGAGGTCGTTGCCAAGATGTGCGGGACTCGGATCTACGTCAATCGTCGATATCCCGCACCCGTGCATTCGAATCACTACGGCTCGGCCGTCCCAACTCCTTAGGTTTGCCTCAGCAACCCACGGGCCAGCCTGCGAAACCTGGACAACCATCGAGACTATTTGCCGGGCGCCTGCAGGAATCTCCATCGCTTCATAGGGCTCGACGCCGATGAGGTCGTAGGTTCGCGCCCCACATCCCGAGCAACCCGGATACCACGTCAACGACCTGTCGACAGGCGACACAGGAAGCTCGAAGTTCGCCTGGCGAGCGATACCGACACTGGATTGCCCACAGTCTTCTTCCAAGACGACCGCCGTCCCTCCAGCCTCGAAGGAACCACCGTCCAAACTCGCCCCGTCGTCACAGGCGACGAGGCATGTCAGCACGACGACAAGCCCCAACGACGCGCTCGCGCGAGCCGGAGCACGAATCACATCCAACTTCGTTACGCAACTCACCCTGCGAGTGTAGCACTAATTGGCGACCACGAACCGAGCACCGGCGCAGGCACCGGATCCGTCGTGGGCAACGCCATCCCGAGGGACGCGCACTCGTCCCAGAACGCATCGAGGAGATGTCGGTAGCCGCGACGATTCGCGTCGCCGACCATGAACAAGAGGAGCGTGATCAACAGCTCCGGGTGAGAACCCCATCGCGTGAAAAGTCGGTCGCGCGTCGTCGGTTACTCGCTTCGGCGAGGAGCGACGAAACGAACTTGAGAAACTCCGGAACGGTGCATGCAACGGCACGATTTTCGCTCAGCCATCTGCATGCCACTTCACGGTGAAAATCGCCTCTCTGACCAGGAATACTGAGCATGCCCCTCCCAGGGCATTGCGACACCGCACTCTACCAAACTGTGCTACGTCGAGCGAGCTTGCCGCGTGATCGCACGCTGCCGGAAACCGGCGCGAAGCGGCTCGATCAGCTCATGCTCACGCGACTGCGTCGCGGGCGCGCTGGGGGTTAACGGCATTGGGGCCCGGGCCCGCGTGCGAGCCCGGGTGCGTTCGGGCATGGGCATGGGCACGGGAGCCGTAGCTGAGCTTTGCTCAGCTACGGCTGGTGATCTCAATCAGATGAAATCCGAACTGCGTCTGCACCGGCCCATGCACCTTCCCGACATCCGCCGAGAACACCACCTCATCGAACTCCTTCACCATCTGCCCCGGCCCGAACTCCCCGAGATCACCACCCCTCTGCCCGGACGGGCACTGCGAGTGTTCCTTGGCGGCGTCGGCGAAATCGGTGCCGCCTTCGATCTGGGTCTTCAGGTCGGTGGCTTGGGCCTCGGTGGGGACGAGGATGTGGCGTGCAGTGGCTTTGGTCATGGGGGAGACCGTAGGCACACCCAGACCGCCCGTCTCGCCAAATCCCTACTTGCCAGCCGCGCGGAGCGCGGCGATGCCTTTGCCCTCGCCTAGCGAGCGAAGCGAGCGGTTGTGCCTGGCGGGCCCGTGCCCGGGCCCGAGAGAGGCAAAGGCAACCGCTTTGCTAGGCAGTCGCTGTGCTAGGCAACCGGTCGCTGCGCTCCCTAGGCAGCCGCTCGCTTCGCTTCGCTAGGGAGCTGGGCTTGCCGCCCAGCTCACCCGGTTCCGCCCGCCCTTCTTCGCCTCGTACAGCGCATCGTCCGCCGACCGGATGAGGTGCACTCCGGCCCTCTCCTCGTTCGACCCGGCACACGAAGCCCCACCGATGCTCGCCGTGACCCGAATCTCCTGCCCTTCGAACGGGATCTTCAACGCCTCGACGACGAGCCGGATCCGCTCGGCCGCGACGGCGCCGCCGTCGTCGTTCGAGAACGGCAGGATCACGGCGAACTCTTCGCCGCCGTAGCGGGCCGCGAAGTCGCCGCGGCGGAGCGTGGCTTGCAGGCCGCGGCCGACGGTCGCGAGCACGGCGTCGCCGGCCTGGTGGCCCTTCGTGTCGTTGATCTGCTTGAAGTGGTCGAGGTCGACCAGCAACAGGGTGACCTCGCGGCCTTCCCGGCACGCGATCGAAAGGGAGCGCCCGAGGTGTTCGTCGAACGCGCGGCGGTTCGCGAGGCCCGTGAGTTCGTCGATGAACACGCGCTCTTCGAGCTGCTCGTTGATCGCCTGCAGCTTGTTCGTGACGCGTTGCTGTTCGGCGAGCGCGCTCTGCAGTTCGCGGGACGTGCTCTCGTAGCTCGAGTTGAGCTCGGCGAGGCCTTCGGCGGCGGCGGCGGCGATCAGGGCCCAGTCCGGTTGCTGCGCGACGTGCATCTCGAGCATGTCCGCGGCTTCGGCGACTTCAGCGGAGGCTTCGTCGAAGAGTTCCGGCAGCAGCTCGGGATCGAGCCCGAGCACTTCGAGCGCGGTGCGAGCGCTCTTCTTGCCGGCGGGCTTGTACTTGTCCTCGATCTCGAACATGTCCGCCAGCTGTTCCGCGGCGTGCGCGATGCGCGCCGCGACCTGGTACTCGGCCGGGGCCTTGTCCGGGTCGTGGTGGTAGCGGATCGGTTCCGCGAGATCGGGCGGGAGTTCCCAGCCCGTGAAGAGTTCGTGGCCGAGCTCGTCGTGGCTGGACGACTTGTAGTCCCGTTCGATCGTGAGTCGGGCCGGAGCGGGACGACTCAGGAGGCCGCAGTACGTCGCGCACAGCTTCGGGTCGTCGCGCAGCATGACCAGCAGACCGAAGTCCTGGCAGATGCCGATCGTGAACTGCTCGTCCGGCTGGGCCGTCGCGACGCGCCGCGCGATGCAGCGCGCGGCCGAGGCGCGGCGGAGCGAGCACTCCCAGAATCGTTCGATCGGAAAATCGCCGAGGTCTTGCGCGGCGACCGTCTGCTTGAGAGCCATGCACAGCACGAGGTTTCGCACCGCGCGCAGCCCCATGAAGCCGACGGCGTGTTCGATGGATGCGACCTCCTGCTGGACGCCGTAGAACGCGGAGTTCACGGCGCGCAGGATGCGCACGCTGATCGCGGGATCTTGGGCGATGACGGCGCCGATGTCGCCGATACTCGCATCGGGGTCGTTGGCGAGTTGCACAACGCGAGCCACGATCGACGGGGGCGTCAGTAGTTGTGTGTCCATGCGGAATCCCCGCGATCCGTCGTTTGGCGGGTAGATCGCGAGCGAGGTGTGACGTGAACACCCGCTCTATCGGCAGATCCGGGCTGCTGACCGGAGCCTCGCCTGGGGTGTTCACGGGATTCCGCGGACGCGACTGTCGAGGACTTCGACAGTCGCGATCAGATCAGCTTGGTCTTGCCCGGCAGCGCGTGTCCCGGGCTCTGAATCGCCGACTTCATCGTGAGGCTCTTCGGCATGAGATCGAGCTTGGACTTCTCGGCGAAGTCCCAGCTGACGCGCTTGCCGGTATAGGCGGACATCCGACCCATGATCGCGGTGAGCGAACTCTCGGCGGTCTGGCGCAGCTCCACGATCGGCTTGCCGGCGACGATCGAATCGACGAGGTCCTTGTGCTCCTGGCGGTAAGCCGCGCCAATGTTCCCGCGCGTCTTCCACAGCTGCTTGCCGTCCGCGTCGAGGATACGGGCGCCGTTGCTGAACGCGCGGATGTAGGCCTTGCCGCCTTCACAGAACACGACGTTGTCGTGATCGCTGTCGGTGCCGGCGAGCTGGCGGCACGTGAACGCGACGAGCTTGTTGCCGGGGTAGACGTAGTCGACCGACATCGAGTCCCACATCTCGCTGTCCTCGGGGCGGAAGAAGCGACCGCCGGAGCCGTAGCAGCTCTCGGGCGGACCGCCCATCACCCAGTTCATCACGTCGACGTTGTGCACGGCTTGCTCGGCGATCTGGTCGCCGGACAGCCAGATGAAGTGCATCCAGTTGCGGATCTGATACTCCATCTCCGACATGCCGGGCTGGCGCTTGCGGTACCAGATTCCGCCCGCGCAATAGCGCGCGGTCATGCCGACGATCTTGCCGATCACGCCCTGGTTCAGCTTGTCGATCGCTTCGATGAAGCTCGTCTGCCGGCGGTACTGCGTGCCGGTCACGATCGCCGTGCCCTGGGCCTTGGCCTTGTCGTGGGCTGCGCACGCGATGCGGTAGCCGGTTGGGTCGACGCACACGGGCTTTTCGGCGAAGACGTGCTTGCCGGCGTTGACGGCCTTCTCGATGTGCTGCGGGCGGAAGCCCGGCGGCGTCGCGAGGATGACGATGTCGACGTCCTTGCGCTCGACGATCCGGTCGATGCCTTCGAGTCCGCCGTAGACGTCCTTCTCGGTCACGAGGACGCGGTCCCCGATGTCCTTCATCTTCTTGAGGTGGCCCAGCTTCTCGTGGCACTTCGCCGGCGTCGTGTTCGCCATGGCGACGAGCTCGACGTTGGGGTTGGCGACGAGGGAGTCCCGGCAGGCGCCGGTGCCGCGGCCGCCGGTGCCGACGACCGCCAGCCGAAGCCGGTCACCGCGCGCGAGCGCGGCCGCGGCGGAGGTGGACGGGAGAGCGGAGGCCGCGATGGCGGCGGTGGAGCCGGTCTTGAGGAAGTCGCGGCGATTCGGATGGCCAGAGTTCATGGGAGAGCCAGAGTTCACGGGAGAGCCAGAGTCTTCGAGGGATCGGACAAGCGCAGACATCATGCCCGGATCGGGCGGTTACCAGAAGCGCCAGGGCCTATAACATCCGCCCATGGGAAAGCCGGTGCACACCTTGATCGGCGGCTGGGCCATCCTCGCCTCCGCAGCGGCGCAATCTGCGCTCGTTCCGGGCGTGCAGATTCGGGGCGCCGTGGAGTCGCGCTCCAAGGTCGAAGCGCCGGCCGAGCTCGCGGACCGCTTCGGGATTCGTGACCTCGCGATGCGGCAGCACGAGCTGCGGGTCGGCACCAGCGGCTGGTACACGCTGCGGCTGCACTCGCACATCTTCGACGCCTACCTGATCGTCCGCGGATTCGGCAATCGGCTGGTCGCGACGGACGACGACGGCTGGTTCTCGACACACTCCGAACTCTCGGTCGTGCTCGAGGCCGGCGTAACGTACGACGTGCAGGTCTGCGCCAAGCGGGTGTCGAACGGTGCGTACTACGTCGAGCTGATCGCCGGCGAGCCGACGGCCCTCGATCCCATGGCGGCGCGCGCGCACCTGCTCGAGGATCACGTCGCGGCGTTCGAGGCTCGGCAGGCGGCGCTCGGCCCGCGCCACCTCTTCGTCGGCGAGTCCGCAAACGCGATCGGCGAGATGCTCGCGGAAGACGGCAAGCCCGATGAGGCGCTGCCCTACATGGAGAAGGCGCTCGCGATCGCCGAGGCGAATCACGGACCGGATCACTGGCGCACCGCGTTCGCGTGCGAGCAGGTCGCAGGGCAGTGGTCGAGTCTCGGACAGCACGACAAGGCCGAGCCTCTCGAGGCGAGAGCCATGCGGATTCGGGAGGCCGTCCTCGGCGCGGAGGATCCACGCCTCGTCGAGGTCGTGCATCGACGTGCCCGCAACCTCTGGCGGCAGGAGCGCTTCTCCGATGCGCTCACGTTGTTCGAACGTGCGCTCGTGTTGCGGGAGTCGCGCAGCGGCATCGGTTCCGTCGACGCGGCGTTGGGGGAGATCGACGTGTCGGCGCAGCTGATCGGACTCCGGCGATTCGCCGAAGCGCTGGAGCGGCTCGAGAGGTCGCGGGGTGTGCTCGCCGGCAAGTCGGAAGTCGAGCGGCCGGCTCTGCGCGCCATGGATCTCACGGTGACGGCGTTGCGCGGCCTCGGCCGCAACGAGGATGCAAACGAGCTCGCCGAGCTCGTTCTCCGAGACACGCGTGAAGTGGTCGGCGATCGGAGCCGCGAGACCGCGACGGCGCTGCGGAGCCTTGCCGAGATACGCCGGGAGCTGCGCCGGTTCGACGAGGCGGCGGACTACTTCGACCGAGCCCTGCAGCTCGAGCGCCAGGTCTTCCCCGAAGGCCACGTCCGCCTGGCGCGGACCGGGATGGATCTCGGCTCCGTGCTCGCGCTGTCGGATCGACACGACGAGGCGGTGCGCGAGTTTCGCGCTGCGCTCGCGGTGATGCGCGCGCAGTCTTATCCGACGCGGCGCGAGATCGGCGGGGCGCTGTCCGCGCTCGCTGCGAGCCTCGGGGTGTCCCAGAAGTTCGCCGAGGCCGAGCAGGCCTACGCCGAGGCGCTCACCGAACTGGCGAAAGTGCTGCCCGAGGACCACGTCGAGATCGCGCTCGCCCTCGAGGGGCGGGGGATCGTCCTGCGCCAGCTCGGTCGCTTCGACGAAGCGCGGACCGAGTGCTCGCGCGCGCTGCAGATCTGCGAACAGCGGTTCGGGCGCGAGCACGTGCGGTCGGTCGATTGCCTGATGCAGCGCGCGCTCATCCAGGCGGAGAGCGGCAAGCTCGAGGCGGCCTGGACCGATGCCGCGTCGGCGCTGCGGCGCGCCGCGCGGTACTGGGCGGGGCGGTACGCGATCGACGCGCGGGAGCTGCGCGCCGTCAGCGCGCAGCGGCTCCACTCGGCGCTCGATCTCCTCCTCAGCTGTGGCGCCCGCTTGGGGTGGAGCCAGGGCGACGGATTCCGCCAGCTCGCGACGTGTCACGCGACGGCGTCGCGCGCGGCGTTCCGCGAAGTCGAACGGCTGATCGAGCTCGACGATCCGGCGCTCCGTCGCGCGCTCGAAGAGCTGCGCCTCGTCGACCAGCTGCTCGTCGAGGCCGCGGTCAGCGTGGAGCCGCTCGGTGGCGGCAGCGCGCGGCGCCAGAATGCGCGGCTCCAGCGCAGCAAGACCGAGCTCGAGGCGCGCGTCGCCTCGACCGCGGGGTTGCAGCTGCGTCCAGACGGCGTGTCCGTGAGCGATCTCGCGGGGCGGCTGCCGGCGGGCTCGGTCTATCTCGACTTCCACGTCTACCGGCCGACGCGATTCGCGGCCTGGCGCGACGGCAAACTCCAGAACGTCTCGGAGCAGGCGTTCGAGCCGCGCCTTCTCGCTTGGGTCGTCCTGCCCGGTGACGAACGCGTCGAGCCGCTCGACCTCGGTCCGATGCAGGCCATCGGTCGATTCGTCGACCGCTACCTCGCCGCGATCCGGAGCCCGCGCGCGCGCGTGGACGACTCGATCATCGGGGAGCGGCAGATCGCCGGGGATGCGCTGCGCGACGCGCTGTGGCGTCCGCTCGCGGGTCGCATCGCGGGCGCGCGTCGCGTGTTCGTCTCGCCGGCCGGTCCGCTGCATCGGCTGCCGTTCGAGGTCATGCGCGGCGACGGGCTGGCCGGGGTTCGCTACCTGATCGAGGACCATGAGTTCTGCTACGTCCGCGACAGCGCGTGGCTGCACGACGCGCTTCGGCCTGACGCGACGGCGGCGCAGGTGACGAGTCGCGGCGTGCTCGTGGGTGGTGTCGACTACGACGAGGCCGCGACGACCCGCCATGGCCCCGAGGACGCGGTCGAACGCGTCGACTACGGTGGCTTCTGGCCTTCGATGCCGGAGTCCAAACGAGAACTTCGCGCCGTGCGCGCGGTGTTCAGTCGCGCGTTCCCGCGGGAGCGGTTGCCGAAAGAGCTCAAGGACGGTGACGCGACCGAGATCGCCTTCCAGAAGAACGTCGCGCGCCGCTCGTTCCTGCACCTTGCGACGCACGGGTTCTGTCTACCCGTCGCCGGCGTCGTCTTCGCGGGGATCAACGACCGCAAGCGCCGCGCCCCGGTCGACGACGTGCTCGTCGGGGACGAGATCGCCGAGCTGCCGATCCAGGGGTGCGGACTCGTGACGCTGTCCGGATCCAGCTGTGAGGCGGAGCCGGGTGAGCTACGGGACGGGCTGAGCCTCGTCCAGGCGTTCAGCGCCGCCGGCGTGAGTCGCGTCGCGCTGTCCCTGTGGGGCGGCGGCACGCCGGAGCGCACGCGCCTGATGCGTCAGTTCTACGACGGCATCTGGAATCGCGGACTCGCGCCCGCCACCGCGCTGCGCGAGGCGCGCCTCGCGATGCTGCGCGCCGAACGACTCGCCGGTCGCGGCAGCCGCCCGGATGCCTGGGGCGGAATGGTTCTCTACGGCGATTGGCGTTAGTGCTCCTCGTCTGAAATCCGTAGTAGAAGAAGCCGAGGCAGTCGATTCACTCGCAAGGCGCTGCGACGACACGGCTTGTCAGTGGACAAGTTGAGGAGCAGCAACGCAGCGAGCGGGTCGAATGGCCGGTTACTTCTGATGCGGACATCGGACGCGGAGCACTAGCGACGGATCGGGTAGAGTCTCGCGCCCGTGCCACGCAGCTACCTCCTTCTCCATCACATCGTCAAGAGCCGCAACTTCGGCGCGCTGGTGCGAACCGCGGACGCGCTCGGCGTGCACGAGGTCGTCGTCGTCGGTCGGCGCCAGCTGCCGACGAGTCCGGCGGTTGGCATGCAGCACTGCATGAAGCGCGTGCACTTCTACCGGCTGTCGGAGGCGCGCGACTATCTGCGCGGGAAGGGTGTGCGCATCGTCGGCGTCGAGATCGACGCCGCGGCCGAGCCGGTCGAGTCGCATCCGTTCACAGGGGACACTGCGTTCTTGGTCGGCAACGAGGGGTGTGGGCTCACCGACGCGCACAAGGCGATCTGCGACGGGTTCGTGCGGATCCGACAGTACGGGCACGCGCGATCGATGAACGTAGGAGTCGCGGGCGCGATCGTGCTGCATCACTTCGCGGTGTGGGCGGGGTTCGAGGAGCGGCCGATCGAGGGGGCCAAGTTCGTGCCGCCGGAACGGCATGTCGCCGAGCGGGCGGGCGAGTAGATCGTCCTTCTTCGGTGGGGCGGTTACGGGTCACGCGTAGGGGCGACGGGTTCACGGTTCAGGGGTCACCACCGCGCTTGCGCCTGCGCGGTGGTGACCCGTAGCCCGCCCGTGCCTGTGCCCGTGCCCCTACCTGCGCCTGCCTTCGCCGCGGCGATCCGAGGATTTCCCCCGAAGGCCATCGACTCACCTCTGGGCAACCCGCCGCCCCTGTGCTTTGTTGACCCCATGCTCGACCAACTGACTGACGAACTCGCGCCGATCATCGCCCAGTTCGAAGGCATCGACCTGACCGACGGCAAGGCCGCCGCCGCAGCCATCGAAGAACGGGTGCCCTACGGCGGCCCCGCGGTCGCGAAGATCCGCGAGCTCGCGGAGGCGGCGTACGAAGCCGGCACGCTGACGCCCAAGGAGAACGGTCCGCTGCAGTTCGGCCGCGTCGCGAAGGATTGCGGCGGCTACAGCATCGACGCGGTGTGCATGAACACGCCGGGGCCGAAGCACCGCCACCCGGCCGGCGAGATCAGCCTGTGCTTCGTGCGCGACGGTGAGCCGAAGTTCGACGGGCATGGCGCAGGCTGGGTCGTGCTGCCGCCGGGTTCGGCGCACGTGCCGACGGTCGCGGGCGGAACGATGCTGATCCTCTACTTCTTGCCGGGTGGCGAGATGGAGTGGCTGTAGCGAGTCAGTCGGTGCCGCGCGCGAATTCGAAGCGTTCGAGCGCGCGGTAGTGCGGGCCTTCGGGGCGCAGCTCGCTTTCGAAGAGCGTGAAGCTGCGGACCGGTGGCAGCGAGACTCGGGGATTCAGTTGTGCGAGGGCCGCGACGAGTTCGCGCGCGTGGCGCGGACCCTGCACGCGGCCGAGCGTGACGTGCGGACGGAACGGCTTGCCGTCGGGTGCGACCAGGCCCTCGCTGGCGGTCGCGATCGCATCCGCGAGTGCGAGGAGAGCATCGGTGTCACCACGCGTCCCGGCCCAGACCACGCGTGGGTTGCCGCGCGGCGGAAACTGCCCCAGGCCGGCGACTTCCCATTCGATCGCCGGCAGCTCGATGCTACGCAGCGTGTTCGTGAGCTTCGGCAGCGTCGCGGCTTCGACGTCGCCGAAGAACTTCAGCGTCAGGTGCATCGTCTCGCGCCGCACCCAGCGCACGTCCGCGTCGAACCGACGCAGCCGGTCCTGCACGCGAGTCAGCGTGTCGAGCGCGTCTTCGGTCAGCTCGATCGCCGTGAAGCAGCGGTGCGTGTCGCTCATTTCACGTCGTGCAGCAGCGCGCCGATCCGATTCGTCAGCGGCACGAGCTTGCGCCCCTCGAGGTTGCACATGATCGCGACGACCGTGCCTTCGGCCGGCCAGATGCGCAGCCGCGTGCGCACGCGCGGCTGCGCGCCGCTGTGGCCGACGATCGTCCTGCCTTCGTGCTCACGAACGGCGAAGCCGAGCCCGTAGCCGGTCTTCTTGCCGTCGGTCGTCGCCTGCTCGGTCCACATGACGTCACGAGAAGCGCGCGACACGAGCGTGTCGTCGAGCAGCGCGATCCCGAATCGGACGAGGTCGATCGCGCGGCTGCACAGGCCACCGCCGGGGATCTTGTTGCTCGTGTCGACCGGGTCCGCGTTCGTGAGCTTGCCGGCGCGGATGCGGTAGCCCTGCGCGCGGTGCGCGATGATCGCGCGCGCGTCGTCGGCGCGGATCGTCGTCATCCCGGCCGGTGCGAACACGAGCTTCTCGAGCAGTTTGACGAACTTCGCGCCGCCGGCTCGTTGGGTGACGGCGCCGGCGAGGTTGTAGCCGTAGGTCGTGTAGCGGTACTTCGAGCGCGGCTCGTGCATCAGCGGGTCGTCGCGGAAGATCTCGAGCGCGTCGATCACGCCGGTGTAGTGCTTGTTCGAGCGGACTTCGTCGACGTTGCCCTCGTAGTGGCGCACACCAGCGAGGTGCCCGAGCAGATCGCGCGTCGTGATCGGCCATCGCTTCTCCGGGTAGTCCTTCAAATAGGTCTGCACCGGGGCGTCGAGGTCGAGCTTGCCGTCTTCGGCGAGCTTCATCGCGACGACGGCGGTCATCGGCTTCGAGATCGACGCGAGACGGTAGATCGTGTCCGCGGTCGCGGGCACCTCGTTCTCGATGTCGGCGAGGCCGAAGCCCTCGGTCCAGATCGCGCCGTTCGGCGCACGGACGGCGATCGTCATGCCCGGAATCTCTTGCTCCGCCATCGTCGCGTCCGCGGCCTCGCGGATGCGCACGATGACCTCGTCCGGGAACGCTTCGCGTAGCGTGTAGAGCCATGCTTCACGAATCGTGCCCGTGCCGCGATCGGTCGGGTCGTACGAGAACGGATACTCGAGGTCGGTCACGCGCTTGCGCGGGAACTGCGCGAGGTACGCCGCGAGCGCTTGTCCCATCGGTGACCCCGCGGTGTTCGCGATCGGTGGGTCGTAGGTCGCGTCGAGCCAGAGGTAGCGGATGCCGCGCTCGCGCGGGATCGAGTTCATCCCCGACGCAACCCAGGTCGGATCGAGGAACGGCGGGAACTGGATGCGTTCGGTGTCGAGGTAGCAGCCGTACGCGATGCCGTTGTGCACGACGTCGTAGCGCTTCACGCCGAGATCGGTCGTCTCCGCGGCGGCGGCGGACAGCGTCTCGCCGAAGTCGCGGAAGAACGGCGTCGCACCTTCGATCCTCGTGTCGAGCGACGACCAGGTCGGGATCGCGAGCAGCGCGAGCGTTCCGATCGCGATCGCGGGCTTCGGGAAGCGAGTCAGCCACACGTGCAGGCCGCCGCCGAGCAGCGCGAACAGCGGCGCGAAGTAGGCGAAGAAGAGGCGGTGCTCGTTGACGACGTGTTGGCCGAACAGGAGCGGGACGAAGATGCCCGCGGCGAGCATGCCGATGCCGAGACGCCAGTCGCGGCGCAGCAGGAACCATGTGCCGAGGGCGCAAGCGGCCAGCATGGGGGTCGTGTAGCAGTCGACCAGGTGTTCGCCGAACGCTCGCCAATAGACGGCGGCATCGGGTCGCTCCGCGATGACGCCGGAGACGGTGTCGCCGACCGAGACGGCGGCGTCGAGCTTCGGCAGCGCGGGTGCGCCCTTCAGCCACGCCTTCCACGCAAAGACGCCGGCCGCCGCGGCGACGGCGCCGATCGCGGGCGCGAGCAGCGTGCCGATGGTCGCGCGGAATCGGAGCCCACACCACGCGAGGGGCGCCGCGGCCAGGCAGTAGGACGCGAACGTCCAGTCCATCCACGTGCCGCCGAACGCGCACACGAACCCCGTGACCTGGAGCACGCGCCGGCGCCACGGCCGTTCGGCAGACGTGTCGCGCAGTGCCGTGAGCGCGACTAGCATCCACAGACCGAACGCCGACACGACGGTCTCGTACGTCAGCTGCGCGTAGACCGCGGTCGCCGGGAACGCGCAGTAGAGGCACGCCGCGAGCGCAGCGCTCGGCGCGCCGAACCGACGACGCGCGAGCGCGAACAGCCCGAGCGCCCCGACCGCGGTCGCGAGCAGCGAGCCGAGCCGCATCTTCCACTCCTCGGGACCGAAGAGTGCGTAGAACCAGAACGTGCCCGGCGGGTGCGTGAGGTAGGGGAAGCCGAATCGCGTGTCGTCGAGTCCGGTGTAGAGGAGCGGGCAGCCGCGGAGTTCGAGGAGCCCGTGCTCCGCGAAGTTGCGGGAGATCGCGGCGAAGTACCACCCGGCGTTGGTCTCGTTCGCGTCGAAGGGCCGGCCGAGCCAAGGAAGCAGAAGAGCCGAGGCGAAGAGGACAATGAAGAGGGGGAGGAGTCGGGTCACGCGCGGGTGACGATAGCACCGCACCCGCGCTCATGCCCGCATGCGTGCTCGAGCCCGGACCCTCTCCCATGCCCGCGTGCGCGTGCGAGCCCGCGTGCGACCACGACCCCCGCGCGGGCCTCAGGCTCGGGCCCGCCCGGGCCCGTCGTGACCCGATCCCGCGCCCGAGCCCTACGGACACGTGAACGTCGTCCGCAACCCGTGCGTCAGCCCGACCCCCAACGGATTCAACCCCGGCGCCAGATACGCCCACTGCCACGTGAAGCCGCCGCACACCAGCGACGGACACGTCGGCAGCGCCGTCGTGAACGCCGCATTCCCCAGCGTGTTCGTCACGGCCGGCGCGTTGGCGATCGGGACGACGAATGCGAGCGCGCAACCGGGCATGCCGATGATGTCGAGCGGGATCTGGTTCTGCTCGGCCGAGACGAACAGCGTCACGGGGGTGTACGGCGTCGCGTTGTAGAGGTAGAGCGAGTAGGCGTCGATGCCCACCAGGTTGCGCTCGGACGACGCGATGATCCCGGGGCCGCAACTCACGCCGAACGTCGTCGGCGTCGGTTCCGGCAGGTGCGTCAAGACCTGGCAGTAGACCGTGTGGTTGGTGCCGTTCGTCGTCCCACAAGGGACGCCGCCCTCGTTCGTCGCGTACGCGAGTTCGAACCGATCGAGGTCGTCGTTGAACGTCACGGTGCCGGCGGCCGCGTTCGCCGGGCCCGGCGGACTGTAGGCGACCAAGCGCTCGATGCGGCCGGCGTCGTATCCCGTCGTACTTACGTACTGCAGGCCTGACTGCGTGCTTTCGAACATCCAGGCCCAATGACTGTCCGTGTTCGTGTCGTGGGTTCCGCCGTTGATGCGCCAGCGCTGATCGTCGATGAGTCCGGCCGTGATCTCACACATTTCGCCAAACGCGAACGTGCCGCCCAACGGCCAGTCGAACCTCTCGTTGAAGATGTCCGTGCCGACGACCGTCGTTGTCTTGGTGAGCGTCGGGAGTTCCTCCCAGACGGAGAACGCGAGCGAGTATCGGCCGCCCGAGCCTTCGACCTGTGGGGTGAGTTTGTGCGTGTCGTTTTCGACAGACAGAAGCGGGGCGAATGTGGAACCGGTCGGGACGCCCGTGCCGGAGATTCGGCGGAGATTGATGTCCCAGTCGTCGCTGCCACTCGAACTGGCGTCCCAGTACTCCTGCCATGCGACGACCCAGCCGTCGTTCGGACCGTCGGCTACCTGATTGACCCTCGGCCGGACTCGGGTCCGACCGGAGCCGGCTGGCGTGGTATCGATCAGCGACTCGGGGCCCTGCACGTTGCCGGTGAGTTCGATCCGCTTGCCGTGCACGTCGGTGAACGCGCCGGGGTCCTGGCGCTCGTAGACGACGAACACGCTCGTCCCGGACGACTCGCTCCGTACGCCGCCGGCGTCCATCACGATGCCGTGGGTCGAACCGGCGGGCCGGCTGATCGTGCTGAACGCGTTGTCGAGCGCGAGGTCGCCGCTCGCCCGGATGTGATACCGGGCGCCGTTCTGCCCGCTGATCAGGCCGGTACGGACGAAGCCTAGGAACCACGAGTCCGCCTCTCCACCCGCGAATGCGATCGCGGGGCTCACGGTGCCCCAGCTGTCCGCGACGTCGACGAACACCTCGTTGCGGTTCGCGAACGTGCAGTCGTCGTTCGGGAACAGGTAGGCCCACATGTCGAAGTCGAGTCCGGAGGCCAGGCGCACGAATGCGACCATGATCTGGTCAGCGACGCCGTCCCGGCCGATGTCGACGTCGAGGACGACGCCTTCGAGGAGCGGTGGATTGGCCTGGCTCCAGAACGCGGTGCACTCGCGGGTCATCAGCGGGTCGATCGTTACGGGGAAGGTCGCGGTGGCGAGCCACTCGCCGGGGACGCGCAGGTGGATCCGTTCGCCGTCGTAGCTGGTGCGAACGTCGACGGTGTGGCCGTTCGCGTCGAAGGCGACGGCCGCGCTGTAGTGGAGGATGAGGTTGCCGTCATCGTCGTGGAATGCGATGCCGGTGCGCTGGTCGACGATCGGGGAGGACGTCAGCAGGGTGTCGAGTTGGCCCGTGACGACCCAGTCGCCCGCGACCTGCGGGCGGGTGCGCAGCGTGAACGTCTGCTCGATGCCGTCGACGCGCACGTCGTACGCTTCGACGAGATCGCCGTAGCGGTACTCGTAGCGGTAGTCGTCGTACCAGCGCTCAGCGCGCGCGAGGTGGGCGGTGGGTTGGCCTGCGACGGTCGAGGCGACAGTGCGCCAGGAGAGCGGTTGGTTGTGCGGGTAGCCGCCGCCGAGGTACGGGATGAACGTGAAGTCGCCGTGGAACGACGCCTTGTAGTGTTCACCCGCGGCCCAGATGCCGTAGGGGCCGCCCTCGGGATCGTCGGGGGCGGTGTGGATGCGGGTGCGGGTTTGGCGGTAGATGTCGGCGTGGGGGGAGTCGAGGGGCGGGACCGAGGACTCGGGGAGGGCGGGGCCTGTGGGCGGGCTCGGGGCGAGGGCGGGCGCGCCGTCGAGGTCGTCGTGTTGGGCGGTCAGCGCGGCTGATGTGCTCAGCAGGAGGCTGGCGAGGAGGAGGAGGGTGCGGGACGGGATGCTCACGAGGCGGGCTCCATGCGGTCGAATGCGCGGGGAGGAGGGCGCTAGGGAGGGATGTCGTGGCGGAGCGGGGTGGCTCGGGATTTCTCCCGGGCTCGGGGCGCGGGCGGTCTCGCCGACTTCGCTCAGGATCAGAAGCCGACGAGGATGCGTCCGGCGGCTGCGCGCGGGTGGGCGGCGGAGCGAGCGGGAGCTGGGGATGCGGTGCGGTTGCCCGAGGTGGGCAAGTCGTTCGCGATCTTGATTAGGGGACGTTTCTCGAGCGGAGGATTCCGCGAGATTTTCCGCGTCTTCATGAGCATTCGGCAGGCTGGTCAACAAATAAGTCCTGAATCGACATCGATCCGGTTCGCGTGAACCCGTGACCTCGTCGCCAGGGGCTCCGGCCGCGCCCTCGTCGACCCCCTCACCGCCGCGTGAGCCGTCCGCAGTCCTACGGCTCACGCGGCGGTGAGGGGGTCGATGAGGGCGCGCCTCGTCAGCTTCCGGTCCTGAGCGAAGCCGGCCCGCGTCCGGCCGCGCGCTTTCGTGCGCGCGCGTCTCCCGATTCACACTCGACCTCCCTTGCGCACGCCACCGCGACTTGGTAGGTTCCGCGGCGTCGCCAGCAACCGGAAGCGAGGTGCAATTCCTCCGCGGTCCCGCCGCTGTAAGCGTAGACGAACGCCGAACGATGCCACTGGGTGCGCTCTCGTCGAGTGATCCTGGGAAGGCTCGGCAAGTAGGACGAAACGCGAAGCCAGAACACGGAAGCCGGCAGACAGTCATCGATTCGACAAACGTCTCGCGAGGAAACGAGACCAAGGATCTGCTATGCAGCGCATCGCGCAGCACACGCTCTACGTGTGCTCGGCGGCCGTGTGTGCCGTCTCTCTCTCCCCGTCCGTCTTGGCCCAAGCTTCCGGCGGCCAGTCCGTGTTTGCATCGGGGGTCGTCGCTTTCGACGACATGGGGCAGGCCGGCGGCGGCATCTTCGTCCCGAACAACGTCCTCGGCGCGCCCGATGGCGTCGTGCACTCGCTCGGGATCGGCGGTTCGATCACGCTGAGCTTCGACGTCGTGCTCACCGATGGGCCGGGTGCGGACCTGATCGTGTCCGAAAACCCGTTCGCCTCGCTGAGTGCGCCGTGGGAAACGTTCGCCGAAGTCGTCTACGTCGAAGTCAGCACCGATGGCGTCCACTTCGCGCGCATCCCGAGTCGCTACACCGGGCCACAGAGCGATCCCGGCCCGTTTTCGTTCGTGCAGAGCGGGTGGTACCAAGGCCTTGGCGGCGTCTTCGCGGTGCAGACCAACCCGATCGACGCGCAGAACCTCGTCGCGGCGGGCGGTGACGCGATCGACTTCGCGACCTTGAGCCAAGACCCTCTGGTGCTCAGCGGGCTCGTCGACCCGTCGTTCATCACCCAGGTGCGCTTGGTCGACGTGCGCAGCGGCTTGGACGTCGACAGCCAGGGGACGCCGATCCGGGATCCCGGCAACGGCAGCGCCGACATCGATGGGGTCACCGTCGTGCACACGGCGGCCGGCCTCGATCCGAACGGGCCGTCGGTTTCGATCGACATCCCGCCCTCCGGGCAATTCGTAGTCACGATCGAAGATCCCGACGGCTGGGCGACGCTCGACCCGGGCACGCTCGGCGTGTCGTTCTGGGGTGTGCCCGTCGATCCGGCGTCGCTGTTTTCGATCACGGTGCCCGTGCAGATCACGACGACGTCGCTGACGCTCGCGCTGCCGGCACCGCTGCCGCCGTTGCCACTTCCGCTGCAGATGGCGGTGGCGCTGCGTGACGGTGGCGGGGCGATCAGCGGCGCGGCTGCGGTGCAGCAGTAGCGCCGGACTTCGAACCCACTCCCCGAGCCGTTGTGAGTTCGCGGCGGCTCCACTTCAGCCCAGTGAGGCGAATCATGCTCTCGTCGTACCCCAAGTGGATCATCTCCTGCATCGTCGTGGCCGCAGCCACGCGCTTGCTGCCCCATCCGCCCAACTTCACCGCGCTCGGTGGGCTGGCGCTTTTCTGCGGCGCGGTGATCCGTCGACCGACACTTGCGGTCCTCGCGCCGTTGCTCGCGATGCTGCTCGGCGACGTCGTGCTCCTCGGCGGGCTGTACGGCTTCGAGCAGTTTCCGCACGTGCTGCCGAGCTACGTGTGCATGGCGTTGACGGCGCTGCTCGGACGCGCGCTGCGCACGCCGAGTTTCGCGCGTGTCGGGCTGGGGGCGACTCTGGCGACACTCCTGTTCTTCGTGGGTACGAACTTCGCGGTGTGGTGGACCGGCATTCTGTATCCGACGACGTGGACGGGTCTCGTCGCGTGCTACACCGCGGCGATCCCGTTCGCGTTGAACATGCTGGCGGCGAACGTCGTGTTCTCGTTCGCGCTGTTCTTCGGCTACGGATGGGTGTGTCGTCGGCTCGACGCAGCTGGCGCCTCTACGACGACGTGAGTTCGGATCTCGACGGACGGAATGGCATCCCGGTCGCATGCTCGTGGAGCGGCGGCAAGGACTCGTGCCTGGCGCTTCACCGAGTGATGGAGGCCGGGGCGCGCCCCGTCGCGCTGGTGACGATGTTGGACGGCACCGGCGCGCGGTCGCGTTCGCACGGACTGCGGTCCGAAGTTTTCGAGTGGCACGCCGCGGCCCTCGGCGTGCCGTGGATGACCGCGAGCGCGGAGTGGTCGGACTACGAGTCCGCGTTCGTCGGGTTGCTGCGGCGCGCGCGCGAAGCCGGTGCGGAGGCGGTGGTGTTTGGCGACATCGATCTCGAGCCGCATCGTGAATGGGAGGAGCTGGTGTGTGCGCGGGCCGGGCTGCGCGCAGTGCTGCCGTTGTGGGGAGAGTCGCGCCGTGGGCTGGTCGAGGAGTTCTTGGCGTCCGGGTTTGCGGCGCGGATCACGACGGTGCGGGTGGCCGCGTTGCCCGCCGAGGTGCTCGGGGCGCGAATGACCGACGAGTTCGTTGCGATGTGTGAAGCGACGGGTGTCGATGCGTGCGGGGAGAACGGGGAATACCACTCGGTGGTTGTCGGTGCGCCGTGGTTCGATCGGGAGCTCGTGCTGGAGGCGGGGGCGATTCACGAGGTGGGTGGGTGTGCCGGGGTGGACTTGCGGGTCGTGCCGGAAAGGGGGGCTGGATGCGCGGTGGACGAGCGTTCGTCACTTGATTGGGGAACGATATGAATGGGCGACGTCACCGAGTTTCAGGCGCGCGTTCCGTTGCCGTTCGGAACGGAGGTTGATCTGGGTGACGTGCTGCAAGCTGCGGATTGCGTCGGTGCCGTGTCGGACTCTCGCCATCGTGGATGCCGACGGCCACGGCGACGACCCAGAGCATGCATCCGCCGACGATCCAGGCGCCTTCCCAGCCGTCGGGGAGTCGAACGCCCGCGCCGAATCCGGAATCGATGATCGGGTTGGGTGCGCCCTCGTGAATCGGAACCGCGCGTGCCCAGTGCAGAACGAGGGCGACGATCCACGGGGTGAGGACGATGCCGCCGAGGATCCGGCCGGTGTGGTCCGGAGATCGGTAGCGGGTGCGAGTGAGGGGCATCGTTGTTGGAACGGCCCACCGGCGTGGTGGTTCACACCGGCGTCTCCACCGACGACCGTCGTCAGGGCCCCGGCCGCGCCCTCGTCGGCTCCCTCACCGTCGTGTGAGCCGTCCGCGGTCCTACGGCTCACGCGGCGGTGAGGGGGCCGATGAGGGCGACCCTCGTCAGCTTCCGATGCTGAGCGAAGCCGGCCCGCGCCTTCTTCCCCGGCACCCGCTACCATCGCCCGACCCCCGGCCCCCGAGATCATGCGCCCCAAACTCCGCACAGCCCTCCTCGACGCCGCCCGTGCCGCCCGCGCGTCCGCCTACGTCGAAGCCTCCGGCTTCGCCGTCGGCGCCGCGGTCCTCGGTGGCGACGACTCCATCCACGCCGGGTGCAACGTCGAGAACGCGAGCTACGGGCTCACGATCTGCGCCGAGCGCAATGCGATTGGCGCCGCCGTGCTCGCGGGCGTCCGCGACGTCACTGCCGTTGCCGTCTACACCGACCTCGAGCAGCCGGCCCGCCCGTGCGGCGCGTGCCGCCAGGTTCTCGCCGAGTTCGGCCCCGACATGGCGGTGATCCTGATCGGCCGTGGCGATACCGTGGTCGAGACCTCGCTCGGTGAGCTGCTGCCCGAGCCGTTCACCTTCGCCTCGTTCCGAGGAAACCGATGACTTCCGTTTCTCCCACCGAGTTCCGCGTCCCGCCGGTCGACGCCGTCGCGCTCGATACGCGCGCGGCCGAGTTGGCGACGCGTTCGATCAAGAAGGACGCCAAACGCGATGGCCTGCGCATGGTCGTGTCGATGACCGACCTGACGACGCTCGAAGGCATGGACTCGCCCGGCAAGGTGCGGGCCCTTTGCCAGAAGGCGAAGCTGCCGCTCGCGACTGACCCGTCGCTCGGTCCGGTCGGCGCGGTGTGCGTCTACCCCGACCTCGTGTCCGTCGCCGTCGAAGCGCTCGAAGGCACGGGCGTGCAAGTCGCCGCCGTCGCGACCGCGTTCCCGTCCGGCCGCTCGTCGCGCGAGGTGAAGCTCGAAGACACGAAGATGGCCGTCGATGCTGGCGCGACCGAGATCGACATGGTCATCGACCGCGGCGCGTTCCTCGCTGGGCAGTATGGCCTCGTGTTCGACGAGATCTGCGCGGTCAAGGAGGCGTGCGGCGACGCGCACCTCAAGGTGATCCTCGAAACCGGCGAGCTGCGGACCTACGACAACGTGCGCCGCGCGTCGCGGATCGCGCTGCTGGCCGGCGCCGACTTCATCAAGACGAGCACCGGCAAGGTGTCGCCCGCGTCGACGATGCCGGTCGTGCTGCTGATGCTTGAGAGCGTGCGCGACCACTACCTCGAGACCGGACGCCTCGTCGGCGTGAAAGCGGCCGGTGGCATCAAGACCGCGAAGCAGGCGCTGCGCTATCTCGTCATGGTCAACGAGACCGTGGGCGACCACTGGCTCGACCCGAACTACTTCCGCTTCGGCGCGAGCTCGCTGCTCAACGACGTGCTGATGCAGTGGGTGCGGCTCACGTCCGGCACCTACCAACGACCCGAAGACTTCTCGAAGGACTAGGACACACACATGGCAGGCAAGCAAGCGACCCAGTCCGCGGCGAAGCCGACGCTCTCGTTCGGCGAGAAGTGGTGCTACGCACCGGCCCCCGAGGCGACCGACCACTTCGAAGTGGCCGACCGACACGAGCTGTTCATCAACGGCGAGTTCGTGAAGCCGAAGTCGGGGCAGTACTTCGACACGATCAACCCGGCGACCGAGGAGAAGATCTCCGAGGTCGCGCTCGCGAACGCGGCCGACGTCGACCGCGCGGCGAAGGCGGCGAAGAAGGCCGCGGAGTCGTGGCGCAAGCTGCCGGGTGAGCATCGGGCGCGCTACGTGTTCCGCATCGCGCGCATCCTGCAGGAGCGCGCGCGCGAGTTCGCGGCGCTCGAGTCGCTCGACGGCGGAAAGCCGATCCGCGAGGCGCGCGACGTCGACGTGCCGTTGGCGGCCGCGCACTTCTTCTACCACGCGGGCTGGGCGGACAAGCTCGACCTTGCGTTCCCCGGGGAGCGCCCCGAGCCGATCGGGGTCGTCGGCCAGGTGATCCCGTGGAACTTCCCGCTGCTGATGGCCGCGTGGAAGCTCGCGCCGGCGCTCGCGTGTGGCAACACGGTCGTGCTCAAGCCCGCCGAGACGACGCCGCTGACCGCGCTGCGTCTCGCCGAGGTCATGCAGCAGGCCGAGCTGCCGCCGGGCGTCGTCAACATCGTGACCGGCGCCGGTGAGACGGGTGGCGCGGTCGTCGAGCACCCGGCGATGGACAAGGTCGCGTTCACCGGCAGCACGGCGGTCGGCAAGGCGATCCAGAAGGCGCTCGCCGGCAAGGGCACCGACCTCACGCTCGAGCTCGGCGGCAAGGCGGCGCACGTGATCTTCGAAGACGCGGCGATCGACCAGGCGGTCGAAGGCGTCGTGCGCGGGATCTACTTCAACCAGGGCCACGTCTGCTGCGCGGGCTCGCGCCTGCTGCTGCAGGAGAGCATCCACGACATCTTCGTGCAGAAACTCGCGCGCCGCATCGAGCGCATCCGCGTCGGCGACCCGATGGACAAGAACACCGACATGGGCGCGATCAACAGCCAGGAGCAGCTGGCGCGGATCGAGGCGCTCGTGAAGTCGGGTGAAGAAGAAGGCGCCGTGCTGCACCAGTCGTCGTGCACGCTGCCGAAGAAGGGCTTCTGGTTCGCGCCGTCGTTCTTCACCGGTGTGTCGCAGACGAACCGCGTCGTGCAAGACGAGATCTTCGGCCCGGTGCTGTCGATCCTGACGTTCCGCACGCCGGAGGAGGCCGTCGAGAAGGCGAACAACACGCCCTATGGACTGTCGGCCGGCATCTGGACCGACAAGGGGTCGCGCATCCTCTGGATGGCCGACCGCATGCGCGCCGGCGTGATCTGGAACAACACCTACAACCGCTTCGATCCCGCGAGCCCGTTCGGTGGCTTCAAGGAGAGCGGCTTCGGTCGTGAGGGCGGGCGCCAAGGCATGCGCGCCTACCTCCGCTTCCCCGGTTCGCTGAGTCAGTGACATCTGCCAGAAACAGGAGAACCCCGATGGCACGAGTCGAAGTCAAGAAGACCTACAAGCTGTTCGTCGGCGGCAAGTTCCCGCGCTCCGAGTCCGGTCGTAGCTACCAGCCCGCGGGCGCGCCGCAGGTCAACGTGCCGCGCGGCAGCCGCAAGGACCTGCGCGACGCGGTCGTCGCGGCGCGCAAGGGCTACGGCGACTGGAGTGGTCGCACGGGATACAACCGCGGGCAGATCGTCTACCGCCTCGCCGAGATGCTTGAGACGCGCAAGGACTCGCTCGCCGAGGAGATCCGCGCGTGCACCGACTCGACGGCCGCCGCCGCGAAGAAGGAGACCGAGTCGGTCATCGACCTGACGACGTGGTACGCCGGGCTGTGCGACAAGCTGCAGAGCCTGCTCGGTTCGCAGAACTCGGTCAGCGGTCCGTTCTTCAACTTCTCGACGGTCGAGCCGACCGGCGTCGTGACCGTGATCGCGCCGAACCAGCCATCTCTGCTCGGTCTGTTCGGCGTGATGCTGCCGGTGCTCGTCGGCGGCAACTCGGTGATCGCGCTCGTCAGCGAGGACGCGCCGCTCGCCGGCATGGCGCTCGGTGAGCTGCTTGCCGTCAGTGACGTGCCCGGTGGCGTCGTGAACCTCTTGTGCGGCAAGCGCGACGAGCTCGAGCCGCAGATCGCCTCGCACCGCGACATCGATGCGATCCTCAAGGCGGGCAAGCCGGATCCGGCGATGGGAGAGGCGGCGGCGGACAGCGTGAAGCGGGTGCGGTATGCGGACCTGAGCGATCCGCAGTGGAAGAAGCCTGCAGAGATGCGGTCGTTGCTGTGGGTGGAGCCGTTCGTCGAAGTGAAGACCTTCTGGCATCCCGTGGCGTACTGAGCGGTCGAAGCGCCTGCGACCGTTCGTCGACCTGGTAGCTCGGTGTGCTCGACATGGGCGGATCAACTCGTCATGGACGATGCCCTGAACCTGCTTGGCGACATGCGGTCGACGCCTTGTGGGTCCTTCACATCGGGTGCGAGGAGAACGGAGTACGATGATCGGCCAACTCGTCGCAGGCTCAGTCGACGCGACTCGTCGCATCGCAGAAACCGACTACGCCGGGCGGCCAGTTCCGGATCCGATGACATGAGAAACCGCGCGGCGTCCCACCGGTTCTTTCCGCCGGCCTCACTCCACGAAGTGGTGCACGACTCGGTTCGTCACGATGCCGAGCGGGTTCGCGCCGGGCTCCGTGTAGATCCACTGAGAGTAGAGGTCGCCCGTGAACAGTGGCACGTCAGGGAGGGAGAATCTCACGGTCGTCCCCGGCACCGAGAACACGATCGGCTGGAGCAAGGTGCAACCGACCATGCCGAGCGGTACGAGCGAGATGTCGTTGAGCGAGAACCCGAAGGCGCAGGTGGAGAGCAGGGGCGACGTCGGCGAGACCAGCCGGATCGTGAAGTTTCGTGAGCCTGCCAACGCGGCAGACCACTCTTCGTCCTGGATCGTGGCGCAACTCGAATTTGCGAAGGTGTGCACGTAGGAGATCGAGGGGAGTGGGATCGCGGACCCGTAGACCGGGTGCGCGCCGCTGGCCGCCGCACCGTAGGCGCACACGAAAGTGTCGATTCCGTTCGATGCTCGGACGCCGTCCGCGACAAGGCCGAACGGACGCTGCCCCACCGGTAGTGGTTCGAACGTCTCGATGATGCCTCCCGAGTAGCCGATCCGCACGGCCTTGCCGCGCTGGTTGGTTCCCTGGTGCTCGATGAAGGTCGCAAGGTACTGACTGTCAGCGATCGAGCCGAGGGACTGGTTCCTGTAGATGTCGCCGAGCGCCAGAGTGCGTGCGGGGCCGAGGGCCGGTGGCGACGCCGAGCCGTCCCAGGTGAACGACCGCGCGCGGATCGCGTTGACGCCGAGGCCGATCGGCCGCGTGCCGTACGTCAACATGTAGCTGAGCGTCGAAGACTGCGGGTCGCGGACGACCGCGATTCGGGGATCCTCGTGAATCGAGTTCGGGTTGTGGGCGAGTTGTGCCGTTGCGAGGCTGACAAGTCCACTCGCGTCGATCCGTTTGGCATGGATCGCGTCCTGCGCCGAACTGCGCCAGCACACTAGCCAGTGGCCGTCCGGCGAGGCCCGCGTGAGTGCGGGCTCGACTTCTCCCGCGGTCGTCGCGAGGTTCGCGAGCACGGTCGTCGTCAGTTGAAGCCCCACCCGCGTCAGCAAAGTCGCACCGATGTGATGCGAAGAGCCGACGGAGCGGTCATACACCACGATCTGTCGTCCGTCGGTCTCGGACCAGCCGCCGATCACCGGGTTACGGAAGTGCTCTCCGGGCGCGGCCGCGAGGACCGTAGTGAAGCCGGTGTTCACGGCGTCGGTGGTCTCGCTCCATTGCTGGAAGACGAGAAGGTCCGTACGGGTCGATCCGTAGCGGCGTTCGAACACGGCTTCGTACATCACCGCGACGCCGACGCCGACTGGCCACGTCCCAGCGACCACGGCGTGCGAGCTGACCGAGATCCCCTCGCAGCCGTACGCGGTCGACAGGTCTGCGAACACCAGTCGCGGGGTGAAGAAGTCCTCGTAGCAGAAGTACATCACCGGATCCTGGTCGGTGGCCGTCATGATCCGGGTGAAAGCGATTGCCGAAGTGCGCGTCACCCAAAATGGATCGGAGGACCCGAGCGCCGATCCAGCGATTGCGATCTCCTCGACGGGTGCGACGACGCTTGTCGAGATGACCGGGTCGACGATGAGTGGAAACACTGCGGCGTCGACAACGCTCTCTTCGAGTGCGAGGCGGATCGACTCCCCGTCGTACGACGTCGTCATCGGGAACCGCCGGCCGTCTGCGTCGATCGCGGTTGCAGCGCCGTACTCGAGGATGCGCTCGCCCGCAGGACCGCAAAACATCAAGGCCGTGTGCCGCGCGGGCTGCTGGTTCGCCGAGAGCGGCGTCGTCACGCGCCCGGTCACGACGAGTTCGCCGGCAGGACTCGGGCGTCCAGCGACGACGAACGTCTGTTCCACTCCGTTCGAGCGTACGTCGTACGCCTCGGTCACAGGGCCCCAGCGATACTCGAAGCGTTGGTCGGAGGCCTGCGCTTCGACCGGTGTCCCGGACACGAGTTCGACGCCTCCGATCGTCAGTGACCGCGTCTCCCAGGCCAGCGGGAGGTGGTCTGGATAGTCCCGGCCGAGCGCCGGGTAGAACCGGAACCCGCCGTCGAAGCGGGCCTTGTATCCGGCCCCGCCAGCCCAGGTGCCCAGCTCTCCCGACCGATCGCTCGGAGCGCCGTGGAGCGGGACGAGGAGGTCCGCACCGATCGGGGACTGGGCTGCGGCCGAGCCGAAGCAGGAGATCACGAGGAGGCAGGCGGTGCGCGTTCGCATGGGATTGCGATGTCCGCGTGCCGCGATACCCGACAAGCAACTCCTGATTTCGCTTCTTCTCACGTTTCGGTAGGCCGGGGATGGGTCGCGCGAGGCTCGATACGATCCGTTTTCACCTGACGCTGAGCGACACCTGGGAATGCGGCGGTACGACGTGACTTGGCCCTGCGAAGCGTTTGTGACGTAGGCGGCCCGTCACCGGGCCTGCATGCCAGGCCGCGAGTGGCCTCCAGGCCGAGTGTCCGCGCGGTCGACGGTGAGGCACGGAAAGGCCGCGGGGTTTCGCCGGGTCGAAACGCGCACCCGAGAGGTCGTCGCGCTATCGTCGGCCGGGCATGCGTGAGCACCCCGCAACTCTCATCAAGCTCAAGCGCGATGGCCACGAGCTGTCCGGCGACCAGATCCGCGACATCGTCGATGGCGTCGTCGACGGTTCGCTCGGGGATGCGCAGCTCGGCGCGTTCTTGATGGCGGTGTGCTGCCGCGGGATGTCCGTCCAAGAGACCGGCACGCTGACAACAGCGATGCGCGACTCCGGGGACGTTCTCGATCTCGACGCGATCCCCGGCACGAAGGTCGACAAGCACTCGACCGGGGGAGTCGGCGACAAAGTCTCCTTGTTCCTCGCGCCGCTCGTCGCCGCCGCGGGTGTTCCCGTGCCGATGATCTCCGGGCGCGGCCTCGGTCACACCGGCGGCACGATCGACAAGCTGCACTCGATCCCCGGCTTTCGCACCGACCTGTCGCAGGACGAGTTCCTCGAGGTGCTGGCCGAGTGCGGTTTCGTCATGGCGGGTGCGACGGGTTCGATCGCGCCGGCCGACAAGCGGATGTACGCGACGCGCGATATCTCCGGCACCGTCGAGAGCGTGCCTCTCATCACGGCGTCGATCCTCAGCAAGAAGCTCGCAGAAGGCATCGACGGCCTCGTGCTCGACGTGAAGTGTGGGCGCGCGGCGTTCATGCAGTCGCGGGAGAACGCCGAGGCGCTGACCGAGAGTCTCGTCTCGACCGGTCGCGCTGCCGGCAAGAACATCACCGCGCTGCTGACCGACATGGACACGCCGCTCGGCTACGCGGTCGGCAACGCGCTCGAGGTCGCGGAGATCGCCGACTGTCTGCACGGTCGTGGCCCGAAGGATCTCGTCGATCTCACGCTGGCGCTCGCCGCCGAGATGCTCGTGCTCGCGGGCAAGGCGTCTTCCACCGACGAGGCGATGCCGATCCTGCGGCAGCTCGTTGAGGACGGCAGCGCGCTCGCCTGCTGCCGGAAGAACGTCGAGCGGCAGGGCGGCGACTCAGCGTTTCTCGACGACGCGTCCGCGCTCGGGCAGGCGCCGGTGGTCGCGCCGTTCACCCCGTCGCTCGGTGCCGTGAAGTGGATCGAGGACATCGATCCGATGGAGGTCGGGCTGGCCGCGATGGACCTCGGCGCGGGGCGTCGCGCCGCGACCGACGAAATCGACCCGCTCGTCGGCGTCGTGCTCCACAAGAAAGTCGGGGATACGCTCGAGGGCGACGAGCCGCTGTTCACCGTGCACGCGCGGGACGACACGGCGGCGGAACGAGCGGTCGAACGCGTCGCGAAAGCGATCACGTTCTCGCAGAGCGAGATCGGGCCGCGCGAGTTGATCCTCGCGCGCTACGCCTGATCACGTGCCCCTGATCACATGCCGGCGACGTAGTCTTCGATGAGTTCCTTGAACTCGTCGCTGAGTGTCGGGCCTTCGAGCGTCGTGCGCTGCACGCCGTCGATGTAGACCGGGGAGCGCGGCGCTTCGCCGGTGCCGGGCAGGCTGATGCCGATGTGCGCGGCGCGGCTCTCGCCGGGGCCGTTCACGACGCAGCCCATGACCGCGACCTTGAGCTCCGCGGCCTGCGGCTTGTCGGCCTTCCACACCGGCATGCGCTCGGCGAGGAAGCCTTCGACCTCCTGCGCGAGAACCTGGAAGTAGGTACTCGTCGTGCGGCCGCAGCCGGGACACGCGGTGACTTCCGGCAAGAACGGGCGGATGCCGAGCGACTGCAGGATCGCCTGCGCGGCGCGGACTTCCTCGGTGCGCGACTCGCCGGGACGCGGCGTCAGCGAGACGCGGATCGTGTCGCCGATGCCCTGCTGCAGCAGGATCGACAGGCCGGCCGTCGAAGAGACGATCCCCTTCATGCCCATGCCGGCTTCGGTCAGCCCGAGGTGCAGCGCGTGGTCGGTGCGCTCGGACAGCATCGTGTAGACGCGCACGAGCTCCTGCACGCGGCTGATCTTGCAGGAGATGATGAGCTTGTCTTCGGGCAGCCCGAGTTCGATCGCGGCGTCGACCGAGCGGAGTGCGCTCTGGACCATCGCCTCGAGCCAGACTTCGGTGGCACCCTGCGGTTCGGCGGACTTCGCGTTCTGGTCCATGAGCTCGTCGAGGAGCTCCTGGTCGAGCGAGCCGGCGTTGACGCCGATGCGCACCGGGCGGTCGTAGTCCTTCGCGACCTCGATCATCGTTGCGAAGTTCGCGTCGTGGTTCGCCCCCTTGCCGACGTTGCCGGGGTTGATGCGGTACTTCGCGAGCGCCTCGGCGCAGTCCGGGAACTCGCGCAGCAGGACGTGACCGTTGTAGTGGAAGTCTCCGACCAGCGGGACGGTGACGCCCTGATCGTCGAGCTGCTTGCGGATCTCGGCGACCTTGGAGGCAGCGTCCTTGTTGTTCACGGTCACGCGGACGAGCTCGGACCCGGCGCCGGCGAGCTCGGCGACCTGGGTCACCGTGCGCTCGACGTCCGCCGTGTCGGTGTTCGTCATGGACTGGACGACGACCGGGGCGTCGCCGCCTACCTGAACGCTGCCGACTTGGACCGGGATCGTGCGCTTCCGAACTGGGATCACGAGCGGGATCCTAAGCCAAGATCGGTTGCGGACCAGATCCCGGGCGGCGACATTGCTCGAATGCGGTGGTGGACCGAGCTGATGGCCGAGGGACGTGGACGGGTGCTCTTGTTCTGCTGGCTCGGCTGGGTCTTCGATTTCTACGACCTGATCCTGTTCGCCTTCGTGCGGCACTCGATCGCCGCGGACCTCGGGATCGAGACCGTCGCCGAAGGCTGGCTGATCGGCTGGACCCTCGCGGCGACGGCCGTCGGCGGGTTCTGGTTCGGCCGGATCGCCGATCGGGTGGGGCGGCGGAAGGCGCTGACGCTCAGCATCCTGCTCTACTCCGGTGGCGCGTTCGCGACGGCGTTTGCCGACGGCTACTGGTCGCTGCTCGTCGCACGCCTCGTCACGGGGTTCGGGGTCGGCGGGGAGTGGGGCGTCGGGCACGCGGTCGTCGCCGAGACGTATCCAGACCGATTGCGGAACCGCGCGGCGGCGATCCTCCAGGCCGGCAGCCCGGTGGCGATGGCGCTCGCCGCGGCGGTCGGCTGTTTCGTCGCGCCGCACGTCGGCTGGCGGGCGTGCTTCCTGTGGTCGGGGCTCCCGGCGCTGCTGGTGTTCTTCGCGCGCTGGGCGCTGCCGGGCGAGGACCGTGCACCCGGCGCGAAGGCCGGTCGGCTCACGGATCTGTTCACCCCGCGCTACCGCCGCGCGTCGTGTGCGATGCTCGGCCTGCTCGTGCTGCACATGACGGGCTTTTGGTGCACGTACGCGTGGCTGCCGCGCATGCTGATCCGGGACGCGGGCGCGACGATCACGTTCGTCGGCTGGTTCCAGATCGGGATCAACACCGTGCACGTGTTCGCCGACGTCGCGTTCGGGTTCGTCGCGGATCGGTTCGGGCGGCAGCGCGCGTTCGTCGGGTTCTGTCTCTTGTTCGCGGTCGGGCTGGTGACCGTCGCGCTCGGCTTCGAGCACCTGTCGAACGATCTCGTCGTGTTCGGGTTCGCGATGGGCGCGGTCGGTCTCGGCGCGGGCACGTGGTCGTGCTTCGGCGTGCTGTTCGCGGAGTACTACGCGCCGGAGGTGCGCGCGACCGCCGCGTCGGGCTTCTACAACCTGTCGCGCGGCGTGCAGCTCGTCACGCAGCCGATGATGGCCGTGTTGGTCAGCGCCGCCGGCACGTTCGCCGTCGCGCTCCACGTCGGCGCGGCGACGGCGGCGTTGTCGGCCGTGTTGATCCGGTTCCTCCCGCGGAAGTGATCAGCGGCGGACGAGGATCGCGCGTTCGATCTGCCGACGGAGCGCGCTCGCGTTCTGGTCGCCGGGTCGAATCGCCAACGCGCGATCGATCGCCTGGCTCGCTCCGAGCAGGTCCCCGTCGAACATGCGCGCGCGCGCGAGGTTGAACCACACCTCGCTGCAGAACGGATCGAGTCCTGCGCTGGCCTCGAACTCGGCACGGGCTTCCCGCTGGCGTCCGGACATCGCGAGCGCGACGCCGTAGTTCTGGCGGGCGTGCGGGTCGTTCGGCCGGCTCTCGGCGAGGCGCGCGAACGAGGCCACGGTCACGCCGAAATCCAAGGGAATGCCGTCGCGTTTGGATACGAGGTGGTCGCACCACAGCCGGCTGCTGCGAATCGAGCCGAGCTTGTGTTCGTACCACGCGTGCATGAGCGCGTCACGCCGCGACGCCGCCTCGTCGAGACGCGTGAACATCTCGCGCGCCGTATCGAGATCGCGTGCGTCTCCGCTCGCGAGATGGTCCAGCAGCGCCGCTCGCGCCAGGCTGAAACGGGCCAGCGGATCGTCCGGACGCAGACTGACGAGCCACTCGGCGTGGTCCCGCGGGTTGGACCAGCCGGGAATCAGGTCGCGGTCGATCATCGCGAACAGCAGGAAGAGCGGCGCGCAGGCGACGAGCGCCGGGCGCCCGAACCGGCGCGCGGCCAGAGCGAGCAGGAGACCCGTTCCGAAAGCCGGCAGATACAGGTAGCGATCCGCAACGGACCACGCGCCGAGGCTCGGCGACATGATGCCGATCAGCCAGATCGGCACGAGGGTGAGGCCGAGGCCGAGGACGAGGACGGTGCGCTTGCGCCACACGGCCCAGACGAACGCGCCGAGTGTCGCGAGCGTGATCGCGTGCTGGACGACGAGCGTTGCGACGGAGTCGGGTGACGAGAGCACGCGCCATTCGATGTCGCGGCGCAGCGGCAGCGCGAGGAGGGTGAGGCACTGACCGACCGCTTCTCCCGGCAGCGTGAGAATGCGAGACAGCGTGAGGTCCGGCTCGATCGAGGCCAGCCCGTCGTGCAGCACGGCGGTGCGCGCCATCGCGTAGAGACCGGCGAGGATCGACGTCGCGACGCCGACGCGGAAGACGCTCGCGCGCCAGTGTCGCGGTCGCGTCGCGAGGTCGTGCACGACCCACAGCGCGGGCACGATGGCGCCCGCTTCCTTGGAGAGCACCGCGAGCACTCCGGCCGCGAATGCGAGGAACGGCAGGCCGCGCGATCCCGCCCGTCGCCAGCGTTGCCACGCGAGCAGGGACAGCAGCGCGAAGCCGCTCCACATGCCGTCGTTGATCGCGGCGATCCACGCGACGGGCTGGATCTGCACCGGGTGCAGCGCGAAGAACAATGCGGCGACCGCAGCGGCGGCGCGCGAGTCGAGCCACTCGCGCGCGATGCGGAACACGAGCAGCATGACGCCGACGTGCACGGCGATCGACATCCAGTGCATCGGCGCGGGCTGCCCGCCGCCGAGGTGGAACCCGAGCCACAGCGTGGCGCTCGTGAGTGGTCGCCAATACTTGTTCGTGTCCTGGAATAGCGGCGAGCTGACCGTGTCCCAGAGGCTGCCCGTGTGCACGTGTGTGCTGCGGACGAGGAGGAGTTCGTCGTCACCGACGAACTGGCCGTAGAGGATCGGCCAGAGCACGGCGATGACGATTACGGCGAGGAGGCACGGCAGCAGGTAGCCGCCGAGTCGGAACTGCATCGGGCGCCTTGTGGGATCAGGACGCGGGATGACGCGGGGGAGAGTGCAGAGGGAAAAAGCGCCGGGGTGGGGTGGGAGTAACGGGGGGGTGGGATTTTCCATTGGTGGGTGTGGGGGCCGCGTGCCCTGGTCACGGGCGCGGTCACGGGCGCGGTCACGGACACGGGTCACGGGCGGGTTACGGGTCGCCGTCGCGCAGGCGCAGGCGCAAGCGCACGCGCAGCACGGGGAGGGCGTGGTGAGGGGGTGGGGCGTGACGCGTGCCCGACCCGTGCGCCTGCGCCTGCGCCTGCGCGGCCGAGCCAGCCCTCTAGATCAACCGCCCACCATCGCAGTACACCTTCAACCGCTCCCCTCGCACGAACCCGACCAGCGTCGCCCCGGCCGACTGGCACAGGTCGAAGCTCAGCGCCGACGCCGCCGACACCGACGCCACGATCGGAATCCGCACCCGCATGCACTTCAGCACGAGGTCGAACCCCGCGCGGCCCGACAGCAGCGCGATGCCGTGCGACAGGTCGTGGCCGTCGCGTGCGGCGGCGCCGATCGCCTTGTCCAGCGCGTTGTGGCGACCGACGTCTTCGCCAAAGCCGAGGACTAGGCCGTCCGCGTCGCAGATCGCGGCCGCGTGGCTCGCGCCGGTCGCGGCGAACAGCGACTGGCGTCTGCCGAACTCCTCGAACATCGTCGGGATCGAAGCGCGCGCGAGGCGCGGCACGCCGGACAAGAGCGGCAGCGTGTCCTCGAGCAGTTCGTCCGCGTCGACCAGTCCGCAGATCCCGCACGACGAACGGATCTCGTGCGTGCGCGTCAGCCGCCCGGCGATGCGCGCCGCGGCGGCTCGCGCGAGTCCGATCCGCACGACGTCGGGCTGCAGTTGCTCGGGGTCACCTGGCTCCGTGTCGATCGACGTAGCCTGGGCCACGTCGGTCAGCACACCCTCGGACAGCAGGAAGCCGATCGCGAGATTCTCGTCGTCGCCCGGGGTGCGCATCGTGAGCACGGACTGCTCGCGCACCGAGATCAGCAGCGGCTCCTCGCGGACGAGGCGGTCGGTTTCTCCACCACCGAGGTCGCGCTCGACGGCGCCGTGCGGAATGCCCTCGGGATCGCCCATCGACGGATTGTTTCACGCCTCGTGAATCCTCGCAACGACTCCGCCGATCGTGTTCGATGGCGGGCATGTTGAGGCTCGTCTCCCTGTTCGGTCTCCTGGCTCTGTTGGGGCTGTGCTACGCGCTGTCCCGCGACCGTAAGGCGATCTCGTGGCGGCTCGTGGGGGGTGGGCTCGCGATCCAGCTCGTGCTCGGGTTCGTGTTCGTCGGCTGGGAGGACGGCCGCAACGCGCTCTATGAGGTCGGGCTCGCGGTCGAACGCTTCCTGAAGCTCGCGGCCGCTGGGACCGGGTTCGTCTTCGGACCACTCGCGACTGGGGACGCGGTCGAGTCGACGTTCGGCGCGTCGGGCGTCTTCATCTTCGCGACGATGGTGCTGCCGACGCTGATCTTTTTCTCGTCGTTGATGTCCGTGCTCTACCACCTCGGCGTCATGCAGCTCGTCGTGAAGGGAATGGCTTGGGTGATGGCGCGCGTGCTCGGCACTTCCGGGGCAGAGTCGCTCTCGGCGTGCGGCAACGTCTTCGTTGGACAGACCGAAGCGCCGTTGCTCGTGCGACCGTTCTTGCAGCGAATGACGATGAGCGAGCTGCACGCGATCATGACCGGCGGGTTCGCGACGATCGCGGGCGGCGTGTTCGCGCTGTACGTCCTGTTCGGGATGGAGCCGGGGCACCTGATGGTCGCCAGCGTCATGGCGGTGCCGGCCGGGCTCGTCGTGTCGAAGATCCTCTACCCCGAGACGGAGGAGAGCGAGACCGCCGGTCGCGTCGTGATGCACGACGAGAAGACGGCGAGCAATGTCGTCGAGGCCGCTGCCAGCGGCGCCAGCGACGGTCTCAAGCTCGCCCTAAACGTCGGCGCGATGTTGATTGCGTTTCTCGGCCTGGTTGCTGTTCTGGATGCGGCACTTTCCCTTTTCAGCGATGACCTGACCGTCGGGACGATCCTCGGTTGGATGTTCTATCCCATCGCGTTTGTGATGGGGGTGCAGTCAGACGAGGTGATGACGCTCGCGGAACTGCTTGGCACGAAGATCGCGCTGACGGAGCTGGTGGCCTACGGGCAACTCGGCGCGATGAGAGAATCCATCTCGGAGCGCACCTACATGATCGCGACCTTTGCGTTGTGCGGCTTTGCCAACTTCGGCTCGGTCGCGATCCAGATCGGCGGCCTGAGCGCGATCGCGCCGAAGCGTCGTTCCGACCTGTCGAAGATCGCGCTCCGCGCGATGTTCGCGGGTGCGATCGCGACGTGCGCGACGGGCTGTCTGGCGGGGGTGTTGAGCAATGTCTGAGTCCACACTGCTCGAACAGAGCGCGACGTTCCTACGCCAGGCGGTCGGCGCGCGGGCCCGCCTGTGTCTCGTCCTCGGCAGCGGCCTCAAGAACTTTGCGAGCCAGGTCGAGAACCCGCAGGCGATCCCGTTCGGCGACGTGCCGAACTGGCCGGCGCCCAAGGTCGAGGGCCACGGCGGCAGCGTGATCTTCGGCGATGTCGAAGGTCTGCCCGTCGCGTGCCTCAGTGGCCGTGTGCACCTCTACGAGGGTTGGACTCCGGCCGAGGTCGTGCGGGCCGTGCGCACCATGCGCGTGCTGGGCACGGATACGTTCTTGCTGACGAACGCGGCTGGCGGCATCCGCGAGGAATTCGCCGCCGGCGACCTGATGGTCCTCGGGGATCACCTGAACTTGACGGGGCGGTCTCCGCTGATCGGAGATCACGAGGAGGCGCTCGGTCCGCGCTTCCCCGACCAGTCCACGATCTACGATGCCGAGCTGCGCCAGGTGCTGCATGCCCAGGACGGGGCGCTGCACGAAGGCGCCTACGCCGGACTCCTCGGGCCTTCGTACGAGACCCCCGCGGAAGTGCGCATGTTGCGGACGCTCGGTGCCGATGCGGTCGGCATGAGTACCGTCCACGAGGCGATAGCGCTGAACGCGATGGGTGCGCGCGTCGTCGCGATCAGCTTGATCAGCAACCAGGCCGCTGGAATTTCTCCCGTGCCGTTGGCTCACGATGAAGTCATCGAGGCCGGGCGTCAGGCCGAGGGGCGACTGACGACTCTCGTGAAGGGACTCTGCGGGGAGCTGGCGAAGGCGTGACCGAGAACTACGACATCCGGCTGTACCGCGAGGGCGACGAACAGCAGATCCTCGAAGGCTTCAACACCGTGTTCCGCAAGGTGTGCGGTGAAGGCTATGTCGATCGCGAGATCGACTTCTGGCGCTGGCAGTTCGAGCAGAATCCCGAAGGGCACCGGATCATGGTCGGCGTCACCGACGACGGTCTGATCGCGGGTCACTACGGCGGCGTGCCGTGCCGCGTGCGCAGTTCGCACGGCGACTCGGTGTTCGTGCACATCGTCGACAGCTTCGTGCTCGAAGAGCATCGTGCGGGCCTCAAGCGACCGGGGCTCTTCGTCAACATCGGCGAGGTGTGGCAGCAGCTGTGTCGTGATGCGGGCGACGGCACGATGTACGGCTACCCGGTGATCACCGCACAGCGCGTCGGGTCCCGCTTCCTCGGATACGAGCCGATCCGCGTCGTCGACTACCTCGTGCGCGATGCCAACAGCGGCGACGTCGACGGCCCGGCTGGTGTCGACGTCGATGCCGTGACGGAGATCCCGATGGAGGCCGACGCGCTGTTCGACGAGTTCGCGGACGGGCGCGGTTGCCTGCTCGCGCGGGACGCCAAGTATCTGCACTGGCGCTACGCGACGATCCCGGGGCAGCCGTACGTGATGCTCGCCGCGCGCCGCGCGGGCCAGCTCGTCGGCTTCGTCGTCGTGCGCCCGGTGCACGAGCTGATCTCCGGCGCGTGCACGATCGTCGATTGGGTTGTGCCCGAGGGCGACACGGACGCCGCGGATGCGCTGGTTGCGCGCACGACCGCGATCGCGCGGGAGCAGAACCGCGGGCGCGTCATGGTCGTGTTCGCGGCGAACAGTCCGGAGCACGCGTCGTTCGTTGCCCGCGGCTTCTCGATCGAGCCGTCGGAGACGGTGCTCGAGCGTCGGCTCAACCACATCGTGCAGGACGAGCGCTTCTCGACGCAGTGGCTGCACGACCACTGGTGGTACACGCTCGGCGATTCGGATCTCGCATGAAAACGCTGGCGCTCGCGCTGTCGCTGATCGGCTGTGCCGCACAGTCCGGCCCGGACGACCCGCCGCCGAACTTCGTGATCATCCTCGCCGACGACATGGGCTACGGCGATTCCAGCGTCTACGACGGCTGGATCGAGACGCCGCAGCTCGAGCGCATGGCGCGTGAGGGGCTGACGTTCACCGACTTCCACTCCAGCGGGACGGTGTGCAGTCCGACACGCGCCGGACTCCTGACCGGGCTCTACCAGCAGCGCGTCGGCGTGCCGGGCGTGATCAACGCGGATCCGAAGCACGCGACGCACGCGTCGGGGCTCACGGTCGAGCACACCACGTTCGCCGAACTGCTGCGTGATGCCGGCTACCGCACCGCCGTCTTCGGGAAGTGGCACCTCGGGTACACGACGGAGTTCGGCCCGCTGCGCCACGGGTTCGAGGAGTTCCGCGGGTTCGTCAGTGGCAACATCGACTACCAGTCGCACTACGACCGGATGGGCACGTTCGACTGGTGGGTCGGCGAGGAGAAGCGCGATGAGCCGGGCTACCTCACGCATCTGCTGACGCGCCACGCGGTCGACTACATCGGGCGCCACAAGGACGAGCCGTTCTGTCTCTATCTGCCGCACGGTGCCGTGCATTCCCCGATCCAGGGGCCGACGAGTCCGGCGATTCGTGGACCGAATCGGCAGAAGAAGGACGGGCGCGCGCGGGATGTCGTCGTGCGCGAGATGATGGCGGCGCTCGACGAGCACGTCGGCGCGGTGCTCGATGCCCTCGAGGCGCAGGGCGTAGCCGACCGCACGCTCGTGATCTTCCTCTCTGACAACGGTGGCGCCGGACACATGCGCAACGATCCGTTGCGCGGACGCAAGGGCACCGTGTGGGAGGGCGGGCATCGCGTGCCCGCGATCGCGTGGTGGCCGGGCCGGATCGGTGGTGGGGGGGAGTCCGACCAGCTCTGCATCAGCCTCGATCTCATGCCGACGATGCTCGGGCTTGCCGGTGTCGATGCACCGAAGTCGGACGGCATCAGCCTGGAGCCGGCGCTGGCCGGCCAGTCGCTCGGAGAGCGGCAGCTGTTTTGGAAGGGTGTCGCGATGCGCGATGGCCCATGGAAACTGATCCGTCGCGGCGGCAAGTCGCAGCTCTATGACCTGTCGAACGACATCGGCGAACGCCGCGACGTCGCGGCCGCGCATCCCGAGCGTGTCGACGCGATGTCGGCTCGTCTCGACGCGTGGCGCCGGGACGTCGGCATCTGACCGCATGCGTCCTCGAGGCAAACGAATCGTGACCTGGTTGGCCGTACTCGCCGGTTTCTACGTCGTGCTCGTGCTCGCGATGTTCCTGTTCCAGGATCGGTTGATCTTCGTGGGCGCGTACTTCGGACGGAGCGACCAGCTGACGCTGCCGGATGGGGTGCGCGTAGACTGGCAGTCGCAGCCGGGCGGCGGGCGATTTCGGGTTGCGGTCGCGGAGACCCCGTCGCCGCGCGCAGTGCTGCTCTTCTTCCTCGGCAACGGCGAAGACCTACGGTCTGGGGTCTACTGGGCGAGCCAGTGGCGCGAATACGGCGTCGAGCCGCTCGTCGTCGAGTATCCCGGCTACGGCGGGAGCGAGGGGAGCCCCGGCTACGGACCGATCCTCAACGCCGCGGACGTCGCGGCCGAGCGCGCCGAGGCGCGTGCCCGCGAACTCGGTGTGCCGCTCTTCGCCGCGGGAGCGTCGCTCGGCACGTTCAGCGCGGTGCACGTCGCCTCGCGGCACGGCGTCGAGAAGCTGGTGCTCTCGATGCCACCGACGTCGCTGGCGGCCGCCGCCGGTTACCAGTATCCGTGGCTTCCGGTCGGCTGGCTGCTCCGGCACCGGTTCGACAACCTCTCGACCGCACCGGCAATTCGCGTTCCGACGCTGATCCTGCACGGCGACCTCGATCGGATCGTGCCCCAGTTCATGGGCAAGGAACTGCAGGCGGCGTTCGGTGGTCCGTGTGAGTTCGTCAACGCCGAGGGGTATCGCCACAACCTCCCGCTCGAAGCACGCGGTCCGTTCGGCGCGCGGATTCGAAGCTTCTTGGACGCGCCGCGCTGATTCGTATCCTCGGGGCATGTCCTCGAGCCAACATCTGCGGCTGACGCTCTCCGATCAGTTCTTCCGGGATCAGGCGAAGGTCAAGGCCTCCGGCGACCTATCGACGATCCTCAATCGCATCAGTCTCGCGGGTCGCATCATCGCGAACGACGTGATGAAGGCCGGCCTACACGAGCAGCTCGGCTACACCGGCAAGGTCAACGTCCAGGGCGAGGACGTCCGCGCGCTCGACATGGTCGCGAACGACGTGTTCATCTCGGTGTTCGAACGCGTGACCGGCGTCGCCGCGATGGCGTCCGAGGAGATGGACGAGGTCTACCACTTCGAAGGGAACGAGGCAGGCAAGTACGTCGTCCTGCACGAC
Source organism: Planctomycetota bacterium (assembly GCA_028281765.1). GTDB lineage: Bacteria > Planctomycetota > UBA1135 > UBA1135 > UBA2386 > JANQJF01. The sequence continues at coordinate 39,222 of JANQJF010000090.1, read as the reverse complement.
CCGCTCGATGGCTCGGGTAACGTCGACATCGATGGATCGATGGGCACGATCTTCAGCGTGCATCGGCGGCACTCGACCGACGGCAAGGTCAGTCCGGACGACATCCTCCAGCGTGGCATGGACCAGGTCGCCGCCGGCTACATTCTCTACGGTCCCGCGACGATGTTCGTCTACACCGTCGGCGGCCCGGTGAACGGGTTCACGCTCGATCGCTCGGTCGGCGTGTTCTTCCTGACGCATCCGGAGCTGCGGTTCCCGGAGGGCACGGGCAGCTACGCGGTCAACGCGGCCAACGAATCGAAGTGGATCCCCGAGCAGGTCGAGCTCGTGAAGCGATTCCGCGACGGCTCGACCAAGTGCGGCAAGCGTTCGGCGCGCTACGTCGGTGCGCTGGTCGCCGACTTCCACCGCACGCTGATCCAGGGCGGGATCTACATGTATCCCGGCGAGGTCAAGAAGCCGAAGGGCAAGCTGCGGCTGCTCTACGAGGCGGCGCCGCTCGCGATGGTCGCGCAGGCTGCCGGTGGTGCGGCGACCGACGGCGTCAAGCCGATCCTGGACATCGAAGCGACCGAGCTGCACCAGCGCACGCCGCTGTTCATCGGCGCGCGCGCCGACGTCGAGGAAGCGGTCGAAGTGCTCGCCGGCGGCTGAGCGTCAGCTGCTCCGCAGCCCGTAGTATTCCTCGTTGGACACTTCGGGCGTGCGCCCCGGCTCCATGAGCAGCGTGCGCGCCGTCCAGATCTCCGTGAAGACGCGGTAGCTGAGCGCGGTGCGATCGAGGTAGTCGACGCCGTCCGAGCCACCGGTCCCGACGCGCCGGCCGATCACGCGTTCGACCATGCGCGCGTGGCGTTGGCGGAACACGAGCATCGCCTGCTCGCACGCGACGAGGGAGTCGATGATCTCGCCGGGCCAGCTCAGGAGCGGTAGATCGCGATTGCTCTCGATGAAGAGGATCGCCGCACGCAGTCGGCAGGTGTTCGCGCGTTCGGCGGCGTCCACGAGGTGTTCGGCGCGCAGGTAGGCACGCGCCGACGCGATCTCCTTGTCGTAGCGGCCGTGCAGGCGCGCGCGGTCCTCGTCGGTCAACGCCTGCGTCGCGATCCGGCTCTCGAGCCAGGCGTCGCGCCCCTCTTCCATGTTCGCGAGGAACCCGTCGATGAAGTGGTTCACTACGGCGTCGTCGACTTCGGAGTCGGGCGACGAGGCGTCGATCGGCGTGCGGCCAAGCCACTCGTAGACGGCGTCCTTGAGCGAGGGCGTGTCTTCGATGCGTCGCTGCACGCGTGCGAGCGCCGGGCTGTCGCTGCCGTCCGCGGACCGCAGCACGTCGCGGTAGCTCGTCTCGTTGCCGAACGGGATGCGGTCGTTCTCGTCGAGCCCGAGCAGGATCTCGATCTCGCGCAGCTGCGCTGACTGGAAGCCACTCGCCGGGAACAGCTTGTCGCGGAACCGCAGGTAGTCCTGCGTCCGCATCGTCTCCATGAGGCGGAAGTGGTTCGCCATCAGGTCGAACAGCACGGCGACGCGTCGCAGCGCGTTGCGCGCGTTCGCGAGCGAGGTCTCGGGGACGAAGTCGAGGCCGAAGAGGTCGCGTGCGGTCTGCAGCTCGCGCAGCGCGAGCTTCATCCACAGCTCGTCGATCTGGTGGATGACGATGAATCGGACTTCGTCATCGCTGAGCTGGGATTCGTCTTGCTCGACGCCGCCCTGCAGAGACAGGAGCTGCTCGACCGCGATGTAGTCCCAGTAGTTGGTCGGGGTGCCGGGTTGTGGGGGAGGCGTCGACGTCATGGTCCCCGGAACGTAACGAAAAGGGGCGTCCGAGGCACGCGGCCTCGGACGCCCCTTTCGGCGTCGGAACTATGGTTCAGTTGCTCGGGATGTTCGGGCTGTACTCGAACGAGTCCTGGTTTCCGGCAATCACGATCTGCTGCTCGGTCTTCTTGTAGTCGAGCATGACGAGCAGCGGGTTGCCCTGCGTGCGACCGGCGCGCAGCGTGTAGTTGCCCGGGGGCACGCGGCGCGGGAACTCGAACTTGCCCTCGGCATTCGAGAGCGCCTCGGCCGAGAAGCGACGCTGCTTCGCGACCGGCACGTTCGGATCGGGCGTCGTCGAGATCGACACCTTGACGCCGACGCCCGGTCGACCGTCGACCAGCACGGTGCCGTGCACGCGGGTGCCCTTCTCGAGGCGGACGATCTCGATGTCGGTGATCTGCTCGTCCCCGACTTCGGCGTCCGGGACGTACTTCACGAACGAGCTCGGGTGCGTGAACTTCAGCTGATACTTGCCGGCCGCGAGGTTCTTGAGCGTGTACTCGCCCTTCGCGTCGGTGCGCGTCTTCGTCTTGGTGATCTCGGTCGTCATCAGGTGCTGGAGATCCTTGATGAACGGGACCTCGATCAGACCCGGGGGCATCGTCTCGACTTCGACGCCGGCGAGCGGCGTGCCTTCGGGGCCGAGGACCGTGCCGTGGATCTTGCCGCCCTGCTTCATGCGGACGGTGATCAGCTGGTCGGCCGAGCCGTTCGTGACCGTGAACGGTTCGGATCGCGTCTTCGCGTAGTTGCCGGTCTCGACGACGACCGCGTAGTCACCCGCGTTGATGCCGGTGATTTGGAATGCCTTGTCGGAGTCGAGGTCGCGGGAGCGGACCATGCGGCCCGGAATGTCGTGGGCCGCGCCGTACTGGTCGTTCTTCGCGAAGTGGCGCCACACCGCGACATAGTAGGACGTCAGCACGCGACCGTTGGCGCCGACGACCTTGACGCGCGCGCCGCCCTGCTTCTCGAGGACGATGTGTGCGTCGTCGGTGCCCGCTTCGACGAGCGGCTCGGTGGCGCGGACGTAGCCCGGCGCCATCGCGTTGACCTGGAACGGTGCGTCGATCAGGCCGAGCGCGAGGAACTCACCGTTCCCGTCGGTTCGGACCTCGACCTTCATCGGCGTCTTGGTGCTCAAGCACACGACGGAGACCTGGGCGCCCGCGATGCCCTGGCCTTCTGCGTCGGTGATGACACCGCCGATCGTCTTGCCGACGGCGAGCTTGAAGTTGACCTCGGACGGCGCCTCGTAGTTTACGCGCGTGTCGTGATTGGAGCCGCGTGCGAAGCCCTCGGCGACCGCTTGGATCATCAGCGCGCCGGGCTGCAGGTTCTCGAGGCGGTAGACGCCGTTCGCATCGGTCAAAGTCCACACGCCGTCTTCGCGACCCGGAGGCGGCGCGAGGCCGCCGATCATCGGGTTCTTCGCGGCGACGCGGGCACCTTCGATCGGTGCGCCCGTGGCCTCGGCCGTTACCTGACCGAACAACGTCGCGCCGCGCTTGAGCTCGATGTTGCCCATGTCCTTCCAGGTGTCGGCGACGATCTTCACCTGCGGAATGTTGCGGTCGATCGTCGAGTCGCTCGTGAACCACAGTTCGAGGGTCTCGGTCGGAATGCTCCGGATGCCGAGCGCGAACTCTCCGGTGCCGTCCGTGACCGCGGTCGCGATCGGCGCGTTGCCCATGCCCTTCTGCATCTGCACGACCTGCCCGATGAATCCGCCGGGCACGACCTTGCGCAGGATGACCTCGGCACCGACCACCGGGATCCCGGCTTCGTTCACGGCGCGACCGCGAACGCCTTGCGGCAGGTTCGACGTGTCGACCGTGTCCTTGCCGATGTCGGTGCGCGCACCGGCGCCGGTGTCGACCCGAACGGGATCCGCCTGTTCCGAGCCGGTCTCGGCATCGATCGTGCCGTCGCCCTCTTCGGACTCGTCATCGATCCGATACTGCGGAGGCGGATCGGCGGGTGGGGATTCCATGAGCTGCATCGCGCCGTACGCCACTGCGGCGACGGCGAGCAGAGCCAAGATGATCTTCGCGGCTGAGTTCATCTGCCCGGGGTTCCTGTCGACTGAAAGTTGAAGTCCAATGTGTAGGTGTCCTGGCCCGAAGCCAGTGTGAATTCTCGTTGGGTCTTCGCAAAATCGAGGACCTGCATGATCGGGCTGTTCAGCGTCTGCCGCGCGGCGCGCGCCGAATAGCGGCCCGGCGGAAGGCGCCGCGCGAGCTTGTAGCGACCCTGGCTGTCGCTGATCGCTTCGCCGGTCACGGTGCTCAGCGACTTCGAGGTCGGGTCGGGCACCGCGGTGATGGTGACCTTGCAGTGCGCGGTGGGGCGGCCGTCGATCACGACCGTGCCCGAGATCTCGGCGCCGTGACGCATCGTGACCGGGTCCATGTCGACGGTCCTACCTTCGGCTACGTCGATGCCCTTGACGTTGGTCTGCGTGTGCGTCGGGTGCTCGAACTTGAGTTGGTAGGTGCCCGGCGCGAGTTTCGGCAGCGTGTAGACGCCACGCGAATCGGTCGTCGCGGATAGAAGCGTGACCTTCGCGGGGATCATCGATCCGAACATCGTCGTGAGCGAGTTTTCGTCGAGGAAGTTCTGCAGCGTCGAGACGGTGACGCCGGCGAGAACGCCGCCGCTCTCGCTGACGACGACGCCGGTCAGCGTGCCACCGTCGTTGAGCGTGACCTCGACGAGCGGCGACTCCGCGCCGATCTCGACCATGAACGGATCGGAGTAGGTCTTCGCGTGGTTGCGCGCGACGACCTCGAATACATACGCGCCGGGGTCGATGCCGGTCATCGTGAACACGCCGCGCTCGAGGTCGCGCTCGGTCACGTGCTGCACCGGGATCGTGCGCACCGGCCCGTACTGGTCCTGGCCTTCGAAGTAGCGCTTGATCGACAGCTGGTAGTTGCGCACGAGGCGCGAATTCTTCGCGACGACGCGCAGCCGCGCTTCGCACTGCTTCTCGAGGACGATGTGAACGCCTCGATCGCCGGCTTCGGCGGTGGTCTCGATCCGGACGAATCCGTGCGCCATCGCCGCGACCTGATAGGGGCCGTCGTGGAGGCCGAGGACTTCGAAGCGCCCCTCGTGGTCGGAGATCGTTTCCTCGGCAACGGGCGTCTTCGAACTCACGGCGTCGGCGGTCACGCGTGCGCGCGGGACCGGCAACCCCTGGCTGTCGGTGACGATGCCCTCGATCGACTTGCCCTGCGGCAGTTCGAAGTTCGCAAGGTGCTCGGACTTTCCGTCGAGCCTCTGGTGTGCCTTCTCGACCTTCGCGAAGCCCGGGGCGACGGCACTGACCGTCGCGACGCCGATCTTGAGGTTTTCGAACCGGTAGAAGCCGTTGGCGTCCGCCTCCGTCTCGACGCCCGTCTCGCGACCCGGCGCAGGGTTGAGTCCCGAGACTCCTTCCAGTGCGCGTGCGTAGACCTTGGCGCCGGGGATCGGCAGGTTGCCTGTGCCGGCGACCGTGATGCGGCCGTGCAGCACGACACCCTTCGGCATCCGGATGTCGCCCGCGTCGTACCACTGGCCCGAGCCGAGGTTGATGCCCGGGACGGACGTGTCCGCGTGCTTGTCGTGGGTGACACGGACCAGGTAGGTCTTGTCCGGGGTGGGCTTGCGCAGCCCGACCGTGAACGTGCCCTGGTCGTCGCTCTCCGTGATCGCGATCGGCGGCAGGATCACGCCGCGATGCGCGAGATGCATCGCGGTGAAGATGTCGCTGCCGGGGCCTTCCATGAAGAACACCGCGGCGCCCGGCACCGGGGCGCCGTTCGCGTCGACGATGCGGCCGTGGACGCCCTGCTCGTATTCGGCTCCGGAGCCGGTGCCGACCGCCACGCGATCCGCGGTTTCGTCGGTCGCGACGGATTCGGTCGCGCTCTCCGGGGATCCCGCGGTCGCCGGTTTGGCGGGGTCGCCGCCCGTCCTGGTCTGCTCGGATTCGACGGTCGGCGGGGCGCTCCCCTCGTCACTCGTGCCGAGGAGTTGGTAGCCAGCGATGGCGATCAGGGCGGCCACGAGGACCGCGACGAGCAGGCGAGTGTTCATCGCAGCAGCAGGACGTGGCGGGACTTCGAAGTTTCCGGCATGGTCAGATCGGGGCTCGATTCGAGACGTCTCATGTCCTCATCGGCACGCGCACCGAACCAGTGGTAGGTCCCCGGGGCAAGCGGTCCCAGGGAGAAACGCCCGAGGTGATCGGCCCGTGTCGCCGAGACTTCCCGGCCGGCCGTCGTCCGGAGGGCGATCGTGGCGCTCGCGGCCGGCGATCCGTCGGCCCGGCGGGCGATGCCCCAGACCGTTCCGGATGGCCGGATCGTGCCGGATCGGTCGGGCTGGACCGTCGGCGGGGCCACGCCGAGGGACTCGAGCGCGAACCGGTGGAAAGCCGAATTGTCTCCGCTGACAGCCATGAGATCGACCTTGGCGCCCTTCTCAGGCGCGCCGTCGGACTCGGCGAGGCGTCCGGAGACCGCAGTCTCGACTCGCAATCGCAACTCCACCGGATCCGCCGGAACCGTCACGGCACGGGCCGGAACGGACAGGCCCGCCTCGGACGATGCCTCGATGGCATATCTTCCCGCGGGAACGTCACGAAACGCAAATTCTCCGGCATCGTTACAGCGAGACAGCCGTGGCTTGGCCGCGGGACTGTCGGTCGGCGCGATGCGGACGAGCGCTCGTGGCCCGGGGCCGTCCGGCCCGAGGACGCGACCGCGGAGCTCGTGCGTGGCCGGAAGGCGGAGTTCGTGGACCGTCGTCGAGGGGACCGCGAGGTCGAGCACGTCGAGGGAGCCTCTGTGGGCCGAGTCGACCGTCACGCAGTAGCGGCCGCGCGGCAGGCCGGGAATCCGGAAGTCGCCGCTGGCTTGGGTCTGCGTCGCGCTCGTCGGGCCGTCTTCCTCGGCGTGGACTCGGACCGTCGCGTTCGGAACCGGTTCCCCCGTGTCCGCGATCACCCGACCGCGCAGGACGTGGCCTTCGCGCAGCCGGATCGGCAGCACGCCGTCCGGCTGCACGACCGTGCGTTCGACGGTTTCGTGTCCGTCGGCCTCGATTCGGACCGCGAGACCGCAGCCGTCGGGCGACAGCGCGTCGAGCCGGGCGATGCCGTGTGAATCGGTGGTGATCGTCCGTACGTCGGCCGCGGCCGCGAGAGGTGGCAGCGTCGGATCGTTCAGCGCGGGGCGCGTGACGACACGGGCGCCGGGCAACATGCGTCCAGTTGCGAGGCTCTGCACCGTGATCGCGAGGCCTTGGGTCGATTGCAGCTCGACGTCCGGAACGCGAGTGGTCGATCCGACCGCCGCGCTCACGCACCAGACCACGCGAGCCGGGAAGTCCCGGTGGCGAAACGTCAACACGAACCCGCGCTCGCTCGGTGGGAGCGTCAGCCGGAACGCGCCGCGCGCGTCGGTGACCGTCTCGGTCGGTGCGACGGGCGTCGTCGGTTCGAGCGCGACCGACTCGGGTGCGGGTTCGCCGAGGACGACGCAGCCGGGAATCGGGAGTTCGAACGCGTCTGTCACCCGTCCGAACAGGGTCGCGTGACGCGGATCGCCCTCCACGCGGGGCGTGGCCGGGACCAGCCGTGTCGCCGGGATCGACGGTGCGGGTTCGGCCGAGTCGCTCCACATCGCGAGGGCCGTTCCGAGCACGGCTCCGACGATCAGCACGACCAGGAGGGCTCGTGCCGAGCTGCTCACGTCCCCGCCTCGTCGAGCAGGGCCTGGAGGTCGGTTCGGCAGGTCCCGCAGCCGGTCCCGGCCCGGGTCATGTCCTGCAGGTCGCGGATCGAGCGGGCGCCGGATTCGATCGCGCGGCGCAGCGTCGCTTCGTGCACCTGCATGCAGTAGCAGACCTTGGGCGTTTCTTCGTCGCCGGGCTCCACGATGGAATCCGGCGGGTTGCGGGAAGGGCTCGGCGGCCTGGGCATTTGTGCGATGGGGGGTGTGGCCGGCCTGGACCGGCCGCGGCCCGAACGTATTGTAAGCCGCCGCGATCGGGCCGGATTTTCCGGTCTGACGACCTTTTCCCGGTTGGGCGCCACGCCGACCGGAGCCTGATTCGACTCCCGTGAACGATCTCGAAATCGCGCGCTCTGTGCCGCTCCGTCCGCTCGCCGAAGCGGCCCGCACTCTCGGCCTCACCGACGCGGATCTCGATCCGTACGGCCACACGATGGCGAAGGTCCGCCTCGACATGCTCGACCGGCCCGAAGACCGTCCGCGCGGCAAGTACATCGTCGTGACCGCCGTCAGCCCGACGCCGCTCGGCGAAGGCAAGACCGTGCACACGGTCGGCATCTCGATGGCGCTCAACAAGATCGGCAAGCGCGCGTGCTGCGTGATCCGGCAACCGTCGATGGGTCCGGTGTTCGGCATCAAGGGCGGCGCGGCCGGCGGTGGATACAGCCAGGTCGTCCCGCCCGAGGACTTCAACCTGCACCTGACCGGCGACTTCCACGCGGTGACGGCCGCCAACAACCTGCTCGCGGCGTTCACGGACACGTCGCTGCTGCTCGACAACCCGCACGATCTCGACGCGGAGGCGATCACGTGGCGGCGCGTCGTCGACATGAACGATCGCGCGCTGCGTGAGATCCAGGTCGGACTCGGTGGCGAGAAGAACGGCGTGCCGCGCAGCACGGGCTTCGACATCACCGCGGCGAGCGAGGTCATGGCCGTGCTCGGACTCGCGACCAGCCGACAGGATCTCCGCGAGCGCCTCGGACGCTGCGTCGTCGGCTACGACAAGAGCGGGAAGCCGGTCACGGCCGAGGACCTGAAGGCGGCCGGCGCGATGGCGGCGCTCCTCAAGGAGGCGATCAAGCCGACGCTCATGCAGACGCTCGAGGGCTCACCGGCGCTGATCCACACGGGTCCGTTCGCGAACATCGCGCACGGCAACTCCTCGATCATCTCCGACTACGTCGCGCTGCGCTGCGCCGACTACGTGGTGACCGAGGCGGGCTTCGGCGCGGACATGGGCGCCGAGAAGTTCTTCAACATCAAGTGCCGCAAGTCCGGTCTGCGTCCGGACGCCGCGCTCCTCGTCGTCACGACGCGTGCGCTCAAGGTGCACTCGGGCGAGTTCAAGATCGTCGCCGGTAAGCCGTTGCCCGACGGTCTCGTCAGCGAGAACCTCGACGCGATCCGCGCCGGTGCCGGCAACCTGATCAAACAGATCGAGAACGTGCGCATGCACGGCGTCCCGGTCGTCGTCGCCATCAACAACTTCCCGAGCGACACGCCCGCGGAGATCGATCTCGTCCGCGAGATTGCGATGGAGGCCGGCGCCGCGGCCGCGCACGTCAGCACGGTGTTCGCCGAGGGTGGCGCCGGTGGTGAGGATTTGGCAAAGGCGCTCGTCGAAGCCGCTGAAGAGCCGCGCACGTTCCGCTTCCTCTACGGGGAAGACGAGTCGCTGACCCAGAAGATCGAGACGCTCGCGACGAAGGTCTACGGCGCGAGTGGCGTCGCCTACTCGGACGAGGCGCGCGCCAAGCTCGCGCGATTCGAGGAGCTCGGCTACGGCAAGATGCCGATCTGCATGGCGAAGACGCAGTATTCGCTGTCCCACGATCCGAAGCTGAAGGGCCGTCCGCAGGACTTCGAATTCCCGGTCGTCGATGCGCGCGTCTCCGTCGGCGCCGGTTTCGTCTACCCGCTCGCAGGCAAGATCATGACTATGCCGGGGCTCGGTCGGACGCCGAACGGCATCAACATCGACCTCGACGAGAACGGCGAGATCGTCGGCCTGATGTAGCGCGTCGGACCCGGCGGTTGCCCTCGACCGAAACGAGTCGGGCTTCCGTCGGTCGGGGGTTCGGAGTACACCATGAGGCCGTCTCGGCTCGGGCCGCTCCCCCCTTCATGCGCATCTCCTCCCTCCTGCCATCCGTCGTCGCGGCGTGTCTGTCGACCGTCGCCACGGCCCAAGTCGTGCCCTACGAGCAGGGCTACGAGATCCTCCACGCGGGCGCCCGCTACGCGACGTTCAAGGCGCCGCTCCTCGGCAATCAGGGCGCGGCGGTCACGGTCAACAGCTTGCCCGACGACTGGTATCACGTGCAGCTGACGTGGAACCAGCTCGCGCCGATCCAGCAGGACGATCTCAACGTCGACTTCGCGTTCAACTTCGATCCGGACTTCGACTGGGTTCCGCACCTCACTCCGATCGAGAGCACGATCGTCGCCCAGCACGCGTTCCGCTCGCCCGCGATCATCGCGTCGAACGGCGGCCGCACGGTCGCGATCGTTCCGGACCTCGATCTCGTCGGCCAGTCACTGGCGCACCCGTGGTACATGGACTACGACGCGGTCCGCGGTCACGCGTGGATCGGCATGAGCTGGAACCTGCTTCCGGGTCACATCATCTGGGTCAAGGCGCCGGGGCAGACGTTCGCGCCGGGCCCGGTCGAACTCTCGTTCTTCGTCAAGGCGTACATCGACTCGTCGACGCCGCACAACCCTTGGCAGGAGGCTTCGAAGTTCCTGTGGAAGCGCTGGGCGCGACCCGCGATCGACGCCGGGCAGCCGCACACGAATGCGATGCACAAGTACGTCGACACGGCGTACGACTGGGCGTTCCGACGCTGGGAGAAGCAGGTCTGGATGGACGGTGGCGACGTCGGCGCGGCGCGCTTCCTCGTCGACTTCTCCGAGTCGCCGACGTCCGGTCTGCCGCCGGTCACTGCGCGGGATCCGAAGATCTGGAACCAGGCGTGGTACTGCTCCTTGCGCAGCGCCGGCGGCATCATGCGGATGTCGCAGCGCAACAACGATCCGGACCTCTACCTGCGCGCGAAGAAGACCAAGAACCTCGCGCTCGCGGCGCCGACCCACGACGGGATCTTCCCGTCCGTGCTGTTCCCGATGGGCACGGATCAGAACGACACGTTCATCCTCAACCAGTCCCGCTGGACGAACTCCGACCGTTCGCCGGACGAACTCGGGATCACGCGGGACTACTACCACGTGCTCGACGCGAGCAATACGGCGCTTTGGATGATCCGCTGGTACCGCGAGCTCGAGCAAGACGACGCGCTCCTGGACTACGCCACGGACTACGCGGATTGGCTGCTGCCCAAGCAGTTCGCGGACGGCTTCTTCCCTGCGTGGTTGCACCCGGTCACGCTCGATCACGCGCCGGTGCTGTGTGACTCACCGGAGACCGCGCGCTCGGCGTCGTTCCTGATCGAACTCGCGGACCTGACCGGCGACGGTGCGTACCTGACGGCCGGCCTCGACGCGCTCGACGCGGTGCTCGCCGGCCCGGCAGCCGAAGGCCGTTGGGAAGACTTCGAGACCTACTGGTCGGACAACTTCTTCGGGACCGCGACCAACATCGGCGTGAAGTTCACGCGCAACAACCTGTTCAAACAGAACACGCTCTCGATCTTCTGGACCGCGGAAGCGTGCCTCGCCGCGTATCGCGCGACGAAGGACGAGGCCTATCTCAACTGGGGCATTCGCACGCTCGACGAGCTGTCGATGTCCCAGCAGGTATGGCGCCCGCCCTACATGGGCGTGCCGACGGTCGGTGGCTTCGGCGTCATGAACGCCGACGGCGAGTGGAACGACGCGCGCCAGAGCCTCTTCGCCGAGCTGTTCATGGACTACTACGTCGAGACCGGCGAGCCGACCTACTTCGAACGCGGGGTCGCGGCGCTGAAGATCAGCTTCGCGATGATGTACACGCCGATGAACCCCGAGACGAAGGTGCAGTGGGAAGCCGCGCACCCGACCCTCGGTCCGATGGACTACGGGTTCACGATGGAGAACTACGGTCACTGGGGCCTGACCGGTTTCCAGGGCGAAGGCATCGGGTTCTTCTCGATCTTCGACTGGGGCTGCGGCTCGGCGAGTGAAGCGTATGCGCGGATCACCGACCACTACGGGCACGTCTACATCGATCGCGCGCGCAACCGGGCGTTCGGAATCGACAGCATCGACGTGCAGCCCCAGGGTAAGGGGTGGTTGCTGACCGACCTCGCGAACACGCCGCGGAAGATCCGCGTCGTCGACGACGTCGGTCCCGACCGGATCCTGTGGCTCGACGGGACCCTGGTCGTCCAGTAGCCGCGGTTTCGCAGCGACCCCGCGCCGTCAGGCGTCGCCGCCGTCGAGCACTTCCTCTGCGGCGTTCTCCTGCTCGCCGAGAATGCGAATCAGCGCGTTGATGCGCGGGTTGCGCGGGTCGGCACCCGCGGCGAGTGCGCGCTCGAGCGTCGAGTTCGCCGAGCCGAGATCCCCGCTCGCGAATTCCGCGTAGGCGAGGTTCGCGAACAGCTCGGGAGGAGCGGTCTCGGAGACCGCGTCCCGCAGGGCTGCGCGAGCGCCATCGAGATCGCCGAGCAGCAGGCGCGCTGCGCCGACGTTCGCGGCCGTCCACGATGCCCCGAGCTCGGTGTGTGCCGCTTCGAGGTAGCGGAGCGCGGCGCGCGTCGAGCCCGCGAGAACCGCGAGATTGCCGCGCGCGGCGAGCGCGTACGGGTTCGCCGGGTCGATCGCGAGCGCGCGGTCGAGCAGAGTCTCCGCGCGGATTCGCTGCCCGTGTCGTCCCAGCAAGATGCCGGCACCGATCAGCGCGTTGATCCGTGACGGGTCGAGCGAGACCGCTTGTTCGAGGTGCGCGAGCGCACGGTGCATCTCGTCGTTGTCGAGCGCGTGTCGGGCGCGATCCAGGAGTCGCCGCGCGAGACCCTGTCGGGTGATCGTCGACGCGCTGTCGGCCGCGTCTGTCTTTGGAGCCTGAACCGGAAGTCGTGACTCGGGGTCCGCGGGGGACACCGGGTTGCCTTCGAGCACGCCGCCGTTCCAGTCTTCGTGACGATGACCATCGAGCCTGATCGAGTTGGGACGGAAGGCGCGACGGAGCGAGACGAGGCGATGCGCACCACGGCGGACCTCCTCGCTGATCCACGAGCTGTCGAGGCGGCGCGGCACGAGGATCACCATGAGTTCGACCTCGGTGTGCGTCTGCACGGTGCTGCTGAACAGCTGGCCGAGCAGCGGGATCTGCGACAGGAACGGCACGCCGGACACGGCTTCGTCCTTGCGGGTGCTGCGGAGGCCGCCGATCGCGATGGCCTGCCCGTCGGGAACGCGCACCGTCGTCGTCGCGGAACGGATCGACAGGATCGGCTGCGTCTGCAGGCCGTCCGGCGTCGTCACGGTTCCGGTTTGCTCGGTGATCTGCGGCGCGACGCGCACGGTGATCATGCCGTCCTGGCCGATCTGCGGCGTGACCGCGACCGAGACGCCCGCGTCGACGAAGCGGATGTCGAACTGCGTTCGAAGGCCGCCTTGCGAGTCGATGATCTCTCGGTCGATCACCGGGATCCGGTCCACGACGCTGAGGTTCGCCGGCTGGTTGTTCATCGTCGAGACGCGGGGGCTCGAGAGAACTCGAACCTGGCCCATGCCCTCGAGCGCGTCGACGACCAGCGACAGGTCGCCATCCTCGAGGAAGCCGAGCGTGAACGCGGATCCGCCGGATGCGGCCGTCGTCGACACGATGCCGCCACCCGAGGCCAGGCCGGTCTTGCTCGTCTCGAACACGCCGGGGAGCAGGCTCCAGTTCACGCCGAGGCGGAATTCGTCGTTGAGTCGCACCTCGAGGATGCGTGCTTCGAGCGACACCTGCTCGATCGCGCGGCGACGCAGCGTCGTGAGAAACTCGCGGACGCGGTCGACGCTCGACGGCGATCCTTCGACGTGGATCGTGCTGGCCGGCCGGTTGATCAAGACCGTGCCTTCGCCGACGAGCGCAGCCAGCGACGACTCGAGTTCGCCCCAGAGGTCCTCGCCGCCGCCCTGACCACCGCCGCCTTGTCCGCCGCCGCCTTGCCCGCCGCCGCCGCCTTGTCCGCCGCCCTGTTGGCCCAGGCCGCCCGCGGCCGGGTTCAGCAGGTCGACGTCGAAGGTCTCGCGAACCGAGTTGCGGATCCGCAGGAAGCTGCCGTCCCACTCGTAGGCGAGGTCGAGGCTGCGGAGCATCGCTTCAAACACCTCTTCGACGGTCGACTCCTTGATGTCGAACGTGACGGTGCCGGCTTGCACATCCTCGTCGACGAGCAGGTTGATGTCCGAGTCCTTGAACAGCGTGAGTAGCAGATCGGTGATCGACGAGTTTCGCGCCACCATCGACTGCAGCGTGCTGCTCGCGGAGGCCGGGCTGACGAGCTCCGGCATCGTCTCGATGAGCATCGGCTGGTAGGTCGGTGTGCCGACCGCGACCTCGGAGTCGCGACGCGGTGCCGACGGCGTGTTCAGCGTCGTGCAGCTCGCAAGCGCGAAGATCACCGCCGCAGCGGCCGTCAGAGGAATTTTTCTCATGCTATTTCCTCCCCGTCTCATGTCCCGGGTTCGCGCCGCCCGCGGGGTCGGCGTCGATGGTCGAGGCGTACGCCGCCGGATCGTCGGCATCGCTCGGCTCGTTGTTCTGTTCTTGCTCGGCGAGTCGCCGTGCGAGCTCGGCTCGGAACTCGCGCGGAAATGGCATGTCCATGTCGTAGAAGAGTCGATACCGGCCGGTATCGACTTCGATGCCGTGCTCCTCGATACGTGTGACTTCGCCGGCTGCGACCCGATCGCCGACACCGACGATCGCACCGTCGATCGACGCGCGCGCGACTCCTCCGGTTCGCATCGTCAGCGAGACGACCATCTCCGGCGGATCCGGCTCCGTTTCCCAGCGGATGGAATCCTGCGGCATCTGCTCGACTCCGGGGGCCGGCGTCGTCGACGCATCGGCGACGATGGCGAGAGAGCGGAACCGATCGGGGACCGACTTGCCTCGCTCGAAAGACCCGCAGAGCGCGAGCAGGTCGACGCCTAGTCTGTGGGTCGAGCGCGACTCGTCGTCGGGGCGGGCGTCCGGTGAGTCCATTCCCGTGTGGTCCTCGAGCTCGTCGCCCAGCGGGGGCAGGTCCGAACCGTCCATGCCGTAGTCGTCCGGTCCTTCGTAGGCCGTGGGGCCCTGGGACTGCTTCCAGATGTTGACGCCGAGGACACCGGTCCCCGCGACGACGAGCAAGATCGCGAGCGCGGTCTTGGTGTTCGAGTTCTTGTTCTTGCTCATCGGCGACCTCCCTCGTGGTGGGTCGCCAGTCGCACCTCGAACGCCACTGAGCCCTCGATGGACGGACCGACCGAGCCGGACTCGACGACGACCAAGCGCTCGTGGTTCTCGACTTCCGCGAACCAGCTACAGATTTGCTCGGGTGCACCGCGTCCCGTGACGTCGAACAGCTGGAGGCCATTCTCCGACGATGTCGGCGAACGGATCGAGATCAGGTCCACGCCGACGTCCTGTGCGACGGACTCGAGTGCGTGCATGGTTCCGGCGATGTCCGAGTCGGACAGGAGCTTCCACTTCATCAGTTCGAGGCGCTGCTGCTCTGCACTGAGCGGCTGGACGTCGGACGTCGTTTGTAGGTCGGCCTCCAGTTGTGCGACCTGGCCCTGCAGCTGCTCGAGTTCGCGCTGCATGAGGAACTCACGGCCGAACACGCTGCCGACCCAGCACCAGGGAGCGATTGCCAGCGTCCAGAGGACCGCGGCGTAGAGCTTGCGCTTGAGTTGCCAGCTCACGGCACCCTCCAGAACAGGTTGATCTTGAACAGCAGCTCGCGGGTAGAGCCTGTGGCATCGCGTATGTCCTCGCGGCCATCGCTCTCGAGGAACGGGATCTCGCGGACGTTCTTGATGAACCTCGTGAACGCCATCAGCGCGTCCAGGCGGTTTCCGGCACTGACGCGACCCGTCAACGTCACGCGATCCGACGTATCGAACCCGACCTTCTCGAACGCGACGTTTTCGCTCGCGGCGTCGGACAGACTGCTGAGTAGCAGGCTGACCGGCCGCCGCGTGTTGAGCACTCCGAGCAGTCGAGACTGCTCGAGCGACAGTGGTTGATCCGAGGATGCCGCGTTCTCTCGCTGCGCGATCGCTGTCTCGAGCTGCTGTACCTCGACGCGGGTGGTCTCCAGAGTCGCGGTCGAATCCGAGAGTATCTTGGACTCGATCAGTCCGAATGCACCGCCCGACGCGCCGACGGCGATCGCGAGTAGCGCCGCGGCGATCGGCCACGGAGATCGCGGCAGGCTCACGGTCAGTCCGCCGAGCAGGGAACGGATCGGTCCGCGGGATGTCGCCAGACGAGTCAGCACTCCGGCCGTCGCGAGGCCCGGCATGGCCTGCTCTTCGGCGATTGAAAACTCGGGCTCGTAGCGGACCATGCAGGATTGCGTCTCGCCGATCAGCGGCAGTGAGTCTTCGTCGCCTGGAACGCGATGGCTGATCAGAAGGCCCTCTGGCGGACGGCACCCGATCTCCTCGAGGTAGTCGAGCGTTCTCGGCACCTCCATCGCGAGCTGCGCGGCCAGCATCGTGTCGTCGTCGTCGTCGTGACTCGCCGGCAGCATGAATCGGCGTGCCTGCATGACGGCGGACCCGTCGCAAAGGATGAATCGGGCCTTGTTGGCGGAGATCTCGAGCACGGCCGTGTGCTGCGGAATGTGCGGCGGGATGGCGGCCGTGATCGCGTCCTCCATCGATGTCAGTGACAGGACCTGCAGGCCGTTCTCCTGGATCGCGCGCTCGATCGGCTGCCAGGCGTTCTGCGCGAGGCAGATCGTGGCCAATCGCTGTCGTCGGGCCGGCAGTTTGCCCAGATGCCAACAGTGGCCGAGCAGCTCGACGTCGGTCGGCAGGCTGCCCATCCGGTGGGCCTCGCGGAGGACGAACGCGCGCACTTCTTCCGGTCCCAGCCGCGGCACTTCGGCGACGAAGTGCTGAAAGCGGCGTTCGCCGAGGACGACGTGCACGCCGGCGAAGTCCTCGCGGATCTCCGAGATCACCGTCTTGATCGCACTGGAGAGCACGACGCGGCTCAGATCCTTGATCGCGATGCGCTTGCAGACTTCGACGCGCGTATCGCGCTTCTCGCAGTCCGCAATGGTCAGCGTCAGCGAGCCCTCTTCGATCTCCATGACGACATGTCGCATAGCCAATCTCCTCACGAAGTCAGATCGTCCGAGTTGCTCATGACGCCGTCCGGCCCGGCGCTGCGAAGCACGAGAGTCGCTGCGTCGAGCTGGAAGGCGTTGCCGAATCCGTCGGTTTGATACTCGTAGCCGAGCCCCATGGCCGCGCGGTCCGTCGTCCAGGTGCCGCTCACCGAGTTTCCGGCCTCCAGATGGTTCGCGAGCGCGTGCACGATGATCCGCATGCGCAAGCGCGTCTTGCGGAGACCGGGTGTCGCACCCGCGACCGTGATCGCGAACTCCTCATTCGCGAGCCCGTCGTCGACGCCGTTCTCGCCGCGGCTCCACACGGACGCGGTGTTCGCTCTGGTTGCGACCTGATAGCCGTACTCGAAGTCGCCGCCCCAGTTGTCGCGAATCGTAGAGTTGCCGACGCCGGACTGCAGATAGACCCCGACGAAGCCGGTCGCGCTCAGGGCCGTCGGGAACGCAGCGTTGTCGAAGTAGTAAGCTTCGAGCGCGTCCCCGATCTCGGCGAGTTCCCGTCGGGTTTCCTGGCGCTTGTCGGCATCGACGAGGGCACCGGCCAGCGGCATCGCGGTCCCGAGGAGGATCCCGATGACGGCCAGGACGACGACGACTTCGATCAGCGTGAAGCCCGTGTTGGAACGCGTGGGAGAGCGATGCGGGCTACAGGTCATCGTCGGTGCCTCCAGTGCCGTCCCCGCCCTGGCTCGTGAACCCGACCGCGTCGCTGACGAGGAGCGCGCGGCCGAAACCGTCCGTGCCGAGCGAGTCGGGCAGGCTCAGGTTCGAGAGCAGACTGCCCGGGCCTGTCATCGAAGCCGGCGGAGCCGAGAGGCCGTAGGTCGTGCGGAGGTTGAGGATCGTGGTGCGCGCGGTGTCGCGCTGCGAAACGAGGTTGGCGCGGACCGTCGTGTTCGCCGCGTGGAGGATTCCCCGTTGGGAGTTGGACCACGTGCGGACGGCGTCTCGCATCGCTTGCGCGTCGCCGGCGGTCATGGCCCCGGAGTACATGTAGGCGCTGCGCAGGAACGCCGCGCGGAGAATGCGCATGCGGTTCCAGGTCAGCATGCGGCCGACGCCTTGACTGCTGACGGTCATCGTCACGTCGTCGCCGGTGCCGAGTTGGCCATCGACGCCGCGGCTGCGGACCGTCACGGTGCTCGGCGAACCGCTGACCGCGTAGTCGAGCTCTTCGGACGCGCCATGCGGATCGATGCGCCACGGCCCGTCCGTCGGCAGCCCTGCCGCCGTCTGCAGGTCGTCGAGACTCGTCGGGAACGTCCGGTTGCCCCAGTAGGCTCGCTCCGCGGCTTCGCGGATGATCGCGAGGTTGCTCTCCGTGTCTTCCGCCGCGGAACTCCACGGCGCATCGAACCGCTGGATCGCGGCGATGAACAGCATGCTGCTCGCGGAGATCACGATCATCAGCGACAGGAGTGCGAATCCGCGTTCGTTCATCGGCTGATCCCGTTCATCGCGGAGTAGATCGTGGTGATCACGAGTGCGGCGACGCCGCCCACGACGATCCCGAGAACGACGGTGACGATCGGCTCCATGAGCGCGAGCGCCTTCTTGACCGCGGACTTGACGTCCCGGTCGTAGAGGCGGCTCAGCCGATTGAAGGTGATCGGCAGCTTGCCCGCGTCTTCGCCCATGCGGACCATCGTCATCGCGACCGGGGGCAGGAGCTCGATTTCCTCGAGCGAGTCGGTGAGCTTGTGGCCACCGAGGATGCGCTTCCGAGCGAGCTCGATATCGTCGCGCGTGCGGCGCAGGGTCACGGCGCGACTGCTGAGCTCGAGCGCCGACGTCATCGTCAGGCCGGCGTTCAGCAGGACGCCGAGGTTGCGGCAGAACTGCGTGATGTTGAGCAGGCGTACGACGTCTCCCGAGACCGGTAGGTGCGAGAGCAACGTGGAGAAGGCGTCGCGACCGAAGTCCGTCCGCGCGAACGCCACCAGGCTCAGCACGAACGCGAACGTTCCGACCAAGACCCACACGACCTGATTGGCGATCAGGTTGGAAAGCTCGATCAGCATCTGGCTCGCCCACGGCAGTTCGCCTCCGATCTTCGACAGGACTTCGCCGAGCGACGGGATCACGAACGACAGCAGGAACAGGATGAGGAAGTAGCCCGCTGCCACGACGATGCACGGGTAGATCATCGCCTGCCGAATCGTGCCCGTGATCTCGATGCGCCACTCGAGCCAGCTGGCGACCGATTCGAGGACGGTCGGCAGTTGACCGGAGGACTCACCCGCGCTGACCATCGCGCGGAACACCTCCGAAAACGCTCGTGGATAGGCGGCCAGCGCCTCCGAGAGACTCTCGCCGCCGCGGACCTGGTCGACGATCGCGGAGTACATCGCGGCGATCGACTCGTCCTCCTCCTGCTCGCCGATCGCCTCGAGGGCCTGCAGCACCGGCACGCCGGCGTCGAGCGCGCCCTCCATCGACTGCACGAACGCGAGCTGCTTCTTCGGCGGGATCCGCACGTCGCGTACGACGCCGGTGTTGCGCGTTTCCGCCGTCACCGCCTTCGCACGGAGCAGAAGGCGACCTTCGCGGATCAGACGTTCATGGAGCTCCTGTGGACCGCTCGCGTCGAGCACGGCGGTCGCCTGCTTGCCGTCCGAGTCCAGGAATGTGGAACGGTAGCGCATCGCTCAGGCTGCCAAGCGTCCTTGGCACGGGTCGAACCGGGGGATCCCCATGACTGTCCCATCGGAATCCGGCTCGTGGCGACTTGACGGAATCGCCCACCGCACGGGCGGGACGGCTCAGGGCGCGACCAAGTCGCTGCGACCTGCCGTCCCGAAGGGGAGCGGGATCAGTTCCGCTCGACGATGATCACCCCGACGTCATCGCCGGCGATGTCCGTCGTATTGGTGCTCTCGTAGTTGGTGTCGATGCGGCCGTTCTCGCCGGCGCACAATACGTACATCCGCTTGTAACGGGTCGCGTCGTTGTACCAGGATCCGATGACCGTGATGACGTACGGGCGACCCCACGGGTCCGTCGGCGCGGGCCCCGAAAGATACGGTCCACGCCAGCGCTGCGAACCCGTGATCGGGTATGCGGCAGCGTCGGATCCTTGCGGGGCGTTTCGCAGCAGGTGGTTGTCCGCGACGTCTCCTCGCGAGGCGTCGCGACCCCAGGTCGAGAAGTTGTGGGAAGCCGTGTACGGGTTGCTGGTCGGCTGAGTGGCACCGGTCAGCAGCGTGTACAGGTAGTTGTTCGTGGTGTTTCGACGAGCCGGAAACACACCGACGTCCTTGTAGAAGGATGCGACGGCTGCCGACAGCATCTTCACCTCGGCGATGGCGCGGGCGCGCTTCCCATCGTCGACGTAACTACTGATCATCGGCACAGCGATTCCTGACAGGAGCAGGATGACGCCCAATACGACGATCACCTCCACGAGCGTGAAACCACGCTGGGACGCGGTGTGCTGTCGCCCATGCTGGTTGTGCACAGTCATGTTTCCAACAATCGAGCCCTCATAGGACCCACCTTGAGAAAACCAGGACCCGATCTGGTGCCTGCTGTGGAGTCGCGATGGCACCGACGGAATCGTCACATTCGATTGAGTCTGTCCAGGCCGGGTTCCGATGGATGACTGTGCCAATCTCCAGCGATGAACTCCTATCAGCGCTTGCGGAGGCCGCCAATCAAGAGGCGAGTCTCGTGCGGGAGATGCTGGTCGACGTTCATGGGGGTGACGACGACCAGATCGCCGCGCTCGCAAGGCTCGGGATCCTCACCGAGGACGAGGGCTACCGGATCTGGGCGGCGAGCTTGGGGCTGCCGTTCCACGCGCTCGACGAACGCAGTCTGAACCCGCGGATGCTGCACCGCCTCCCGGCGGACATCGCGAAGCGCTACATGGCAGTCGCTGTAGAGGAGCTCGACGGCATCCTCTGCGTGGTGCTGTCGAATCCGTTCGACATCCTCGCGGTCGACGCGATCCAGGAAGTCACGGGCATGTCGGTGCAGGTCGTGATGTCGACGCCGACGGCGATCCAGGGCGCGATCTCGCGACTGGAGCGAGGACGCACCGGCATCGAAGGTCTGATCGCGCGGATCCAGAAGTCCGAAGTCGACATGGCGACGGTCGACGACGCAGACAAGCTGCGACAGGTCGTCGGTGACGACGCCGTGGTGCAGCTCGTCGACTACCTGGTCGACGAGGCGCTCCGCATGGGGGCCAGTGACGTCCACGTCGAGCCGCAGCGAATGAGTCTGCGCATACGCGTGCGGGTCGACGGCGGACTCGACACGATCCACTCGTTCCCGCCGGGTCTGCATCGCGCCGTCGTGTCGCGTATCAAGGTCGTTGCCGGCATGGACATCGGCGAGAGTCGGAAGCCGCAGGACGGTCGCTTCATCGTGTCGGAAGGCGTCGAGATTCGCGCCTCCGTGCTGCCGAGTGTTCTGGGGGAGAAAGCCGTGCTGCGGATTCTCGATCGCCAGAACGTGAAGCTCGACCCGGCGACGATCGGGATGAGCGATGCCAACCTCGAACAGTTCCGGCGCGGCTACCAGCGCCCGAACGGGATCGTCCTGCTCACCGGCCCGACGGGCAGTGGCAAGACGACGACGCTCTACGCCGCGATGAGCGAGCTCAACGCGGAAGACACCAATCTCATCACGGTCGAGGACCCGGTCGAGTACGAACTCCCGGGCGCGACCCAGGTCCAGATGAACGCCAAGGCCGACCGCACGTTCGCGAAGGCCCTGAAGTCGATTCTGCGTCAGGACCCCGACGTCATCATGGTCGGTGAGATTCGAGACGGCGAGACGGCCGCGATCGCGATTCAGGCGGCATTGACCGGCCACATGGTGCTGTCGACGTTGCACACGAACGATGCGATCTCGTCGATTCACCGACTGCTCGACATGGGCGTCGCGTCGTACCTGCTCGGCCCGGCGCTGCGCTGCGTCGTGGGTCAGCGCCTCGTCCCGAAGGTCTGCGAGGAGTGCGCGGAGCCGGCGGTGCCGCCCGATGCGGTGCTCGCCGAGTTCGGCATCGACCCCGCGACACCACCGCCAGGACTCCGGCGCGGTCGTGGCTGCGACGTCTGTCGAGACAAGGGGACCCGGGGTCGCGTCGCGCTCCACGAGGTGCTCTACGTCGACAGCACGCTCGCGCGGCTGATCTCGGCGCGCGCTTCGGACGAGGAGGTCCAGCAGGCCGCGGATGGCAACGGGTTCCGCCGGATGATCCTCGACGGTCTCGAGAAGGCCCAGGAGGGGCTCGTCACCCTCGAAGCCGTGCTCGCGGTCGCGCGCGCCGACTGAGCGTCATTCCGGCGCGGGTTCGATCGTGGCCTCGATTCGGCCAGCGGTTCGCTCGCGGAGCTCCGTGACCAGCGCGTCGGCGCTCTCCTCGGGCGCGTCGAGCCGCATGACGACCTCGGCTCCGTAGTCTGAGTCGACGAGCTCGTGGTCCGCAGCGGCGAGCACGGCCTGGACCGCGTTCGACAGCTCGTAGGCGAACCGGATTTCGATGCGGCGGAGGATGCGCACGGTCGTCAGCTCCGCGCGGTCGAGGGCTTCGCCGGCGCAGCCTCCGTATGCGCGCACGAGCCCGCCGACCCCGAGCTTGGTCCCGCCGTAGAAGCGCGTCACGACCACCAGCGTGTTCGTGAGGTCCTGGCCGTCGATCTGCTGCAGGATCGGGCGCCCGGCCGAGCCGCTGGGTTCGCCGTCGTCGCTGTAGCGGAACCGTTCGGCGTCGCGGCCGAGGCGCCAGGCCCAGCAGTTGTGCGTCGCGTTCGCGAACTCCGCGCGGACGCGTTTGAGTGCGGCTTCGACCGCCGCCTCGGAGTCGACCGGCACGAGCGTTGCGAGGAAGCGCGAGCCCTTGACCTTGTCGCTCTCGTGGCGGAACTCGGTGCCGACCGTGCGGAACGTCGCCACGCTCAGACTTCGATCCGTCGGAAGGCCTCGGCGTAGCCGACACCCTTGTTGTAGATGACGGAGCGGTGCGCGTTCTGGCCGCCGACGGTGCGCAGGTAGTCCACGTAGGCGAGTTGCGTCTCGTATTCCCGCATCGCTTCCATCTTGCGCTCGAACACCTCGGTGATGTCGAGGACGACGTCGGGGACCATCAGACCCCACAGCTCGTATCCCAGCGCACGGCCCTGGAAGCCGACCTGGCGCAGGCCGCGCAGCACGCCGCAGTAGATCGCGCGGTGATCGGAGTTCGCCTCACCTTCCCACGGCGTGTAGACGACGTCGGGGCGATAACGCTCGACCTCCTCGGCGACCTTCAGCGCGATGCCGCCGATGTCGTCGTCCGAGATCACGCACGAGTCGGGGAAGCCCCAGAACTCGAGATCCTCGCAATCGAGGATGCGCATCGCTGCGATCGACTCGTCGCGGCGCATGTCGACGTAGCGTTCGGAGTCGTAGCGACCGTCCGGATCTCCGGCGCGCCCGTCGGTCGCGATGATGATGCGGACCGGGTCGCCCTGCCGGCGATGCTTGTAGAGCGCGCCACCCGGACCGGCGCACTCGTCGTCGGGATGCGGCGCGAAGCACAGCACGCGGCCCGGGTACGGCTGCGCGCGATCTTCGGGCATCGGCAGGACGTGGTGCTTGTCGTCCTTGGGGAGATCCATCGGCGGGCTCAGATCAGATCGGAGTCACCGATCGTCAGGTACCAGTTGTCGCGATAGTAGTGGGTGTCGTACTTGAAGCTTGCGAGGACGAGGAAGTACGGCGTGCCCTTGAGCTTGTAACCCGCGTGCTGGAGGTGCAGGAACCGGATGTCGATGTGGTTCCACACGCTCGCGAGGATGCCGACCTGGTCCTCGATCGCCTGCCGCTCCATGACCGCGATCATCGAGATCATCGCGTCGACGTCGTTGCCTTCGTTGAGCCAGTCGGCGATGAAGCCGGTATTCGGCCGCATGAAGTCCGCAACCGTGTAGACGCAGATCCCTCGGAGTGCGCCGGTCGACTTCTCCCGGCACTCGTAGAGTCGGTACTCGTGGTCCGGGCGATCGGCGTAGCGCCAGTTCAGGAATCGGTGGTCGCGGATCGTCGCGAGACCCATCTGTGGCTTCAGCGATTCCCAGAGCGCGTCGACGTCCTCGCCGAAGCGTTCGACGGGCTTCGTCTCGAGATCACTCGGCGTCGGACGTGGGGGCGTGTCCGGGCCGAGTTCGAGGAATGTCAGGTCCCAGTCGCGGATGTTGATGTAGCCGAGGTACTTCTGGCCGAGCTTCCAGTTGCCCATCGGCCAGCCGTAGGTGTAGAGGATCTTGCCGTCGTCCCGACCGCAGAAGAGGTCGTGGAAGTGCAGGCCGAGGTGGGTGAACAGACCGGGGCGTTTGCCGATCCGTCGATACTTCGGCAGGACCATCATGTCGACGCCCTGCGAGCCGAGCTGCTCGCGGCCCTCGGACCAGATCCGGAACGGAATCGCCGCGTAGCTGCCGATGATGCCATCGTCTTCGTGCTCGGCGACGACGTGGAAGACCTTGCCGACCGGGTTCCGGCGGAACTTCCAGTTCCAGTGCTCGAGCGAGCGCTGACCGGTCGTGAAGACTTGGTTGTGGCACGCAACGATCCCTTCCTCGTCGCCCGGTTCGTACGGTCGCATCACGACCGCGTCGGTCACGGCTTCGCGCATGTGGGTGTTTCGAGAAGAGCCCGAGCTCGACTTTACCACCGCAGCAGGGTCGCGCCCCAGGACAGGCCGGCGCCGAACGCGACCAGGCATACCAGGTCGCCGGACTTGATCTTGCCGCCGCGCGCGGCCTCGTCGAGTGCCAAAGGCACCGATGCTGCCGACGTGTTGCCGTAGCGCTCGATGTTGACGACCACGCGATCCATGTCGATTCCGAGGCGTGCTGCCGCGGCTTCGATGATCCGCAGGTTCGCCTGGTGGGGGACGAAGCAGTTGATGTCGGCGATTGTCAGCCCGTTGCGGGTGATCATCTCGCTGACGACGTCGCAGATTGCGGACACCGCGAACTTGAACACCTGCCGGCCGCTGAGACGCAGGAACTGCTCGCGCGCCTCGAGGCGATCTGCATTGATGGGTGCGACGGAGCCGCCCGACGGGATCGCGATGAGTTCCGTGCCGGACCCGTCGATGCGAACGACGTGATCGAGCAGTTCGCCGCTCGGCGAGTCCGTGCCGACGACGGCGGCGCCGGCCGCGTCGCCGAACAGGATGCACGAGTCGCGATCTTCGTAGTCGGTCACCGACGACATGACCTCGACCCCGATCACGAGCGCATTGCGGAACGTGCCGACCGCGACGAGCGAATCCGCCGTCATCAGCGCGTTGACGAATCCGGTGCAGGCGATCGAGAGATCGAACCCTGCCGCGTGGGTGCAGCCGAGCTTCTCCTGCACGTAGCAGGCGGTCGCCGGCAGCGGGCGGTCCGGCGTGAACGTCGCGATGATGATCAGTTCGACGTCTTCGGGGGCGAGCTTCGCCTGCTCGAGCGCGCGGCGGCCCGCGGCGGCCGCGAGGTCGGAGGCGCCTTCGCCGGGGGCGACGATGCGACGCTCGCGCATGCCGGTGCGCGTCACGATCCAGTCGTCGGTCGTGTCGACGAGCTGCTCCAGCTCGGTGTTGTCGAGCACCCGTTCGGGGGCCGCCGACCCGGTGCCGAGGATCGCTACCTGACGCAAGCGTTCACCACTCGTGCGCGGCTTGAGCCGCGTACGGGTAGCGGGTGCGGGTTGGTCCTGAGTCACGGGCAGCTCGCTTGACGTCGTTCGGGGTCGGGAAGGAGCCGCACACTCTACCCGGTAGACCCCCAAGGGGGTATCGGTCGCAGGATTCCCGCGGAGTTCGGCGTCAGGGCGCGGCCATCGCCGCGAGCCGATCGGCGACTCCGGCCGCCGAGAAGCCGAGCTTCTCGGCGACGAGCGCACCCGGCGCGCTGGCGCCGAAGCGGGACAGGCCGATGACCCGGTCCAGCGATCCGGTGAACTGACACCAGGCCTCCGGGCGGCCCATCTCGACCGCGAACACCGGGCGGTCGGACGGCAGGACGTGCTCCCGGTAGTCGGCGTCCTGGGCGCAGAACAGCTCGACACACGGCATGCTGACGACGCGCATCGGCACGCCGCGGTCCTGGAGGAGCTTGGCCGCCTCGACCGTCGTGCCGACTTCCGAGCCGGTCGCGACGACCGTGCCGACCGCGGCTTCGCTCGGTTCGAACACGACGTGGGCGCCCCGCGTGAGTTCGGCGCCGGCCGGGCGTTCGATTCGCGGGACGCCTTGGCGAGTCAGCAGGATTGCGACCGGGCCGTCTCGGCGGGACAGCATATGGGACCAGGCGGAGGCGACTTCCGCGCCGTCGGCCGGCCGGTAGACGTGCAGGTTCGGGATGACCCGGAGCGCCGCGGCCTGCTCGACGGGCTGGTGGGTCGGGCCGTCTTCGCCGACCGCGAGGCTGTCGTGTGTGAAGACGAAACCGACCGGCAGGCCCATCAGCGCCGCGAGGCGGATCGATGGGCGGTTGTAGTCGGCGAACACCAAGAACGTGCTCCCGATCGGCAGGTAGCCGCCGAACAGCGCCATGCCGTTCAGGATCGAACCCATCGCGTGCTCGCGGATGCCGAACGCGATGTTGCGGTGCCCGAAGTCACCGCGTTGGCAGAGGCCGGACGACTTGATGCTCGTCTTGCACGACGCGTCGAGGTCAGCGGAGCCCCCGACCAGACCGGGCACGATCTCGGCCGCGGCCTGGATCACCTTGCCGGACAGCGCGCGCGTCGCGCCGTCCGCGTCGCCGATCGCGGCGACGAGTCGATCACCGAGGTCGCTCGGAACGTTCCGCGCGAGGAACTCGGCGTACGCCTTCGCCTGGTCCGGAGACGACTGCTTCCACTGCTCGAACGCGCTGTCCCACTCGGCGCGCGCCGCCTGATTGCGCTGCGCGGTCGCATCGAACATCTCGCGCACTTCACTCGGCACCCAGAAGTCTTCGTCGGGGAGACCGAGCGCTTCGCGCGTCAGCTTGATCTCGTCGTCGCCGAGCGGTGCGCCGTGCGAGCCGGACGTGTCCTGCTTGTTCGGGCTGCCCTTGCCGATGTTGGTCTTGCAGATGATCAGCGTCGGCTTCGACGATTCGGCGACGCCCGCTTCGATCGCGGCGTGCACGGCCTCGTAGTCGTGGCCGTCCGCGCGCGAGACGTTCCAGCCGAAGCCTTGGAAGCGCTTCTCGACGTTCTCCGAGAACGCGATGTCCGTCGCGCCGTCGATCGTGATGCTGTTGTCGTCGTAGAGGTAGACGATGTTGTCGAGTCCGAGGTGTCCGGCGAGGGACGCGGCTTCGGAGCTGATGCCCTCCATCAGGTCGCCGTCCGAGACGATGCCGAAGATGCGACTCTCCAGGAGGTCGGTGCCGAAGCGCGCTGCGGTCATCTTGGCCGCGAGCGCCATGCCGACGCCGTTCGCGAACCCTTGACCGAGCGGACCGGTCGTCGTCTCGACACCCGCGGTTTCGCCGAATTCGGGGTGGCCCGGAGTCTTGCTACCCCACTGCCGGAAGTTCCGGATGTCGTCGAGCGACAGGTCGAACCCGGCGAGGTGCAGCAGCGAGTAGAGCAGCATCGAACCGTGGCCGGCTGACAGGACGAAGCGATCGCGGCCGATCCAGTCGGGGTCGTCGGGGCAGTACCGCAGCGTCTTCAGCCACAGCGTCGCCGCGGTGTCGGCCATGCCCATCGGCATGCCGGGGTGGCCGCTGTTGGCCTTCTGGACCGCGTCCATCGAAAGGCCGCGGATGACGTTGGCGACGAGTTGCAGGTTCAACGCGCTCATAGTGGGACTCATGGGAGCCGCAATGTAGCTGCCGCGCGCTTCGGAAACACGACGTGGATGGAACGTGCCTGTGGGGGAGCTGTGGGCACGTTTCCACATTGTTCCACCGCTGCGATGCGGTTGGCTTGAACGTAGGTTCGTGCTCGTCGATGCTGCTCGGTATGAGTCCATCCATCTCGCGACGTATGTCCGTCCCTGTCCTGGTCTTCGTGGCGTCGTTCGTGGGTTGTGGTGGTGAGGAGACCGCGACGCCGTCGTCGGCAGGCGCGCCGACCGCCGGCGATTCGATCATCTCGGCAGCGGACGTGCCGGCCGACCTCGCGAGGCTCGTTCCCGCGGAGTCGCCTGCCGTCGTCTACCTCGCAGAGCCGCAGAAGATGCTCGACGAGGTCCGCGCGATCGCGAAGAGGATGCAGCCGGGGTCCGAGGGGGCGGTCAACCTCGATACCGTCATCGGACCGCTCGGCCTCGGATTCCGAACGCGCGACCTCGACCTGTCGAAGCCCATGGCGCTCGTGCTCGGTCCGAACGGACCGAGGCAGTTGGTCGTCGGGGCGAAGGACGCGGCCGAACTGAGTGATCTCGCGGAGGGTGACACGGCGACCTCGGGCTCCTTCGTCGCCATCGGCATGCCCGCATTCGGGCCGGAATCGGATTCGACCCCTCCCGCAGCGGGCGAGCCTGCGAAGCTCATGCAGGGACTGCCGGATTCCAGCGTCGCGATTCACGTCGACCTGACGGCGTTCCGTCAGTACGTCGACATGGGCGAGCAGATGTTTCGCCAGATGATGGCGCGCGAGCCGGGCGGGGAGATGGTGCTCGAGGTCTACGCGCCGGTGTTCGAGTTCGCGAAGAGGGACGGCGCCATCGATCTGTTCTTCGATCTCGACGGCGGGAAGGTGGGCATCGGTGGTGTCGCGGAGTTCGAGGGTGCGGCCGGCGGCGAGGTGTCGGAGCCGACCTGTGAGGAGATTCTCGGGCGGCTGCCTTCGGTGGGTGACGGTGCGATCGTCATCGCATTCGGGCCGATCATGAGTCAGATGGCGTCGTGGTTCGACATGGAGAAGATGTTCGAGTCGGCGTTCTCGAACACTTCCGGTGACGTGCCGCCGGACTTCCAGGAGTCCATGAAGGCGTACATGGCGGCGGTCCAAGAGGTCTACGCGAAACTGGACGGAGCCGGGGCGGGCTCGATGACGTTCGGTCCCGACGGAATGAAGGGGGCGTTCGCGATGTCCGGGTCGGACGTCCCGGGCGCGCTCCAGGCTTCACGCGGCATGATGGAGCGACTCGCCGGGTTCGGTTTCGTCAAGGACGTCGAGACCAAGAAGATCGACGTCGCGGGCTCGGAGTTCGACTTTGCCTCCGGCGCGTGGGATCTCGACGGTTTCGCCGAGAGATTCGGGATGCCCCAGTCGCCGTCGGGTCCCGACACCGACGCGATGATGAAGGCGCTCTACGGCGAGCGGATGCAAGGTGGCTTCGGCGAGCTCGAGGGTCTCGTCGTCGGCGGCATTGGTTACTCCGAAGACGAACTCGCTGCGGTCGCCGCGCAGGTCAAGAAGACCGACCACAGCCACGGTGAGGCCTCTCGTGCCCTCGCGGCAATTCCGGGTCGTGAGACCCTGATGTTCATGCACTTCGACTTCTTCGCGATGATGCGCCAGATGAAGGACTTCATGCCGCCGATGCCCGGCGGTGGTCCGGAGATCCCGGCCGGCGTGAAGGCGCCGATCATGCTGTCGGTCTCACGGACCGGCGCGAAGTATCGCTTCGATCTGGGCTTCGACCTGTTCGCGTTCGCGGAACTCGGCCGTTGAGGGACGCGTCACTTCGTCTTCGCGTGCCAGACGATGGCGTCGAAGACGTCCCGCAGCTCCTCCGGCCAGATCTCGCGGAGTCGTGAGAGCGCGGCGTCCGCGTTCTCGGTGCGGAGCGCGTTGAGCAGCAGCGCGAACTCTTGGGCGCGGTCCGGGTGCGCCGCGAGCCATCGGCCGAGCGCGGCGTGCGCGGCGCCCGCGTCGAAGCGCTTGCGCCAGACCTCGAACGCGTCGCGAGCGAACGTGTCCTTCGGGTCGAGGCGCAGGACCTTCAGGATCGTGCCGCCCTGCACTTCGATCGTGTGGGTCGGCTCGAGGGTGCGGTCCGCGACGCGGACGAACGGGCCGTAGGCGCCGGGCCGGGTGATGTACATCACCCACGTCGTGCGGCCGAACGACAGGTCGCCGTCTTCGAGAACCGTCAGGTCTT
Source organism: Planctomycetota bacterium (assembly GCA_028281765.1). GTDB lineage: Bacteria > Planctomycetota > UBA1135 > UBA1135 > UBA2386 > JANQJF01. The sequence goes on along the minus strand of JANQJF010000090.1, from coordinate 9,292 downwards.
CGCGGAGCTTCACCGGCGCGGCGGCGCGCGCGACGAACCCCGCGATCGGGACGAGGATGGTGTCGCCCTGCCCCGCGTTCTCGTTCAGCCAGTCGAGGCCCTGCCAGTAGGAGTTCGCCCAGTAGTCGGTCGCGTCCGGGATCTCGCGCTCCTGTGCGCCGCCGAGTCCGCCGACGAGCACGTTGAAGTAGCACACGCCGTTCGGGTGCGTGCTCGCGGTAGCCCATACGGACGGCGCGAGAGCGAGGGTGAGCACAGACGGACGTAGCCACTTCGCGTCCCGCTGCGCGGCGGTCCACTGAATCGTCTGCGCGAGGCCGAGGCCGGCAGCCGCCCCGACGAACGGGAAGAACTCGAGGAAGTGCCGGACGCCGTCGAAGTTGACCATGCCCGGCAGCAACGTGCGCCCGATCGGGAACAGGGCGCCGGCGACGAGGAGCACGCGCTCCTCGGGCTTCAGCTTCTGGTGGAACGGCCCGAGCAGAGCCAGCGCGAGGACGCTCAACGGCGTGGTCCAGAGCACGTGTTCGACGCCGTGCGAGGAGATCGCCGATCCGCCCTGCTTGCCGACCTCCATGATCGTCCCGAAGCGCGTCAGCACGGCGTCGATCGGCGCTTGCCACACGTCTGGCGAGGCGGCGACGAAGGCGAAGAGGAACCCGAGCGTGGCCGTGCCGAGTCCTCGCGGCGAGACCTTCAGCTTGTTCTTGGTCGCCGGGATCACGCGGCAGATGCCGAACACGAGGAGCACGTGGAACGGCAGGAAGAGCGCGTTCGCCTTGCTCGCGAGCGTGAGGCCGGTCACGGCGCCGGCGACTCCCCATGGGAGGAGCTTACGCGAGCGCATCGCGACGAACGTCGCGAAGAGCGCGAGCGCGTAGAGGCACGCGACCGGCACGTCTTTGAGGTTGTTGAATTGGTGCGCGAAGAACCGCGGACAAGTCAGGAGGAGTGCCGCTGCCGACGCGGCCGCGAGCGGGCCGGCGCGCGCCGAAGTCGCGACTGCCAGGACGTAGAGAAGCGCGGCGACGAACAGCGAAATCGCAAGGTGGTGGGCCGGCATCGCGTCGAGCCAGCCGAGCTCCTGCCAGAAGACGCGGTTCGTCACCGCCGAGGCGAGCGAATTGAGTGTCGAGATCTGGTGCAGGCCGAAACCCCCGCTCGGAAACGCGGGGTGCGGCTGCTTCAGCTCGAGCCGCGGCTCCGAGGCGGCGACGTCGAGGAACGCCGAGTCGCCGGTCTCGAGATAGGCGAGGAGCCGTTGGCCGCCGCCGTATTCACCGAGCGTCGCGTCCCAGGTCGGGCCATAGGCCGGGAGCAGCAGCAGCGCGCAGCCGAGGTAGACGATCGTGAGGATCGCCGCGGTGCGGTGCAGCCGCAGCGCGCGGCTCAATGGCCTTCCTGGACCAGGTTCACGTTCCAGGCCGGGATCGACACTTCGATGGCGCCGCCGGATGGCGCGCGTTCGATCTTGGCCTGGCATCCCAGGCGGCTGTTCAGCGCGACGTCGCGCGCGGTGTCGAGCTGGTCCTCTTCGTCGTCGCTCGCCTCGGACAGCGCGTCCGCGCCGGCCTCGATCTTGACGTGGCACGTCGAACACGCGCACACGCCGCCGCACGCGTGGTCGAGGTCGATGTCGTGGCGGTGGGCGATCTCGAGCAGCGAGTCGCCGACCTTCGCCTCGAACTCACCGTGCCCTTGGAACGCGACTCGAATGCTCTCACTCATGATTCGTCCGTAAGCGACTTCCTGACCGCCGAGCTGATGACGTCGTCGGCGATCTGTCCGGTCAGCGAGGAGAGCTCGTCGACCGCGTTGCGAATGTCGTCCATGCTGGAGCCGTCGTCGTCGAGGAGCTTGCCCAGCGTCTTGGTCAGCTTCTTGATGGAGTAGGTCTGGTCGGGCGGGAGGTCGGCCATCGCGAGCGCCTTCTTCGTGCCGTCGACCATCGCGCGCGCCTTGTTGCGCAGCTCGACGCCTTCGCGCGCCGCCATGTCCTCGAAGGCGTGCTCGATCGACTCGTCCATCATGCGCTTGACCTCGGACTCGGTGAGTCCGAACGAAGGCACGACCTGGATGCCGGCTTCCTCGCCGGTGCGCTGCTCTTTCGCGCTGACGCGGAGCACGCCATCGGCGTCGATCGTGAACGTCACCGCGATCCGCGGCAGTCCGGCCGGCATCGGCGGGATCCCGCGGAGCTTGAACGCCCCGAGTTTCCGGCAGTCCTCGGTCTTCTCGCGTTCGCCCTGGTAGATGTTGATGTCGACCGCGCTCTGGTTCTCGACCTGCGTCGAGAACTCCTCGGTCACCGAGGTCGGAATCGTCGCGTTGCGGAGGATGAGCTTGCTGACGACGCCGCCCATCGTCTCGAGGCCGAGCGAGAGCGGGATGACATCGAGCAGGAGCAGCGACTTGTCGGTGCCGGCGAGGACCTGGGCCTGCAGCGCCGCGCCGAGCGCGACCGCGAGGTCGGGGTCGACGTCGGTGCGCGGTGCCTGTTTGGTGACGGCTTCGATCGCCTTGCGCACGAGCGGCACGCGCGTCGAGCCGCCGACGAGCACGACGTCGTCGATGTCGGTGACGGTCAGCTCGGCGTCCTTGATCGCGCGCTTGCAGCACTGAATCGTGCGTTCGACCAGCGGAAGGATCTCGGCCTCGAACTCGTCGCGCGTGATCGACAGCTCGACTTCGCCGGCGTCGCCGAGGTCGATGGCCAGCGTCGCGGCGTCCGCGTCGCTGAGCTGCATCTTCAGGCTCTCGGCCGAACGTCGAATGGCCTGGAGCGCGTAGGCGTCGAGCTCCTGCACGCCGTCCGCCTTCTCTTCGAGCAGCGCCGTGATCTTGTCGGCGATGCAGCGATCGAAGTCGTCGCCGCCGAGGTGGGTGTCACCCGCGGTCGCGAGCACGCGGAACACGCCCTCGTGGATCTTCAGGATCGAGACGTCGAACGTGCCGCCGCCGAGGTCGTAGACGAGGACGGTGCCGTCGTTGCTGCCGTCGATGCCATACGCGAGCGAGGCCGCGGTCGGTTCGTTGACGATCCGCAGGCATTCGAGACCGGCGATCTCGGCCGCGTGCTTGGTCGCCTGGCGCTGCGCGTCGTCGAAGTAGGCGGGCACGGTGATCACCGCCCGCGTGACGTCGCGGCTCAGTGCCTCCGAAGCGACCGACTTGACCTTCTCGAGCACGCGCGCCGAGATCTCCTCGGGCGAGTACTCCTCGTCGTCGATGCGCACGCGCGGCAGGCCGCGGTCGCCCATTTTCACGCGGTAGGGCAGTTGCGCCATGTCCGCGTCGAGGTCGTCGCCGCCGCGGCCGACGAGACGCTTGATCGAGTGGATCGTGCGGCTCGGCAGCTCGAGTGCGCGCGCCCGCGCGTCGCGGCCGACGAGCACGTCGCCGTCTTCGGGAAAGCAAACCACGGACGGGATCAGGGCTTCGCCGTCGCGGTCGCGCAGCACGCGCGCGCCGTTCGGCGTCGCGATCGCGGCGAGGCTGTTCGTGGTGCCGAGGTCGATGCCGACGACGGTTTGCGGTTCGGAGTCGGAGGACATGAGCTCCTAGAAGTCTTCGGGATCGTCCAGGTCGTGGAGAGCTTTACGGAAGTATCGCGACTCGTGTAGCAGAACCGCGGCGTCGGCGCCTCGGCTTTCTTCGAGAGCCTGCGTGATCCGCGCGAGGTAGTCGTTGACGTCGGCCTCGATCTTGGCGTGCAGCGCCGGACGAGCGTCGTCGGACCTACCGGCAACCTCTTCGGCCAGCTCCATCGCCTCCATGAGGAACATCGGCGGCAGGGCCTTCGTGCGCTCCATGCAGCCGGGGTCGAGGACCTCGGCGACGCGTTCGGCGCGCACCCATGGGTTGCGCAGCGCCCGATACGCGTCGTTGACGTCAGCCGAGCGGCGGATGCGTTCGGCCTGGGTGTCGGCGCTCTCGCCGCTCGCGAAGTCGGGATGGAACTCTCGCGACAGCTCGAGGTAGCGGGTCTCGAGTTCGACCGGGCAGAGGTTCATCGCCGGGTCGAGGCCTAGGACTGCGAACGCATCGGTCACAGCGGGCCTCGTCGACGTCACACCGAGAACGACGTGCCGCAGCCGCAGCTGCCGGACGAACTCGGGTTTTGGAACACGAACCCGCGGTCGAGCAGACCGTCGTTGAAGTCGACCGTCGTGCCGCCCATGAAGAACTCGCTCTTCTTGTCGATCACGATCCTCACGCCGTGCTCTTCGAACGTCATGTCGTAGTCGGTCGGACCGTTCATGTCGAAGTCGAGCACGTAGGAGAAGCCGGAGCAGCCGCCACCCTTCGCGCCGATGCGAACCCAGGTCGAGTCGGCCGGAAAGCTCTGCTCGTCGATGACGCGGAGGATCTCCTTCGCCGCGCGCTCGGTCACGCCGATGCCGCGCTTCGGAGGTTCTTTCTTCGTGGTGTCAGCGCTGGTTGTATCCGTCATCGTAGGGCCTCGTTCGTCGCTTACTGCTTCGACTTGTAGTCGTCGATCGCCGCCTTGATCGCATCCTCGGCGAGCACCGAGCAGTGGATCTTCACCGGCGGGAGCGAGAGCTCCTCGACGATCTGGGTGTTCTTGATCTGCGCGGCTTCGTCGATCGTCGTGCCCTTGAGCCATTCGGTCGCGAGGGACGACGATGCGATCGCCGAGCCGCAGCCGTAGGTCTTGAACTTCGCGTCGGTGATCTTGCCGCTGTCGTCGACTTGGATCTGCAGCTTCATGACGTCGCCGCATTCCGGCGCGCCGACGATGCCGGTGCCGACCTGCTTCGCGTCCTTGTCGAGGGCTCCCACGTTGCGCGGGTTGTTGTAGTGATCGAGAACCTTGTCGCTGTAGGCCATGGTTATCGTGTCTTCAGTTGTCGAGGAATTCGGGTGATCAGTGAGCGGTCCATTTGACCTGCGAGAGGTCGATGCCTTCTTGGACCATCTCCCAGAGTGGGGACATCGCGCGGAGGCGTTCGACCTCCGTGACGACGATTTCGGCGACGAAGTCGATCTCTTCTTCGGTGTTGAAGCGACCGACGGAGAAACGGATCGAGCTGTGCGCGAGCTCGTCGCCGAGGCCGAGGGCCTTCAGTACGTAGCTCGGCTCGAGGCTCGCGGACGTGCAGGCGGAGCCGGACGACACGGCGACCTCCTTGATGCCCATGATCAGCGACTCGCCCTCGACGTACGGGAACGAGATGTTGACGAGGCTCGGGAGGCGGGAGTCGTAGTCGCCGTTGACGACCGAATCGGGCAGCCGCCCCAGGATCTTGTCGTGGAGGCGTTCGGTGAGGTGGCGGACGTGCGCGACGTTCTTGTCGAACTCTTCGCGCGCGATGCGGGCGGCTTCACCCATACCGACGATGCCCGTGACGTTGAGCGTGCCGGAGCGCATGCCGCGCTCGTGGCCGCCGCCGTCGAAGATCGGAGACAGGCGGACGCGCGGACCCTTACGGCGCACGTAGAGGGCGCCGACGCCCTTCGGTCCGTAGAACTTGTGGGCGGACAGCGACATCAGGTCGACGTTCTGTTCGATGACGTCGAGCTTGACGCGGCCGGGGGCTTGCGTCGCGTCCGTGTGGAAGAGGACGCCCTTCTCCTTCGCGATCTTGCCGATCTCGGCGATCGGGTGGAGCGTGCCGATCTCGTTGTTCGCCGTCATCAACGAGATCAGGATCGTGTCCTCCCGGATCGCGTTGCGCAGCTCGTCGAGGTCGACGTGGCCCTTGGGGTCGGGTTCGAGCCAGGTGATCTCGTAGCCGTCCTGCTCGAGGTGCTTCAGCGGGTCGATCACCGCTTTGTGCTCGGTGATACACGAGATCATGTGCTTGCCCTTTGCCGAGTACATCTCGGCGACGCCTTTGATCGCGAGGTTGTTCGCCTCGGTCGAGCCGCTCGTCCAGATGATCTCCTTCGGGTGCGCGCCGACGAGCTTCGCGACTTCTTCGCGCGCGTCGTCGACGGCCGATTCCGCGGTCCACCCGAACGGGTGGTTGCGACTCGCGGCGTTCCCGAACATGTCGGTGAAGAACGGTCCCATCTTGTCGACGACGCGTGGGTCGCACGGCGTCGTCGCGCTGTAGTCCATGTAGACGGGAGTCTTGACGGTCATCAGGTGATCTCGGTGCTGGTGGGGTCTGGGTTGAGGATCTGCGGCACGGGGCACGCACTGCAGAGGTCGTGTAGGGTCAGTTGCTCGAGAAGGTCAACGATTCGACCCTGCAATACCTGCAGCGGGTGATGGTTCGTGCAGCACGAGCTCAGCTCGCACGGCGCGTCCTTCACGTGTTCGTAGGCGGTGCAATCGACGATCGCGACCGGGCCGTCGACGGCGTCCAGGATCTGGGCGAGTGTGATCTCGGCCGGTGGGCGGGCCACGCGGTAGCCGCCGTGCACGCCGCGGAGGGACTCGAGGATGCCGTGTCGCGCGAGCACCTTGAGCAGATTCGCGATCGTGGCCTTCCCGAGTGGTATCGCGTTGGCCAGCTCTTGGGCGCTGGTCGGGATGCTGCTCTCGTCCTCGCGCTGGTCGCGTCGAGCGAGGTGCGTCAGCAGCAGCAACGCGTAGTCGGCTTTCTTGGAGATTCGAATCACTGGGATTGCTCCCGCCAGGGGGCGCGGCAAAATAGCACTCAGAACTATCTGTTTCAGGATTCTATCGAGAAAAATAGCACTCAGGTCTATCTAATTCGCGAGACCGCGTCTCATTTGAGTGCAAATCAAGTCATGGCAACGATTTCTGAGGATCTGGCGCGCGAGTGTGGCGATGCCATGGCGGGTTGGGCGGGGTCGGTCGCGCGTCGATTGGTCCACGTGAAAGGCCCGGATTCGTTCGAATTCCTGCACCGCATCTCGTCGCAGGACGTCGAGGGGCTCGCCGCGGGCGCGAGCGCGCCGGCGTGTTTCCTGACGCCCAAGGGCAAGCTCGTCGCGACGACGCTGCTCGGGCGCGATGCGGACGGCGTCTGGGTCGAAGCCCCGAGCGACAGCGTCGCCGAGCTGGCCGAGTATCTCGACCGGTTCCACTTCACCGAGAAGCTCGAGATGGAGGTGGTCGCGGATCGTGAGTGTGCCGGGATCTACGGCGAGCGCGCGTTCGAGGTCGCCGGTGTCGCGCCGGGCTCGTTCACGGTGCGGGACGATGGGATCGGCCTGTTCGCGACGGAGCGGTTTGGCGTCCGTTGGGTCCACGCGCACGGCCCGGCCGCGGCGCTCGACTCCTGGCGGGACGGGCTCGGTCTGGCGAAGCTCTCGGACGAACTGGCCGCATGCCTACGCCTCGCGACGGTGCAAATCGTCGTGGGCCACGACGCCGACGACAAGACGATCGCCCTCGAGGCTCCCGTCGAGGATCACATCTCGACCACGAAAGGCTGCTACACCGGGCAGGAGATCGTCGCGCGCATCCACACCTATGGCCACGTGAACCGCCGGCTCGTGCTGCTCCGCGTCGCCGCCGCGGACGGAGTCGAGGAGGGCGCGACGCTGTGCGAACTCGAGGACGGCGACCCAGTCGGGCGCGTGACTTCAAGCGCGACGCTGCCTGGCGGCGCGGCCCAGCTCGCGCTGGGCTACGTGCCGCGGGAGTTCGCGGAGGATGGCGCGGAGCTGCGGCTGGACGGCGCGGACGGCGTGCCCGTCACCGTCGTCGCGAACGGCTGATCATCGTCGCCCGCGCGGCAGTTCCTTCCACGTGCGATCCCGCTTCGGTCGCTCGTCGGCGTCGGCGATCTCGAACCCGATCGAGTAGACGAGCTTCGCGACGCGCGTCAGCTTGTCGAAGTTGATCTTGTCGACCGTGTCGCCGGGCTGGTGGTAGTCGCGGTGGAAGCCCGTGAAGAAGAACGCGATCGGGATGTCCTTCCGCGCGAAGTTCGCGTGGTCGCTTCGCGAGAAGACGTCCTCTTCGTCGTACTCGAATTCGAGGCCGATGTGGGCGTCGTTGATGCCGAGGCAGACCTCGTGCACGGCCTCGGACAGCTTCTTGCTGCCGACGAGGTGCACGGTGTTCGCGTTGGCGGCGGCGTCCTCGACGACTTCGCCACTGCGTCGATTGATGTGCTCCTCGTTGCGTCCGATCATGTCCATCTGCAGTTCGACGACCATGTTCTCGTTCGGGAAGATCGGGTGCTCGACGTAGTGGCGCGAGCCGATCAGGCCCTTCTCCTCGCCGGAGAAGCACATGAAGAGGATCGAGCGGCGCGGGCGCTTCGCGTTCTTGGTGAACGCCTGCGCGACCGCGAGCACGCCGGTCGTGCCCGAGCCGTCGTCGTCGGCGCCGTTGTTGATCACGTCGCCGCGCGCCCCGATGTGATCGAGGTGTGAGCCGATCCCGACGATCTCGTGCTTCAGCTTCGGGTCGCTGCCCTCGAGAAAGCCGACGACGTTCGCACCGAACACGCGGTTGCGTTCGATCTTGATCTTCGCGGTGACTCGAATCGGGGCTTCGTCCCGTTCGGAGGCCGCGACGATCTTCTGCGCCACTTCGTCCGTGATGTAGTAGCGGTTCGGGCGTCGGAAGCGTGCGGACTGCGCGCGGTTGCGTGAGCTGCCCGAGGTGACGGTCTTCCGCACGCTGGCGGCGAGGCCATCGTCGACAACTAGGGTCATGCCCAGTTGCATGCGGCGAAGCTGGCGGGCCAGCGAGCGGCGGCCAGTTCTGTTGCTGTTGTCCCGGACGACTACCGCCTTGTCACGAAGGTCTCCGAACCGCTTGAGGTCGGTCTCGCCGTCTACCTCGATGTAGACGATCTCGAGAGACTTCTCCGAGTCTGACGAGATCGACCCGCCGAGTCCCTTGCCGGGCACGAGCTGGAACAGCTCCTTCCCGTCCTTGGTCTCGATCGCGAGGTGCGATTCGGACGTGGGCCCGGCTTCGTAGAACGGCACGTCCTGGAAGTAGCTCTCGTCGTCGCCGACGGGCTGCAGACCGAACTCTCGGAACTTCGCCGCAATGAATCGGGCCGCGGCTTCGTAGCCCGGCGTGCCGGTCGCGCGGCCGCGGAGTTCATCCGACGCCAAGTACGTGAGCCACTCGCGGCACTGTTCCGGATCGATCGAGTCGAATCCCACGCGTCGGTCCGGCGCGACGGGACGGAGATCGACGACCGCTTCTTGGGCCGGAAGCGCAGCGAGCGACGAGAATGCGGCTAGGGTGGTGGAAAGCAGTCTCATCACCCGCGAATGCTAGTGTCCCTCGTCTGAAGTCCGTAGCGAAAGTAGCCGCGTCAGTCGATTCGCGCGCAAGGCGCTGCGACGACACGGCTTGTCAGTGGACAAGTCGAGGAGCAGCAAC
>JANQJF010000059.1 GCA_028281765.1 Planctomycetota bacterium | reverse complement strand
CATTCGACCCGCTCGCTGCGTTGCTGCTCCTCAACTTGTCCACTGACAAGCCGTGTCGTCGCAGCGCCTTGCGAGCGAATCGACTGACGCGGCTACTTTTGCTACGGACTTCAGACGAGGGACACTAGCGAGTCGTGGACAGCCGGCGCCACGCGGCGCCGGCGCCGAGGAACACGAGCGCCATCGCGGCGAGCGCCGTGAGGGCGGCGCCCCACGTCGGCCAGTCCGCGCCTCGCGCGAGGGCGAACGCGCCCAGCCCGGCTGCGGCCGTCAGCGCGAACGTGGCCATCACGATCACGTGGGGAATCACTCTGGAACTATCGGCCACCCCGCACCGCGACCTGTCGAGATAGAATCCGGGGAGGCACGCGGCCCGTCAGACGTCGGACCGTGCCTGGAGGCTGCCATGGGTCGCACTACCGTCGTTCTCCCGCTGTTGTTGGCCTGCGCGACGTCGCTGGTCGCGGACTCCGCGTTGGCACAGACCGGTTCTCGCCTGTTCGAAGCGCACGACAAGGCCCGCGCGAGTGGTCGCTTCGGCATGCTGCTGAAGCAGTTCCGCGCCGAGGAGGCGGCGCTGCCGGAGCGGCACGAGGCCGGGCGGAAGGAGCGACTGGCCACATACCAGGACGCGCGGGACATCCCGGCGGGCTACTGGGTGTGGCAGCGTCCGTACTGGTTCGTCTTTCGTGACGGACCAGGCGACGCGCCGCTGCAGCGTGGTTGGGGGCCGGAGGCGGCCTGTGGTGCCCCGGACACACCGCAGCCCGGCGACCACCGTTCCGCGTGGGCGACGAAGGAACAGGACCGAGCCGACGAGTGGATTCTGCTCGAGTACGACACGCCGGTGCCGGTCTCCGCGATCGAGATCCATGAGACGCACAAGCCGGGCGCGGTGCAGTCGATCGCGATCTTCACGCACCGCGGGGAAGAGCTCGAGCTGTGGAAGAACAAGGACGTCGGCCCGACCAAGCAGGCTGGGCGGGTGCTCCAGGTCGATCTCGCGCACGGCTTCGAAGTCCAGCGCGTCAAGCTCTACCTCGCGAGCGAAGCCGTCGCCGGGTGGAATGAGATCGACGCGGTCGGACTGCACGACCTGAAGAAGAACGTGCACTGGGCGGCGCGCGCGACGGCGAGTTCGACCTATGCAGACCTCGACAAGCAACAAGGCGCGGTCTTCATCGCGCAGCCGAATCGGGTCGTGATTCCACAGCTGCAGCCGGTGCCGATGGTCCAACCGCGGATCATCGGGCCCAAGGTGCGCGCCCAGGTCCAACTGCCGCGGGTGGTCCTGAAGGCTCCGAAGATCCAGGTGGCGCCGAATCGGATCGTGTTCCCGAAGCCGCTGTTCGTCGACGAGAAGGCGGCGCTGCAGAAGCGCGTCGCCGAACTCGAAGCGAAGGTGAAGGAACTCGAGGCCGAACTCTTGCGTGCGCGCGCGGGCAAGTGAGCGTCAACCGAGTGCGTTCATCGCAGCGTTCAAGCGGCACCTCGGGACTTCTCCGAACTCACGACCGACGCGGAATCCGCGTGAGTGACGCGTTCGAGCGGGTGAGGCCGATTGCTCTACGATGCTTTGCATTGTAGAGTATGCGGGCATGGATGGAGTCCTTGCCCGAATTCGGGTTTCGTGGGCGCTCGCCAGTGCTCTTGTCGCACCCGGAATCGCGGCTCAGTGCAAGGCGATCGAGGCTTTGCGGGGGAAAGATTGGGGTCGATGCGAGACGATGACCCCGCGCAATTCGGCGCTCGCGATCGCGTCCGACGGTTCGCTCTGGAGCGTGGTGCGACGGTTGCGGGCCGGGCGTTGTGACGTCGTGCTCACGCGGCTCGAGGGCGGAGAGCCTAGGCCCGAGGTCGCGATCGAAGTCGCACCGCACACGGAGGCGTCTCTGGTCGCGGACCCCGAGCGTCCGTGGCTGCACGTCGCCTGGAGTCGGTTCGGCAAGGGCCCGCACGCCGCGATGTATCGCTGCTGGGACTACGAAGCCTCGAGATGGGTCGGACCGGCGACGCGGATCGTGCCGGACGAAGCCGATCACGTGGTCGGCGACCTGGCGATCACGACCGACGGCAAGGTCGTCGCGGTCGTCCGTTGCGGCAAGACCCCTCAGCTTCGCGGGGGGTGGTCGAGCGCGTGGAGTAGCTCGATCTGCGTGCTCGAGGACGCGAAGTGGTCCAGCCCGATGCCGATCGGCGATGCCAGCTCCTACAGCGGCTACGCGCAGGTCGTCGCCGTCGGCAAGACGGCGCACCTGCTCTGGATCGCGTCTGCGCCGATTCCCGCCGTACACCACCGCATCTTCGACGTCACGAAGATGAAGTGGCGGACGAAGGAGCCGACCCGGATCGATCCCAGCGTCCATCTCGTATCCCCCGCGCTGTGTCTCACTGCTGCGGCGGATGGCGACGGCAACCTCTACTGCACGTGGGCGCACGGCTCCGGAGTGACGCCGGGACAGGGTGCGCTCTGGCTGAGCTTCGCCGATGCCGAGAAGGGGTACGCGTGGACCTCCGAACGAATCGCGGCCGATCCGCCGGTCCTGCCCATGAAGGGCTTCGCGAGTCTCGGCGTGACCGGCGGGCCCGGTGCGCACGCGACGGTCGTCTACAGCAAGCAAGACGAAGGGCATCGAGTGCTGTATTCGCGCACCGCGGTGCGCGGAAAACTCTTCGGGCCCGAGCGTGTGCTCGAGCGATCGCGGCACGCCCGCGCGTTCGAGCGCGTGCAGTCGCTGCGCACGGCGGTGAAGGCGAATCCCGTGCGTGCGATCACCTCGGGATACGGCGCGGATGGGGGTGTGCGCCTCGTCGGCGCGGGACGCCAACCCGCCGGGCGCGCGGCGCAACGCTGACGCGAACTCAGCGGAACATGTCGTCGAACCGCTTGCGCAGGTCTGCCTCGAATCGGTCGACTTGGGCGAACATCGGGTGCTCGGGATCGATCTGGCGCCCGACGTCCCAGCAGCTCCACGCCGCGGGCATGTCGAACAGGACGCGCCACGTGTCGCCGAGGTCCTTGAGCGCGCCGGCCATCGCCGGGTTCTTCTCGAGAGCGTCGAGGAGCAGCTCGATCGACTTCTTCGGCTGCTGCAGACCCTGGTGCGCGTTCGCGCGCAAGACGTCGAGCAGATACGGGTGGGTGAGCGAATCGCGCGGGATCGTGTCCAGATACTCGAGCAGCTGGTGGGGCTTGCCGTCGAGGTGACGCGTGAGCGGCTGGACCGCGAGCCGCGCGGAGTCCGTGGAGAGCACCTGACGGATCAACGCGGGATCCTCCTTGCCGTGCATCCACGACAACTCGAGAAACAGCAAGAACGCGTCGAGCGTGTGCCCCTTCGCTCCTCGTGCGCGGACGATCTGTCGCAGCAGCTGCTGCTTCGGGGCGATCTGCTTCTGCTCGTGCAGGGCACGGGCGGCGCTCAGGATCTTGCCCAGCCGCTCGTGGTCGGAGTGCACGCAGCGCAGCTTGCTCATGTCCGGGCTCGGGACGGGGGCCGGATCCTCCTGCAGGGTCATCTCGACGCGCGTCGTCACGCCGCTGTTCTTCGACGTGTAGCGCAGCAGCTTCGGGATTCGGCCGTTCGCGGCGATCGCGTCGCGCGCGGTCGCGTGGAGACTGCAGCTGAAGAACAGGTACTGGGAGAAGCTGCGGCGCAGTGGCGCCGGGATCTTCCTCGACGAGAATTCGACGTGGGTCATCTCGCCGTCGCCCGACCGCGCGGTGAACGTCGCGTCGTCCATCGACTTCTCGATCGCGTCCGCCGCCTCCCGGCCGACGCCGAAGAGCGTCTCGAGTTCGAGGAGGTCGCCGATCGGCGCGTCCTCGATGTTCGCCGCTTCGAGGACCTGGGTCAGCTTGCGGCGGTTCGCGAGCTCGGCGTATCGGTAGTCGAGGGCCGCGAGGAGGTTCTGGGGGAACCAGTGCCGCTTGTCGAGATCGATGACGGCGACCCGCCCGGCCTTCACGTCGTGCTGCACGAGCACGCGGCCACGCAAGACGTCGAACGACTCTGTGTGCAGCCGCACCGAGACGGCGTCCTTCGTTCGCGTCGGCTCGCCTTCGGCCGGATGCACCGTCTCCTGGATGCGGTACGACAGAGTCAAGGTGCCGTGCTCTTGGGCGATCGCGGGGATCGTGAGGATCGCGACGCAGAGCCCGCGGAGAGTCGTCTTCATGCCGAAGTTGTACCCGTTCGCCTGGCGGATCGATGCGCTAGTGTCCCTCGTCTGAGGTCCGTAGCGAAAGTAGCAGCGTCAGTCGATTCGCGCGCAAGGCGCTGCGACGACACGGCCTGTCAGTGGACAAGTTGAGGAGCAGCAACGCAGCGAGCGGGTCGAATGGCCGGTTACTCATGAGCGGACTTCGGACGCGGGGCACTAAACTGCGCGCATCGATCACGATCGCGCCGTGGCGGGCGATTCGGGATTTCTTGACCCCTTCTCGACGTTGCGACCGTTCCGCCAACCGTGGAACACCCAACCTTGACGCCCCCTGAGATCCGGGTCACAGAACCGCTGATTCGTCGCCACCAGGCGATGGTCTGGCGGTTCTTGCGCTTCCTCGGCGCGCCGGCGGATCTCGCGGAGGATCTGACGCAGGAGACGTTCCTGCGGCTCTTGCGTGGCCGTGTCGAAGATCGTGGCGACGTGGCGCTCGCGCAGTGGCTGCGTCAGACCGCGCGTCGCCTGCTCGCATCCCACCGGCGGGGACTGCGGCCCGAGCTCGCGGATGCGACCGATCAGGACCTCGACGACGTGTTCGTCGAGACCGAGGGCGCCGATGGTGGTGCCGCGTATCGCGAGGCGCTCACGCTGTGTGTCGAGGCGCTCGCCGAACGCGAGCGCGAGTTGCTCGAGCTGCGTTTCCGCGCCGGCACGCCGCGGGCGGAGATCGCGCGCCGTCTCGAGATCGCGGAAGAGGGAGTCAAGACGCTGCTGCGTCGCGTCAAGGCGCGCCTGCGGGCGTGCATCGAGCGGAGGATGAGCGATGGATAGGAAGACGATCCAAGACGCGTATCTCGACACTGCCGTCGAACAACTCGTGCGGGGTGAGAGCCCGCCGGACGTCGTCGACTCCGTGCTCGGGCATTCGACAGGTCGCTCGAGTGGGCGTCTGGCCGAGGCGCCGCGGCGAACCGAGCTGTGGCCGCGCCTTGCGGCGGCGGCGGTCGTGCTCGCGGGCATCGGCATCGTGTGGGTGGTGGCGGTGTCGCAACGCGGGGACGAAGACCCTTCTCCCGTGGCTCCGACGCATGAGCAGGGCGACGAGCAAGACCCCGTCAAGCCGGCGCCGGAACGTGAACTCGTGCAGCCGAAGTCCGCGGAGGAGTTCCGCGAGTGGATCGCGCAGGCGACCGGGGCGGTCGTCCAGGTGCACCGCGCGTATCCGCTCGGGGTTCCCGAGCCGGTGCTGCCGGTGCGCGTGCCGGGCGAGCCGGCGATCGAGTGGATGCGTCTGAGCTGGAATCGAGACGTCGCCGCGAAGCTCGGCGCGTGCATCCAAGGCGATATGGGCGGACCGGCGATCGGTCGACCCGACTCGGACGGGAAGTTCCGGATCGGCGGCAAGCGCGTGCGCGTCGAGCCGACCGACTACGTGCGGCTCGAACTGCCGGGGCATCGCGCGGTCGAGTGCGCATTCCAGATCGACATCCGCGCCGGCGGGGGCTTCTCGTCAGGGACGCGGGACGGGTTCGTGTCGATCCCGGGTGTCGGGTCGTATCCGTGTCCGGATCTGCAGGACGTCTGGATGCCTGAGATCTTGAAGGCGGGCCGGATCACGCTGTGGCGGCGAGGGGTGCTGCACCAGAAGGAGATGACGCCGGATCGCATCGCGATGATGGATCTCGAGAGCGCGCGGCTGCACGACTTCGAGAAGGCCCAGCTCACGTACCTCGCGGGGCAGAAGCGGCTGAAGCGATTGGACATTCGATACAGTCCTCGGCTGCACACGCAGGACGCGTTGCTGCATCTGGATCCGCTCGTGGAGTTGGAGGAGTTGTTCGTCCTGCCGCTGAGCCTCGGATCTGACGAGTTTGAGCAGCAAGCCTGGCTCAGGGCCATGCGTGCGCTGCCCGAGGTGTGCTCGCTCGATGCGTTGCACGTGCTGCAACCAGGCCTGACACCGTGGTCAACGAATCGGCTCGTCTTCGGCCTCTCCAACCCTGGTGTGTACCCGCCCCCAGATCCGGTCGAGGCAGCTCGAAGACTGACGTCATTGCGTGCGTTCTCAGTCTCTCGTGTCTGGGGCGCTGATGGGCGGTTCTCAGCGCTCGAGAAGCTCCCGCGGTTGGAGTCTCTATCGTTGTACCAGTGCCACCACCTGACGGGTTCGTTGTTCGCGAAGTTGGAGGCGAAGTCGACGCTGACGACGCTCTACCTCAATGGGTGTCTAGGCTTGACCGACTCGGGCATAGAAGAGATCGCGCGGTTACCTGCGCTTCGTGAGCTGTACCTCAACTACTCGCGAGCCAAGCTGACCCCGGCGGCCCTGCGGGCGCTTGCAGGAGTGAGCAGTCTTCGCCGGCTCGAGCTCAATGGCTGGCTGTCGCGGGGAGACCCCCTTGGGCTGGGCAAGGAAGTCGTGTCTCAATTGCAAAAGGGCACACAGCAGGAATGGGGAAGTGCGCTCCGCGAACTCGTCTCCTCCGGGCACGTCGAGTGGTTGTCGATCGCAGATTGGAAGTACCTGACCAGGGACGACCTCGAACCCCTGACTCATGCGAAGAACCTGAAGTTCCTCGTGCTGGCTGGGACGGTCGGAGATGGCGAGGGCGAGATCCCCATCGACGATGTCGCCGACTGGCTCATGGATGCGATCGACGGCGTAACGCTCGTCACGAACTGACCGACGAACCGCGGCGCGCGAGCGCGTAGAGGGCGCCTCCAAGCATCGACCACAGCACCATGAGCTCGGTGCCGGTGAAGTCGTACTCGGCCCAGCGCTCGCCGAGCGATCGACTCGCGATCGCCGAGACGTCGCGGTAGATCATCGTCGCGATTAGCGCACCGAACGCGATCGCGGCGACCAGAGCCGCAGCACGCGCACCCGGGATCTTGGTCTCGATCTCCTCGACGAGTTGTGGCGCTCGTTTCGGCATGGCGAGCATCGCGATCGAGTGCACGAGATACACCGACATCAGCGCGAAGACGGCGACGCCGAGAATCGCGTGCAGCTTCGGATTCCAGATGAGCGACACCGAGATCAGAATCGTCAGCACCATGCCGCGCATCGGAATTCCGCGACTCGCGTGCACGTGGCCGAGCCACCGCGGCATCAGTCGGTCCTGCGCCATCGTCCACGCGAGGCGAGCAGGCACGAGCATCGTGACGTTGACCGAGGTGGCGGTCGCCATGACGCCGCCCGTCGCGACGAGGAGCGCGGCGCCGACCGGTAGGAAGCTCGAGGCCGCCGTGGCCATCGGTGCCCCGCTCGCGCTGAGAGTGTCCGCGTCGATGACCCCGAAGCTGACTGCCGTGATCGAGACGAACACGATCGCGGTCAGGCCGATGCCGAACGCGTACGCGCGCGGCATCGTCGCTCGGCTCTCCTTGACTTCACCCGCCGCGTGCGCCACGGCTTCGAACCCGGCATACGCGAAGAAGATCGGCGGGAGCGCCTGCAGGAATCCGCCGGCACCGTCGGTGAAAAAGGGCGCGTAGTTGGCGAAGTCGATCGCGAACAGACCGGGCAAGACGAACACGAGGATCGACAGCCCCAGGATGAGGCACATCCAGACCTGCACGCGTCCGAACCACTTCACGCCCGAGCAGTGGATGACCCCGAAGAACACGATGCCACCCGTCGCGACGATCTGTTCTCCGCTCTCGAGGTCGACATCGGCGCCGGCGATCGAGAGTAGCTCGTTCGTGTAGCCAGCCATCGCGCGCGCGATGTAGGCCAGGGCGCTGAGATACGACACGAGCTTGAGCCAGCCGATCAGGAAGCACGGCACGCCTGTGCCGAACACGGCGCGCACGTGTGCGTAGTCGCCACCGGACTCGCGCCCCAGCGACGTCGACTGGAACACGGCATACGGAATCGCCGCCGCGAGGATGATTGGCGCGAGCACCGCGTAGCCGAGCACGACGCTCGGCCCGGTCGCTTCGGATGCCGCGCTCGTCACCCGAAAAATCCCGGCGCCGACGAGAATGCCGATCAGGGTCGCGTAGGTCTCGAGTCTGCCGAGTTCGCGACGGAGTCCGGATTGAGGAGGCGTGGACGGCATCGTTGCGCGCGATGTTCGCGTGCACCGGGTCGCGGATGCAAGCTACTTACCGATGGTCATCGCCAGGCCCGCGCTGAACGCGATGCCGCCGGTCGCGGTGGGGTCGGCCACGATCGCCTGCAAGAGAATGATCGAGCCGCACAGCGTCACCTGACCGGGCTCGATCGAAACCGGTACGGACGCCTCGCCGTTGTCGTCGGTCGCCATCGACACGACGACGAGAGGGCTGCCCGTGAGCAGCATCGCGCCGAACTGTGGCAGCAGAATGTCTGCGGGCGTGTCGTTGAACGCGACGAACAGCGCGGCGAGCGCCGATGGGGCCGCGCTGCTCACGTCCATCGAGAAGTCGGTGCCCGGTACCGGCAGGCCGTCGAGCGAGAGCTGAGGGACTCCGGAAGTTCCCGGCGTCCCGGCTCCGATCGCGAACACGTTCGCGTCGTTCGGGCACGCCGGGTCGACGCGCAGCGTGACGCCGCCGAGGTTGTCGACCAGCTGATTCGTATCGCACGAGTCGGGGATCGCGAACGCGACCTCGGTTGTCACAGGGAGCGAGAAGTTCACTGCGACTGCCGTGTCGAGCGCGAGTGCCTCCGTCTCGCAGAACGACGGCGCCGGCCGCGACAGCACGATTACGTCGCCGGTCGCGGCCTCGTGCACGTTGAACATCATGGTCCAGCCGCGCTCGCACGAGCCATCGGGGTTGCAGTTGAGGTTGACGCTCCACGGATGCCAGGCGGTGAACCTCCCGGCGATCGGAGTCACGCGGTAGCAGCCCGCGTCGAGAGTCAGCGTCGTCATCGCGCATCCCGTGCGCGGGTCGCCGTGCACGCCGGCGTCGACGTCGCCGCACCGACCGCTCAGCGCAGCCGACCGAGCGCGGCCTGCAGCTGGTTATCGCTCGACTCGTCGATGAGATCGGCCGGAGCGCGCTCGACGAGGAGGTCGGGATGGACGCCGCGGCGCTCGTAGAGCAGGCCGTTGGGGCGGAACGACGCCATCGACGAGATCCGGAGTTCGAGCCCGCTGTTCGGCAGGCGATGCCCACGGGAGCGGCCGCTGCCGCCGCCGCTGGGCGTGCCGACCATCGTCACGCCGCGCCAGCCCTTGAAGGCGCTGAGGAAGATGTCGGTGGCCGAGAAGCAGCCGCGATCGAGCAGGATCACGACCGGCTTGTCGTAGTGGTACGCGTCGGCGTTCGCCGAGCGGTCGAGCACGAAGTAGTGCCAGTCCGAGAACTTGCCCTTCGGCAGCTTCCACTTCGGGCGGAACCGCTTCTTCGCCTTCTGGATCGAGCGCCGCTGCGCCTTCGTCCAGCCGCTCCACGACGCGGGGTAGAGCCAGCGATTGTCGAGGTAGCCGCGCTCGGGCATCGGTCCGGAGTCCGGCGCGAGGCGGTACGCGGCGATGTTCGCGACGTGCGGAGCCTCGTTCTTCTTCATGAAGTACGGGAACAACCGGCGGAGGATCGCGCGGGTGCCGCCACCGTTGCCGCGGACGTCGATGATCAGCCCCTTCGTCTTGCGGAAGCCGTCCATCGCGTCGTCGAGCTCGCGCAGCACGTTCTCGTCGCTGGTCATCTCCGGAACGCGCAGGTAACCGATGTTGCCGTCGAGAGTGCGATGGCTCTTGTCACGCGGCCAGTCGCCGTAGATCGGTCGGCGGCGCGGGGCGATGCGATGCGTCGACTCGGTCTCGCCCGACTCGCCACGCAGGCGAACGGTCACCTTCGCACTCTGCGCGATGCCGAGCGCGTCGCGCAGTTCGGCGAGAAAGCGCAGTCCGCGGATCGCCTGATACTCGATCGTCTGCGGCGAACCCTGGGTCGCACGCGCGCGCGATGCCTCGAGCCAGGCCTCGAGCGGCTTGCCGTCGATCGAGACCAAGAACGGATGCTCGTCGTCGACGAAGCCCGACCGGTCGGCGCGGAACGCGACGTAGCCGGCGTTGGTCTTGTCGACCAAGAACGGCAGGAAGCCGTTCCGGTTCAAGGACGAGGCGCCGCGCAGCCGCGTGTGACCGTCACCGAACGCGCGGAGGATCGAGTCGACTTCGCGCGCGAGGTCGAACTTGCGCGGAGCGCCCTTTTCCAGAGTCTTCGTCGCGCCGGCGATGAGCTTCGGCAGGTCGACACCGTTGAGGTCGCGGTATGAGAAGTGCTCGTCGAGGAGTCCCTGCAGCTCGCCGAGATCGGCGATCGCGCCGCGCTTCGTCAGCTCCGGCCGACGACGTTCGCGGTCGTCGTCACGTCGATCGTTCGAGCGATTCGCGCGCAGCAGTCGCTGGCGGTTGTCGCGCGTCATCAACGTGTCGGCGAGTTCGACGAGCTTGCCGTCGTCGAGTCGACGGACCTGCAGATCGACGGACTCGCCGGGCGCCTTCTCGAGCACGGTGAGCACTTCGACGAGGTCTTCGGTGATGCGCTCGAACCACTTGTTGCCGCAGAGGCCGCGCGTGCGGCGGATCAGCGACGGAGTGTCGATGCCTTCGATCGATTCGAGGCCGTACCACGTCGCGTCGTCGATCTGCACTTCGAGTCCACCACTGGCCGACTGGCGCATCGCGCGGAAGGGGGACAGCTTGTCGTAGCCGCGGCCGACGATGCGCTTGCCTGCGTCGGCGTCGCGAGGCTGCTGTGCGGAGACTTCGCCTGCGGTCGTCAGGCTGAGTGCGAGGAGGAGGATGCGGGTGAGCATGTCGGCGTCTTGGTTGGTGTCGGGATCGGGAAAGCGGCTAGGCAGATCGAATGAGTGGGGGAGCTATTTCGAGGACAGGGCGATCGGCGTGCGCGCGGCGACGTTCGAAAAGCGCAGCGCTGAGCAGCCCGGCGGGTCCGAGGACGATCGACCACGCGATCCAGAAGCGGCGCGCGTTCGCGTCGACGTCTCGTCGGCACAGCATGCGGTGCGTGCCGAACGCGCAGAGGAGTCCGACCGCGATGCAGCAGAACGTCAGCCACGCGCGTCGACGGTCGGCGACGAGCGGGTCGAGGAACGGCTGCGACGAGAATCCGGTTGCGAGTCCGCGGTCCCCGAACGAGCCGGTCACGGCCTGGACGGCCGGTGGACGCAGCAGACTCCAAAACAGCGTCAGGACACCGTGCGCGGTCTCCTCGAATCGCTGGAGTTCGAACGTGTGGCGGAAGCGCTCTTCTCCGTCGGCGTCGACGACCGCGATCGTCGGCGTGATCGGATCCGGATCGACCGCTTCGAGAAGCAGCGACGGCGGCTGCACCAGTTCGGAGCGGATGGCTTTCGGCGCGGCTCGGAGCTCGTCACCGATGACGTAGACGCCCTTGTCGCCGATCAGAGCGACGGTGCTGGAGTCGGAGAACCCGAGCGGATGGAGGATGTCTCGATCGCCGAGATGGACGGTCTGGTGCTCGCGCAGTCGGTCCCCGTCGGGCAACGCGACCGGCTGGAAGAAGCGTGGTGCGCCGTGACTCCGCAGTCGCCACAGCGCACCGGAGTCCACGATCCAGAGATCGGGTGCGTCCGGCGTATGGAGGATGCGAGCGTCGTCAGAGAAGCGTTCGTTCTCCTGGCTGCGCCCGACGACTTCGAAGCGATCGGGGATCGACCACCGCGCTGCGCTCCACGCGACGTGGACGAGGCCCGTATCGGTGTCGACGGCGGCTTGGTAGTTGTCCGCGCGCCGCCGCCGGTCGAGCCGGAAGCGGGGCGTGTTGAGCCCGAAGTCGCCGTACTTGTGGCCGGGCCAGACCCGACCGACCCGGCTCGCGTGTGGGAGCTTCGTGCCGGTGCGCACGTGGTCTTCGTTCACCTCGAGCCATTCGCGCTCGAACGTCTCCGGAACGCGCACCTGATCGCACAGGTGGATCGTGCCGGCCGGAGTCTGCACGATGCGCGGGTGCGCCTGGCGACGCTCGAACTCGTGCTCTTCTTGCAGCAGGGCAATGCCCAACACGCTCGAGCCGGACACCGTCAGTGCGACGATCGAGCCCGCGGCGACGCGGGAGAGGCGCGCCATCGGGCGGTCGTCATCGGCGAGTTTGCCGACGTTGGCGAACGAGCCGGCCAAGAATACGGTTGTGATCGCGGCGTGGACGAGCAGCCAAGGACCCGTGGCAGTGACGGCGTCGCCGCTGAGCAGCAGCGAGGAGGACAGCATCACGAGGATGCCGGTCCCGGCGGCGAGGACCCGGACGAGGATCGAGCGCGTCGGGATCGTCGACGCGAAGAGGCCGACGGCGCACGCGCTCACCATGACCGCGTTGATCGTCCAGTGGTCGAGCACGAAGCTCGGCATCCCGAACGACGCAAGGTCGCCAAACAGAAACTCGATGACCCAGTGCGCGATCGGTGGCACGAGGAACCACGCGAACAGCACGATCGCACAGTTGACGATGCGCGCTGCGTGGATGCGGGCCTGGGACAGCGGGCGATGGAACAGATACTCCGACGTGCCGGTCACCTCGTCGCGCACGCCGGCGAAGATGCCGAGCACGAGTCCGGCGATCCACGACGTCGCGAACAGCTCGTCGGTGTGGCGCGGCGGGAACATCCACATCGAGTCGAAGCCGCGCATCGAGTAGGCGATCAGCAGCGCACCCGCGCCGATCGCGGTGAGCGCGAGAGTCCAGAGGTTGTCCTTGGACAGCAATGCGTGCGTCGGATTCATGCGGAGGCCTCGTGCGCTTGGTCCGACGGGCTGGCGGAGAAGATCCCGCTGCGATCGTCGGCAGTCAGGTCCAGGAACAGCTCTTCGAGCGTCGGCGTCGACGGGGGGGCGAGCTGGGCGCCACCGGACGTGAGCGCGTTCTCGGTCGTCGCGTCGACGTCGAGGAGCGTAAGGTCGTAGCCGTCGCGACGCCGACGGCAGCAGAGTGTCCCTGCGACCGGGGGTGGTGTGCCTGTGCCAATCCACGCGCGTCGTTGCACGCGGGACTTCAGATCGTCGAGAGTCGCATCGACGATCAGCTGTCCGCCGTGCAGAATGCCGACGCGGTCGGCGATGCGTTCGACGTCGTGCAGGTGATGCGACGAGAACAGCACGGTGCAGCCGACTTCGGCCAGCAGGTCGATCAACGCGTCGAGCAGTTCACGGCGCATGACCGCGTCGAGCCCGAGCGCGGGATCGTCGAAGATGAGGAGTTCTGGCTCCGTGCCGACCGACAGCACGAGGGCGAGCTGGGCGCGCTGGCCGCGCGACAGCTGGAAGATGCGCTGCCCGAGCGGGATTGCGCATCGATCGATCGCTTTCGTCACGAAGTCGCGGCGGAAGCCGACGCGGGTGCCGGCCTCGAACTCGATCGCCTCGCGCACGCGCATCGACGCGTAGAGTCGGTGGTCCTCGCCGACGTAGGCGATCTTGCCGCGCTCGCGCGGGGACAGCTTGCGGCTGTCGGTGCCGAGAATCTCGCAGTAGCCGTGGTGCGGCTCCAGGAAGCCGAGCAGGATGCGGAGCGCCGTCGTCTTGCCCGCGCCGTTGCGGCCGAGGAGCGCGAAGATGCTGCCCGGCTCGACCGTGAAGTCGAGCCCGCGCAGCACGGCGTGGTCGGCGAAGTAGCGGTGGACGCGGTCGAAGCGGATCGCGCTGGTCATGAGTTGTTCTCCTGTTTCTCTTCGCCCCGTGTCTCGTCACCGCGGAACTGCAGCCGCTCCAGAGCGCGGTCGAGCGCGGTGCGGATGTCGTCCGGCGTGAAGCCGAGGTGGAACGCCTCGGTCGCGGCGCGCTGCAGCAGTTCGCGCAGCTGCTCACGCTTGCGCGGCGCGGCGAGCTCGGACCCGCGCCCGGTCGTGAAGCAGCCGGCGCCCTTGCGGCGGACGATGACGCCGTCCTTCTCCAGCACGTCGTAGGCGCGGACGACGGTGTTGGGGTTGATCGACAGCTCCCGCGCGAGCTCACGCACCGACGGCAGCTTGTAGCCGGCTTCGACCTGGCCGCGGGCGACGGTGGCTTTCACCTGGAAGGCGATCTGTTCGAAGATCGGCTCGGCGGATTGGGGATCGATACGGAGGATCATCAGGTGTACCGACTGTATTAGTGCAACTAATACAGTCGGTCAAGCACTGGGTCTCGGTTCCCTCGGCGTCCGCGCCGGCCCGTCGCGGCGAGGAGATCTAAGACTCTCTTAAGTCAGCGCTTACGCGCGACACAGGAGAACCCGGCGGCGAGGATGTCCTGCCCCTCGCGCGTCACGCCATCGAACGGATCCCCGCCTCCGGCCGCCAGACGATCGATCGCGTCGGTGATCGTCATGTCGAGGAAGCGCTGCTTCTTGCCCGGGTCCGGCGTGCCGAGCACGTACTGGTTCAGCATCAGCGACAGCGCGACGAACGGGTGCTGGTGGGGGCCGGGGTCGATCGACTCGATCTCGAGTCCGGCGTTCTCGACGACGAGCTGCAGGCCCGAGCGCGTCATGTTGAAGAAGTGGTCCGGCACCCCGTGATACGGCGTCATGAACGCGACGTCGATGCGGACGAGGCCGCCCGGTTTCAGCACGCGGGTGACCTCGGCGGTGTACGCGTTTGGGTCGCGCACGTGTTCGAGCACGGCCTCGGACAGCACGGCGTCGAACGTGTTGTCCGCGAACGGCAGAGCTGCGCCGTCCGTGATCACGTCCACGTTCGGGAACGAGTGCAGGTCGAGGTGGACGACGTTGTAGAAGCCCGTGCTCGGACTGCCGGAGCCACAGTCCAGCACCCAGCCGTCCCGGTTCTGCTCGATCATCGAGAGCACCTGCTGACCGTAGGTGTTCTCCGACTTCCACTGACCTTCGGCCTCGGCGTCGTAACCTTCGGCCGCGAACAGGGGGCGGCCGTCGAACATCGGGTACATGCGCGAGCATGGGCTGCAGAGCATGCCGTCGTCTCGGTCGAGGAGTTCACCGTGGCATTGCGGGCAGCGCAGGATCGTGCGGATGCGTTGCGCCTTCTCCGCGCGCAGCTTCGCGATCTTCTCGTCGTCCGGCGTGCGTCCCGGGATCGCGCGCGGAGGCGCTTCGTCGTCGTCGCCGTGCACCGGGTTGCCGAGTCGCTGGATCTGTGGCTGACCATTCGGGCCGCGGCCGGCGATCATGAAGTTGCCCGACGTCTCGTCGACGAAGACGAGCGCGCTGTCGACGCCGAGATCGAGTTCGATGCGCGCGCGCTCGGGCGACATCGTGCGCACGAAGCGGCGGCTCGGCGGCGCGTCTCCGTCCTGCGCGACCCAGTTGAGTTCTTCGACCGGCGTGAACGGCGGCGTAACGCGCAGCGGCTCGATCCACGGCTCGACCTTGGCCCGCAGGTCTGCGAGCGCGGCGTCGTCTCCGTCTGCGGAAGCTGCGGCCAGCGTCATCCCGCGGAAGTCGACGTAGGCGACGTGGAGCTCGCCACTGCGGTAGAAGCCGGGCGGCGAACAGTCGTCGCCGAGCGTGTCACGGAACCAGGCGGGATCGGAGGAGGTCACGGGCGAGCTCGAATCAGGAGAGAGTGGTTCGAGACCATAGCGCTACTGCACGGATTCGAGGCGGCGGAACTCGCGGCTGACGCCGAGGACCATGCTGAGCGTGACGGCGAGCAAACCACCGCACAGCAGGCGGATCAGCGTGTAGACGGAGCCGATGTCCATCCCGGAAACGCCGATGACTCCGTGCACGGCCTGCGTGATGAAGAACGCGGCCGCCATGCTGCCGCCCATGACGAACCGGCCGGCGTCGGTCTTGGCCCAGAAGAACCCGAGACCTGCGCCGATCAGCAGGCCGACGACGAGCGGGCCGATCGCGAAGCCGGTCTGTAGCGACTGTGCGATCGCGAAGATCGCGGCCGCGGTGTGCACCATGCGGCGACGATCCACGTCTTGGCGCTCGTCCCAGTCCTGAAAGCGATCCGCCTCCCACTGCCATCGCTCGCGCAGCCGGTCCTGCTCGTCCTCGGGAAGGCGGAGGAACCAGTCTTCGTCTTCGCGCGGGTCGCGCGCGCGGACGGGGCCGTCGAAGTCGAGGTCGAGCGGCTCTTTCGGGTCGCGGGTCGGCGTGGTCGTGGACACACGAACTTCATCGACGCGGTGGGGCCGATCGCTCGATCGGGTTCCCGCCGTCGACGTCGTCAGTCCCTTGGCTTCGGAACTTCGCGCCGGATCCGTCTTCGATGAACTGGAGCTGCCCCGGACCCAGGGGATCGGGGAGCGGCTCGACCGTGTCCCCGCGGCGCCAGGCGACCGCCATCCGCAGCAGGCGGAGATCGGCGAGCACCCTGCGTTTCGCGTGTTCGATCTCGATCCAGTTCCGGATCACGAACGAGGCGAGCGGGTTCGGAGATGCGCTCAGGCCGGCTGCCAACTCGTGAAAAAGCGACTTGCGCTGCGGCCAACGCATGCCCCGAGACTGGTCGAGAGTGTCGATGGCCCCCGCGACGTCGAGCACTGCGGACGCCGCCATGCGTCGGGTCGAGAACCCGTAGCGAAACAGATCCGCGATGCCGATGTCGAGCATGCCGAGCTCGGTCGGATCGGCGACGAGCGCTCCGCCGAAGATCGCGATGTCGGTCGCGGCCGAACCGAGGTGCGGTGAGAAGTGCAGGTCGAGCACCGAGAGACCTTGCGCGAGGGCTTCCAGCGCATCGTCAGGCATCGCCTGCAGCTGCTCGGGCGGCAACGCGTCGATCACTTCCTGGAGTGCCGTTGTGCCGAGCGCTTCGTGGACCAACGACGGCCCGCGCGTGTGGTCGACCGCGAACGTCGCGACGTCGAGTAGCAGTGCGACGCTCGCGGTCGGATCTGCGGGCAGCTCGCGAGTCGCCTGCTCAGCCGCCGCCTTGGCCAGCGTGGTCACCTGCAGCGTGACGGGGACGAGCTCTTGGTCGTAGTGGGCCGACCAGTCGACCGGGGGTCTCGCGTTGTCGAGCCGGGCGCCGGTTCGCAGCGCATCGATTGCGGGGGTCCAGTCCGGCTGATTCGCTTGCTCGATGGACTGCGTGAGCCGAAGGGCCTGGTCGTAGTGCTCCCACGCCGCGCCGCGGTCGGTCACGCCCGCCGCTCCGGGGCGCACGAAGTCGCGCGCGTTCCAGTCAGCTTCGACCTTGCCACACCACGAGAGCGCGGAGAACGTCAGCTGCTCGGTGGTGCGCATGAACACCACGCAGGTGACGCCGATGGCGATCAGGACGGCTCCGCTGACGAGAGCGATCGTGCGGCGATTGCTCATGGCTGCAGCTGGTCGAACGCGATCAGCGCCATCGCGGTGCCGAACGCCGTGCCGTTGATCGGCGACCCGAGGTAACGGCCGTCGGCCGTGCGGGCCGCGAGCACGAGTTCGAACAGCCAGGACCGATGCTGGTCGCGTTGCTCTGCCGGCAGCGCGGCCGCGGCGCGCGCTGCCGTCGCGTAGTCGAACATCACGTAGTGACAGCCCTGGCCTTCCGAGCCGGCGTGCATGAGCACCTTGCCGCGCTCCTTGTCGATCGTCGCGCGGTGCTTCTCGAAGTACTCGAGAGCCTCGTGCACGCGCTTGGGCTCGCTCCGTTCGCCGCGCAGCAGGGCGAGTTCGCAGATCGGGTTGCGTCCGCAGGATCCCGCCGCGAGCTGCTGCTGCGTGCTCTGGGTGTGTCCGACCATGTAGCTGAAGGTGCCGTCGAGGTTGCGGCCGCGCTCGAGGCACCGCAGCGCCCGCCCCATGGTCTTCTTCGGCACGTAGATGCCGGTCTCCGCAGCCCGTTGCAGCGCAATCGTGGTGACCGCCGAGGTGAAACTCATCGCCTGGGTCTGCGGTGAGGCTTCTTTCGACAGGTCGTTCGTGCGGTAGTAGGACCAGCCGCCGGATGGCTTCTGGCGCTTCCGCAGGTCCGTGACCAGCTTGCGCATCATCTGGCCGATGCGCGCGCGGTTGCCGTAGTCCGCTTCGCGACAGTCGGCGAGGAACCACAGCGCGAACGTGTCGCTCCAGACCGTGTAGTCCATGAACGACTCCGGCAGCGGATCGTCCATGCCTTTCTGCACGTGTTCGAGCACGAAGTCGACCGCACGATGCAGCGCCGCGTCGACGGCTTCGACGTCTCGATGGGGGAAGAGGCTCTGCGCCGCGATCGCGCTCGTCGCGATCACGAACGGGTGGTGGCGAGGCGCGCCGTGGAGCTCGGACGGAGCGATCCACGAACCGTCGTCGCGCTGGCTTTCGAGCAGGGCGGTGATCGCTCGGCCTCGGAGCGTGTCGATGTCGCTCGCATCGCCGGGCATGAAGTCCGGGATGCGCGCGGTGTCGAGAAGGGCGCGAGCGGGCCACTCGGTCTGCAGCGGTTCGTCGCGTTGGTGCAGTCCTGCTTGCAGATATGCCGCCGCGTGCCAGGCCCAGCGATCGTCCGGATGGCGTTCGATCAACGTCGACCAGAGACGCTCCGCGCGCTTTGGCTGGTTCTGGCAGATTGCGACGATCCCGCGCCAGAACTGTGCCTGCGGGGGCTCGCCTTGCACCCGCTTCGCGGCGCGTGCCGCGGCCGGGAAGTCCTTGCGGCGGAGGTGCAGCTCCAGCTCGGCGAGCCAGCGATCGTTCGTATCGCCGGCGCTCTGCAGCGAAGCGAGCGCGGTCTCGACGTCGAAGCGGCGCATCGCGATCGCGGCGCGCAGCTGGTGCGCGCGTTCGGACTCGAGGTCGGCGACCCGGGCGTGCGCCGCTTCGAGCTCGCCGCGCTGGATCAGCCATTCCGCCTGCTTCGCCCCGTCGACGTCGGCGGGGGGCAGCACGCGCTCGGTACAGCGTTCGATCGCATCGACCAAGAAGCCGTAGACCGCCGCCGGGTGCCGCGTCTGCGTCTCCCGCACGACTTCGCCGCCGGGCGTGCACAGCAGGATCCCCGCGCCGAACATCAGCGGGCCCATGCCGTACTCGTCCTGCGCGCGAATCGGCGCGGGCACGTCGTCGGTCAGACGCAGCGGCACGAAGCGACTCCCGATCAACTCGACGACGCGCGGGGACATGAAGATCGTCACGTTCGCGGTGTCGGGGATCTGGAAGCCGCGGTAGCGGTGCACGTAGGCGAGAATCAGTCGATTCTCTGCGCGCGCACGGTCGGTCGCGGCTTGCCAGCTCTGCGCCCACGCGACCTCGCTACCGCAGCGCTGCGCGAGGCGCGCGATCTCGCCGTCCTGTGTGGGAGCCAGGGATGCGAGCGCGAGCGCGACCGGGAGGGCGAGGCGCGTCATTGCAGCGTGCGAAGCGAAGCCTGCACGGCTTCGACGTGATCGTCGAACGCATCCCGCGGCGCCACGAACTCGGCGATCCGCACGCAGTCCCCGTTGATGAACACGGCGACGAGGTAGCCGTGCGGCTGTCCCTCGGTGTTCAGCGAGTAGCGCTGCACGACTCCGTCGCGACCGGCCTTGTCCTCGATCTCGGAGCGATCGACGAGCACGTAGCCGCGCTCGTTCACGAGGTCGTGCTCGAGCGCGTCGGCCCAGAACGAGAGCGCGCCCTCGTGCGGGTCGTCGAACTCACGCACCCAGAGACGGGCGCCGTCGGCCGTCGTGGCCTTGAAGTCGCGTCCTGGCGTCTCGAGTTCGAGGAAACCGTCGGGGGGATCCATCGAGATCGCGCAGCCGGCGAGGCACGCGAGCGCGGCGAGCGTGAGGTTGCGCATCAGAACCATCGCAGCACCTCCGGCGCGCCGATCACGTTGATCCAGTCGAAGCGACTGCGCTTCCGTTTCCGCGGCGTGGACTTCGCGGGAGCGATCGAGCGGAACTCGACGGCCACCGTCGAGAACGCGATTCGTTCGTCGAGCGACGCGAGAGTCGCGACCGAGCGTTCGATCTCCTCGGTCAGGCGGTGCAGCTCTTTCTCGATCTTGAGCACGTCCTCGACCTTGGTCGCGGTCTCGAGCAGCGCGAGCAGTCGGTCGCGTGACTTGCGGGCGTTCTCGAGGCGGATCTTCAGGTCGCGGTGTTGCTTCGTGACGTCTTGCGCCTGCATCGATTCGTCGAGCACGCGGCCGAGCTCGCGCATCGAGGCGAGGAACGATTCGAAGCGGTCGGCCGGGACGCGCAGCGTGATTCGGGGGCCGCGCCGCGTCGCGAGGAAGCCACCGATCGATTCGGCGGTTTCGCGCGCGCTGGCGATCGCCTCGTCGGTGCGCGGGACCTCGACCTGGAGTTCGGCCGAGTAGATCATCAGGCGCTTGCGCGGCTTGGGCGTGGGCGATGCGGCGGGATCCGCGTCCACCAACCCGTCGTCGCCCGCGTCGTCGAAGAAGCGGTTCTCGGCGCGGCCGCGGAAGTCGCCAGACTCGCGTGCGGCGGATGGCTGCGCTTCGGCCCAGCCGGCGTCGAGTTTGCCCGCGGCCGGGGTGCCGGCACACGCGCAGAGCCACGTCAGCAGGATCCATGCGAATGCGAGGGATCTCATAGCTTGCCTCGTAGGGGGTTCAGGACTTCGGTCGTCGGGGGCGGTAGATCAGAAACGTCGTGTCGTCCGGCTTGCTCGGTTCGCCGTCCGCGGGGCGGCTCATGCGTTCATAGCAGGTTTCGGACAGGCCGTGGGCGACACGGTCGAGCGGTCCGACCCGGATCGCGTCGACGAGTTCCTCGATTGGCAAATTGTCGAGCACGCCGTCGCTCGCGAGGATCACGGTGTCGCGATCCGCAAGCGCGAGCTCGGGGCCGATCTCGATCTTCATCTCGGTGCTGCCGAGCACGTTCGAGACGACGTGCCGCTCCGCGTGCGTCATGGCCTCGGCTTCATCGAGCATGCCCGATTCGACGGCGTAGCCGACCGGCGAATGCGCGACCGTCAGATGCTTGAGTTTGCCGCGCTGGCCGACGACCGCGATCGCAGAGTCGCCGACGTGGAAGCAGCGGATGGCCTGTCGCTTGATCGCAGCGACCGCGATCGTCGTGCACCCCGTGCCCGACTCGAGCACCGCGCGGTTCGCGGCGTCGAGTCCGTCGAGGATCGACTCGCGCATCCCGTCGCCGCCCTCGACTCCGCGCACGACCTTGCGCGCGAAGACGGACAGCGCGTGCGACGACGCCTGGCGACCGCCGGGGATTCCGCCGAGCCCGTCGGCGACCGCGAGCACGCAGCTCGAAGAGTCGAGGTGGATGATCGCGGCGGAGTCCTCGTTCTCTTTGTCCGCGTCGGGACTCGGGCGCGAGAACGCGACGACCTCACCGGCACCGACGGCGACGCGCTCCGGCTCGGACATGTCCGAGCCGAGGAACAGCTGCGCGTTCGCTTGGGTGGTGGCCACGGCGTTACTCCCTGCTGAGTCTACTGCCGCACCACGGGCAGTCCTCCCAGTATTCGCGAACCACGCCCCAGCCGCACTTTCCGCACTTCGAGCGCGAGCCCTCGACGCGCCACTTCTTGTTCAGCTTGCGGCGGCATCCCGGGCAGTAGCGCATGAACGGCATCAGCGGGTGGTCGCACTTGTCGCAGTTGTCCTCGTAGCGGCGGTCGGGGTAGCTTCGCTCCGAGACGTCGCCAAAACCCTTGCCGTAGCACCACGCGCAGTAGCGCCAGTCGAGCTTGCGACCACGCTCGCAGCGCGGGCACGCCTCGGGATACGCCGTGTCGTCGGCGTCGAACAGGAGTTCCTGCGCGCACCACGGGCAGGAGGACATCGTCTCGGCGACGGGGCCTTCGCAGTGGCCGCACACGCGGTCGAGCTCGAGCGACTTTCGGAACGCGCGTTCGAAGTGCTGGAAGCGGACCTGCTTCCAGTCGCGGATCGTCGCGGTGTTCGCGCTGCCGTTGCGCTGCCGACGCTTCTTGAGCAGGTGGCGACGCGCGCGCGGCAGGATCTTGCGGAACGCGGTCAGCATCTGTCGCGCGTCACCGAAGCGCTTCTTCGGATCGATCTGCATCGAGCGCTGCAGCAGCGCGAGCAGGTCGGGATGCACCTTGCCGCGCAGGCGCTCGATGCCCTTCGGCGGCCAGTCGAACGGCCACTCCGGCAGCTCGCCGGTCAGCATGTTCCACAGGACCAGGCCGAGCGAGAACACGTCGGCTCGCGGCGATGTCTTGCCCATCGCTTGCTCCGGCGCGATGAAGCCCAGCGTGCCCGAGCCGGAGCCGCGCACGGTGCGCCGCGCGAGACGCGCGACGCCGAAGTCTCCGAGCCGCAAGCGGTCGCCCGAGAACAAGATGAAGTTCTCGGGCTTGAGGTCGCAGTGGACGATGCCGTTCGCATGCGCGTGTGCGACCGCCTCGAGCATCTGCTCCGCGTAGCTGAACAGGCGATCGGTCGACATCCGGCTGCGGAGCCGCTCGGCCAGCGAACGCTCGCCGAGCGGGTAGGCGATCACGAAGTGCCCGTCGATGATTTCCGCGTTCTTGACGGGGAGGATGTTCGGGTGGTCGAGGGCGGCGTTGACGCGCGCTTCCTGCTTGAACCAGCCCATCGTCTTCTTCGAGACGAGGTGGGCGTGGGGGACCTTGAGCGCGACGTGGACGCCTTCGATCGTGTCCAGCGCCTTGAATACGCGAGCGAATCCGCCGTCCGAAATCCGCGCGAGAACCCGATACTTGCCCAGTTTCTGGCGGACGCGGATTTGTTTACGGGCAGACTCGAGCATCGGGCGTCGCGAGAGCGTAGCGAGCGATCGCGACCCTGTCTTCGCTCTAGATCTGCTCGGCCCTACATCTGCTCGGCGAGGTAGTTCTCTTTGCCGAGTTCCTTGATCAAGCCGATCTGCGCCTCGTGCCAGTCGACGGCTTCTTCTTCGTCGACGAGCATGTGCTCGAGAAGCTCACGCGTGCCGGCGTCGCGCTTGTCGCTGCACAGCTGGATCGCGGTGTTGAGTCGCTCGACCGCTTCGAGTTCGAGCGCGAGGTCGAGGTCCATCTGCTCCGGCACGGTCTCGCCGACCTTCACCGGGTTGAGGCGCTGCATGTTCGGCACGCCGTCGAGGAACAGGATGCGCTCGATCAACTTGTCGGCGTGCTTCATCTCCTCGATCGACTCCTCGCGCAGGTGCGTGGCGAGCTTCGAGTAGCCCCAGTTGGCGCACATCTTGTAGTGCACCCAGTACTGGTTAATCGCCGTCAGCTCGGCGGTCAGGACGTCGTTGAGGCTCTGGATGATGTCGGGATCGCCGCGCATGGTGTGTGGGGGGAGAGGGAAGACGGACGCTTCCATCACACCGCCCCGCGCGAATCCTGCAAGCTCGCAGTTGTCGATCCGTCTGGGTTGATCAGTCGCGCTCGCGCGAGCGCAGCGCCGCGGGCTCCGACGGCGGCTGCAGCTCATCGGCCCGGGCCGGGGCCGCGTCGCCGCGAATCTGCTGCAGGATCTCCGCGATCGCGGGCGCGCAGCCGCCACAGCTCGAACCCGCGGGGCACTGGCGCGTGCCTCCAGGGCCGAGTTCCCGCCGGATCTGGCGGTCCGTGATTCCGTGACAGTGGCAGACGATCATCGAGATGGCTCCGGCCGCAGTTGCGACCTGATCTCAATATCGCCGTTTTGAGACAGTTTCTCAAGTGCCTTTTGAGACTGTGTCGCAAGTGCCCGTGGCAGTGGGGCTATTGGATCAGGATCACGTGGGCGTCGGTGGTGCCGTAGAGGCCGTTTTGGGCGCCGAGGTCGAGCACGGCGCCCTGCACCATGACCGTGATCCCCTCGAGTCCGGGCGGGATCGGGAAACCCTGCGCGAACGTCGGCAGCATGTTGCCCGGACCGAGGACGACCGGGGTGTTCGCGAGGCGGAAGCCGGGCGCGAATCCGATCGGGACCGGGCCAGCGGTCGCGTAGAAGTCCATCAGCAGGAAGCCGGCGACGAACGTGCCGCCGGCGGACTGCATCCCGAGCTGTAGGAAGTCACCGGCGTTGGCCGTCTTGGCGAGCGCGCTCGGGTCCGTGGTTCCGGCGGCGGTCGCGAGCTGCACGTCGTCGCCGGTGCCGGAGTTCGCGCCGGTCGGCAGTTTCACACACGCGCGGATGATCCAACTCCCGTTGAACGCGACACCGCACCACGGCGTGCCGCCGATCGTGAATTGCGTGATGTCCCACCAGCCGCCTTGCCCCGGATCGAAGATCAAGTTGCGGAACGACGGCGTCGCGCACGGAGAGCTCGGGGGTAGCTGGGTGTCCGACGCGAAGTTCGCGGTGTAGCCGAACGTGCAACCGAGGCCGGGGAACACTTCGTTCGGGTTCGTCACGATCGTGAACGCGACGACGAGCTTGTCCGACGTGACCGTCGTGCCGAAGCCCGTGATGTTCACCAAATTGAGCGCGTTGGGCGTGAACGAATTCGCGAACAAGTCCTGGTAGACGAGCGGGCCCATCACGGCTTGGCCGTTCGGCAAGAACGTGACGCCGTCGTAGATCTCCATGCGCACGGTCATCGGCTGGCTACCGAGCGGGCCGGCCATGAGGATGCCGCCTTCGAGTACCTCGAGGGGTTTGGGCAGGACGCCGATGTCGAAGACCGCGGCGGCCTTGTCGCCGGGACAGATGCCCGCGATCACCGCGACGTTCTGTTGTCCGGCGGGATTGGCGGGTAGGGCGTCTTGGCGCAGCTGAAGGGCCAAGGGGTCTTGGCACGGCTGGGCTGCCGCTGCCGACGCGAAGAGAAGCGGAGTGGACGAGAGCAGCAGTAGTCTGCGGAGCATCGAGAGCGCCTCCTGGTTGTGTGAGTCGCCTCACGATAGACGATTCCAGCGCTCCTGGTCGGCGGATCGCTGCTCAGCAGCGCTTTCGCCGTTGCCGGTTCTTCGGATCTTCCTCGTCGTCGGTCCCGGCCCACAACAACAGGTATCCGATCACGAAGCCTCCCGCGATATCCGCCGCGACGGTGAACGGTGTCGCGATCGTCGCGATCGCGTAGTCCCACACGACACTCCCCGCGTCGTACACGTTGAGCTCGAGTTCCGCCGTCCGTACCGAGATCGCGCTGATCCGCTGCGGCGCGACGGATTCCGAGTCCGGTGGCGCGCAGTTCCAGTTCGTGCGATGCGACCAGCTCGCCTGGCCGTGCATTGTGCGTAGCGACCCGTGCGTGACGAACCAGAGCGCGTCGGCGCGGATTCCGAGCCACGTCGGTGGTGCGTCGTCGTGGCGTTCGGCGGCGATGCACAGCCGATAGCGCCGCAAGACCGCGAAGTCCGGGGACTCGCCGGTCGAGCCGAACGCGCGCCGCACTTCGGAGTCGTCGCTCACGGCGACGCCGTCGCGCATCCACGCGACCGGGACGTAGCGGTAGAGGTTACGGGCGTCGATGCCGATCCATCGCGCCCACGGCTGCAGATCGACGTCGGCTGCCGGAGTCGCTCGGAAGCTCGCCTCCGTCAGTCGGACTGCCGGTGGCGCGGCCAGCACGTCCCCGATCGATTCGATCGGACCCTCGAGCTCGACCGTTGCCGTCGTCACCGTCGAGCCGTCGACCCGGCGCAGGTCGATGGACACGAAGCAGCGCTCGGGGGCGGCGGTGAGAGCAACCGCGGCGAACTGCGGGTCGCCGCGGGTGTTGCGCAGTCGGAGCGGCCGGCCGCCCGTCAGCTCCGGCTGCCAGGATCGGTCGCCTTCCGCGAGCCCCGACGCGGCGATGCGTAGCTCGAACGGGCGTCCCGCGTCGGCGTCGACGAGGCCCACGGAGTCGACTCGGAACCGGTGGTGCTCGGTCGAGACGTTCTTCACGTCGTCGGTCGTGCGCTCCCAGAGCTCGATCGTCAGGCAGCCCTGCAGCGGGGCCGCCGCGAACATTGCCAGCAGCCATACGGCGAAGCGACGCATCGGCCGTCGATCATAGTGCGGGGGACGAGCGGGCAGGAGTGCGTGGGCGGCCATGTCGCGTGCCAGCGCGGAATCCGGTCGCGCGTTTCGGCTTGTTCGGACCTCGCGGCACGAACGGCCCGCGCTATGGTTGCGCGCCGCAAACCAACCGCGCGGGCTCGGCCCGACCTCCTGAAGTGATCCAAGAACTGCACCACATCGGCATCGCCGTGCGTTCGCTCGACGAAGCGCTGCCGCGCTGGGTGGACGGCCTCGGCCTGCGTCTCGAAGGCGTCGAAGAGGTTCCCACCGAACGCGTCAAGGTCGCGATGCTCTACGCCGGCCAGACCCGCATCGAGCTGCTCGAACCGACGTCGGAAGACTCCCCGATCGCGAAGTTCATCGACAAGCGCGGACCCGGCGTGCACCACCTCGCGCTGAAGGTCGGCGACACCGGCGAGACGATCCGTGTGTTGACCGAGCACGGCGCGCCGATGCTCGACGAGACACCGCGGCCGGGCGCGCACGACACCAAGGTCGCGTTCGTGCACCCGAAGTGGCTCGGCGGCGTGCTGGCCGAAATCGTGCAGGACCCCGAAGAGGCGCACTCATGACCGACGGATTCGAACGACTCGAAGAGATGCGCGCGCGTTCGCTCGAGGGCGGCGGCGAGAAGCGCATCGAAGCGCAGCACGCGAAGGGCAAGCTCACCGCCCGCGAGCGGATCGACCTGCTCGTCGACCCCGGCACGTTCGTCGAGGTCGATCGCTACGTCACGCACCGCTGCCGCGACTTCGGCATGGACGCCGAGAAAAACTCGATCCTCGGTGACGGGGTCGTCGTCGGCTCGGCACAGATCGGTGGCCGGCCGGTCTACCTCTTCTCGCAGGACTTCACGGTGTTCGGCGGTTCGCTGTCGGAGACCCACGCGGCCAAGATCTGCAAGATCATGGATCTCGCCGTGAAGATGGGCGTGCCGGTGATCGGTCTCAACGACTCCGGCGGCGCGCGCATCCAAGAGGGCGTCGTGTCGCTCGGCGGCTACGCCGACATCTTCCTGCGCAACACTCTCTCCTCGGGCGTGGTCCCGCAGATCAGCGCGATCATGGGGCCGTGCGCCGGTGGTGCGGTCTACTCGCCGTCGATCACCGACTTCGTCTTCATGGTTGAGGGGACGAGCTTCATGCACATCACCGGGCCGGACGTCGTCAAGACGGTGACGCACGAGGACACGACGTCCGAGGAGCTCGGCGGTGCACGCGTGCACAGCAGCAAGAGCGGCGTCGCGCACTTCACGGCGCCGGACGACGGCTCGTGCCTGATGCTCGTGCGCGAGCTGCTCGGCTACCTGCCGCTCAACAACGCCGAAGACCCGCCGTTCGTGCCGTCGAGCGATGATCCCGACCGCGTCGAGCCCGCGCTCGACGACCTCATCCCGGAGAACAGCAATCAGCCGTACGACATGCGCAAGGTCGTCGAGCTGATCGTCGACGACGGCAAGTTCTTCGAGGTGCACTCGGCGTACGCCAAGAACATCATCGTCGGCCTCGCGCGCTTGCAGGGTCGCGTCGTCGGCGTGATCGGCAACCAGCCGGC
Source organism: Planctomycetota bacterium (assembly GCA_028281765.1). Classification (GTDB taxonomy): domain Bacteria; phylum Planctomycetota; class UBA1135; order UBA1135; family UBA2386; genus JANQJF01. The sequence continues at coordinate 229,778 of JANQJF010000059.1, read as the reverse complement.
GCACCTCGCCGGCGTGCTCGACATCCAGGCGAGCGTCAAGGGTGCGCGCTTCATCCGGTTCTGCGATGCGTTCAACATCCCGCTCGTGACGTTCGAAGACGTGCCGGGCTTCTTGCCGGGCGTCGACCAGGAGCACGGCGGGATCATCACGCACGGCGCGAAGCTGCTCTACGCGTACTGCGAAGCGACGGTGCCGAAGCTGACGGTCATCACGCGCAAGGCCTACGGTGGCGCGTACGACGTCATGTCGAGCAAGCACATCCGCGGCGACGTCAACCTCGCGTGGCCGAAGGCGGAGATCGCGGTCATGGGTGCGGAGGGCGCGGCGAAGATCGTGTTCCGCCGCGAGATCCAGGCCGCCGACGATCCGGCGGCGGAGGAGGCGCGCCTCGTCGCCGAGTACAAGGAGCGCTTCAACAACCCGTACATCGCGGCGGGCTACGGCTACGTCGACGACGTGATCATGCCGCGGGATACGCGGCCGGCTCTGATCCGGGCGCTCGAGCTGTGCTCGCGGAAGCGGGACTCGAACCCGCCGCGGAAGCACGGCAACATACCTTTGTAGCGATCGCCTGCGGCGATCGCCGGGCGCGGGCACGGGCGCGAGACGGTGATGAGATCGATAGTGCTGTGCGGGCTTCTGGTCGGGTGTGGGGCCGGGCCCGCGGTGCGGGGGAACGGGCCGTTCGACTGGCAGGTCGGGGAGTGGGTCGGGGAGCGACGGTCGGGTGGGGGCGGCAGCGTTGCGCTGTTGCGGGTCGTCGTGCGGAGCGTGCTCGACGGGGCGGTGCAAACCAGGGAGCTCGAGGCGCGGCCCGAGGGTGGGGTGTACCGCGGGTTCGCGGTGCAGTCGTTCGACCGGGAGCGTGAGGTCTGGACGCGACGATACGTGAACGCGGTGCGTGGCAGCTTTGCGGAGCTGGATGGGGAGCTGACGGCTGCGGGCAGCGTGTGGCGGTCGGTGACGCGCGGGCGAACGCGTGAGTCGCGGCTCGTGTCGGAGCGGCTCGGTGACGATCGCTGGCGGCGGACGATGTCGGTTTCGACGGACGGGTCGACGTGGCGGGTGCTCTGGACCGACGAGCTGCGGCGGCGCTGAGCCGGGCTTTGCGCGACTTGGTATCATCCACGGTCATGCGTACCTCCTCGCTGGCATTGAGTCTGTTCGCGTTGGCCGCATCGGGAACGGGGCAGACCTACACGGTCGACGCGTCCGGTGTCGCGAGTCCGTTGACCACGATCCAGGCGGCGCTCGACATCGCGGTGCACGGCGATTCGATCCACGTGTTGCCGGGGCTCTACAACGAGGACCCGGCGACGGACCAGGGAGTCTTCATCCACGCCGATCCCGGCGCGCGGCTCACGAGCTTCGATGGCATGGGATTCCGAGTCACCGGGGTGCCAGCGGGCGAGACGTTCACGTTGCGTGGTCTCGAGGTCGTGTTCGCGATCCTGCCCATCGGCGGCGTGCACGTGGCGGCGTGTCAAGGCGCCGTGCTGCTGGAGGACCTGATGCTGCCGGCGCAGATTCAGGTGTGGGGCCCGGTTTCGGTCGTCGACAGCGCGCAGGTCTCGATCGGTGGGCTCCACGCATGGGGGTTCCCCGCGCTCAACATCGACAACAGCCACGTGATCCTGTCCGACTGCGACGTCACGGGATCGGGGTTCATCTCCGCGCTGCCGTCCGTGTTGGTCCAAGACAGCACCGTGACGATCGTCGGCGGCATCATTCGCGGAGCGATCGGATCCTTGTCCCCGACGGTGGCGTCGATCCACGCGGACAACAGCACGCTGCGGATCGCGGGTCGGGATACCGTCGTCGAGGCCGGAATCGACATGACGATCTCGCCGACCTCCGCGATCCTCGCGACGAACTCCTTGGTCGAGTACGACCCGGCCGTGACCTTCGTCACGCAGGACGGTGGGCCGCCGGTCTCCGGGGGAGCGACGGAGATCGTCCGGGTCATCCCGTCTGTCCGCGGCGACGGGCTCGCTTCGTTCGGCACGTGGGACATCGATTTGCATGCGCCGACGGGGGACGCCTACTGCCTGTTCTTCGGATTCCCGGCGCCGCTCGTGCCGACGCCGTGGGGCGACGTGTGGTTCGATCCGACGAGTTTGATCGCGACCGCGTGTGGCGTCGTGGGGCCGGGCGATCAGGTGGCGCGGTCTTTGGCGTTGCCCGTCCTGCCGTCGGGGCTGCCGATCGTCGTGCAGGGTGCGGTCGCTCCGAGCATCGGGCTGACGCTTACGCTTCCCGTCGTCAACGTCGTCGAGTGACTCAGCGATCCCCGACGCGGAACAAGACGCGCAGCGGGTGGTGGTCCGACACGTCCGAGGTCCCGACCGTGCCCGTGCCGCCGACCACCTCGAGGCCACCGCCGTAGAACACGCGGTCGAGCGCGAGTTCGCGATTGCCGAACAGCAGCCACACCGCCGCCTTGCCCGTCGTACGGCCCGGGCCGAACTCGACCTCTTCGAGGTTCGGGAACGCGTCACGCACGATCTTGAGGCGGTCGCGACGCCAGGTGTTGAAGTCGCCGCAGACGATCACGGGTCCTTCGTGGTTCGCGACGATGTCGCGGAGACCCCCGACCTGCTCGCGCAGCATGTAGGTCAGCCACTGAATCTGGATCGCGTGGATGTTGACGACGAGGAGCTCTTCGTCGCGTCCCTCGATCGGATACGTCGTCGCGAGCGCACACTTCGGCGTGAAGAACCAAAGCTCACGCCACCATGAGCGTTGGTATTGCATCGTGCTCGGCCGCACTCGCGACAGGGTCGCGACTCCGGTCGCCTGGCCGAACGGCAGTCGCCAGCTTCGGCCGAAGTGCCCGCCGTAGGTCGAGCCCGGTACGATGTTGTCCGCGGAGATGCCGTTGCGCGGCATCGACGACGACCATTCCTGCAGGCAGATGACGTCTGGGTCTTCGCCGTGCTCTTGGAGCTCCCGGATCGCCTCCGCCCGTTTGTACGTGTTCCAGCAGAGCAGCTCGAACTGCTGGGGCAGGGCGGCGGCGTCTTCGGGGTAAGGCCACATCGGCAGGAGATACCCCGATGGTAGCGTGGCACCGACGACGATCGCGAACACCACGATCTCGACGAGTCGATTCCTCACCGTGCGGAAGCGCATGCGTCGTCTATGTTGTAGCCATGCGAACGTCTCGACTCGTCGCTCTGTACTGCTCGGCTCTGTGTTGCACGATGCTGTTCGCCGCGTGTGCCGCGGCGCCGGACCGAGAAGTACGGCTTCGCGTGCTGTCATACAACGTGCGGCACGGGCTCGGCACGGACCGCAAGCTCGACCTCGAGCGCGTCGCCGGCGTGATCCGGGCGCAGGAGCCCGATCTCGTGGCGCTCCAGGAGATCGACGTCGGCTGCGGCCGATCCGGCGGCGTCGACCAGGCGGCCGAGCTCGGGCGGCTCACGGGGATGCACGCCGAGTTCACGAAGTTCATGGACTACGACGGGGGCGAGTACGGCCTGGCGATCCTGTCGCGATGGCCCGTGGTCGATCGATGGTCGATTGCGCTGCCGCGCGGGAAAGACGAGCCGCGGGCGGCCCTCGCGGTGCGCACGCAGCCCGAGGGTGCGAGCGTCCCGCTGGTTTTCGTCAGCCTGCACTTCGACTGGAAGCGAGACGAGGGCGCGAGGCTGGCGCAGGCCGGTGTCCTGGTCGACGCGCTCGCGAGCGTGGTCGATCCCCTGATTGTCGCAGGAGACTTCAACGCTCAACCCGGCTCCAAGACGATGGAGCTGATCGGCGAGTCGATGGAGCCGGTGCCAAAGGTGGGGGACCCGTTCACGATCCCCTCGACGAGTCCCGAGCGGGAGATCGACTTCGTGGTCGTGCGGCCGGCGGTGGCGTTCGCGGGCGCGTCACGAGTGATCGACGAGCCGCTCGCGTCGGATCATCGGCCGGTGCTGGCCGAACTGGTGCTGCGCTGAGGCCGGTCCGGTCAGCCGCGCATGGCTGAGCGAAACAGCTCGGCGAGCTGGGCGCGCACGGCTTGACGGGCGGAGAACTCCATGAGGATGCCGTGAGCGATCCTTGGAATCTTGGGGAGTGCGGCTGTTCCCGTGCTGGGGCGTGGCCCGTCGCAGATCACGAGCGCGACGAGTCTCGCGAGCTCGACCACGCGGCGCTGACGCCTGCTGAGGTCGCCGGTGGGGCCATGGTCGATCGAGTCGATCACGTCGCGCGCTTCGGTCCACCTCGGCACAGTCCGGGACGCGAGTTGGCAGAGGGAGGTCACGATCGGCATCGGCTCCGGCAAGACCTGGGCGACGGTTTCGAGGACTTGCCCGGCCCAGCGCGCCATCCGTTCCTCCGGGAGTCGGATCAGTAGCTCGTGTCCGAGTTCCGTGGCGCGCCAATCGGATTCGAGCTCGGAATCCCACTCGGCGGCTTCGCACTGCAGCTCGATCGTGCCGGCCGTGCCGAAGTCGAGGAGGACGTGGGTTCGATCGCCCATGTTCTCGATGTGCCAGCGGACCGACGATCGGGGCGGGTCGGCGCGGCGACAGCGATACGAGCATTCGAAGCGCTCGACGTTCCGGCAGCGCAACGCGCGAGGCCGAACTTCGCTCGTTCGGCGGAGGTAGAGGTCGAGGCCGTCCCCGTGCGGGCTCCACATCCATCCTCTGAGCACCAGGGCTGCGTCGGGTTCGTTTGCGGATTGCGATTCGCGCTCGGGCGACATATGCGGATTGTCCCGGATCTGCGGGATCCACGCGACCGTTCCTAGCCCGCCTCGATCCGTGTATCGTCCCCCTAGATGACGCCTCCTTCCCCTCCCTTCCGCCGTCTCCTGATCGCCAACCGTGGTGAGATCGCGCTGCGCGTGATGGCCACCGCGCGCGAGATGGGGATCGAGACGGTGGCCGTGTTCTCCGAGGTCGATCGCAATGCGCTGCACGCGCGGCGCGCGGATCGCGCGATCTGCGTCGGTCCGGCTTCGCCGAGCGAGAGCTACCTCGTGCCCGAGAAGATCCTCGAGGCCGCGCGCGCCACCGAGTGTGACGCGCTGCATCCCGGCTACGGCTTCCTCTCCGAGAACGCCGACTTCTCAGATGCGTGCGCCGCTGCCGGCATCACGTTCGTCGGGCCGTCCGCATCCGCGATCAAGACGATGGGGGACAAGGTCGAGGCGCGGCGGGCCGCGCTGGCTGCCGGCGTTCCGCTCGTGCCGGGCGACGACCGGTCGATCGACGATCCGGCCGAGCTCGCGGCGAAGGCGGAGGAGATCGGCTATCCGGTCATGCTCAAGGCTGCTGCCGGTGGTGGTGGCAAGGGCATTCGCATCGTCAACGAGGAGGGCGAGCTCGCGAGCGCCTATCAGCTCGCCCGCAACGAAGCGGAGGCGTCCTTTGGCGACGGGCGGGTCTACCTCGAGAAGTTCGTAACGCGACCGCGCCACGTCGAAATCCAGATCATGGCCGACAAGCACGGCAAGGTCGTGCACTACGGCGAGCGGGAATGCTCGGTGCAGCGGCGCCACCAGAAGCTCGTCGAGGAGTCGCCGTGCGTCGCCCTGACGCCGGAACTGCGCGCCCAGATGGGCGACGCCGCGTGCGCGCTCGCGAGCGCGGTCGGCTACGTCGGCGCCGGCACGGTCGAGTTCCTCTACTCCGAGGGCGAGTTCTACTTTTTGGAGATGAACACGCGTCTGCAGGTGGAGCACCCGATCACCGAGATGTGCTACGGCGTCGATCTCGTCCGCGAGCAGCTGCGCGTCGCGGCTGGGCACCCGGCCAGTCACGCTTCGGAGCCGCAGGGTCACGCGATCGAGATCCGAGTCAACGCCGAGGACCCCGACACGTTCTTCCCGTCGTTGGGCACGATTACGCGGCTGGCGGTCCCGGGTGGTCCGGGAGTGCGACTCGACGCCTCGCTGTTTGTGGGGCAGGAGATCACGCCCTACTACGACAGTATGCTCGGCAAGCTCATCGTCTACGCGGCGGATCGTGAACGGGCGATCGAACGCGCGCGCCGTTGTGTGCGCGAGTTCCGCATCGTCGGCGTGTCGACGTCACTGCCGGTCGCGCTACGGGTGTTCGAGTCCGAAGAGTTTCGCGAAGGGGACTACGACACCGGCATCCTCGAGCGGATCGACCGCAGCGTCCCGGAGTCGACTCTCGAGGTCGCCGGATTGGCAGCCGCGGTCGCGAAGTTCCACCGCAGCGAGACGTTCTCGGCACCGGCGTCGGAGGGCCGCGGACACGGCGTGACCCCCTGGGTGCTCGTCGATCGCGTCGCGCGACTCGGAGGAAGGCGATGAAATACTACACGCGAGTCGGTGGCACCGAGCGCGAATACGAGTTTGCGCACGACGGCGACGCTCTCGTCGTGCAGAGCAACGGGACGACGTGCCGCGTCGTGCGCACGCAGATCGGTGACGGGACGGTGTTCTCTCTACTGATCGACGATCGCGCCTACGACTGCCTCGTCGACTTCGTCGACGGTAAGGCTGTCGTTCAGGTTCTCGGCGAGCGCGTCGAGGTCGAGGTCGAGGACGATCGCGAGCGTGCGGCGCGAGCTGTGTCAGCCGCCAAGTCCGGCGGCAAGCGCACCGTCGAGGCCGCGATGCCCGGCGTCGTCGTCTCTGTCGATGTCGCCGAGGGCGACCTCGTCGAGGACGGGCAGACGCTCGTCGTGCTCGACGCGATGAAGATGCAGAACCCGATCGGTGCGGACGGCGCGGGGCGCGTCGAACGTGTCCACGTCAAGGTGGGTGAGACGGTGTCCAGCGGCGACCCGCTGGTCGAGCTCGGCGATCCGGAGAGCGGCGAGTAGATGCGAGTTCTGCTCGGGATGTTGTCGTGTGCCTTGGCCGCGTGTGCGGGTGCTCCCGAAGTCAAGCCACTCCGCGGCCCGACGCCCGGGAGCGTTCTCGTCGTGCCGTCGATTCAGCGCAACTCGAGCGACAACCTGTCGGCGTTCGACCTCGCGCTCGGCGCGCAGCTGACGCAGCGCGGCTACCTGACGCAAGTCGGCATGGCCGCTGTCGGCAAGCTGCACCGTGCCGGCTGGGATCACAAGAAGCCGCGCGTCGAGACGATCCCGTTCGGCGCCCTCCTCGCCGAATACGGCATCGACGCCGTGTGGACCACCGAGGTCTCGGACTGGCGCTACGAGCCCGGCGACGGATCGCCGTTCGTGTTCAGCGTGCGGTGCTCGCTGATCGCGACCCGCGACAAGCGCGTGCTGTGGACCGACTCGGTCAATGGTCGGCAGAATGCCGTCAATCGTCGCGCGCGGGTCGATCCGTTCGCCGATCGGGATCCGTTCGAGTCCGCGGACCCGATCCCGTGGCGCGTCGAGAACGAGGTGATCGAGCCGCGGGAGATGGCCGAGCTGCTCGCGCGGCGCCTCACCGAACGGCTGCCGGGCGCGGGTGGCTGACGCCTGGCGTCAGCGCGACGTCATCCAGGTCGCCTGCGCTTCGGCTTCGCCCTCGAGGTAGCCCTCTTCGAGCCGGACGCGCAGGAACTCGTGGTAGACGCCCTCGACGATCTCGTGCAGCAGCACGAAGTTGGCCGCACGGTCGCGGTTCTTGTCCTCCGGGCCCGAAGCTTCCGGATCGTCGTCAGGCAGCTTGATGCTGCGCAGCGTCATGGTCGTCGCGTCGAGGATCAGGCTCCACTGGAGTTCGCCCATCGCGACGATGAGTTTCGCTTCCTGCACGCGGCGGCCGTTACGGAGTCCTGCCGCCGCCTCGGCGGAGCGACTCGGCTTGCCGTCGCGCAGCGTCTGGAACGTGCCGTCACCGTCACCCGGCGCGAGCTGCAGGTAATCGTCGAAGGAGACTCCCACGGCCCGCCCTTCGCCGAGATCGAAGTCGCCGCCGCGCGTCTCGAGGCGGAACCAGAGCCAGGTCAGGAACTCTTCACCGAGGAAGCTGTAGCTGTCGGTCGCAGCAGTGGCGGCGGCGGTCATGCGTCGTGCTCCGTGGGTTCGGGGAGGTCGATTTCGATGGCTTCGAGGTCAGCGTCTTCGTCGGGTCGACTGGCCTCCTCGGGCGTGGCCGCGGTCTCACTGGCTCGCGCGTCGGTGACCGTGGCGCCCGGCGCGGGCTCGGACGGTTCGGCGTCGAACTCCTCCTCGTGATCGCCCTCGAGGCCGTCGTCTTCGTCCGCGAGCATCTGGCGATCCGCGACGCCGCCTTCGCGCGGCCACGGGACAGGCGAGACCTGGTCGAGGTAGGCGAGAGCCTCCCGTCCGAGCCCCGAGTGTTGCGCGAGCGTGTAGGGCGTGGCCGCGACGACGGACACCGCGAACGTCTTGAAGAACAGCTTCTCGAACTCCTCGCGGATGCGCTTCGACGTGCCGAACAGCAGGATTCGCTGCTGCTTCGGCAGGTAGAGCACGTCGACGAACTGGACGGTCGGCAGCGTGCGCGGCAGCAGCTTCTCGGAGAGGTCCTCCTTCAGCTCCTTGCGCTCGCGCGCGGACAGCGGGCGGCCCGCGCTGCGCTCGGCGACCGCGCGGTGGATCTTCAGCCAGACGGTCGGCAGAGCCTTCTTGTCGAAGCGGATTCGAAGCCAGATCCCGGCGTCGATGTCCATGTCCTCGAGTTCGAACGTGTCCCCGGTCGGGTCGCCTGAAGTGACCCAGCCGATGGACGTCTCTTCGGACGCCGCGGTCTCGATCGAACGAAACCGCTGGTCCGCGAGTTTGGCGCCGAATGCATCGTCATGCGGGTTCGGCAACTTGCCGTCGACGTAGTACGCGACGGTGCTTCCACTGCGTCGAAACACAGCACCCCTCCTCTGCGGCACTGCCGCTACGGTCTCAGTCGCGCTTGTACTTGCCCTTGGCCTTTTCGGCCGTGCCCTTGGCCTTCTCGGCCTTCTTCAGCTCCGCACCCTTCTTGATCTTCGCGCCGTCGACGCGGACCGGGGCGGGAACGGTGCGGACGGGCGTCTTCTTCGGGGCCATTCCTTCGATGTCGGCCGCGTTGTTCGACGCGATGTCGACGTTGCCGCGGCGGACGAGTGCGTGCACCTTCGAGACCTCGTCCGAGTAGCGGACGAGCACGTGGCGCACGTGCACCGAGTTGTCCTTCTTCGCGAGGCACTCGATGACGTGATAGCCCTCGGTCGACTCGATGACGTTCGAGCGGTCGCCCGGCTCCAGGGCCATGGCGTGTGCCATGAACAGCGGGTCACGATCGGCTTGCTTGATGAAGCCGAGGTCACCGTTCTTCTCGATGCTCGGGCAGTCGGACAGTTCCTGACACACGCGATCCCAGATCTCGCCTTCGACGAGTCGGTTGTGGGCGAGCTTGAGGCGCTCGCGATTGGCCTTCGCGGACTTCGGATTCTCGGCGATCGCGGCCTTCTGGAGTGCGAGGTTGTGGACCGTGAGCTTCTTCACGGCGAGCTCGTTCTTGACGAACGTCTTCAGGTAGTCGGCGACGCGCTTGTATTCCGCGTCCAGCACCGGTTCGCCGTTGATCACGAGGCGCGTGCCGGCGGGAAGGCCCATCGACTCCTCGTCACTCAGCTTGCGAACGCGGCCGCCGGTGTTCGGGCGCGTCTTCGGCGCCGGCGGGGCGTAGGTCCGATACTTGTTCGAGCGCAGTCCCAGAGAGCGCTGGACGTGGCCGACCATCCCGCCGTTCTGCTGGAGCGTCGTGATGTGCTTCAGTTCCTCGTCGACCTTCTTCAGCTGCTGCTGGAGCTTCGCGACGCGCTGCTCCGGCGTCTCGGCGACACCCGTGACCTCTTGTTGCAGTTTGTCCTTGGACGGCTGCGAACCCGGTTGCGTCGTCGGCTTGGTCTGGGCGTGAATCGACGAAACCGCGAGGAGCGGGACGAGGACGTGAAGGAGCGATCGGATGGACATTACGGTGGGCTCGTTCGAAGGAGGCTAGGGACGGAGCATGAAACCGGCGGGGCCCGGAATCTGCAAGAGTCAGGGGGTGTCCGAGACGATCGAAGCCGCCCGAGACTCCCTCCGCAGGAGGCTCGGCGCGCGCGGGGTCGACCGTTCTCGGCCTTCTGCGGGTTCTCCGCGGTGTCATCGGCAGTTCGTGGTCGCAGCCGCCACTCTTGACCGAGGCGGACCCCCGGACCCCGCCGGGCTACGGCCGGGCGTGCCCGAGGCGCCGGCAGCCCCGGTCCACGAAGAACGTGTCGATCTCGCCGAGCACGGAGTGGATGGCGAGTGCGGCCGAGTAGTGGCCGAGCGGCAGCCAGACACGCTTCGGCCGACCCAGGCTCTCCCAGAGCAGGTCCTGGTTGCGCGGCGGCACGACGTCGTCGAGCGAGGCGCTCACGAGGAGCACGCGGTCGGTGTCCACGTAGCCGGCGAGCAGCGCCGGGTCGGACACGATGCACTGGTCGAGTTCCCGCTGCAGTTCGAGCGAGGCGATGCCGTCGTCGGCGGCGCGCCAGCGCAGCCAGCGCCGCGCGCGCGGTTCGGCGCTGACCATCAGCATCTCCGGCAGGTCGCCGCCGGCGAGGCAGAGGGCGCCCGCGCGGAGACCGGGTTCGACGGCCATGACGGCGCTGCCGATCATGCTGCCGAGCGAGATGCCGACGAGTCCGGTGCGTTCCGCGTCGAGTTCGGGTTGAGTTCGAGCCCACGCGAGCACCATCCGCGCGTGCACGACCGATCGGCGAAACAGCTCTTCGAGTTCGGGGCCGCGCTGTTCTCGCTGGAGCGCCGACGACACGCGGCGCGGCCAGGCGACGGCGTATCCCCGACTCGCCAGATCGGTGCCGATGAACCACATCAGCTCGCGACCGCCCGCGAGGATCGGCAGCAGCAGCACGAACGGCCGCGGCCCAGGGCGCGGCGGGTCGATGAAGTAGAACTCCGCGACTTCGTGGCCGGCGGCGAGCTGGCCACGGTGGTACCGCATCGAGTCCTCGCTGCCGATCGGGATCAGCGTGCGTTCTTCGATCGGTCCCGGGATCGCGTAGCGCGTAGCCAGGTTCTCGGGAATGTCGAGCGCCGCACGCGGGTGCCGAGTCATCGGCACGGATGAACACGCGGCGAGCGCGAGGCAGGCGAGTAGTGCGAGGCGCTTCAGGATCTGCTCGGTCAAGCGGAGTTCGGATCAGAACAGGTGCTCGACATAGAACAGCACGCCCGCCGTGCCGTCGAGCGGCGTGTTCAAGAACGAGTAGGCCGTCGGTCCCGCGAGGAAGTCGAGCTGGTCGCCGAGGAGCATCGTCAAGTGCGTGCGGTCGTCGATCGTGTAGCGCAGGTCGGCGCGTACCGCCGCGTCGTGCGTCAGGTAGTCGAAGCGATAGCGGATCGAGCCCTCGAGTTTGTCCGCGACGCGGAATCGATACTGCAGCCGCGACCGCTCCTTGCTCGAGCCGATGCGCCAGCCCCAGTTGTAGTAGGACAGTTCGACCGGGTCGCTGCCGTCGGACAGGCGCACGCGCATCGAGACGCGGCCCCACTTCGCGCCTCGCCGACTCTTCTTGCTGTACTCGGTGGAGAACGGGACGTTGTCGCCACGGAAGTCCTTGAATGCGAGCTCCATGTCTTCGACGAACGACACCCGCTTGAGCAGCTTGCGGAGTGGGCGGCGGAGCAGACCCGGTGCGGTTTCGTTGAGGAAGCTCGCTTCCTCTTCGGCCTGCAGATCGTCGATCGGCAGATGGAGCGAATCGCTCCGCGAGTAGCGCAGGCGGTTGGTCAGGACGGGCGTCCGCAGCTCGCGCTGCATGCGGCGACGATCCTCTCCGACGAGGTCGTCGACGAACTGCATCGTGAGCCGTTCGGAGGGATCCTCGATCGCGGCCAGCTGATCCTTGGTCAGGAGCCACGGCGACTTCTCGCGCTCGCGACGACCGTCCGGCTGACGGCCGGTTTCGCTGCGCACGGTTGCGGTGCTCATCGACAGCACCGAGATCTCTTGAATCTCGGCAGGCTGTGGGCTCGAGCGGTGTGCGCCCAGGAGGCTGCCCGCGTCGTTGCGCGTGGCCTCCGGCAGGTATTCGACGCCGATTCGCAGCGGCATGAAGTCGACGCTGGACGGCGGTCGCGCCTCGTCGAGCGTGCGGTAGGCGAGTGAGCGATCCCCTGGCGCAACCGCGTCGTCCGGAGAGACGGCGCAGCCGGTCAAAATCAGGATGAGGCTCACGTAGCGAAGCACGAAACTCCCGAGGGCGATGATTCAAAGAGCGATCGGCCAAAGAACCGACGTTCCATTCATCGACAATCGGGGCGCGAGTCGTTGAGCAGTGTTGGGTTCTTCGTGCCTCTTCGCGAAAACCGCGGCGATCGCGGACGCCGTATCATAGCACACGAAGAAGCGAGCGTCACGGGATGCGGACAGGCTCGCGTCGCCGATGCGACCATCGCAACGGTGTCACCGCGTCGTTCTCGATGTGAGACGAATCGAGATCAATCGCGCTGCTCGACGAGCGAGCGGGGTGGCGCGAACCGGTTGCCGTGTTGCTCGGCCATCGCGGTCAACGCCTCGACGACGATGTCGATGCCTTCGCGCTCCGCATACTTCGTGATGCCACCCGTGAACGGTGGGAAGCCGATGCCAAACACGAGGCCGAGATCCAGATCCTCGGCGCTGTTGACGAGTCCTTCCTCGAGGATGCGGTAGGCCTCCGCGATCATCGGGTAGACGAGGCGCTGGTGGACTTCGCTACGCGTCGCCAAACGGTCGACGCCACCGCGGGTGCTGCGCAGGGCGGTCAGCACCGCGCGTCCCGGACCGGCCTTGTCACCGGACTTGTCGTAGAGGCCACCGTCCTTCTTCATGCCGAGGCATCCCGCCTCGACCATGGCCGCGAAGAACGGGCTCGGCGTCATGCGGTCCGTGAAGGCCTCGGCGAGGACTTCGCTGACCTTGTTGGCGACGTCGTAGCCGACCTCGTCGAGCAGCCGCGCGGGGCCCATCGGAAAACCGAAATCGAGCATGACTTGGTCGATGAACTCCGGCGAGTTGCCCTCGACCATCAGTCGCGCGGCCTCGTTCATGTACGGGGCCAGGCAGCGATTCACGAGGAAGCCCGCGCAGTCCTTGACCACGACCGGGAACTTGCCGAGTCGCACCGCGAGCTTGCACGCGGTCGCGACCGCGGCGTCGCTCGTGTGGCTGCCGCGGATCACTTCGACGAGCGGCATCTTCTCGGGCGGGTTGAAGAAGTGCACGCCGACGACGCGTTCGCGGTTCGGCAGGCCTTCGCTCATCGCGTCGATCGACAACGACGACGTGTTCGTCGCGATGATCGCGTCATCAGACAGTCCGCGCTCGACCGCCTCGGCGAAGATCTTGCGCTTGAGGTCGAGGACCTCCGGGACGGCCTCGAGCAGCATGTCCGTCTGCGCGAGCAGGCCCCATTCGGACGAGACCGCGAGCCGGTCTTGCACCGCGCGTGCCTCGTGCTTCTTGAGGTGTCGGCGACGCAGCTTCTTGTCGAGGGTCTTCTGCAGGCGCTTCTTCGCGCCGAGCAGGTTCTCGGGGAGCAGGTCGCACAGGCGCACGAGGATGCCCTTGTTGACCATCGATCCCGCGATACCGGCGCCCATGACGCCGCCACCGAGCACGAGTGCGCGGTCGATCGATCGCGCGTCGTCGGACTTCCCGAGGCGCTTGCTGCGCTCGGTCAGGAAGTAGAGGTTCAGCAGCCCCTTGCAGGTCTTCGAGACGATGAGGTCGCCCGTCACCGACGCTTCGCGCTCGAAGCCGCGTTCCACCGGCAGCCGCACGGCGTCGAGGCACAGCTCGAGTGCGCGCTTCGGCGCTTCGTAGAAGCGTGCTTGTCCGGCCGAGAGCGTCTTGCGCACCTTCCGCTCGACGATCGCGCGCAGCGGCGAGTGCGTCAGCCAGCGGTCCATGCCGCGCAGCTTGCGGGTCGGCCCCTTGCTTCCCTTGTCCGCGAACTCGCGGACGGTTTCGATCGCGATCGCGAGGAGCTTCTCGGCCGGCACGATGCGGTCGACCACGCCGCGCTTCCACGCGGGCTTCGCGCGCAGGATCTTGCCCTGCAGAATCATGTCGAGCGCCTTGGGCAGGCCGACGAGTCGGGTCAGCCGCTGCGTCCCGCCGAAGCCGGGCACGATCCCGAGCTTGACCTCGGGCAGGCCGATCTGCGTGCCGGCGTTGTCGGCGGCGATGCGGTAGTCGAGCGCGAGGCAGAGTTCGAGGGCTCCGCCGAGGCACGGTCCGTCGACGGCCGCGACGACCGGGACCTTCAGCGCGCCGAGCTTGCCGAAGATCGAGCGGCCGCGAGCGGCGCCCTCGGCCCCCTCTTGCGGAGTCGCGACGTTCTCGATCATCCGGATGTCGGCGCCCGCGGCGAACATGCCGGGGCCCGGTCCGGTCACGACGACGCCGCGTAGCGTGTCGTCCTGCGCGAGTTGATCCGCCGCGCGATCGATCGAATCGAGCCGCTGTTCGGTCAACGTGATCATGCCCTCGTCGGCGGCGCCGAGGCGCAGGATCGTGATCCCGTCGCCGATGCGCTCGAGGACGACGACGCCTTCTCCCTCGGGATTCGACTCCGCCGCTTGCTTCACAGTGTCCTTGGTAGCCGTCGAACTCATGCCGCCTCCAACACCATTGCTTGGCCCTGGCCGCCGCCGATGCACAGCGTCGCGACGCCGTAGCGCTTGCGCTGCGCGCGCAGCTCTTCCGCAAGCGTCAGCGCGATGCGCGTGCCGGTCGCGGCGATCGGGTGACCGAGCGCGATCGCGCCGCCGTTGACGTTCAGCTTCGCGGGGTCGATCGAGCCGATCGCGCCCGGAAGGCCGACGTGCTCGCGGCAGTACTCGTCCGACTCGAACGCGCGCACGCAGCCGAGCACTTGTGCCGCGAACGCTTCGTTGATCTCGAACAGGTCGACGCTGTCGAAGCCGATCCCCGCACGGCGGAGCGCGTCCGGCGTCGCGTGGACCGGGCCGAGACCCATGTAGGCCGGGTCCAGCGCGGCGCGCGAGTGGCCGCGCACGAGCGCGAGCGGCTCGAGCCCGAACTCTTCGGCGCGCGCCTCCGACATGACGAGCATCGCGGCGGCACCGTCCGTGACCTGGCACGAGTTGCCGACCGTCACGTCGCCGTTCTTCTTGTCGAAGACCGGGCGCAGCTTGGCGAGCGCCTCCGCGTTCTGTTCCTTGCGGATGCCGTTGTCGTCCGTGATGAATCGGTCGAACTTCGGCGCGACCGGGACGGGTGCGATCTCGTCGGCGAACCGGCCGCGTTCGAGCGCGCCCGTCGCGCGGTGGTGGCTCTCCAGGGCGAACTCGTCCTGCTCCGCGCGCGAGATGCCGAAGCGTCGCGCGACGTTCTCGGCGGTTTGGCCCATGATCAGCCCGCTGATCGGGTCGCGCAGTCCCTCGAGGATCGCGACGCGCGGCTTCAGGAAACCGGGGCGGAACGCGGCGATGCGCGAGAGCCGCTGCGGCAACGAGCGGGCGCGTGCCAGGCTCGCGAACCAGTCGGTCGCACGGCGGTTGAACATCAACGGGAAGTTCGACATCGACTCGGCGCCACCGACGACGAACACGTCGCCTTCCCCGGCGCGGAGCCGCATCTCGGCGGCGAACAGGGCCTCCATCCCGGACGCGCAGTTGCGCATCACGGTGACCGCGGGCACCGCCTCGGGAATGCCGGCGCGCAGCGCGGCGACGCGAGCGACGTTCGCTTCGCCCGCGTCGGGGCCGCCGCAGCCGAGGATCACCTCGTCGATCGACGCGGGGTCGATCGCGGAGCGGTCGAGAACTTCGCGGAAGACGTGACTCGCCAGGTCGGCAGCGCTCGCGCGTTTGAGGTCGGTGCCGGCACGCGCGAACGGCGTGCGGCAGCCGGCGATGATCGCCAACGTGTCTTGTTTGCTACGACTCATGAACTCTATAAGTGGTCGGTGGTGGAGCCGACCCCTCCCCGTTCGGGTCTTCGGGCCCGTTCAGATCTGCGGCCGCGTGTCGACGAACCGCTTCTCCTTCATCTCGCGCTCCATGCCGATGCGATCCAGCATCGCCTCGAGTTCGAGAAACTCGACGGTGTTCGGAGACACCTCGATCCGCGACCGGAATTCGTCCTGGATGCGCTGCTTCATCGCCCCGTGATCGGCGCCATCGCTGCAGGCGACGCGGACGACGAGCTGATCGACTTCGTGCGGATCGTCATCCTTCTTCTTGAGCTCGATCTGCCACTCCTCGATCTCGGCGAAGTCGCCGAGGATCTGGGCGCAGTCCTCGAGGTTCACGAGCGTGCCCTTGAGCTTGAGGATGTTGAGGTCCTTCAGGCTGCTCTCGCGGGTCAGGTCACTCGTGATCCGCGGGACGGTGCGTCCGCAGTGCGGGCACGGTTCCGTCATGATGCCGCCGCGGGCGATGTCGCCCGTGCGGTAGCGGAACACCGTGCTCGCGCGGCCGCCGAGCGGCGTGATCACGAGTTCGCCGCTCTCGCCGTCCGGAACGACTTCGCCGGTCTTCGGGTCGATGACTTCGAAGATCGCGAGGTCCGGATACAGGTGGTAGCCGGAGTAGACGTCGGGGTCGCCGGTCGGGCACTCCGCGAACGCCATGCGCGCCTCGGTGAATCCGTAGGTGCCGAACACGCTGACGTCCGCCGCGCCCATGCTCGCGAGCATGCGGCGGATCTTGGTCTTGAGGCCCGGGGGCACGCGCTCGGCGCCGAGAACGACGGTCTTGACCGTCGAGAGGTCCGCGCCTTCGGTCGCGCCGCGGCGCAGCAGGTGGTAGATGTAGCCGGGCACGCCGAGGATCGCGTCGGCGCGCGTCCGCCCGATCGCCCGCAGGTCGCCCGCGCTGCCCATGACGCGACCGCCGCCGGTGCTGAGCACCATCATGCCGGCTTCGAGGCCGGCGAAGACGACCTGCCAGAAGGCGAGGTGCGGTGCGTACGGGAACAGGTTCGCGATGCGGAACTGCGGCTGGAGCCCGATCACGTCGATCAGGCGGCGGCCGGTCTCGTGGAGGTTGTCGATGTCCTTCAGCGAGTAGAAGAACGGCACGGGTTCGGCCGATCGCCCGGTCGTGAAGGTCATGAAGCACGGCGAGAACTCGCGTCGCAGAGAGTCCTTGACGCTCTCCGGGCCCGATCGGAGCTTCTGCATCAGCAGTGGCAGCTTGCGCCGCAGCGACCACGCGCGCTTCAGCGCGGCGGGCGTCGGCTGCTGGATGAACTTCTTGAACCGCTCCGGATCCTCGTCGGTCGGCAGCAGGTCCACCTTGCTCGTCGGAGGCAACCGCCGAAGGTCATCGATGCATTTGATCTGCTCGGGCTTGACCCCGTTCTTGTCGAACAGGTCCTTGTAGAAGGGGTGGAAGGGGTAGAGGTACTCCCGGACGTAGCGAGCCAGGCGTTCGTCCTGCATCCGCCGTTGGTCGGCGAGTGCCATGCGCTGAATCCTGTGCCACGTTGTCATCGTCGGGGACCGCCCCTGCCTTTCTCTAGATGCCCTGCGATCGAAGGTTTCAGGCAACTACGCCTGCCATCCGATCTATCGGCTGTAGGCAGAGATCACCTTTTGACGCAGGCAGAACATCCAGTCGGCCAGAACGGCTCAGCGACGAACGGGGCGGGGTCCCCGCGGCCCGAGGTCCAGGCGAACGGCAACGGGCACGCGGAACGTCGCCGTCCCAAGGTAGTTCTGGTGCTCGGTGGCGGCGGGATGAAGGGCTTCGCCCACATCGGCGTCATCCGGGCGATCGAGCGGCTGGGCATCGAAATCGACGAGGTCGTCGGCACCAGCATGGGCGCCGTGATGGGTGCGCTGTTCGCCCAGGGGCGGGACAGCACCTCGATCGAAGAGGTCGTCCGCGAGATCACGGTCAAGGACTACCTGAAGCTCAACCTGCTCAAGTTCCTGGTCAAGGGCTACCGCCACGCCTCCGTCTACAAGGGCAAGCACTTCCTCGCGTTCCTCGAGGAGCACATCACCGAGAAGAGCTTCGACGAGCTGCAGCGGCCGTTCTTCTGCAACGCGCTGTCCCTGTCGCGTGGCTCGATGCGCTACTTCGGGATGCCCGGCGATCGCGAACTGCCGGTTGCGCAAGCGGTCTACGCGAGCAGCTGCTTGCCGGGCGTCTACGAGCCGATGGAGTTCGACGGCGATCACTACATCGACGGCGGCATGGCCGAGTCGCTGTCGCTGAAGGTCGGGCACCTCCGCAAGGCGGACCTGATCATCGCGATCGACCTGTCGATCCGCGACGTGAACGAGGCGGTGCCGTACCGGAAGTCGCTCCCGCACATTCTCTTCCAGACCTACGACATCATGGGCAACGTGCTCAACGAGCACAATCTACACCGCTACGTCACCGACAACGTCGTGCTGATGAAGCCCAAGGTCGGGTTCATGGGCATTCTCGATCAGCCGCACCTCGAGGAGCTCGTGCGCGTCGGCGAGCGCGAGGCGCTCGAGGTGCTGTCGACGAATCCGCTGACGCGGTATCTCGCGGATCCGGTGACGTTGCGCGACGTCGACCGCACCGTTCCGGTGCCGCGCGATTACGTGCACCTCGA
This sequence comes from Planctomycetota bacterium, assembly GCA_028281765.1. Lineage (GTDB taxonomy): Bacteria > Planctomycetota > UBA1135 > UBA1135 > UBA2386 > JANQJF01. The sequence continues at coordinate 211,302 of JANQJF010000059.1, read as the reverse complement.
CGTCGACATGAACGCGTGTATCCACTGCGGAATTTGCGCGACGACGTGCGCGACGCAGGGCTTCGCCGCGGTGCCGAGGGGCAGCGTCGTGCGCAAGCTCCACAACTACGAGTGCACCCGCGACGCTGCCTGCGAGCGCAACTGCCCGACCGGCGCCATCCGCCTCGACAACATCTGAGTGACGCATTTGTCTCCGTGCAGAATGCGACTACTCGACGTTACGTTGGCGTAACGCCTCGATGACGTTCGCGGAAAGTCGCGAAGTCTTGCGTTCCGGCCGCGCGCGCGCGAGTGTTACGCAGCCGTAACACTGACTGTCGCGTTTTGCACGGAGACGATTGCTCCTACTAGGTCTTGCGCTTGTTTGTGCGCCGCAACAACTATCGGGGCGCTTGGATGCGGATGTCGTGCTGCCGCATGCGCGCGATGGGTTGGAGTCCGATGTCGGCGAAGTGGATGAAGACGCGACGATTCGTCGCGCGCGGATTCGGTTGGTCGGCGAAGCGTTCGAGGAGCGGCTGCGCTACTTCACGCAGCTCGAGTTCGCGGAGGAAGACCTGCAGTTCCGCGGTCTGTATCTGTCGCTGCGCGACATGCCGTGCGACACGACGGTGTCCGTCGGATCGATCCGTGAGCCGTTCGGGTTCGAGCGGCAGACGCCGACGCGCGACATGACCTTCCTGGGGCGGGCGCTGCCGGCGCGCATCCAGCCCGGGCGGAACGTCGGTGTGGGCGTCGCGCGCATGAGTCCGGACGAACGCGCGACCTGGGCGCTCGCGATCGTGCGGGACCCGGGGCGCGAAGGCGAAGCGCGCGGCCTCGGGCCCGACGACGACACCTGGGCCATCACGGGGCGCGGGACTTGGCTGCCGTTTGTCGGCGAGCGCGACGAGGACGACGACATACGCGAGCTCGTGCACGTCGGAGTCGCGCTGAGCCAGCGCTGGATCGGCGACGGGACGCTGTCGTACTCCGCGCGGCCGGAGCTGCGCCTTCTGCCGCGAGTGATCTCGACCGGAGAATTCACGGCGTCGCGCGAGTTCGTCGCGGGCGTCGAGGCGGCGTGGATGCGCGACGCGACGACGGTGCAGTTCGAATGGACGCAGGCGGCATCGCAGAGCGCGGCGGGCGACGCGAGCCCGCGCGGGGGATCGGTGCAGGTGAGTCGGTTCGTGACGTCCGGCGATCGCCGCACGTATCAGCCGACCCGCGCGCGATTCTTCCGCGTGAAGCCCTTCCGGTCCGTGCTCGAAGGCGGCATCGGCGCGGTCGAGCTGAAGGCGCGGCTCTCCTGGCTGGATCTCGGCAGCCGGTTCGGCCCGAACGAGAGACTCGTGGACCTGACGACCGGCGTGAACTGGTACGCGACCCGCAAGATGCGCGTCATGTTCGACGCGGTCTACGGAGAACGCTCCGACCTCGGCGAAGTGCTCGCGGTAGGGGTGCGGCTACAGATCGAGTTCTGACGCGATCAGCGGATCACGTCGGACAGCGCTTCCGCGACGACTCGGTTGCCCTTCGCCGAGTAGTGACCGTTCGTGGCCCAGAGCCCGTCACCCGCGTCCTGCAGTGCTGCGCTCGGGTCGATCGCGAATGCGTGCGAATGCACGAACTCGTCCCACTCCGTGCGACCGTTCTGCGCGCGGCGGGCCAGCGACTCGTGGTCCGCGAGGAGGACGAGTCGGAACTCTGCGCCGGTCTCCTTCGACCGCGTCACGAACTCCTGCAACACCGATTCGAGCACGCGGCGCGGCTCGCTGGCTTCGTCCTGAAAGTGCGGGGGCCAGTCGCGGTTGCGCCGGTCGAGCAACGTGAGGGCGAGTCGCGACGTCGCGAAGTAGTGCGCGAACGACTCGCCGCGCGGGCGATACGCCGCGTCCGTTTGCGCCATCCACGCGTCGTGTTCGATCAGCTCGGAGAAGCGATGGGGGGTGCGCAGCAGGTCGACGAGATCGCCGATCGACTGTGCCGGGTTGTCGACCAGCACGAGGTCGTCGGCGATGCCGAGCACGAAGCGCGGCTTGCACGCGACGGTGTTCGTGTAGTGCCGAAGCGCGGGGCGATACATCGAGACGAGCCGCATCACGGTGACGGGGAGCAGGCCGAGCCAGACCTCGTCGACGTCGATGCTGTCTCGGACGCGCAGGAACCGCATCAGGGCCTGGTCGGGGCCGTATCCGGGCACGCCGAAGTTCAGGACTTCGAGATCGTCGCGCATCGCGTCGAGCTGTGCCGGCCACGCGTCGGGGGCTTCGACCTCGGATCCGTAGGTGAACGAGCATCCGAACGTCGCAATGCGCCGGACGCCGTCCGTTCGTTCCCGCGGAACGGCGGACGCGCCGACCCTGGAGCCGGCTTGTCCCACACGATCCGAGCTGCCCTCCGGCGGCGTGCACCAGCCGAGCTCCGCGTCGAACACCACGTCCCCGAGTGGGGAGTCGCCAGGCGAAGCCGCCGCCATCGCGAGCGATTCGATCTTCGCGAGCTGGCCCTTGGTGAAGATCGGCGGGTCGAACGGCGCGATCCGTCGCCCCCCGAGCCATCCTTCCCCTAGCACCGCGTAGTTGACGATCTGGTCGCACACGAGCAGCGCGACCGCAGCGATCGCGAGCTTGGGAAGAAGTCGTCGGATCCGCGATTTCGCGGCTGCGGGAGGGGCGTCGGCCATGGCGGTCCTGGCACCGACACCATATACAGACGGGCTCGATCCTCCCGCGACTTCTCGAATGCCTCGCAAGACCTCCGGAACCGTCATCGTAGTCGGCGCCTCCTCGGGCATCGGCCAGGCCCTCGCGCTCCGTCTCGCGCACGAGGCCCGCCCGGTCGCGATCCTCGCGCGCCGCCTCGATCAGCTCGAGGCCGTCGCCAAGGATATCAACGACAAGGTCGGCGCGACGCGGATCTACCCCTACGAGCACGACGTGACGGATATCGAGTCCGTCGACGCACTGTTCAAGAAGATCGAGGCCGAGCACGGCGAGGTCGACGAATTGCACTTCGTCGCGGGCGTGATGCCGGAGGTTGCGCTCGACGAGTTCCCGACCGACAAGGACGCGCTCATGGTGCAGATCAACACGATCGGCTCGATGGCGTGGGTGAACGCTGCAGCGCGCCGCTTCCTGCCGCGCAAAGCCGGTCACATCGTCGGTGTGACCTCGGTTGCCGGAGACCGCGGTCGGCTCGACCGGCCGGGCTACAACGCGTCCAAGGCCGGGCAGGACACGCACCTCGAGAGCATCCGCAACCGTCTCTGGCGACACGGAATCCGCGTCACTACGGCTCGACCCGGGCCGGTCCATACGCCGATGACAGAGGGGTTGGATGTCCCGATGGCAATCTCGGCCGAGCAGGCGGCGAAGACGATCCTCAAGGCGCGAGACCGCGGCCGAGCCATCGTCTACGTGCCGTGGAAATGGCGTCTGATCATGTTCGTGATCCGCAACATCCCGTCGTTCCTGTTCCGGAAGATGAGCGTCTGAGCCGCAGCGAGTGGCGATGAGCAGCACGATGAATTGGCGATCGGAATCGGTGCGCGGATGGGGCGACTCGGTCGGCGGCACGAGCGAAGTGCTGCGACCGACGGATCAAGGACAGATCGTGGATGCGCTGGCTGACTCCCACGGTCCGCGCGGCGTCGCACTCCGCGGCAGCGGATGTTCGTACGGAGACGCTTCGATCAACCCGGACGGGCGCGTGATCGACTTCACGGGGATGAATCGCATCCTCGACTTCGACGCGGAGAACGGCATCGCGCGCGTCGAGCCCGGAGTGACGATTCGGGAGCTCTGGTGTCACTCGATCGGCCAGGGTTTCTGGCCGGCCGTCGTGCCGGGCACGCAGCAGGTGTCGGTCGGTGGCGCGGCGTCGATGAACATCCACGGCAAGAACAACTACGCCGTCGGCACGTTCGGGGACCACATCGAGTCGCTGCGGCTCGCGACGCCGAGCGGAGAGTTGCTCGAATGCTCGCGCAAGGAGAACGTCGACATCTTCCACGCGGTAGTCTCGGGCTTCGGCATGCTTGGCTGCATCACCGAACTCGAGCTGAAGCTGAAGAAGGTGTATTCCGGCCGCATGCGCGTCTGGGGGATTCCGACGCGTGATCTCGACGACAACTTGTCGATGATCGAGGACCTGAAGGACGAGTCGGACTACCTTGTCGGTTGGATCGACCTCCACGCCAAGGGCAAGGCGCTCGGCCGCGGTGAGATGCACCGCGCGGTGCAGTTCAAGCAAGGCGAGGACCCGGACGGCGAGAGCATGCTGTCGCCCGATCGGCAGGATGTGCCGACGACGCTCTTCGGCGTCGTGCCGAAGGGCTGGATCTGGCCCGGCATGTGGCTCGCGCACCACCTCGGCTTCGTTCCGATGGTGAACTGGGCGAAGTTCCAGGCGGGCTTCGGCGAAGGGTGGAAGTCGCCCTATCCGCAGACGCACGGTGCGTTCCACTTCCTGCTCGACTACGTGCCGAACTGGAATCGTGCGTTCTCGCCGCTGATCCAGTTCCAGCCGTTCATCCCGCACGCCGAAGCGAGCCGCGTGCTGCGTCGCCTGATCGAGATGTGTCACGACGCCAACCTCGTGCCGTATCTCGGCGTGCTGAAGCGTCACCGCGTCGACAAGTTCCTGATGACGCACGCGGTCGACGGCTTCTCGATGGCCATGGACTTCTACGTCGGCGGCGCTTCGCGTCGGAAGGCGGTGTGGGAGCTGACGCATCGCATGGCCGAGGTCGTGCTCGATGCGGGCGGACGCTTCTACTACGCGAAGGATGCGACCCTGCTCGAAAGTTCGTTCGAGCGGATCCACGGCAGTGGCGCCGTCGAGCAGTTCCGGGCGTTAAAGGATCGACTCGACCCGGACGGAGTCCTGCAGACGGACCTGTCGCGGCGGCTGCTCGGTTCGGAGTAGCGGAGGCTACCGCTTCGATGGCGTGGCGGCGGGCTCGCGCTTGGCTTCGCGCAGCGACGCGTGCCAATGCGTGATCTTCCAGCCGTCGAGCCAGCGCAAGATCACGGTCGCGCGCATCGGCTGGACGAACTCTTCGTCGCCGACGCGGTAGCGGCGGTCGAAGTCGATGATGGAGTAGCTCACGGGCTCGCATTCGAGGTCCCGGAAGTGCACGTCGGTCGTGCGAAGCGTGCGCGATCCATCCTTCGACGTCGCGACCGTGTCGGCGAAAGACGTGACAAACGACTGCGTGCCCGCGGCGCACCAGGGCGTGCCGTCCGCCCCGACATCGGCGTGCGGTTGGCCCTTCTGGTTGATTTCCAACATCCACCGCTTCATGGCGCGGCCGGACCGGTCTTGGGCTTCGAGGAACTTCAGGGTGGCGGCTTGCACCGCGGCCCTCCCGGCCACGGGAGTCGTCGAGTGTCCGCTCCACGGAGCCAATGCGACGGCGCCGAGCAAGACTGCGGCGCGGAGGGGTTTGGGTGTCCAGTTCATCGGGATCTCCTCGATCAGGGGTGTCGAGTGGATCGGCCATTCCGATCCGAGACCTTGATCCCATGGGGTGTTCCGGCCCGCCCAGCCGCGATCCGGCCCGTTGCCGGGGAACGGCCCGGATCCGGCCACCCTTGCATGAGCGGTCCGCCTCGCCGTATAAACCCGGCGAAACAACCGGGACGATCGCCGATTGTCCCCTGCGAGGGTCCCAACGGCTCAAGTCGCAATTCTCGACAGCCGATTTCTTGTACACCCCCTCGATTCCCCCGGCGGCAGCTCGCCAGACGCGGCGCCGCCCCACCCTAACGAGATACAACGTGTCATTCTCATCCCTGGGGCTCTCGAAGCCCATCCTCAAAGGGATCGAAGCCGCGGGCTACGAAAGCCCGACCGACATCCAGCGGCAGGCGATCCCGATCGCCACGCGCGGCGACAACCTCATCGCCCTCGGCGAAACCGGCAGCGGCAAGACCGCGGCCTTCGGACTCCCGATGCTCGACCGTCTGGTCGGCGGTGAGCCGGGCCTGCGTGCGGTCATCCTCGTGCCGACGCGCGAGCTGTGCGTGCAGGTCGCCGAGAACCTTCGGACTTACGCGAGCCACGCCGACCTGTCGGTGTGCACCGCGTTCGGTGGCATTCCGATCCAGATTCAAGAAGCCGCGTTCCGCCGCGGGCTCGACGTTCTCGTCGCCTGCCCGGGACGCCTCATCGACCACATCGGCTGCGGCAACGTCGACCTCGACAAGGTCGAGTGCCTCGTCCTCGACGAGGCCGACCGCATGCTCGACATGGGCTTCATCCCGCAGATTCAGCGCATCCTCAAGGAGCTGCCGAAAGAGCGGCAGACCAACCTGTTCTCCGCGACGATGCCGCCGGAGATCGAGAAGCTCGTGCGCGACTATGTCGGCGACGCCGAGCGCGTGCAGATCGGCAAGCGGTCCCAGGCCGCTCTGACGATCACGCACCGTTTCGAGGAAGTGCGCGCTGACGAAAAGGAGCGTGTGCTCGAGAAGATCCTGCACAAACGCAGGGGGCGCGTGCTCGTCTTCGTCAAGCGCAAGACCGGCGCCGAGAAGCTCGGCCGCATCCTGAAGCGCGCGGGGCTCCCCGCCGACTCGATTCACGGCGACAAGAGTGCCGAGTCCCGGCACGTCGTCCTCAAGGCTTTCGAGCGCGGCAAGGTCATGCACATGGTCGCGACCGATGTCGCCGCGCGCGGCATCGACGTGAGCAACATCGAGACGGTCGTCAACTTCGACATGCCGATGGCGCTCGAGGACTACATCCACCGTGTCGGCCGGACCGGTCGCGCGGGGGACGAGGGCGAGGCGATCAGTCTCGTCACGCGACTCGACAAGCGGCTGATGAAGCAGATCGTCGACCACCTGTCGAAGACGTCCGAGGCCAGCGCCCGCATCGTCATCGACGGTCGCGAGGTGTCGGCGCCGAAGGGCAAGAAGAAGACGTCCCGCGGCGATCGTGACGGCGAGTCCCGCCGGGATCGTGACGGCCGCGATGACCGCCGCGATCGGTCGCGCCGCGAAGGGCGCGCCGAGCGCGACGACCGGCCGGCCCGCAACGGGCGTGGTCGCGAGCGTGATCGCGACCGCGACCGTCGATCGGAGCCGCCGCGCGATCGCGCGCCGAAGAAGCCCGTCGCGTCCCAGAAGAACGTGCGGCTCTCGAAGTCGACGAGCGCGCAGGCCGATGACGGCCTCGACGTGATCTGGGGTGAGCCCGAACCTGCCGGCGCGCCCAAGGGCGGCGGCAGGCGTCGGCGTCGGTAGTCGGCGCGGGCTCGAGTTCCCGGCGCATCATGCGCCGGCGATTCGCACCTCCCAGAGGAAGCCGGCGTAGAGCGTGATCGCCATGCCGGCGGTCAGGAGCAGGGCGAACGTTTCTTGAAGCTTGGTCGAGCGGCGCATTGGGTTGTCCTCGCGGTTCGGGTGTCAGTTCGACCCGAGAAGGGACAGCCTTCTGAGTAGCGAAGCCGGTTTTTCGGCAGCGCCCGCCGGAATCGAGAATCGGCCGGACGAGGGGCTTTCCGGGGCGCATCCGCCGCGTGTGCGTCCCGTTCCGGCCCGAGCGACCCGGCCGAGATCGCTCGCCCGTCTGCTGCGATCGACGGATGGCGTTACTCCCCGAGCTGACTCCGCTACACTGCGCTCAGGAGGTATTCGTCAATGAACGAATCACACGGCTATCGGGAAAAGCCAACCTGCGCTCGTGCGCTTCACGCGCCGTTCTTGCTCTTCGCTGCCGCGGTCTTGGCAGCGCCTTCGACGTCCCAGATCGACGTCACCGTGCTCTCCCAGCAGCAAGAGTTCTGGGGGTCCCCGAGCGGTCCGTCATGCGTGCCGTTCTGGGATGGTGCGCCCAGCGTGCCGCCGGCGGGTGCTGAGATCGTTTCCCAGTTCCAGTTCTTCTGCTTCTCCGGGCCGCAAGGGTTCCACAACGTCTCGGTGCAGAGCGATGGCGTCGGCATGACGTGCCAGGCGCCGAGTTCGATCATCGGCAACTCGGTCAGCAGAGTGCACTGCATCTTCGAGGGGTACGCGACCGGCGCGTTCCACATTTCGACGAGCATGGGCGGCGCGTCTCCGTGGGGGACGAGCACGACTATCGCGGACGTCGACATCGGTCTCGACGGGGTCGACGTCTCGGGTGTCGTCGGGTCGACGGTGATCCCGGCCGTGCTCAACGGTTCGACGACCGTCTCCGTCTACTGCCGGGCGAGCCATGACTGTGTCCCGGGTGGATGCGTCTTGGGCGCGTCCGCGAGCGCCTCGGTGACGTTCGTGCCGGACGCGGCGCCTGCGCCCGCGGTCCTGCAGTCGTACGGCGCCAGCTGTGGCGCGACGCTGTCGGTCGTGGACGCGCCGGGCCCGGGTGTCCATGAGCTCGAGCTGACCGTCGGTGGCAGCGTCCCCGACGCGTTCGCGGTGCTCGCGATCGGACTCGAACCCGCGGCGGTGCCGATCCCGCTCGATCCGAGCTGCACACTGAACACCACGATTCTCGCGACCGGCGTGCTGCCGACCGATGCGATCGGGACGGCCGTGTTCGGTCTGCGGATGTTCGCTCCCGTGCAGGGCTCGATCTACGTGCAGGGCTTCCCGTTCGATCTGGCGAGTGGACAGCTGGAGTCGTCGCCAGGAGTCTCGGTTACGTTCTCCGATTGACCATGCTCGAGTCTCTTCGCATCTGTCGTGGGGCGCTTCTCGTGTTGCTCGCGGCGCCCGCTTTGTCGGCGCAGGTCGACGTCACGGTGATCACGCAGAGCCAGTCGTTTTCGACGGATACATCCTGGATCTGTCCGCCGGTCTGGGACGGTCAGTCTGGTGAGCCCGCGGTGGGCGACGAGATCGTTTCGAGTTTTCAGCGTTGGTGTAGCGGCGTTGGCTCGGTTCAGCTCGTCACGGTGACGGACTCCGGCGTGAGTGTGCTGTGTCAGGCGCCGCCGAACGGCTCGATCGGCGGATCCGGTTTCCGCCTGCACTGCACGTTCGACGGTGTCGGCTCGGGGCAGCTCGTCGTCTCGACGAGCGTTCAGTCGGTACTCGTAGGAGGGTTCGGTTCCAGCGACGCCCGGGCCGAGGTCGACATCGGGCTCGACGGCATCGACGTCGAGGATGGCGCGAACGCAGTGATTCCGGTGCGGCTCGACGGCTCGCTGACGGTCGAGATCGACTGCTCGGCGAGTTTCGACTGCTTCCCGTTCCCCTGTTCGTTTCAAGGCTCCGCCGGTGCCTCGATCCAATTCGTCCCCGATCCGTTGCCACCGCCAGCTGCCGTCCAGTCGTACGGCGCGAGCTGCGGCGCGACCCTCGACGTCGTCGACACGCCCGGGCCGGGCGTGCACGAACTCGATTTCACGGTGACCGGCGGCCTGCCCAATGCGTCGGCGCTGCTCGCGATCGGCTTCGAGCAGACGGCGATTCCGATCCCGCTCGATCCGGCGTGCACGCTGAACACGTCGATCCTCGTGACCGGTCTGCTCGATACCGACGCGTCCGGCACGGCGGTGTTCGGGCTCACGATGTTCGCGCCGGTGACGGGGACGTTCTACGCGCAGGCGTTCCCGTTCGACCTCGCGAGCGGGGAGCTGGAGACTTCGCCCGGGGTGTCGGTGACCCTGGCGGATTGAGATCGTCGTCGCGTTAGACTCGCGCGCGATGCGAGCGACCACTCCCTGCCTGCTCGTCGACGAGCAGAAGATGAACCGCAACATTGCGCGCGTGCGCGAGCGGCTCGGTGCGCACGGCGTGCCGTTGCGACCACACGTCAAGACGGCGAAAGCGCTCGAGCCCGTTGCGCGGATGGCGGGCGACGTCACGGCCGGGATCACCGTCTCGACGCTCGGCGAAGCGGAGTTCTTCGCCGAGCACGGCTACCGTGACATCCTCTACGCGGTCGGCACCGCGCCGGCCAAGGTCGATCGTCTCGCCGCGCTGGCCGATCAAGGCGTGCGGGTCTCGATGTTCGCCGATGGCCCGGAGCAGGTCGATGCGATCGCCGCGAGGGCCGCGGAGCTCGGGGGCGAGTGCGAGATCGTCATCGAGGTCGACACCGACGACCATCGCGCTGGCGTGTCGCCGGACGGGCCGGAGTTGCTCGAGGTCGCGGCGCGGATCGACCGTCACGCGTCGACCGCGCTGCGCGGCGTCGCGACACACGCCGGCGGTTCGTACGACTGCCGAAGCGTCGATGCCATTCGGGCGGTCGCCAAGCGCGAGCGCGACGGCGCGGTCGCGGCGGCAGCGCGACTTCGTGATGCCGGTTACACCTTCGAGATGGTGAGCGTCGGATCGACGCCGACCGCGACGTTCGGCGAATCGTTCGAGGGTGTGACGGAGGTGCGCGCGGGAGTCTTCGTGTTCCAGGATCTCGTCATGGCCGGGCTCGGCGTGTGCGAGCTCGACGACATCGCGCTGTCGGTGATGTGCACCGTGATCGGACATCAGAAGCACAAGAACTGGCTGATCGTCGATGCAGGATGGACCGCGCTGTCGCGCGATCGAGGCACGGCCGAGCAGGCCGTGGATCAGTCGTACGGCGTGGTCTGCGACGAGGCCGGCCGACCGATCGAGGACTGGGTCGTCACGTCGACCAGTCAGGAGCACGGGGTCGTCACCAGCCGCGAGGGTCGTCCGCTGCGGTTCGAATCGGTCCCGGTCGGCGCCCGGCTCCGCGTATTGCCGAACCATGCGTGTGCGACCGCATCGGCCCATGCGGGCTACCATGTCGTCGATTTCGAGGGTGCGATCGCCGACGGGTGGTCGCGGTGCCAGGGCTGGTAGTCCGCACGTCGCGTCGCGGAATCGCTACCGTGAGGTGAGTAGGGCCCAGGCCCGCGGTTTTCTCGGATTCCTCCGGAAACGGGCCCCGCATCGGTTCTCCCTCCGCATGACCCGCTTACATCCGGACCAGTTCGCCCGCGTCGTCAAGCAGCATCACGAGGCGGTCTACCGCAGTGCTCTGCGTGTCGTCTCCGACTCGGCGATGGCTGCCGACGTCGCGCAGGACGTGTTCGTCCGCGCGCTGCGCGGCAAGGTCCGCTTCGACCGGGCGCGCGACGAGGCGGCCACGCTGTGTTGGCTCGCCGCCCGGCTTGCGCAAAACGCGCTGCGAGCCCAACGCCGCCGGCGCCGACACGAGGAGAACGCGATGTCCCGATCCCCCGAGAGTTCGTCCGATGATCCCGCCGCCGCGTTCGCCGCGCGCGATCTGCAGGACGCCGTGCAGCACGGCGTGGCGCAGCTGCCCGACGACCTTCGCGTGCCGATGCAGCTGCACTGCCAGGAGTCCTGGACCCTCGCCGCGGTCGGCTCCGCGCTCCAGCTGTCGACATCCACGGTGCACGATCGCGTGCAGCGGGGGTTCGAACAGCTGCGTGCGTGGCTCGAGAGTCGTGGCTTCGCGCTGACCGCGGTTGCTCTGCCCGATCTCGTGCGCGACGTCCCGCCGCCGGTGGTGCCGGGCGGACTCGAAGCGCAGCTGCTCGCCGCCGGGAAGGCATCCGTGGTCGTCGGAGTCGAAGCGACGCGTCGCATCGCCGTCACGGCCGCGCTGGCGGTCGCCGCGGTGGGGGGGGTCATCGCGACCGACGCGTTCGGCGGCGGTGATACGGGCGCGCCGCCGGTCGAAGCCGTCGGCGCCGTGCTGGCGAGTGCGAGCGAGCAAGATCCGCAGCCGCGGCCGAACCCGACTCCGATCGAACGCGCGCGCGTTCTGCCCGGCGACGCGGATGGAGACGCGTATCGCGAGGCGCTGGCGCGACTGCCGAGTCTCGCTCCGCCGCGCTTCGTGAAGTTCCACGGCACCGTGCACGACTCCGCCGCGTGGCCGGTCACGGGCGCGCGGGTGGAGGTCGTCGCGGCCGGCGGGCTCAAGGCGTTCGGTCTAGGCGAAGGTCGCACCGACCACGTCGGCAGGTTCTCTTTCGAAGTCGACGTCGGCTCGCTGGGTCCTTCCGCCGTCCGGGTCAAGGTCGTCGAAGACACCGCGCCCGTGCTGGTCACGGACGAGATTCGCCTGCCCCGGGCCGACCCGAAGGCCCCGCTGACGCTCGTGCTGCCCGCGAGCGCGGGCGTCGCGACCGATCGCTACGAGTGGCGCGTGTTCGCCCACGACGAGAGCGGGGCGGCGGTTCCCGGCGTTTCGATCGCCACGTTCCCCGCGCCGCTTCAGGAGCCTGGTAAGGTCGCCGGGTTCGCGGATGCCCGCGGCCGGACCGACGAGTCCGGGGAGTTCGAGCTTCGCGGACGTCGCCTCGGTGAGAAGTGGTTGTTCGTCGACGGCCGCGAGGTCGGCCGTGGCTACACGTTCGAAAAGGTCGTCTTCGATCGTGGTGGTGCGCGCGAACTCCGCGTGCTGGTGCCCGCCGGCGACGGTCTGACGGTGCGCGTCGCATCCGTCGACGACGAGTCCTTGGACTGGAAGCGCATCTGGCTCCGCGACGAGCGCCTCGGCGTCTACGTGAATCCTCCGGCGGCGGCCTGGAACCGCGGGGAGGTGACGTTCACCGGTCTCGGCGACGGCCCGTACACCGTGCACGCCGCTGCGGGCGCGTGTTCGCAGTCGGCGATCCGTGGAGTCGTCGCGCGCGGGCAGACTATCGACATCGCCCTCAAGCGTCTCTCGGACGAGCGGGACGTCGGCGACCACATGGCCGAGGTGCACGGTGCGGTCTTCGACGCGGACACGGGCGAAGAGCTCGAGCTGCACGCGTTTCACGTCGAGTTCCTGCGGGCCCGCGCGGGCGAGTCGAGCCTCGCGTACGATCGGCTGGTGCCCCCGGCGCCGGTGCAGCGAGCCGCGGGCAACGACATGGTGAAGGGCTTCCATGAAGGGGGGCTCGAGCCGGGCCGGCACGCGGTGGTCGTGACGGTCCCTGGCTACGTCGCCGCGGTCCACGAGTTCGAAGTGGGGGAGAAGGACCTCGTCACTGGCGTGCGGATCGAGGTCTCGCCGGGCGCGACGGTTCGCGGTCGCCTCGTCGACACGGCTGGTCGCCCGGTCGCGCGCCGTCTCATCCGAACGATCGGAGTCGGCGCGTTTGCGGACGAGTGCCTCGAGGCCTGGCGTTCGCACCGTCGAGGCGGCCGAGGCTGGCGTCGGCCGCCGACCTGGGCTTGCTGCAGCGCGCGAACGGACGCCGACGGGCTGCTCGAGTTGCGGGTTCCGGACGGCGTCCCGATCCGGCTGTTCGCGCAGTGCCTCGGGGGCGGCGTCGGCGTCCTGGACGTCGGCGCGATTCCCCGTGGCGTGGCTCGGGAGAACGTCGCGCTCCGGGTGAGTCGCTAGTCCACGAGCGTGAACGTGAGGCCTTGCGTCATCGCGAAACTCTGACCGCTCGGCGCGCCCGAGTCGATGATCAAACCCTGGCAGAAGAAGGTCGTGCCGACGAGTGTTGTGTTCGCGGGCAGCGACAGCGGGAGCGTGCCCGCGCCAGCGCCCGGGGCGCCTACCGCTCCGCCCAGCGTCACGGGCGGCGAGATCAGTAGGCTCGCGGGATTGAAGAGGATCGTGCCGCCGAAGAGAGGGAAGGTGAGCTCGGTGAGGGCGAGCACCATCGCGGCGGGCGCTCCGCCTCGCGCGTTGGCGATGCGGAGACCGAAGTTCGCCGTGCCGGCGATGGGAAACTCCCGCATCCCGATTTCGGGGTCCAGGCCAGCCGTGCCGGGCGTCGCCGGACCGTAGAGCTCGGCGGCGTGGAACCGGCGCGTGCCGAAGACCAGCATCGCGCAGCCGTCTTGCTCCATCGCGATGTAGAAGTCACGGGACGGCGTGAACTGCGGTTCCAGGATCAGTTCGGTGACCGCGCCGTCCGTTTCGAACAGCTGCACGGTGCCGGCGTTGAGTGCCGTCGTGCCGTGGAAGATCACGTTGCCACCCTGTGGCGACGAGTTTCGGTCGTGGTCGAACTCCTCGCCGAATGCCGAATACAGACCCGAGTTCGTCGACGACGCGACGAAGTAGGAGCCTCCGTCGAGCGTGAAGACGTACGGAGATCCCGGGTCGGTGCTGCTCTCGATCTCGTGGGCGACCAGGGAGAACAGGTCGTCGATCTCGGCGAGGTCGCTCACCGCGCTTTCTTCGACACCGATCATGAGGCCGACTTCGGTCGAGCCCGCTTCGTAGGTCGCGATGAAGAACACTTCGCCGTTGGCCGAGACCGCGCCGATTGCCTCCGGCCCGACCGTCAGGGTGCCGTCCGCCGAGATCGAGTACGTGCCCGAGCCGCCGGCGGCAGACGTGGTGCTGACGCCGTTCGGATCGATCAGCTCCTCGGTGCCGGTTGCCGTGAAGTTGCCTGCGCCGTCGAACACGATCGTCGAGTCGACCGAGATCGTGGTGAGGCCGGAGGCGTCGACCGTGAACAGGTTCTCGATGAGCCGGTAGGAGCCGTTCAGCGCGGCGTTCGACTGCCCGGTGGAAGTCTCGAGCCAGATGCTGGCGCGGGATTCGTCGCTCGCGTCGAAGCGCGTGCCGACCATCATGGTGCCTTGGGGGTCGATGTTGAGTTCGAACACGTCCGTGCGCGGGTTGGCGAGATCGAGGTCGAGATTCAGTCGCCCCCTCGGCGTCACCTGGTACTCGCCCGCGTAGTTGTCCGGTCCCAGCGATGTCGCGCCGGTCGAGAAGACGCGCTGCAGGGTCGACGTGTACGTGAACGTGTGGTCGGGCAGCAGCGTCGCGGTGCCGCGGCTCGCTCGCACTTCGGTCGGCTGCCCGCTCGAAGTCAGCGGAACGCGCGTGATCAACTCACCGTGGTGGTAGGTCTTGTCGAGGTCGAGGACGCTGGGGGTGCGCTGCCACTGCGCGCAGAGCGAGCTGGTGGCGAGGACGGCACAGGCGATGGGTAGGAGTGGGAGCACGGCGTGTTTCTCGGATGCGTGAGCGATCGTCCCCATGATCGTAGCGCATGGTCATGCCGTGCTCGGACGTCTCATCCGGAGGAGTTGCCCCAGATCGACCGAGTGGGTCCCCGCGGTCGGTTCTCGGCCCTCGCGTCGCTGGCACCGCGGGTAAGGAAACGGGAAGCGCGCGGTGCGATTTCGGTCGGGGGACGCGAGAACCGGCTCTGGGGCGGCAGTGGCAGGCTCTGGCGGTTACACTTCGATGAGCCCCGAGCAAGCCGCCCTCGCTCCCTTCCACATCCCCACTCCTCCAATGCTATCGCGCATCACGCTCGTTCTCGCGATCGCCACGATCTGCTCTTCCCTGACCGCCCAGCGCGTGCCGGAGATTCGCGTCGACTCGAACGCGACGCTCGGCTTCATGGACAAGCCCGCGATCGAAGTCGTCGGTCGTTCGGTCTTCGTCGCATGGCACGACGACCGCAACGGCTTGTTCACGGACATCTTCTTCAACCGTTCGTTCGACGGTGGTGCGACTTGGATGGCCAACGACGTGCGGCTCGACTCGGACGCGCCAGGAACCGCCGACTCGCTCGACGTGCAGGTCGCCGCCTGGGGTGACTTCGTCTATGTCGTGTGGCAGGACTTCCGCAACGGCGGGTCTTCGATCCGATTCAATCGCTCGGCCGACCGCGGCACGACATGGCTGCCGCACGACGTCTTGATCGCAGCGAACGTCGCGCCGGCGACTGGCTCGCCGCAGATCTGCGAACTCGCGAATCGTGTCGTCATCACGTGGGCCGACGAACGTGCTTCCTTCGGCCGCTCGGACATCTACGCGCGACTGTCGACCGACTTCGGCGCGACGTGGCACGACGAGGTCCGACTCAACAGCAACGCGCCGGGCACGACCAATCCGGAGTTTCCGTCGATCGACATGGACGGCCCGTTCGTCTACGTCGCGTGGGAGGACGACACGCGCACCGGCACGACCGAGGGGATCTACCTGAATCGGTCCGCCGACGGTGGCGTCACGTGGGAACCGGTCGACCTGCAGCTCGACGACAACTCCGTCGAGTCCGAGAACCCCGTTGTCGCGTGCCTGGGACAGAACGTCTCCGTCGCGTGGGAGGGCAACTCTTCGACGGACATCTTCTGCATCAGCTCGTCGGATGGCGGCGTGACGTGGATGCCGTCGGCGGTGCGGGTCAACACGGAGCCGATCACGTTCGAATGGTCGATCTTCCCGAAGATCGACGTCGAGGGCTCGCGGGTCTATGTCGCGTGGGATGACCGACGCAACGGTCGTTGGGAGCCGTTCTTCAACTACTCGTGGGACGGCGGCCAGACGTTCAGTCCGAGCGACCAGCGCCTCAACGCGAACCTACCGATGAGCGCGACGTCCGATGCGCGCAACGTGCAGATCCACTCCGATGGGGACCACGTGCACGCCGTCTGGAAGGACTTCCGCCAGGGCGCGGCGCAGGTTTACTACAACCGCTCGTCCGACGGCGGCGCGACGTTCGTCGCGGACGTGCCGCTGAGCGGATCGGTCCCGACCAACTCCGTGGACTGGCCGCGGATCGAGGTCGACCAGGGCGTGCCCGTCGTCGTGTGGGACACCGGGCAGTCCGTGCAGTTCAACATCCCGTTCGGGTGGCTGCGGCGCGGTGTCGGGACGTCCGGCAGCGGTGGCTTCCCGCCGCTGTTGACGGTCCAGGGCCTGGCGATGCGCGGGGAGAGCGTCTCGGTCGACACGACGTTCGGTCTGAGCAACGCGTCCTCCGCGTTGCTGATCGGGTTCAGCCCCGCGAACCAGCTCGAGACCCCGCTGTTCGGCGGCACCCTGCTGGTCAACCCACAGTTCACGGCGCCCGCGATGTTGGACACGCAGGGTTCGTCGTCGTTCGGGCTCAACATCTCGACCGACCCCGTGTGGCTCGGCGTGAACCTGAACTTCCAATCCGTCGTGTTGGATCCGGGCGCGCCGGCCGGGCTCTCGATGAGCGCCGCCGTGGAACTCTGGATCGGCTGAGAGGCACGCGTTTCGATGAAGACGTGCGCTGCACTATAGTGCCCAGCTGCGAATGTGCGCTGCGTGTGAGTGCAGTGCCGTAGACGCCGCGGATCTGCCTGCTAGCATGTTCCGCCTATGCCTCTCGACAAGGTTCTCGGCGAGTTCACGGTCAACGGCGACCGGCAACAAACTGCATTCGCGCCGCACAAGACGCTGCTCGAAGTTCTGCGCGAAGACCTCGGTCTGACCGGGACGAAGCACGGCTGCGAGCTGGGCGAATGCGGAGCGTGCACCGTGTTGGTCGACGGCAAACCCGTGCTGTCGTGTCTCTACCTCGGGCTCGAAGCGCAGGGTCGCGACATCCGCACGATCGAAGGCGTCGCGGACGGCCCCGACCTGCATCCGCTGCAGGATGCGTTCGCGGAGCTGAATGGCTCGCAGTGCGGCTATTGCTCGGCGGGGATCATCCTGACCGCGAAACAGCTGCTCGAGAAGAACCCGAGCCCGACGCGTGACGAGATCAAGCACGCGCTCGGCGGGAACATCTGCCGCTGCACGGGCTACATCAAGATCTTCGAGTCCGTCGAACTCGCGGCGGCCAAGCTGCGCGGCGAAGACGCGGAGCCGAAGAAGGAGACGCTCTATGGGCACTGAGTCGAAAGGCACGCCCCCGACGGGCAACACTGACGATCGCTACTACCGTCACGACGCGAAGAAGGACGACCTCAAGGTCGTCGGCCGCTCGTGGCGCAAGATCGACGCGCGCCACCAGGTGACCGGGCAGCGCAAGTACGCGGGCGACCTGTCGTTCCCGCGGATGCTGCACATGAAGCTGCTGCGTTCGACGGTAGCGCACGCGAACATCAAGTCGATCGACGTGAGCGCCGCCGAGGCGATGCCCGGCGTGCGCGCGATCCTGCTCGGCAAAGAGCTGCCCGTGCCGTTCGGCATCCTGCCGGTCAGCCAGGACGAGCACACGCTGTGCTTCGACAAGGTGCGCTTCATCGGCGATCCCGTCGTCGCGATCGCGGCCGACGATCCCGACACCGCGTGGGAAGCCTGCCGTGTCGTGAGGGTCGAGTACGAAGAGCTCGAGACGATCTCGGACATCTTCAAGGCGCACGACACGCGCGAGCCGCGGATTCACGACTACGGCAAGGGTGGGGGCAACTTCCACCGCCAGGAGAATCTCGAGTTCGGCGATCTCGCGCAGGGCTTCGAGGACGCCGACCACGTCCGTGAAGACATGTTCTTCTTCGGCGGCAACACGCACCTGCCGCTCGAAGAGCACGCGACGGTCGCGCTCTTCGACCCGGACGGCAAGCTCGCCGTGCACAGCTCGACGCAAACGCCGCACTATCTGCACCGCGCGCTCGCGAAGGTGCTGCACGAGCACGTGCCGCCGCACAAGATCAAGGTCGTCGCCTGCCCGAACGGTGGCGGCTTCGGCGGCAAGTCGGACCCGTTCAACCACGAGATCGCGGCCGCGATGCTGTCGATCAAGACCGGTCGTCCGGTCAAGATCGAGCTGACGCGCGAAGAGGTGTTCTACTGCCACCGCGGTCGGCACCCCGTGCTCATGAAGTCGAAGATCGGCGTCGACAAGACCGGCCGCATCAAGGCGCTCGACTTCGAGAGTTACCTCGATGGAGGTGCGTACGGCTCCTATGGCACGGCGAGCACGTTCTACACGGGCGCGCTGCAGACCGTGACCTACCACATAGACAACTACCACTTCCGCGGTGCGCGCTACTTCACGAACAAGGCGCCGTGCGGACCCAAGCGGGGTCACGGCACGCCGCAGCCGCGAGCGCTGCTCGAGACGCAGCTCGACAAGATCGCGGTCGACCTCGGGCTGTGCCCGGCGCAGATGCGCAAGGACAACCTCGCGCCCGCGCACTCGGTGACCGCGAACTACCTGAAGATCGGCACGATGGCTCTCGGCCCGTGCATCGACAAGGTCGTCGAGGGTTCGGACTGGAACAACCGCTGGGGCAAGATGCCACACGGCAAGGGCCTCGGCATCGCGTGCAGCTCCTACCTGTCGGGTGCGGGTCTGCCGATCTACTGGAACAAGATGCCGCACTCGGGCGTGCAGATTCAGCTCGACCGCAGCGGCCTCGTGACGGTGCTGTGCGGCAGCGCCGAGATCGGCCAGGGCAGCAACTCGATCCTCGCCTACATCGTCGCGGAGATCTTCGGCCTCGAGCCGATGGACCTCCGCATCGTGACGGGCGATACCGACCTCACGCCGGTCGACCTCGGTAGCTACTCGAGTCGCGTGACTCTGATGACCGGCAACGCTGCGATCCAGGCGGCCGAGCGCGCGCGCGACATCGTCGCCGCGGGTGTCGCGACCAAGCTCGAGATCCCGAAGAGTCGCGTGTCGTTCGTCGGCGGTCGGGTCTTCGATGCTCAGGACCCCGAGAAGTCGATGACGTTCCAAGAGGCCGTCGTCTGCGCCGAAGCCCAAGTCGGCACGATCGGCACCGTCGGCAGCTACACGCCGCCGAAGTTTCCCGCCCGCTTCAAGGGCGGCGGCGTCGGCCCGAGTCCGTGCTACAGCTACACCGCGGCCGTCGTCGAGGTCGACGTCGACCCCGAGACCGGGATCTTCACCGTCGACAAGATCTGGTGCGCGCACGACGTCGGTCGCGCGCTCAACCCGACGCTCGTCATGGGCCAGATCGAAGGCAGCGTCTACATGGGCCTCGGCGAGGCCGTGATGGAAGAGAACGTGTATCGCGGCAACCGCTTCGGCGTGAACAAGATCCCGTCGATGCTCGAGTACAAGAGCCCGACCGCGCTCGACATGCCGGAGGTCGTCTCCTACATCGTCGAGGATCCGGATCCCAACGGGCCCTATGGCGCGAAGGAGGCCGGCCAGGGGCCGCTCCTGCCGATCATGCCCGCCGTCGCGAACGCGGTGTACGACGCCGTGGGCGTGCGCGTCGACGAGATCCCGGTCACGCCGGAGAAGATCTTCGACGCGCTGCAGAAGAAGGCCAAGGGCCAAGAAGGTCGCTACGGCCCGACCAAGGTCCCGCAGGTCGAATGGTCCGACTCGCGCAAGATGAAGACTCCGTGGCAGGGTGGCACCGGCGAAGAAGAGCCGAAGCCCGAGCCGGTGGGAGGCAAGTGACATGCTGAGACTCCCGACTCAATTCACCTACCACCGTCCGAAGACGGTCGCCGAGGCCGTGAAGATCGCGGCCGACCACGGTCCCGACTCGATGTACGTCGCGGGCGGCACCGACCTCTACCCGAACATGAAGCGCCGCCAGCAGCAGCCGAAGCACGTGATCTCGCTCGTCGGGATCGAGGAGCTGCACGCGCGCTCGGGCGACGCCAAGTCGGGCATCACGCTCGGCGCGATGACGACGCTGTCCGAGATCGAGCACGACGCGGAGCTCAACGAGAACTACGGCGCCGTCACGACCGCGGCCGAATCGATCTCGACCCCGCTGCTGCGCAACATGGGCACGATCGGCGGCAACCTGCTGCTCGACACGCGCTGCAACTACTACGACCAGAACTACGAGTGGCGCGAGTCGATCAACTTCTGCATGAAGTGCGACGGCGAGATCTGCTGGGTCGCGCCGTCGAGTCCGCGCTGCTGGGCGGTGCAATCGAGTGACTCCGTGCCGATCGTGACGGCGCTCGGTGCCGAAGTCACGCTCGTCGGTCCCGAGGGCGAGCGTCGGATTGTGGCGAGTGACCTCTACAAGGACGACGGCATCGACTACACGCACAAGAAGCCCGGCGAGATCCTGACGTCCGTGCACCTGCCGGCAGTCAACGGCTGGCGCGCGAGCTACCGCAAGCTGCGGCGTCGCGATTCGTTCGACTTCCCGGTGCTCGGGATCGGCGCCGCGTTGTGGTTCGACGGCGACACCGTGACGCGTGCCGACATCCGCATCGGTGGCGCGGGCAGCTACGCGATTGAAGCCGCGAAGACCGTCGAGATGATCACGGGGCAGACCCTGAAGAAGGGCGACGCTGCGACCGACGAGCTGCTGCGAACGGCCGCGCAGGAGGCGTTCAAGCCGACGCGCGCAATGGACAACACCGACCACGAGGCGAGCTGGCGCAAGAAGATGGCGCCGATCTTCGTGCGTCGCGCGATCGAAGACTGTCTCGCGTAGCGGCGTTAGCCCGGATTATGCACGAAGCACCGACTGCGGTCGGCGATGTCTCCATGCCATGGCCACGTGCCTTACTCGGCTTGTCCAACAACAAGCCTCCGTCGGCACCGCTCCGCTCGCGCCCATGGCAAGGCAATCTCGCCGACCTCGCTACGGCGCCTCGTGCATAATCCGGGCTAACCGCTGCCGTTGGTTCGCGCGGCCCGCCGTTCGCGCGCCGCTTCGACCGCGGTCATCACGTCGTGCGACGAGAACGGCTTGCTGAGGAACGCGTCGATGTGGTCATCGCTGCACCCAGCCCGCGCGTCGGCTTCCGGGAGTCCGCTCGTCATGACGATCGGCACGCGAGAGTCCTGTTGGCGGATCCGCGCGATCAGCTGCCGGCCGTCCATCGACGGCATCGTGCAATCGACGATGATCGTGCAGAACGAATCGTCCGGAGCCGCTTCGAACGCCTCGAGGCCCTTTAACCCGTCCTCCGCTCCATCGACGTCGTAGCCGCCGTGGTGGTGCAGAATGCGAGCGAGTACGTCGGTGACCATCGCTTCGTCCTCGACGACCAGGATGCGCCCCGATTGCTTGCGGACGGAGGGCGGTTCGACGTCGTCGTTCGTGACCACGCCGGTCGCTTCGGCGGGGAGCCAAATCCGGAAGGTCGTGCCCTGGCCCAGCGTCGAGTCCACGTCCAGATGCCCGCCATGTGAGCCGACGATACCGAGCACGGCAGCGAGCCCCAGGCCGCGGCCGGTGGCCTTCGTCGTGAAGAACGGGTCGAACATCCGGCCCAGTGTTTCGCGATCCACACCGCAGCCGTTGTCCGAAACTTCGATCAGCATCCAGTCGCGGCGCTCTGTGTCGGCGACGGTTTCGATCTCCGGCATGCAGTCGCGTCGTAGCTGTGCGCGAAGCACGACTTCGCCACCGGAATCGCCGCACGCTTCCGAAGCGTTGAGCGTCAGGTTCATCAAAACCTGTCGCATCTGCACGGGATCGGCAGAGATCGCAGGCAGGCCCGGTTCGATTTCGGTGCACAGCGAGACGCGGCTCGAAACCGCCGTCGACAGTAGCACCGGGATTTCGTCGACCAGTTCCTCCATGGCGATCGTGCGTCGCTCCGGCGCGCGCTTGCCCGCGTACTGCAGCATTCGCGTGGTGAGGTCCGCGGCGCGTTCGGAAGCGCGGCGGATCGCCCCGATGCAGCGTCGCTCGTCGTCGCCAAGCGACGTGGCAGACTCGAGAACGCTCGCGTTCGCGAGGACGCCGACGAGCATGTTGTTGAAGTCGTGCGCGATTCCTCCCGCGAGGATGCCGAGACTCTCGAGCTTCTGCGCCTGCTGCATCGCGCGCTCGACGCGGCGCGTCTCCGTGAGATCGCGGGCGATGCCCACGATGCCGACGATCTCGCCGCTCGCGTCCCGCAGCGGGTCCTTGCGGATCAGATATTCGCGGCGCTCATCGTCGACGACCGATCGGACTTCGAGTTCGTGAACAATGGATCTGCCGGTCTCCAGCACCTTGCGATCCGCAGCCAGTGCCGCGGAGATCGACTCGTTCTCGTAGATCTCGAGGTCCGTCTTGCCGATCAGCTCGGACGCCGCAACGCCCCGGTGCTTCGCCTCCGCTTCGTTGACGAGCTGATAGCGCCCGTCGCGATCCTTCACGAAGATCGGGTCCTCCGAGCACTCGACGATCGCACGCAGTCGGGCGTTCTGCTCGTCCGCGCGGGCTTCGGTCTCTTCGATGCGCAGCACGATGCCGGCCAGGTAGGCCGCGAGTTCCAGGAGCTGGCGCTCGTCATCCTTGGGAGTGCCCGTGATCGAACGCGAGATCGCGAAGGTCCCCCCGATGCGGTCTTCGTCGAGGAAGATCGGCACCGACCAACACGATCGAATTTCGTAGACCTTCGCGACGGCTCGGAGGGTTTCCCAACGCGGATCGGTGGACGTGTCTTCGACGGCGACCATCTTCCGCGCGTGCACCGAGGAACCGCAGGATCCCGAGAGTGGGCCAGGGGTCAGCACTCCGAACGCCTCGAGAACGCACGCCGGCGCGCTGGGTGCATTGCGGAACGTGAGTTCGTTCCGCGCGGCGTCCAAACGCATCACCGAGGCGATTCCGTTCGGGACGATTTCCTGCACGAGCTCGCAGAGTCGATCCAGGATCTCGTCCGGAGGTCGTTTGGCCGCGATCAGCTCTAGCGCAAGTCGCTGCAGCGTCCATACACCGTCGTTCAAAGCACTGTCTCCTCAGACTGCATGGTATCCGCGTCATCAGGCACGCGGCCCACTCCTCGGTGTCATCGGCGATTTCGATAGTGCAGGAGGAGGAGGATCGGAGGAAGCCGTCGAATCTTCGAACAATTCCGCGCCGCGGCCGCGCTTTGCTGCGGACTTCGGAGGAGGAGGACTACACTTCGGGCGTGGAAGACCGGACGCGACTCGAGATCCAGCGCATTCTCCAGGGCGGCGACGATGCGGATACCGCGGGTCGGGCGATTCTCCCGCTGATCTACGACGAACTGCACGCGATCGCGAAGCAGCGGATGCGGGGTGAGCGCGATGACCACACGCTCGGCGCGACGGCGCTCGTCAACGAGGTCTGGATGAAGCTGTCCAACGACAACCAGCTCGAGTGGCGGAACAGCGCGCCGTTCTTCGCAGCGGCGTCGGAGGCGATGCGGAGGATCCTCGTCGACCATGCGCGCAAGAAGGGCAGTCAGAAGCGCGGCGGGGATCGGAGCGCGCAGCCGCTGACGGCCGCGGAGGATCTCGCGGAGAAGGACCCCGGGCAGCTGCTCGCCGTCCACGAGGCGCTCGAACGGCTCGAGGTCGAAGAGCCGCGCGCCGCCGAGATCGTGCGGCTGCGGTTCTTCGGCGGGCTCGGCGTCGAAGAGTGCGCGAGCGCGCTCGACGTTTCCGTGCGGACGTTGCACCGCGAATGGGCCTACGCGAAGACGAGGCTCTTCGAACTGCTCGGCGGGGACGACGACTGATGCCAGACGGACTGATTCCGGACCGGCTGGTCCTCGTGCACTGGAAGCCCGCCGAAGTCCGCGACCGGATCGCGGGCCTCGAGGACCTCGGTTTCGAGGTCGACGTGTACTCGAACCAGATGGGTTCGGGCCTCGGCAAGTATCGCGACGACCTCCCGTGCGTGGTGCTGATCTCCCTGGAGCGCTTGCCGTCGCACGGGCGTCAGATCGGCAGCTGGTTTCGCACGACCAAGGCGACCGCGGGTGTGCCGTTCGTGTTCGTCGGCGGCAAGTCGGACAAGGTCGAGGCTGTTCGTGCGGTGTTCGCCGACGCCGTGTTCACCGAGTGGGACGACGTCGAAGCCGCGATTCGCCGGGCCCGACGTCGCAAGCAGAAGGCCGGCCCGACGACGGAATGCTCGACGAAGGAGCTGTGGGACAAGCTCGAGATTCGCGAGGACTACACGGTCGCGCTGCTCGGTGCGCCGGCTGGGTTCGAGCGCACTCTCGGCAAGGTGCCGTCGAGTGTGACCATGCGGAAGCAGGCCCGCGGCCAGGCCGACCTCGTCGTGCTGTTTCCGAAGTCCGTCGGCGACTTGGCGAAGCGCTGGCCGAGTGCCGTGCGCATGCTGCCGGACAAACGGCGCATCTGGGTCGCGTGGCCGAAGCGCGCGTCCGGCGTCGACTCGAACGTAACCCAGGATCTCGTGCGCGGCTTCGGCATCGACCAGGGCTGGACCGACGTGAAGATCTGCCGCATCGACGACGTGTGGTCGGCGCACATGTTCGCGCGCAAGCGGCGTCGGTAGGCCCGGAGTCGGCCTAGCCGAGCTCTTCGCCGTAGACGTCTTCGTTGAATCCGACGAGGACGGTGTCGCCGACGAGCAGGGTGGGGGCTCGCAGGTTGCCGGATGGGCCGAGCACGAGCTGGGCGCGTTCGTCGGCTTTCAGCTTCTTGACCTCGTATTCGGTCGACTTCTTGCCCTTCGCGACGACGAGGCGCTTGCGGCCGCGGAACCACGGGGCGAGGTCGTCCGGGCCGACGCGGTTCTTTCGGGCGTCGACGACGATGTCTTCATCCAGGGAGTCGGCGAGGAAACTCCTCGCGCGGGTGCAAGACGTTCAATTCTTGCGCATGTAGGCGCGTTCGATCTGGCTCATGCGCGACGTGATAGGCGGTTGGCGCGTCGCCTTCAACACGTGGTTTGCCGCGAATTCCCCGATGTCGGTGGGCTGCGCTATCATCGGGCGATGCGTCCTGTCGCCGCCTGTCTCCTCGCCGGTCTGGCGTGCTCGATCCCCGAGCGCGACAGCACGGATTCGGGCTTCGTCAAACACCGGCTCGACACCGCGTATCGGACCGAAGGCGTGGCCGTCGCCGACTTCGATCAGGACGGTGCTCTCGACATTGCGGCGGGGCCGGTCTGGTATCGGACGGACGGCGAGATCGGCGGCAAGATCTGGGACCGCGGCGCGTGGTCCGTGCAGGGCTACGCGCTCGACAGCTTCATGATGTTCGCCGACGACTTCAACGCGGACGGCTGGTCCGACGTGCTCGTCGTCGCGTTCCCGGGTACTCCGGCCTTCTGGTATGAGAATCCCGGGGGCGGTGTCGGCACATGGGCGCGCCACGCGGTCTTGACCGCGGTCGACATGGAGGCGCCTCGCTACGTCGACGTCGACGGCGATGGCGTTCGCGACCTCGTCTGCGCCACGGGCGGGCAGCTCGGCTACGCGTCCCGTGGCGCGACGCCGACGGCACCATGGACGTTCCAACCGATCACGCCGCCGGGACCATGGTCGACCTTCGTGCACGGTCTCGGGGTCGGGGACGTCAACGGCGACGGCCGGGTGGACGTCCTGACCGTCGCGGGCTGGTTCGCGCAGCCGGTGACGCCCTCACCGGCCTGGACGTTCCACCCGTTCGTCTTCGGACCGGGTGTCGGCGGCGCGCAGATGTTTGCATTCGATGTCGATGGGGATGGCGACGCGGATATCGTGACGAGTCTCGACGCGCACGGCTACGGCCTGAGCTGGTTCGAGCAGGTCGCGGCGCAGGGTGGTGGCGGCATCACGTTCGTCGAGCATTCGATCATGGGCGGGCCGGGCGGTCCGCTCGGGATCGAGTTCTCGCAGCTGCACGGGGTCGTCGTGGAAGATGTCGACGGAGACGGCCTGAAGGACATCGTCACCGGGAAGACGTACTTCGCGCATCTTGGAACCGATCCTGGCGCGAACGACCCGGCCCGCCTCGTGGTGTTCTTGCTGCGGCGCGGCCGTGGGGGAAGCGTCGAGTTCAAGCAGGTCGAGCTCGACTCGGACTCCGGGGTTGGACGAGCGTTCGAAGTGGTCGACGTCGACGGCGATGGCGACCGCGACGTGGTCACGGCGAACAAGAAGGGCGTGTTCTGGTTCGAGGCGAAGTAGCGAGCGTCGGAACGCGCGCTCGAACATGCGGTCGCGGGAGCCGTATGCCGCGTGTGGATCCGGAACACGTCTCGCCTTCATCGCTTCCCCGTGACGACCCACATGTCCCAGTCGCTGCGGCCCCACTTCTCGAGCTCGAAGCGCTCTTCGAGAATCCCCTCGAGGTGTCGGAGGCAGTCGACCATCAGTCCGCGGACGTCGTCGGCGTTCGCGTAGCTCCGATCCAGGACGAAGCGGCCCTCGCTGGCGACCGCGAGCACGATCTCGCCACGCAGCTTGTTCTCCCACCAATCCTCGACGCTCGTGATGCCTTCGAACGACGGGAGCATGTCGAACTCGTCGAGCTTCGGCAGGTGGATCTTCGCGCTCGGCGCGGCGTGATACGCGCTCAGCACCCAGCCTTTGCCGTTGGGCAACGCCTCGCGCAAGACGTCGATGCGCTCGTCGATCTGGAAGCCGCGTTCGTCGTAGTCGTGCACGAATGCGTAGCCGACGGCCGCCTGCGTCGCGATCGCCAGGAGGACGAGCGCGCGCTGGGACCCCTTACGCAGCGTCGAGCACCCGCGCGCGGCGGCGAACGCGAGTGCGAGCGCCGGCGCGATCATGTAGCCACCGCGTTCCGTGACGCCCCAGTAGAGGATGAACGCCATTGTCGGCAGCGCGAACGCCGCCGTCGCGGCCGTCGTCCAGCGGGCGCGGCGATCGACGATCCATCCCGCGATCGCGATCGGCAGCAGCAGCGCGAGCGGGTGTCCGATCTCGTGGAGCAACACGGCGACGGGGGCCGAGGTTTGCCACGCGGTGACCGACTCGGCCACCGAACCGATGCCGAGGCCGAAGCCGATTCCGCGGACCCAGTTTCCCGTTAGCTGTCCGAGCAGCAGCGCTGCGAGCATCGCGCAGCCGATGCCGAACAGCACGAGCAGCGAGAACGGCGGCGCTCCCTGCCGCAGACGCCCGCACTGGGCCAGGAGCAGCCAGCCGAGGCCGAGCGCCGGAGCGCTCTGGTGCGAAAGGTAGGTGAACGGCAACACGAGCCCCGCCGCCGCGATGCCGAGCGCCGGGCGGTGCCACGGTGCGTGCAGGATGACGAACGCGCAGAAGCTGATGAGTCCGAAGTGGACGGCGTGCACTTCGACCGTCGTCGCGAAGAACCAGATTGCCGGGCTGGTGCCGAGGAGCGCGATCGATGCGACGCTCGCGAATCGACTCGCGGCGAGCGAGCGGCACGAGAGATAGCCGAAGGCGAGACCGTCCGCGGTTGCGCAGCTCTGGAGCACGCGCACTGGCGTCAGGGGATCGTCACAAGAGAACAGGCTCGTGAACCATCCGGACAGCCATGGATAGAGGACGTTGTGGTATCCACCGTGCGCCCGCTCGGGAAACACGGCCCAGTTGCAGAGCATGGCGCCGTCGTTGCCGAACACGCGTCCCTGTTGGGTGCAGACGTAGAGCGTCGCGAACGCGATCCACAACAGCGCGGCGATGCCCAGGTCGCGATTCGAAATCTCCGCGCGCGTCATGGGCAGGGTGTCACGGGCAGGGCCTCACGGGCAATGCGGAGTGTGCAGCCGCGCCGGCGGTTGCGAGATGAGCTCGGCGGCCAGTCGTTCGCCGAGCGCGAAGCTGACGCCGACGCCCGAGCCTCCGAGCGCGGTCATCCAGATGAGGCCTTCGACGTCGGGGTCGGCACCGACGAGCGGCCGGCGGTCCTCCGTGAACGTGCGGAGTCCAACCCAGCCCTGTCCGAGCCGTACGGTTCCGAGCGCTGGCAGCGCGGTCACGAGCTTCTCCTGCGCCTCGGCGCGGGTCATCGGATCGACGTTGCGCTTGGAGCCGGGACCGACCGGTGGCGGCACTTCGGTTTCGTCGCACGGCGAGCACAAGAAGCCACCGGTCTCCGGGCGCACGTAGACGCCGCGATCTTCGATCCAGCACCACGGCTGCCCGGGCGCGGCGAACTCGTGCGGATCGGAGAAGAACAGATGTCGCGCGAGCGGCCGTATCCGACGCGTGATGCCGAATTCGCGGACGAGGCCCGGCGTCCAAGCCGCGGTGGCGAGGACGATGTGCTCCGCGGTGATCACGCCGCGTTCGGTCACGATGCCGGTCACGCGGCCGCCGCTCGTCTGCAGCGAGAGCACGCGGGTGTCGAACCAGAACTCCGCCCCCTGGCGTCGCGCGCCACGGACGAAGCCGGATCCGAGCGTGTGCGGATCACACACGCCTTCGTCCGCGATCCAGTAGCCGCGCGTCGCCGGGCTGTCCGTGAACGCCGGCGCGAGAGCGGCGATGTCCGCGCCGCTGACGATCGCGACGGCGATACCCGCGTCACGCAGTCCCGCGCACGCGCGGTCGAGCTTCGCGCGCTGCGGAGAGTCCGAATCGCAAACGGCGACCATCGAACCCGTGCGCGTGAACGGCTCCGCGCCCTGCCAGTCGTTGCTCGGCAGCTGTTGGAGCAGCTCGAACGTCCGGCACGCAAGCGCTCGTTCGGTCGGGTCGCCGACGAGGCGACGGACCATGCCGGCATTCTGCGCGGATGCCTCCGCGCAGTGCTGGGAGCCCTGCTCGACGACCAGGACGTCGCGCCGGCCGGCGAGGTGCCAGGCCAGGCTCGTGCCGGCCAGCCCGGCACCCACGATCACGACGTCCGTGCGCATCATGGAGGAGGATTAGACGGGGGGCCGGATTTCGCTGCAATTCCGCGGTGTCGAATGGTCGATGAAACACCTATGGCAGGGATCGTTCGACGCACGGCAGTCGCGCTTCGCGCTCCGGTGAACGCCCTCGCGTTCTCGCTGCGCCGGCGGGTCGGCTGGAGCCGGGGTGCACCGGATCTGCCGAAGGAGCCGATGGGCGCGCTGTTCGACTACCTCGACGGGGCGGAGCGAATCGCCGCCGAGACCGGCGAGCGGGCTCTGTGTGCGCGCTATGGACTCGACGATCTGCGGGCGGGAAGCTCGCGACGGGACTACCGCGAAGTCGTCGATCTGCTGAGCGTCCTCGACGATGTTCGCGTCTCCATGCCTTGGGCGCCGGACCGGCCCCTCCGCGTGGTCGACGTAGGCGCGCGCAATTGGAGCTACGTCGGGGCGCTCGAGCGCTTCTTCCGGCGTCGAGCGGCGAAGATCGAATTGTCCGGGGTCGAGGTCGACGGACACGGGATCTATCCGAATGGGCACGCTCGCTGCGACTACGCCGAGGCGTATGCGGCGCAGACGGGCAACCCGGCCGTGCGATACGAGGTGGCGGACTTCTGCGAATGGGGGCGCGGTGACGAGGGGGCGTTCGACTGCGTCACGATGTTCTTCCCGTTCCTGACGCGTTACGCGCTGCTCGACTGGGGATTGCCGTCGAGTCTGTTCGCGCCGGCGGCCGTGATCGGGCGGGCGGTCGAGTTGCTCCGCCCGGGCGGGGTGCTCGTCAGTCTGCACCAAACTGCCGTGGAACAGGACCGGATGGTAGCCCATCTCGAGCGGTTCCCCGAGGTCTCTGTCAAGGTCGAACGCGCCTGTCCGACCCGTCTCGTCGCGCATTGGCCCAAGCTGGCCGATCGACGCATGCTGGCCGTGGTGAAGGCGACCTGACGGGACTTCCCTCGGTCTCGTCCGTGCGCCACACTGCGCGCTGTGACCGAAGCGCCACGACTCCCGACCGATCGGTTCTCGCGACCGCTGCGCAGCCTGCGTCTGTCCGTGACGGACCGCTGCAACCTGCGTTGCACCTACTGCATGCCGGAGCCGGACTACGAGTGGCTACCGCGGTCGGACATTCTCGACTTCGACGAGCTGGAGCGGCTGACCCGCGCCTTCGCGTCCGTCGGTGTCGACCGGGTGCGGCTGACCGGCGGGGAGCCGCTGCTGCGCCGTGACCTTCCGGAGTTGGTCGACCGCCTCGCGAAGATCGAAGGCATCGAGGAGCTCGCGCTGACGACGAACGGTATCCTGTTGCCGGCGCAGGGTCCCGCGCTCCGCGAGGCCGGACTCGATCGCGTCACGGTCAGTCTCGATACCTTGCGCGCAGAACGCTTCCAGGCGATCGCGCAGCGCGACGAACACGGACGCGTCTTGCGCGGCATCGAAGCCGCGCGCGAGCTCGGCTTCCCGGTGAAGCTCAACGCGGTCGTCGTCCGCGGCTTCAACGAAGACGAGATCATTCCTCTGCTCGAGTATGCGCGAGAGCAGGGAGCCGAGCTCCGCTTCATCGAATACATGGACGTCGGCGGCGCCACGCAATGGCGCAGCGAACAGGTCGTGTCGCAGGACGAGATCCTGGCGACGATCGAGCGCTGCTTCGGCAGCGTGCAGCCCAAGGTCGTGCGCGAGTCGGCCCCCGCGACGCGCTTCGTGCTCCAAGACGGCACGGTCTTCGGCGTGATCGCATCGACGACGAAGCCGTTCTGCGCGACGTGCGACCGCGCTCGAATCACCGCGGACGGGACGCTGTTGACGTGTCTCTACGGGCGACTCGGCGTCGACGTGCGGGCGTGGCTGCGCGGCCCGAAGACGGACGAGCAGATCCGCGAGGATCTGGCGCGATTGTGGCGCGAGCGCCGCGATCGCGGCGCGGAGCAGCGGTTGGGGATTGCGGAGCGCGCGCCGCTGGCGAAGGCGGAAGAGCTGCGGGGGAATCCGCACCTCGAGATGCATACGCGCGGCGGCTAGCCCCTGCCCTTGCCTGCACGGGCGAGCGGCGTGAGCGCCGTCGGTGATCGGTGGATCACCCGCGCCTTGCTCCAGGCAAAGGCAAGGCCAAGGGCAAGTGCGGGCGTCAGCCCTTCGCCGTCCGCCACAGCGGGAACACCAGCTGGCGCGGTAGATCCCGCGGCATCTCCTCATCCCCCGGATACCCGATGCGCTCCGGTTCTCGATCCCGCGGCCAGTAGGCCGTGCCGAAGGTCCAGTCCCAGACGCTGAGCACGATGCCGAAGTTCTTCGCCGTGCCGCCCTCGTCTGACGCGTCGTGGTGCCAGAGGTGCATGCGCGGGCTGTTGAACACATAGGCCAGGGGCCCGATCCCGAGGTTCACGTTCGCGTGGTTGAAGTGACCCCACGCCGTGCCGATCACGATCGCGAGGAACTGCGGGGCGGGGTCGTAGCCGAGCCACACGACGATCGGGACGTAGAGGATCGATCGGTAGACGACGACCTCGGCCCAGTGGAAGCGGAAGTTGCCGGCCCAGTCCATCTCCTGGATCGAGTGGTGGACTTTGTGGAACTGCCACAGCAGCGGCACGCGGTGCAGCAAGCGGTGCACGTTCCACTGCAGGAAGTCACTCGCGACCAAGAACGCGAAGAACTGCACGAGGAACGGTGCGCCGACGAGCAGGCCTTGCTCCGGCGCGAGACCGATCGCGGCGAGCCCGTCTCGCGTAGAGCCTGCCACGCCCTGGATGACCGTGCCGAACAGCTGCCAGTAGAGGTAGCCGTGGAACACCAGGTAGAACAAGTCGTTGATCAGCTGCCGGCGCAGCACCGGCTGCGCACGATGGTTCGGCACGAGGCGCTCGAGGAGCGCCATCGCGGCGGAGATTCCGAGCAGCCAGTAGAGGTATTCCATCCTGCTCCGGTCTACCGCTCTCCGTGCTCCCTGTCTTCGGGACGGTCAGTCCGCCGGGTAGATCTCGACGATCTCGTCGCGGCACGAGTCGAGATCGTCCGGGGTCTTGATCGGCAGGAACCGCGTGCGGTCGCCGGTGCGCTTGACGCGGATGAAGTTGCTCTTGAGAAACTTCGTGAGTTCGCCGACGAGGCGTTCGATCTGCACGGCCTTCTTGTCGCCGACCGACTTCTCGACGTAGTACCAGCCGAGGTCGAAGTCGCGATCGATCGCCTTCGCGTCGAAGTGGAACGTGTTCGTGTTGAAGACGTCGACGATCTCCGGGTCGAAGTCGGACGGGTAGCGGATCTGCTCGACGAGCTGCAGCTTGCCGTCGACGACGTAGGGTGAGCCGCCGACGTCGCCGGGCCATTTCGGCGCCGTCTCGCAGGTCACCTCGGCTTTGTTGACGATGTGATGACCGAGGATCGCGGGGTCGACGCGTGCGCCCAGGTTGTCGACGTTCGCGAGCATCAGGTGCTTGCCGCCGCCTTCGAGGAACTTCTCGAGCAGGCCGCTCGCGCGCAGCGCGAAGCTGAAGTCGCCGTGCCCCGGACCGTACGGAGAGACGTCTCCGTCCTCCGTCGTGAAGATGTCCCCGCCCT
This sequence comes from Planctomycetota bacterium, assembly GCA_028281765.1. GTDB lineage: Bacteria > Planctomycetota > UBA1135 > UBA1135 > UBA2386 > JANQJF01. The sequence goes on along the minus strand of JANQJF010000059.1, from coordinate 178,726 downwards.
GTTCGAGTCGGACGGAGATGAACTGCGTGAAGTGCGACACGAGGTCGTCCGGAACTCCGAAGTTGCTGTGTTCGCGCAGGTGATCGCGCGTCGCCTCGTCGGTCGCGAAGCTGTTCATCAGCATGACCGGGATCCTGCCGCCGCAGCGTTCGGCCGTCTTGTGCGCGTCCGTGAGCTTCAGGTTGAGGAAGGACCGATCGCCGAGCACGTCGACCGTGCCCTTGACGACGCCGCCGAAGCGTGTGGCCATGCCGCCGTTCAGGACGACGATGCCGAACTCGCCGTTGCGGATCGCCTCCTCGCCCGCGGCGATGAGCTCGTCGCGCTCGGGCGTGCCGGACTTCGGCAGCGCGCGAATCTGATCCGCGGCGGGTGCCAGGAGCTGACCCTCCATCGTGTTCGATTCGGCGGTCAGGGAGCCGTCACGGAGCCGATCGCGCCAGGACTCGAGCAGTTCCGCGTCGAATCCGAATCGGGACAGGTACTCGAGATGCTTGTCTTCGAGGGCTTTCAAGGGCATCGCAGGGGAAATGTCGTCGCGAACGGTAGCGCTGACCGAGGCAAAGTGCGCGCGGGGGTCGAAACTTTCCGCGCGGCGGCGAATCGCCGCTTCGTTCGCGCGCCAGGGTTTGCTCCGATCCCCCTTGACATGGCCGATACAGCTGCGTTGCCGCCTGACAGTTCGACGACTGCGCTCGACGGAATCGGCCCGAAAGCCTCCGAGCGGCTGGCGGCCGCGGGTATCGCCACGCTAGCGGATCTCGTCATGTTCTTCCCGCGGCGGCACGACGAGGTCGCGGAACTCGCGGCACCGACCGACGCGATGCTCGGGCAGCTCGTGCGCTTGCAGGGTCGCGTGTTCCAGTCGAAGCTCGCCTGGTTGCCGGGGCGGCGCAGCATCGTCAACGTGCAGTTCGAGTCGGAGGAGGGCGAGCCGTTTCGAGTGTCGTTCTTCAACCAGCCCTACTTGGCCAAGAGCTACACGGTCGGGATGGAGCGTGTCGTCGAGGGGCTGCTCGACAAGACCGGCTCTTCGTACGTCGTCAAGAACCCGCGTGTGGTCGCGAGCGATCGCGCGGCCACCGGTCCGATCCTCGTGCGCTACCGCGAGGTTCCTGGCGTTTCGGAGTCTCGTCTTCGCGGATGGATCGCGCAGGCCATCGAACGAGTCGATCTGTCGCAGCTGCTCGACGTGTCGCTGCCGGCGGGTCTCGGCGAGTTCGCCCAGCCGTCTCAAGACATGATCCGCGCGATGCATGCGCCCAAGGACGCGGACGAGCACGAGCGCGCGCGGGCGACGTTCGCGCTCGTCGAGGCGGTCGGGCTGTTCCGGGAGCTCGAGCGCACGCGCCGCACGCGCTCGCACGTCCGAGGGCCCGTCGTGGAGATCGGCGCGGAGCACGACGCGCGGATGCGGGGCGTGTTGCCGTTCGAATGGACCGCGGATCAACGGCACGCGGTCGAGGTTCTTCGTCGCTCCCTCCAGGGACCCGCGCCGTGCGGATTCTTGCTGCACGGCGACGTCGGCACCGGCAAGACCGCGGTGGCGCTCGACGCCGCGCTGGCGACGATCGAAGCCGGACATCAGGTCGCGTTCCTTGCGCCGACCGAGCTCCTGGCCGAGCAGCACTTCGCCTCGATCTCGGCGATGCTCGACGGGAGCGGCGTGCAGTGCGAGCTCCTGATCGGCAGTCTCCGCGCGGCGGAACAGGCGGCGGTTCGCGAGGCGGTCGCGGCCGGTGAGGCCCCGTTCGTCATCGGCACGCACGCGTTGATCAGCGAGTCTACGTCGTTCGCGAGCCTCGGCCTCGTCGTGATCGACGAGCAGCATCGCTTCGGAGTCGAGCAGCGCATGCAGCTCGTGCGCAAAGGGCAGGCGCCCCACGTGCTCGTCATGACCGCGACGCCGATCCCTCGCACGCTGACGCTGACGCTGTTCGGCGATCTCGACTCGCTCGCGTTGCGTGCGCGACCGCGCGGTCGGCCAATGCCGCGCGCGGTGTTCGTCGAACGCGATGAATGGCCGCGCGTGCTGAGTGCGATCGAGCGGCACGTGCGTCGTGGGGGGCAGGCTTACGTCGTGTGCCCCAAGATCGGCGAGGACGGCGAGAAGGGTGGTGCCGTGCGCGTCGCCGAGGACTTGGCCAAGCGGTTCTCGTGCCGCCTGGTGCACGGCCGCCAGCCGACGGACGAAAGACGCGAGGCCACGGCCGCGTTCCGCGATCGAGAGTGTGACGTGCTCGTCGGGACGACCGTGCTCGAGGTCGGCGTCGACGTGCCGGCCGCGACCTTGATGGTCGTCGTCTCGCCCGAGCGCTTCGGGATCTCGACGCTCCATCAGCTGCGTGGGCGCGTCGGGCGTGGCGCGAAGCGGGGCGTGTGCGTCCTGGTCGGCACTGCGAACGCCCGCACGGCGGCGCTGTGCGCGACCGACGACGGCTTTCGACTGGCAGAAGAAGACCTCCGGCTACGCGGCGCCGGCGAGCTCCTCGGGCAGCGGCAGAGTGGCCTCGCCGACTTTCGCGCCCTCGATCCGATCGCCGATTTGGAGCTGTTGCAGCGCGCGCGAGACGCCGTTCGTGACGCCCCCTGATTCCGCCCGCGCGCTCATGGGGTTAGGATCGGCGGGATGTGGCTCCGGCTCCTGCTCTTCCTGATCCTCGGCTACCTGCTCTGGCGGTTCGTGACGCGATCGATGCAGGCCGGCGGGGGCGGCGGCAGCTCGAGGTTCCAGTGCGGGACCTGCCGGCACTGCAAGACCGAGTTCGACGACGGCGTGATCTGCATGTTCCAGGGGCGCGAGACCTTCAAGAACGAGGTCCACATCGCGAACTGCAACTCGCATCAGCGGCGGACGGGTTAGCGGCGCAGCGGCTGCGGCGTCCAGTACGTCAGGCTGCGCCACGCCCATTCGAGCGGTCCGAAGCGGAAGCGTGCCAGCCGCCAGGGGGACACGGTCAACAGCACGATCCAGACGCCGAGCCGGTGGTCGGGGTGGCGGGCATGGGGACAGCGTAGCTGGACGGCGGCCGGCTGGCTTCGGTCTGCCGGCGAGCCCCGCCTCAGTCCTCCGCCGCCACAGCGCTGTCGATCTTGCCGTCTCGCAGCAGCGCGACCTTCTTCGCGAGCTTCGGCAGCGCGCGGTCGTATCGCTTGCGCGCTCCGTCCTCGCCGATGCCGAGGCGTTCGCCCGCTTCTCGGAAGGTCAGCTCTTCCCAGTCGCGCATGCGAATGGCTTCTCGATCCTCGGGGTCGAGTAGATCCAGAGCCAGGCGAAGCCAGGCGCGGCGCTCCTCGCGTTCGGCGGCTGCGCTCGGCGTCGTGACCGAGCGTGCAGCCGGGTCCAGGTTGAGCACTGTGTCCGTGGCCGCCCCGACGTTGCGGCGCACGTCACGACACTCCCGGTGCAGGAATCGGTGCTGGTCCCGGAGGTCGTTCTCGACGATGCGCGCGACGAGGGCTCGGAAGCGGGCGCGATCGGATACCTCGAACTTGGGGCCGTACTCGAGGACCGCGAGCATCGCTTGCTGGACGAAGTCCTCCGTTTGCCCGGTGAGACGCAGCGCGGGTCGCAGGTTGCGGTGGATGTGGTCCGCGATCCAGGTCAGGTTGTCGCTGACGAGGGCGTCGAGTGCCGTTCGATCCCCGGCGTGCCAACTCCTCAGCTTGTCGAGGGTGTCGTCGTCTTGGGGAGAACGCATGTGCGGGTTGCCGGGAACGGGAAGTGCGGTGGTCACGAATGGTACGTCCCAGGAGTGGCGTCCGCTGCGTAGGCGACCGGACAACGGAACCGAATTTTCTGTCCGGTCTCCGGCCAGGAGGTCGCCGGGATGACATGAACACATTGCGATACACGGCAGCGCTCGTGCTCTCGGCCGGAGGAGCACTCGTCGGGCAGTCGGTCACGACGATCGAGCCGGCCGTCACACCGATCCACGCCGGCACTGAGTCCGGTCGCTACTTCGCGGCGGCGGGCGACTACAAGGTCGAACTCCGCGCCGACGGCGTCGTGTTCACCCCGTATCTGGGGGCCAGGGTGGCCCGCAACCAGTCGCTGGGGTGGCGCACGGTGTCGATCACGCGCGGGGGAGAAGCGCTTGGTCTCGGGACTCCGCGTGCCGGGGTGGTTTCGGGAACGCGCTTCGAGATTCACCACGCGGGCGTCGTCGAGGCGTACGACGTACTGGAGAGTGGGCTCGAGCAGACGTTCGTCGTCTCCGCGCCACCCCCCGGAGGTGGGGATCTCGTCGTGCGCGGCGCGATTCGGACCGACCTGCGCGCCGATTCGCGGGGCTTCGCCCACGCGCCGATCACGTTCTGCGACTCATCCGGCGTCCCGACGCTCGAGTACGGATGCGCCTTCGGCGTGGATGCTGCAGACGGACGAATCGATCTGTGCACGGCCCGGGACGGTGAGTTCGTCGAGATCCGCGTGCCCGGGAGCTGGCTCGAAACCGCCGACTACCCGGTGACGATCGACCCGCTGCTGGCCGTCGTCTCGATCGACGCGGGCGCGGCGCTGGATCACGTGGACCTCATTCGCGACGCCGCGATCGGAGAAGTCATGATCAGCTACGTGCGGGCGGCCTCGGCCAGCGACTTCGACGAGTTCGCGCAGATCCGGGACGCGGACTACTCCAATCCCACGACCGTGTTCGCGGATCTGAGCCCGGACCGCAGCGCGACGGCTACTTCCGTGACGATGACGGGATTGCCCCAGGTCTACGTCTTGGTCACCGGGCGGGACCGAGCCGCGACCGGAGGCGGCTGGCGCATCGGGTTCCATACGAGGGCCGCGGGTGATCGCACGTTCTCGTCCACGTGGACGGAGTTGCCACAGGAGACCGCCGGACACGACTGGCGCCCTGTGGTCGGAGGGACGTCGTTCGAGAATCCGGGCACGGCCGCACTGATCGCCTGGCAGCGCGAGCCGAGTGCGCTGGCGCTCGGTCACGAGGTCGATGCGAGTGAGGTGCGCGTGCGGACGCTCGAGTTCGCGGGCGGTGCGCCGATCGTCGGGCCGGAATCCCAGCTGGACGTCATGGGGCCGTTCGTGCCCGGCGATCACGAGCGTCCGACCGTGAACAAGATCGGAGACGCGGATCGGCCGTGGTTCGTCGCGTGGCAGCGGTCGGACCTCACGCAGGCAGGCGGCGGCGATTGGAGCGTGTTCTCGCGACTCGTCGATGCTGCGGGTGCGGTGTCGTGGGCGGCCTACGGGGACACGCAGGATTCGCTGGTGGGGTCGCACCGAATGATGCCCCGAGTCGCGGGCCGGCAGGGGCGATTCGTCCTCGCCTGGACCAAGCTCGGCGCGGCCGGACTGCCGGCGCGTCCGTCGCAGCCGCATGGGACCGAGGTGTGGTGCAACCGTGTGACCTGGTCGAACATGAACGGGGCGGCCATCCGTTGGGAGCCGGAGCCGCTGCACGTGGGCGGCGCGAATCGCGAATGGGAGCTCGGCGCGATGGCGTTCGACGAGCACTCGCTGTCGCACTGGACGGTCACGGCGATGCGTCAGGGTCGGCATGGGGGAGACGGTTCGATTCACGCCACGCGCCTCGGCCACAACGGACGTGTGGTCGACGGCCACGTGCTTCACCCGGGTCTGCCGGGGGAAGAGAACGCCAGCGTCGGGTCGGTGTTCGACACAAACTCGGATGACGTCGGGTTCGTGTTCGGGCTGCGCGACCAGACAGGCGGTGGCGCCGCGTTCGCTCGAGACTGGCAGCACACGGCCGCGGCGCCGCCGACCCACTACGGCGTCGCCTGCACCCCGGCGCAGATCGAGTGGGTGGATCAGACCGTGCTGTCGCCGGGGAGTCAGCAGATCGGTGCCGAGTTCACGTACGTGCGTCTTGCGGGTGCGAGTGTCCAGCACGCTTGGGCGATCCTGCTGATCGGGACCGCGCCCGCGGCGATCGACCTGAGTGGCCTCGGTCTGCCCGGTTGCCATGCCTACGTCCCGGTCGCGGGGACTGGGCACATCGGCACGAGGGGGACGAACACCGGGCTCGGATATCGCACGGTGCAGCTCGCGATCCCGGAGGAGATGCCGGAGACGGTGCTGCACTTCCAGTGGATGTACCAGGTGGCGGAGGGGGACTTCGATTGGAAGTTCACTGAGGGCCTCGCCGTGGAATTGGTTCGTTAGCTGTCCGGTTCTCCGAGTTCGCGTCGCCGTTCCTCCGGCCGCACGTCGCGGCCAATTCCGATTCGACTGGAGGAACCACAGTGAAACTCATCTCTCTCAGCCTGCTCGCGAGCGTTTGCTCAGCCGTGGCAGCCAGTGCCCAGGATCAGCTCCAGGCACCCTCGTTCTCCTTCGCGGAAGACCGCGAAACGCGTCAGTCCGACGTGTGGAATCTCCGCAGCGGATTCCTCGAGCGTCGCGACGATGCGATCGCCGCGGGAGGGATTCGATACAAGGCGCGCTTCGACGAGGACGGCGTCGAGTTCTTGCCGGCGCTCGGGTCGGCGGCGACGCGCGACTACCCGATGAAGATCTCGCTGCAGTCGGTCGGCCGGCGCTTCGGCGACCTGGTCGACGTGGCGCCGGCGCGCATCGAACTCGGCAAGGAGCGGGTCGACTACGTGCGGCAAGGGTTCGTCGAGCGGTACGACGTCCGGGACCGCGGGATCGAGCAGAGTTTCGTCTTCGATACTCTGCCGGAGGGCGAGGGTGACCTCGTCGTGCGCTGCCGTCTCGAGAGCGATCTCGACGCGGAGATGAACGAGGAGGGTGGCCTCACGTTCGAACTACCCGGAGTCGCGTCGATGTCGATCGGCGCCGTGACCGGGATCGATGCCTCCGGCCTGCGGGCCTCCGGCAGCCTGATCCTGGTGGACGGCTGCCTCGAACTGTCGCTGCCCGGCGTCTTCGTCGACCAGGCTCAGCTGCCGCTGACGCTCGACCCGATCATCGGCTCGATCGTCGACGTCGAAGTGTCGGCCAACGACCGAGGCAACGACCCGGAGGTCGCGTACGACGCGGCGTCCGACGTGTATTGCGTCGTATGGGAAGAGTGGTTCTCCAGCGCCCACGTCGACGTGCGCGCTCGCCGAGTCAGCGGAGCAGGCGTGCCGTTGGGCACGGAGATTTCGGTCACGACGACGTTCGGCGTCGTCAACCAGGATCCCGCGGTCGGCAACTGTGCGCAGGAAGGCTCCTTCGTGATCGCATGGTCGCGTTGGGCCACGGACAACTACGACATCTGGGGGCGAAGCATGGACGCCGGCGATGGCGCGTTGGGTTCGCTGTCCGCGCTGCGGGTCTCGCCCACGAACCAGTCCGACCCAGCCGTGGGTGGCACGTTGATCGGGAACTCGGTCTACCTCGCGTTCCTCGACATCGCCGACGTGAGCGGCGAAATCGATGGCATCGTCGTCGATGTCTTGCCCGACGGCAGTCTGTCGTCGCACAGCCTCACCCAGATCTCGGTCGGATCGGTGTACCCGCCGCGCATCTCGCAGAGTGCGGGGCCAGGGGGGCGTCACTTCGTCACGTATTACCTCGAGATGCCCGGATTCTCGGATGTGCGCGGGCGGGTCATCAGCACCTCCGGAGTCCTGCTGACTCCGGAGTTGCAGATCGCGAACAGTGTCATGGACGAGGACTCGCCCGCTGTCGATGGCGATGGGACGAACTGGATCGTGGCGTACGAGACCCAGTCCATCCCCGGCGACGGGAACGATGACATCGCCTGCCGCACGGTGGCGTTCCATGACGGCACTGCCCACATCGGCACCGAGATCATCATCGAGGCCGATGTCGAGGAGGAAGGTGACGTCTCGGTCGCGTGGAACGTCGGCTCGGTGATCGTCGCCTACGAAGACGAGGGGCCGGGCGGCAGCAACGACGTGCACTTCGAAGTGGTCGACCCGTTCACCGCTCAGAGTTACTACGAGGGACCGATCGACCTCAACGGGGCTGCGGAATCCAACAACGTATGCGTCGCGAGCGCGTTCAGCGGCAGTGGGAGTCTCCACGCGGACGGTGCGCTCGTCGTGTGGGAGAACGTCGAGCTGCCGGACGACGGCACGATCTTCGGTCGCACCCTCGTGACCCAAGACGGGCTGACGACGGACCTCGGTGGGGGTTGTGGCAACAACGGCGGCGAAGCCCGTGCGGCGATGGCGGCGCGCGGCAACTCGAACTTCCGTCACCACCTCCGTGAAGCGGCGCCGTCTTCGACCGCAGCACTGCTGTTCTCGTTCGATCGCATCGATGCGAGCTGCGGTGCCTGCACGATCGTGCCGGACCCGTTCACCGGGTTCGCGTTCTCGACGACGACCAACGCCCTCGGCGTCGCGTCATTGTCGATGCCCATTCCCTACTCGAATCCGCTGCTCGGGCTCGAGTTCTTCGACCAGTGGATCGTGCTCGACGGCGCTTCGCCCGAGTGCTCCGCGCTCAACGCTGACATCTCGACCGCGATCTCCGTGGAGATCCAGGACTGAAACCATGAACACTCTCAAACTGAAGAATACGGCTCTCACGTCGTCCCTGCTCTGCGTTGCCGCGACGTCGGCATTTGCCCAGGGACAGCCGGATCCCGCGTCGATCGCGGCCCGCTCGTTCGGCTTCCTCGAAGTTCCAGGCCAGACGGTCGTCTCGGCCCCGAGCTACGAAGCGACCTTCGACGACTCGGGCATGCGCTACGAGCCGGTTCTCGGCGCGTCGGCCCCCGACTCCGCGTTCGTCCTACGGGCGGCGTCCGTGTCGCGTGCCGAAGGTGCCGCGATCGTGCTGCGAGGTGGCGCACCGAAGCAGACGGCCGATCGGGTGACGATCGACCGTGGCCACGGTATCCAAGAGTGCTTCGACGTGTCGATCGACGGAGTCGAGCTCAGCTACGTTCTCACGCGGCCCGTGCGAGGGTCTGGCGATCTCATCGTGCGCACTCGGGTCGACACGGAACTGGAAGCGCCCTGTGGTCGATTCGAGCAGGGCCTCAAGTTCACGAACGAGGCTGGGCGTGGCGTCGCCATCGGCGGCGTGACCGGAATCTCGGCCGACGGCGCGACCGCGCGGGGCGAGCTGCGGTGGAACGGTGAGTTCCTCGACCTGGCGCTACCGGCCGAGTTCGTCGCGCGTGCGAGCTATCCGCTCGTGATCGATCCGCTGGTCGGCACGGAGCAGGTCGGCGATACCGGCCAGTTCGATTCCGTCCGCGCCGACGTGGCGTACGACGTGTCGACCGGTCACTACCTGGTGGCGTTCGTTCGGCAGATGAGCCTGAACGTGTCTCGCATTCGCGCGCAGCGCGTCAACGCGAACGGCACGTTGGACGGCGCGGTGATCTCGATCTCGGGCAACAACCTGTCCGTCGCGACCAATCCGTCCGTGGCGAACAACAACCAGCTCAATCGGTTCGCCGTCGTGTGGCAGGAGGCGGATTCCGCGATTGGCCCGTTCGACATTCGTCTCGCGGCTGTCGAAGCAGCTTCGGGCGGTGCGGTTGGCGCGCCGTTCGCGGTCACGACCGCCGGACCGAACGAGATCGACCCGGTCGTCAGCGGCGAACGTACGCCCGACGTGACGTCTTCGCGCGACGAGGTCCTGGTCGCTTGGCACACGCAAGGTGCTGGCATCCAGGCGCGGCAGATCGACATCGATCCGCTGACCTCTTCGTTCGTGGGGTTCGTGATCGACGTCGATTCCGATGCCTCCGCGCGTCACCCCGCGATCTCCAAGAGTGGCGGCGACGCGGGGCGGCACGTCATCGCGTGGGAGGCGGCCCAGTCCAGCGTGCGCGCACGCGCCTACAGTCGTGAGCTGACTGCCTTCGCGCCGGCGATCACGATCACGACCAATGGCTTCTGCCCCGCCGTCGATGGGGACGGGAACCACTTCCTGGTCGCGTTCGAACGCTCCGAGTCGGGTTTCGAGGGCACGGCGCCTCGCAACGTGGGATGCCGAATGACTCGCTTCTCCTCGAACAGCCTCGTCGCCGTCGGCAACATCGACCTGTTCGCTTCGACGCCGAACGATGACGAGTGCGCCCCGACGGTCGCGTTCCTCGGTCCCAAGTTCGCCGTCGCGTGGAGCGAGGCCGATCCGGCCCTGTTCGACTACCGCGGTCGGGTGCGCTCGTTCGCGCCGAATCGCTGCACGATCTGCAGTGAGCTGGAGTCGTTCGGGATCGGGTCGGTGCGCGTGAGCGACATCGCCATGGCGTCGCAGTGGTCCGGTGGGTCCGCGAGCACCCAGGCGCTGATCGCGTGGGGCGAGTACGATCTCGGCGCGCCGTTCGAAAGCGAGATCAAGCTCCATCGCTACCAGGCGATGCTGGGCTCGGGCGGCGTCGTGCAGAACGCGGCCGCTGGCTGTGGCGGTGGTGGAGTCGCCGGCATCTCCGGCAACTTCCAGATGGCCAACACCGTGGCCGTCGAGTTGAACGGTGCGGACCCGTTGGCGCTCAGCGGCGCGCTCCACATCGGCTCGGTCGGCACGCCGCTCGTTCCGTGTGGTCCGTGCTCGATTCTGACGCCGTTCGTCGCCATCCCGGTCATGATCCAGTTCGGCAGCACATCGGTGGACCTGTCGATCGGTTGCTCGACGGACCTGGTGGGGCAGTCCATCCGCTTCCAGTTCGCGAATGCGGTCACGTCGACGGCTCCCTGCCTGAACCTGCCCGTGGGCTTGTCCAACGTTCTCGAGGCGCAGTTCGCCTACTGATCGTCCGGACGGCGAAGTTTCGAGTCTTCGCTGTCCGGTTTCGGTGGCGCGCGTCGCCTTGAAGAGTGAAGAGAAAGTGGCGCCGCTTCACCGAGGCGGCTGGCCCGTCCGGCACTCTCTCTCGGAGAGCGCCGGGCGGGCGCGAAGAGTGGAAGTACGACGGTTCGAGCCCACACACCCTTCGGGGTGTGTGGGCACTTTTCGTTCCCGTGCCTACAATCCGTCCGGTTCTCGTGGCTGCTGTCGCCCCTCCTACGTGTCCGACTCCACCGATAATCGAGAAGACCGACTCGCGGACGCGATCGATCTGTTCCTGCAGCACCGCGCAGCCGGTGCATCCGACGAGGAGTTGCTCGAGCAGTGTGGTGACCTGCGTGAGTTCCTGGAGCCGATGCTCGATTCGCGCGACGGCGAGGAGGGCCCTGAGGCGGCTGCGGCGGCGGGGGAGCCCCTCCTCGGGGAGGGCGCGATCCTGGGAGACTTCCGCGTCGGGGCCGAGATCGGCCGCGGCGGGATGGGCGCGGTGTTCGAGGCCCATCAGATCTCTCTCGATCGGCCGGTTGCGCTCAAGGTGCTGCTTCCGCACCTGACGATCGGCGCGAGCCAGATCGCGCGCTTCCGCAGCGAGGCGGCGAACGCGGCTCGCCTGCGTCACCCGAGCATCGTTCCGATTTACGAGGTCGGCGAGGTCGGTGGCGTCCACTTCTTCGCGATGGAGCTCGTGCGCGGCGAGCGGCTCGATCGATACGTCGAGTCCGCGTTGGCCGCGCACGGCTCGATGGCGCATCGGGTCGCGCTCGTGACCGAGCTGGTCGCGCAGGTCGCCGATGCGCTCGATTACGCGCACCAGAGCGGAATCGTCCATCGCGACGTGAAGCCGCACAACATCCTCGTCGATCAGGGGCGGGCGAAACTGCTCGACTTCGGTTTGTCGAAGGTCGTCGACGTCGACTCCGGCACCCGGAGCGGTCAATTCGTCGGGACGCCGCAGTATGTCAGCCCCGAGCAGGCGCTGGGTTCGACGAGTCGGATCGGTCCGCACAGCGACGTGTTCTCGCTCGGGGTCGTGCTCTACGAGCTGCTGGCGAGCGCACGCCCGTTCTCGGGGAGTGCACCCGAGGACGTGCTCCAGGCCGTCGTGCGCGACGAACCGCTACGGCTGCGTGCGGTCGATCCGTCGATTCCCCGCGACCTCGAGACGATCTGCGCGCGCGCGCTGGAGAAGGACATCGCGGATCGGTATCCGGGCGCGCAGGAGATGGCGGCGGACCTGCGGGCGTTCCTCCGCCATGAGCCGATCCGCGCGCGGCGCATCGGCTGGTTGGGTCGCTTCGTTCGCTTCGCGCGGCGCCGACCTGCGGTCGTGTCGAGCACATCGCTCGCCGCGCTCATCCTGATCGGGACGCCGCTCGGCTACGCGTGGCACCGTTCGGTCACCGAGCAGGAGCGGCTCTCCCGGGCGCAGGCCACGCTGAGCGTGAACCACGCGTACGTCGGCTGGATCGAGCTTCTGCGGGAGCGCGTCCAGCGTGTCCCCGAACTCTCCGAGGCCGATCGGCAGGAGCTCGACCGATTGATCGATTCGGTGCGAAAGTTCTTGGCGGGGCCGACCGACGCCCTCGACAAGGTCATCGGTGTCCAGCTGCTGTCTCACGTCACGGACGTGCTGCACCGGGTGGGAGAGCTCGATCGGGCCAAGTTGATCAATCAGGAGGCGATCGACGTCGTGCACCCGCTCGTCGATGGCGGGGAAGAGTTCGCAGAGCTGTTGCTCTGGGCAGGAACGCTGATCGATCAGCGACTCAATCTCTGGCCGATCGAGGTCGGTGGGACTTCCGAGGGCGTCGAGCTGTTCGAGCGGGCCGCCGAGCTGTTCGCGCGTGCGCGCGACGGCTTCGACGAGGACCTGGCGCCGAGAGCGATCATCGGCCTGGCCAAGCTGCAGATCCGGCGCGGAACTCGTTTGGCGCACTACCGCGGCAAGCAGACGGCATCGATCGACCATCTCACGATCGGCATCGATCTCTACGAGGAGCTGCCGGACACCTGGCGCCTGCAGTCGGATCAACTCCTCGGCCGAGCGATGGGCCTGAATCGCCGCGCGGATCTCTTGTGGGCCATGGGGCGCACTGCCGAGGCCGTGCACGACCTCGACACGATCGAGGCGATCCTCGGCACGCTGGACCCGGAAGACGCGAGGGTTCGGATCGAGATCGCCGGGGCGACGATGCGGCGCGCGGAGATTCATCGGAGCGAGCAGGAGCGGCAGCAGGCGATCGATCAGTTCACGATCGCCGCCCGCATGCTGCGCGACCTCGTCGACGACCAGCCGGGAAACCGGAAGTACCGAAGCGAGCTCGCCAAGAGCCTGGTCAATCTCGGGGTCTACCTCGTGCAGCTGGGGTTCTACGAGAAGGGCAAGTCGGCCCTGCAGGAGGCGCGCGTGGTCGCCCGCTCGGTCATCGAGGGGTCGGACGGCAGCGAGGGGATCAACGCGGACCGCCAGGTCCTCGCGCACGCCGCGAATGCCATCGCGAGCTGCATGCTGGCGGAGGCGTACCAGCGGCCGGACGAGGCGCCGCCGTTCGCGGCTCGGGACCTGCTCCTCGAGGCCGAGGTCGAGCGCCGAGCGCTGGTCGAACGGCATCCCGAGAACGTGATCTACCGGTGTTCGCTCGCCCGGACGCGGCACGATCTCGCGTGCTTCGAACTCGATTACGGCACGGCCGATCGCGCTGTGGAGTACGCGCGTGCGGCGATCGAGGGTCAGGAGCTCGCGCTGTCCGGAAGTCCGAACAGCCCGGGCATTCGCATGAGTCTTGGCACCCACTGGGGTGCCCTGGCGAACGCGGAAGGCAAGGCCGGGCGCCACGACGCCGCGATCGAAGCCGCGCGTCGCGCGCTGACGTTCGGCGACGCGGATCGCGTCATCGTGTGCCATGCGGCAGAAGGAATGATCCGCGCTGCGAGTGCGATCGCGCGCGACGAGAGCCTCGACCGCGACGCGCGCATCGCACGGGTCGACGAAGTCGTGACGGAAGGGCTCGGTTGGTTGGGCAACATCGTCGGGCAGTTCCCGAGCGCGGTTCGATTCCTGCTGTCGGAACCGACGTTCGCGATGTTTCGGGACCGCGACGACTTTGACGATCTGATGCGGCGCGCTTCGGACGCGCGGTGAGGGGGCCTGTTGCTACGCGAGGATCGGGTGCACGAGCTCTCCGTGCACGTCCGTCAACCGGAACCGGCGCCCCTGGAACTTGTACGTCAGCCGCTCGTGGTCCACGCCGAGCAGGTGCAGCAGCGTCGCGTGCAGGTCGTGCACGTGCACCCCGTCCGTCTTCACGTTGTAGCCGAAGTCGTCCGTCTCGCCGTGCACGATGCCCGGCTGGATGCCGCCGCCCGCGAGCCACATGGTGAAGCAACGCGGGTGGTGGTCCCGCCCGTAGGTCGTTTCGCTGAACCGGCCCTGGCAGTACACCGTGCGGCCGAACTCGCCGCCCCAGATCACGATCGTGTCGTCGAGCAACCCGCGGCGCTTGAGGTCGAGGACGAGCGCGGCCTGCGCTTGGTCCGTCGCCTTGGTCTGACCGCGGATCTCACGCGGGAGGTTGCCGTGCGCGTCCCATCCCCGGTGGTAGAGCTGGATGAAGCGGACGTCGCGCTCGGCGAGTCGTCGCGCGAGTAGGCAGTTCGCGGCGAACGTGCCGGGCTTCTGCACGTCGGGGCCGTACATCTCGAGCGTCTTCGGGTCTTCGTCGGAGAGATCCGCGAGCTCTGGCACCGACATCTGCATGCGGAACGCGGTCTCGGCCTGCGCGATGCGCGTGCGCACCTCGGGGTCGAGCGTGCGCTGGAACTCGCGCTCGTTGAGCTCGGCCACGGCGTCGAGCATCTGGCGGCGATCTTGGCGTGAGACTCCCGGTGGGTTCTCGAGGAACAGCACGGGGTTCGGGCCGCCGCGGAAGCGGACGCCCTGGTGCTCGCTCGGCAGGAAGCCGCTGCCCCAGAGACGTTCCGACAGCGTCTGCATGTTGCCGAAGCCCTGCGAGATCAGCACGACGAACGACGGCAGATCCTGATTCATGCGGCCGAGCCCGTAGCTCAGCCACGCGCCGATCGACGGTCGCCCGGGGTTCTGGCTGCCGGTCTGCAGGAAGCACACGCCGGGCTCGTGGTTGATCGCCTCGGTGTGCATCGTGCGAATGAAGCACGCCTCGTCGACGATCTTCGCCGTGTGCGGGTAGAGCTCGCTGACCCACATCCCGTCCTGGCGGTTCGGGTGCTTCGTGAACTCGAACATCGACGGCACGAGTGGCAGGTCCTTCTGACCGCTCGTCATGCCGGTGATGCGCTGATTCTGGTAGATCTCTGGCATCTTGCGGAGATCCTGGCCCTTCGCCTCACGCAGCTTCGGCTTGTAGTCGAACAGGTCGAGCTGCGACGGGCCGCCCATCATGTGCAGGTAGATGACGCGCTTCGCCTTCGGTGCGAAGTGAGGCGCCTCGCGCCCCCTCACTTGCCCTTGCCCCTGCCCTTGCCCAAGGATACTCGACAGAGCCGTCGCCCCCAGCCCGGCCGTCAACGACTGCGCCGTCCGGCCGAAGAACTGACGACGGTTGAGATTGCGAAAGTAGTCTTCGAGTGGGTTCATCAGTCTCGCACCACCGTTTCGTCGAGGCTCAGAATCGTGTTCGCGACCATCGTCCAGGCGGCGAGTTCGGTCTTGTCGAGGTTTGGCGCGGGCTTGGTCTCGCCGATCGCGAGCAGCTTGTCCGCGTCCTCGGGCGCATTGCGGTAGCGATCGCGGAATGTCCGAAGCTGCTTCGTCAGAATGCGCAGCTCGTCCGAGTCCGGATGGCGTCCCGTGCACGAGCGGAACATCGCGCCGATGTAGGTCCAGTCCTTGCCGACCTCCTGGATCGTGCGCTCCGCGAGTTTGCGCGCGGCCTCGACGAATTGCTCGTCGTTCCACAGCACGAGCGCTTGGAGCGGCGTGTTCGTCGTGCCGCGACGCACGACGCAGAACTCGCGGGTCGGCGCGTCGAACGTCATCATCTGCGGGCTCGGCGACGTTCGCTTCCAGAAGGTGTAGAGGCTGCGGCGGTAGAGCGCCTCGCCCGCATCGCGCTGGAAGATCCGCGTGTTCGAGCTGCCGCCGATCGACACCTCGCGCCACAGGCCGGACGGCTGGTAGGGGCGCACGCTCGGGCCGCCGGTCTTCTCGACGAGCAGGCCGGCGATGAACAGCGCGGCGTCGCGGACGATCTCGCCCTGCAGCCGGCGCCTGGGGAAGTATGCGAGCAGCCGGTTGTCGGGGTCGACGGCCTTCGCGTCCCGGCGGGTGACCGCGGACTGGCGATAGGTCGCGCTCGTGACGATCCGGCGGATCAGAGCCTTCTGGTCCCAGGGCTTGCGGTCCTTCCCACCGTCGATGAACTCACGCGACAGCCAGTCGAGCAGCTGCGGGTGGCTCGGCCAGTCGGCCTGCTGGCCGAAGTTCTCGCTCGACTGCACGATGCCCGCGCCGAACAGCATCTGCCAGATGCGGTTGACGTGCACGCGAGCAGTGAGCGGGTGCTGGGGCGCGACGAGCCACTGCGCGAAGCCGAGGCGGTTGCGCGGCGCGCCGTCGGGCAGCTCGACTCCGAGCACGGTCGGCGGGCGGCGATCGACCGGACGCTCTTCGTTCGCGCCCTCGTAGTGGCCGCGCTCGAGCACGAACGTCGCGGTCGGCTTCTCGTTCTCTTGCATGACGAGAACGGGGACGGCCTGCTTCTCGAGGTCCGCGATGCGCTTCTGGTGCTCTTGCACCTTCGCGTCGAGCTTCGAGTAGGTCGGCGACCGCTCGGTGTTCCACTCACGGGTGTACGCGGCGTGCAGCGTCTCGGTGCGCTCGGCTTCCGGCACGAGCGCGGCGGGGCCGAAGCGACCGGGGGCGCCCGTCGCAGGCGCGTGCTTGCCGTAGAAGCCCGCGGGGCCACCGCCGTTGACGATCTTGACGACGAGGAAGTTCTCGCCGGCGCGGAGCTCGAGTTCGACTTGCTCCTGGTCGGGCGCCACGCCGCGGAAGACCTTCTTCGCGTGCACCTGTTCGCCGTTCAAGAAGACACGGATCGCGTCGTCACTGCCGAAAGAAGTGGCGAGCGTGGTCGCGGTGGGGCTGTAGAGCGTGCGCGCGACGTAGAACGCGGAGTTGCCTCCGTTGAGGCGGTAGGCCGCGCCGTCGCGAATGTCCGGCTTGTGCGTCCAGCCCTTCTTGCCGAACTTCGCGCCGCGTGCGAACGCCGCCTCCTTCTCGGGGCCGAACTCTTCGTCGTACGCCGCGTCGAACGACTTCGCGCCGAACGGGCCGGCGAGCCACCAGTCGCTGCGGACGACCGGGAAGTCGCCGGTCAGATCTGCATCGGCACGCGCGAACGATACGCGGGGTCGGCCAATCGAGTGCTGGGCGTAGCGACTCTCGAAGCGCAGCTTCACGCGCAGTTCGGTGCCGCCCTCGAAGCCGAACGGTTCCTTCGCGAGGAGCATCGCGTGTCGCGCGGTCTTGTCGGAGTGACCGTGCAGCGCCCAGCCCTCGCCGGTGCCGGCCAGCAGGTTCGAGACGTCGAAGTCGCCGTTCTGCTGCTCGAGGTTGGCCCAGGCCCACGCCCACTCGATCGTCTGCGTCTTCTTCGGGTCGCGTTGGGACGTGGCCGTGACCTCGATGCCGGTGATCACGGCGTTGCCGTTCGACGCGCGGCCGACGCGGCCGCCGAGGCTCGGGTCGGTCAGCGCTTCGAGGTGTAGGAGCCGCAAGCCCTTGGCGCCCGTCCGGTACACCAGGTCGTACGAGTCGGTTGCTTCGTTCTTGCCGGTCGCGAGGACGGAGCCGTCGGTTTGCGGCGCGAGCTTCGCGTGCGCAGCGATCGTCGAGACCACCTTCAGCTTCGCCCACGAAAGACCGCGTTCCGCGACGAGTTCGCGTTCGCGGATGAGTCGTTCGGCTTCGATCTCGGGCGTCGCGCGCTCGAGTTCGTCGCGCGCGGCGCCGAGTTCACGCTGCGCCTCCGCGGTTTGCTCTCGGAGTTCGTCCGTCGTGTAGAGCAGGCGGGCCGGGTATGCGCGCGCCTGCTCGAAGTTCGCTGGGTAGACCCCGCGTTCGTCGACCGAGTTGAAGAACGCGTAGAGGCTGTAATAGTCCTCCTGCGTGATCGGGTCGTACTTGTGGTCGTGGCACCGACAGCAATTCATGGTGAGCCCCATGAACGTCGTCGCGATCGTTTCGATGCGATCGCAGACCGCTTCGACGCGGTACTCGGCGTCGAGCGCGCCACCCTCGTCGTTGATGTTGTGCATCCGGCAGAATGCCGACGCGATGCGCTGTGACTCGCCGGCATCCTCGACCAGGTCGCCGGCGAGCTGCTCGGTGACGAATCGGTCGAACGGCATGTTGTCGTTGAACGCACGGATCACCCAGTCGCGATACGGCCATCCCGTGCGGATGTTGTCGTGATGGAAGCCGTTCGTGTCCGCATAGCGCGCGGCGTCGAGCCAGACCATCGCGAGTCTCTCACCGAAGCGTGGCGATGCGAGCAGGCGGTCCACTTGGCGTTCGTACGCGTCGTCGCGTTCGTCGCGCACGAAGGTGTCGAGTTCGTCGAGCGTCGGTGGCAGTCCGGTCAGGTCGAGCGAGACCCGACGCAACAGGGTCTCCTTGTCGGCTTCCGGAGAAGGCTTCAGTCCGTGCTTCGCGAGGCGAGCGACGACGAAGTTGTCGATGCCGTTGCGCTGCCAGCCCCGCGCGGAGACCGCCGGCATCAGCGTCGGCTGAGGTGGTACGAACGCCCAGTGGGGGGCGTAGGGCGCGCCTTCCTCGATCCACTGGCGCAGCAGAGCCTTCTCCTCGTCGGAGAGCGACAGCTGCGATTCCGGCGGGGGCATGCGCTCGTCGATATCGGCGGAGTGCACGCGACGGATGAGTTCGGACTCGTCAGGCTTGCCGGGGACGACCGGGTGGCGTCCTTCGATCGGGGTCGTCATGCCTTCGAGGGTGTCGAGGCGAAGGCCCGCCTTACGTGCCTTGGCGTCGAAGCCGTGGCACTGGAAGCAGCGGTCCGACAGGATCGGTCGGATGTCCCGGTTGAAGTCGATCGGCGTCGACTGCGAGCGCAACGCGCCCGGGGCGAGCCCGAGTGCGAGGATGAGGAGAGTGAGAGCGCGCATGATTGCCCGAGAGGATACCGAACCGGGCCGCCGGCTGCTCGCTCGCGCTGCTGGTTGTGGCGCGCTAGGCTGCCTGCAGATGAGCACCCGTTTCGTGATCGCCGGCATGCAGCGCAGCGGCACGACCGTGACCCAGCGCATCGTGCAGGGCCACCCTGAGGTCGCGATGGCCTGGGCCGAAATCGCGATCGAGCCGTTCTTCGGTGCCGGGTATTCGGCGTGGACCTTCGGCAACGAGGCGTACGCCGAGCGTGAGGCCGCGATGCCGCGGATGTTCGACGCGATCGCCGGCATGCACGCGGACGAACGGACGAAGGCGCGAGGGTTCAAGGTCGCGGTCAACAACGCACGTGAGGCGACGCAGCTCGCGCACGCGCTCGACGAGTATCTGCCGGACGTTCGCCTCGTGCTGACGCGTCGTGAAGACGTGGTTGCGCAGTTCGGGTCGATCGTGCGCGCGCGGGAGACCGGGGAGTGGCACTCGTGGTCGGAGCGGGGTGAAGCCGGGCCGCGCGTGGAGCTGGATCCGGAAGAGCTCGACGCCTACGACCGGGAATGTCGGGAGATCGATGCGATCCTGCGCACCGTCGGTGACGCGACCCGATTGTTCGAGGTCTGCTACGAACGCGACATCCTCGGAGGTACGGACCCCGGCGCGCTGTTCGACTTCTTGGGGGTCGCGCGTGTCGATGTCTCGTGGCGAACGACGCAGAAGACGGCGCCGGACCCCGCGGACTACATCGAGGACTATTCGGCGCTGCGGCGACGCGTCGCGAGGTCGCAACCGCACGACGAAGCTTCGGTCCGCGACGGCCTGCGTCGAGCACGCATCGAGGCTGCGGACCTGGAGCACGACTACGTGCTCGTGCGCCGTGCGGAGCGGTTCGCGGTTCGCGGGGACTCGGGGACCGCGTGCGACCTCGCAGGACTCGCGCTGCAGAGGCCCGACGCGCCGGTGCGCGTGTGGCTGCCGGCGATGGCGGTTTTGGCGGCGAGCGGCTCGGCCGACGCCGTGCCGGAGATCGCGCCGAAAGCCGCGCGGGGATTCGCCGCGTCGCTCGATCGTGCCGGTGGGGACACCACGAACGCGTATCTCGAGGTTCTCGCCGATCAGGACGTGCCGGTCGCATTCGGGTTTGCCAACTCGTCGCTCGAACGGGGCGAGTGGTCACTTGCCGAGGCTGTCGTGACGGCGGTGCTCGATCGGGATCCGCCGCCGCATCGCGACGAGTGTGAGTGGGCGAGCCAGCTGCTCGAGGGCGCGTGGAACGGCCTCGGTGACGTTGCGCACGCGGTCGAGGCGAGCCGCCGCGTCGTGTCGAAGTTCAGGCAGGATCCGGCGCTGCTCGAAGTGCACGCCGCCGCGCTCGCGGCAGACGGGACGCGGCGTGAGGCGCTGGCAATCGCGGAGCGCGCCCTCGCGATCGATCCCGGTCGCGTGCGCGCCAACGCGATGCGCACGGACTACGCCGAGTAGCCGAGCTGTGTCGCGAGCTCGACGAGCTCCGGGCTCAGGTCCGACCACTTGACGGACGTGTCGCGCTTCTTGTCGGACGCGCTGCCCTTCGCGCTCGGCGAGCGATTCATCTCGCGCTCCCAGCGGTCGGGCGACGGTTCGGCAACGTCGAGGAACTTGCAGATCTCAGTCCACGTGCCCGTGCGGTCTTCGAGGAAGCTCTCCTGCTTGACGCGCAGGTAGCGGCCTTTCCAGGCTTCGAACTCGAGCGCGTTGCGGTTCGAGTTGATCCAGCTGATCTGCCCCTGTTCGAGCGTCTTCCCCATGAACTCCATCATCGACGCGATGTTCGTCCGCGGGTCCCGCGTGAGGTGCAGGATCTTCGACTCGGGAAAGACCAGGTCGACGACCTCGGGGTCGTGGCCGCCCCAGATGATCTTCATGACCCAGTGCGGCTGATCGCTCGGCAGCGCGGTGAGCAGGACGTTGCGCACGCACGCGACGATGCGACGCTCGATCTCCGCCTCGTCACCGATGTTCTTCCACGCGCCACGTGCCGCCCAGTCGGTTTCCGTCAGGGCCTTGTAGACGCCCTCGAACATGTCGTTCTCGAAGCAGTTGTAGAACTCGCCCTGGCCGTGGCGCAGGCGGTCGAGGACGTACGACGAGGCGGTTCGGCCGGCGCCGGCCACGAGCAGTGGTCGAGTGATGTTCTGGGCGTTCGGCATGGATCAAAGCGTCGAGATCGAATCGGGGTCGGAGTATGTCAGCGGGAGAGCATGGGAGCGACGACTCTCGCGACTTCTTCGGCGAGGATGTCGTAGCCGGCATCGTTGCAGTGGCCGTCCGACACGAACAGGTCGGACCGCTGCTTGGTCTCGAGTTCCTTGCGGAAGCGAGCGCTGGCGTACACGACCGGCGCGTCCGCGCCGCGCGCGACGCGGGCCATGATCCGCTCGAGGCCGTCCGCGAAGTACGGATAGCTCACGTACACCGGGCGAGCACCGGCCGCGAGGATGCGGGATTGGATCGAGAGGAGGTGCTTCTCGAGCGTCCCTTCCCAGCCCGAGAGCGTTCCCAGGTAGGCCTCGTCGTATGCGCGGCGCAGCAGGCTGCGCCCGGACGCACCGAGGCCGTCGAGTTCGAGGTACTTCTCGGCGATCTCCTTCGGCACCTGGTTCTTGCGAGCCGCGATCAGGTACATCGCCCACGGTCGGCCGGACATCGCTTCCTTGAGCAGGAGGCCGGCGGTCAGCAGCTTCGCCGCGCGGTCCGGGTCTTCGAGAACGAGCGTCCCGCCGTAGTTCGCGACGGCGTTGCACATCCAGTTTTCGAGCTTGCTGGCGCTCTTGAAGAAGCCTTCGTAGGCCTGGCGAGACTTCTCGAGTCCGCGGCGAAACTCGGCGCGCGCCAGCACGTGCCAGCCCTTGTTCGCGCCGGGAAACTTCTCGAGGATCTTCGGACCGACTTCGTAGATCTCGTCGGCGCGGCCGAGCTCCCAGAGGCCGTCCATGAAGTCGGTCGCCGAGCGAAGGTTCGGGTTCTCGTTGTAGATCGCGCGCAGCGCGCGGACCGATTCCTCGGCGAGTGCGCGGCGGGTCTTCACCGAGGCGCGGATCAGCTGCACGTGGGCCGTGGAGTCCTGGGGATGCTCGGCCAGGATCTCTTGCGCGATGCGAATCGCGTCGTCGTTCTCGCCTCGGTTCAGGTGGCCCCAATTCGCGGCGAGCTGTTGCCCGTGCTCCCGCGTGCGGGACATCGCCGACGGAATGGGGGTCGTCTCGCCGAACTCGACGCGAGCTTCCGCGACGAGCCTCTCGGCCGCTTCGAACATGGAACCGTCTTCCGCGGGGCCGGTCTCGGTCCACTTCTGGTCGTTCCGTCGAAGCATCAGCCGGATCAGGCGGCCGGTTCGCCATTCCCACTGGAAGCCGGATTGGGCGGTCGGTTGCTCGACCAACTCCGGGCGGTTCCAGACGTCGTTGCAGCCGATGAGGACGCAGACGACGTGCGGCTTGGACGCTTCCAGAGCGGCCGGGAGGTTCTGGAGTGCGTCGCCCGAGTCGTGCCCCATCATCCCGGCGTTCGAGATCTCGACTTCGCTCCCGAGCTGCTCGCGCAGCCGCGCACCGAGGCGGCTCGGGTAGCTGAACTTCGCCGGATCGGACGACCCGTCGCCGAACGTGTACGAGTCGCCGATGCACAGAACGCGCCACGCGTCCGAATTCGCCGTCGCCGCGCCTTCCCCGTCGTACTTCAGATACGCGCCGTACGCCAAGACCTGCAGCACGATCTCCAGGGCGACCAGAGTCAGGACGACCAGGATGGCTGCGTTGCGGATACGGCGACGGTTCATCAGGGCTTTCGAGTGCGACGGCGCATCGAATCTCAGCGAAACTGGATCTCGAGCGCGTCGACTCCGACGAACGTGCCGGAGGACTTGGCGTTTTTGTCACCCGTCACCTGCACTCGGAGCTCGTGCTCGGATGCGTCGAGGCCGTCCGCCGAGAACAGCACCTGCTGCTCCTGCAGCGACTCGGCGTAGAGGTCCACGAGCACCTGCTTGCCGCCATCCAGGGAGATGGCCGCGACGCCCATGTCCGGACCCTTCGGGCCGACGAATTTGAACGACTTGCCGGAGAACGCGATCGACATCGCGTCGCCTGGCGTCTTCGACACGCTGACCGTGTGGTTGACCGGCTTCTTCGAGTAGCGGTACTTCCACGATCCGTGCTTCTGCCAGGGGTCGCGCTTGTCGTCGTACACTTCGACCCGCGACACCGCTTCCCAGTTCACGCCCCCGTCGGTCGAGCGCCAGAATCCGGTGAAGGTCCCGGCGAACATCGTCCGGTCTTTGGCGAATTCGGGGGACAGCACGAGGGAGAAACCCTGGTCGACCGGGCCGCCGAACTTGCTGACGCGACTCCATGTGCGACCTCGGTCCGTCGAGCTGAACAGGCCGCCGCCGCTCGTCAGAACGAAGATCGTGTTGTCCTCGCGGAAGTTGGGGGAGAGGGACATCGCGGACGGCGCGAACCCCTGCATGCCCTCGTTGGACGATTCCCACTTGTGGCCACGCTTGGTGCCGATCAGGAAGCCTCGATACCGCGTGATCGCGTACATCTCGCCGCTCGTGCCGAAGTCGGGATCGAGCTGGAGTCCGTCGCCGAACACGTGCCCGCGCCACAGCGGTCCCGAGAATGTCTTCCCGCCGTCTTCGGACACGAAAATGTCCCGGCCGGCGACGTAGATCGTGTTGTCCTTCTCGAATTCGGTCGAGAGAACCACCGAAGTGGCCCACGAGGAGATGAGCTGCGTCGGTTCCCACGACTGGCCGAGATCGTTCGAGCGGAAGAACATGCCCCGCGTGCCCACGGTGTAGACGCGCTTGTCCTCGGGGTAGCCCGGCGCGAACGTGATCGATCGAGCCGTGTAGCCTTGTTCGGGCTCGCCCTCGTAGGCCGGGAACGGGATCGTCATCCAGGTCTTGCCCGCATCGACCGAAGCCCGCACGCCCTTGTAGACGCCGAGCATGATGATCGGGAACTGCGCGAAGTCCGGGCACGCCGTGACCGAGTACACGCTGCCCGCGTTGAGGCCGCCGAACCGGACGTCCCAAGTGTTTCCGCGGTCGGGGCTGACCAACAGGTGCATGCCGTAGCCGCACGCGAACACGTGCCCGTCCTTGCCGAACGTCGGGGAGATCGAGAGGATCCGGCCGATACGCGGCGGGTTGACGTTGCTCTCGCGCCACGTCGTGCCGCCGTCCCGTGAGACGTTGAGCCCCTCGAACGTGCCACAGAGCACGGTCTTGTCGCGCGGCCAGTTCGGCGAGACGCCGAGCGTCGTGTGGTGATTCTCGGTCTGCTTCGTCTTGTCGATGCGGAGGCCGCTGTAGGTCCAGCTGTCCCCGGCGTTCATCGAGTAGAAGACGCCGTCGTCCTTCGTGCAGACGAACAGCTCGTCCAGGTGCGAGCCGGGCGCGACGCGGACGTCGTTCGTGAACTTGTCGACGAGGCCCGTGCCACACGCACCCCAGGTCTTGCCCCCGTCGTCCGACCGAAGGACGCCGCCGCCCCAGGTCGCGACCCAAACGCGTTGATTCTTCGCGTAGTTCGGCGAGAACGCGACCTGGTTGGCGTGATGCGGGAGCGCGACCGTTTGCCAGTTCCGGCCGCCCTCGCGGCTGATCATCAGGCGACCGTCCGACAGTCCGACGAACACCGTCTGGTCCTCGTGGAATGCCGGGGAGAGCGCGAGCGAGCGCACGTGGCCCTCGACCGGCGCGAGCATGGTCTTGTGCGTCTTGCCGCCGTCCGTCGTCATCATGACTTCGCGGATGTTGGCGACGAACACGGTGCGCCCGCCGTCCGGCGTGACGTCCGCAACGGCCATGTGGCGGATGCGCTTCGAGCCGAAGGCCGGCGGCTGCCAGGTCTTGCCCTCGTCGTTCGAGATCTGTAGCCCGCCGTCCTCGGTCAGGACGTACATCATGTGCGAGTCGTAGAAGTCCGACGCGAACTCGATCTGGCGGAACACCTGCCCCCGGATGCCACTCCGCGACGGCTTCCAGGTGCGGCCGTGGTCGACGCTGACGAGGAACAGGTTGATCGTGCCCGGCGAGGCCACGAACATCCGCGGGTCCTCGGGGTAGCGCGGGGCCAGGGCGACCGCTGCGATCACGTCGTGGGGGTGGTGGGGCAGCGCGACGGGCGGCGGCCATCCGCCGTCGGGAAGGGCCAGGGCGACAGCAAGCGAGAGCGTGGACAGCATTTCCGAGCGGGTCGTTCAGACGGGCGATGGGGTGCGGGATGCTACCCCGCCCCGGTGGAAAACAAAGTAGCGCCGGCCGCCGGCGGCGGAGGCACCCTCCGACCTATCGGAGCGTGGCGCGCGCGAATCGGAGCCCGCGCCTGGGAATGCGCGGCTTTCTCGTCCGGTGTGGCCGGTGCCGCGCGCAGTTTGCGCGAAGCGGGGGCACGACCCGTGCCGAATTCGCTCTAGCGCAATTGGGAAGTCCGAGAACGGCACGTGGCGCGTCGGCGGACCCGCTGACGCTGCTCGGCGACACGGCGCGGCTCGCGGCCGGCACGTGCGAATTTGCGGTCAACGCGACGACGGACGGGCTCCTGCGATTCGCCACGGGCGCCGTGGACGGAGACTCGCGAGCCCAGCTCGGGCTCGTCGCCGGCACCTTCGGGGAGTCGATCGCGAACGCCGTTGTCATCGCAAGGTTCGAAACGGCAGAGGGTGCAGCCGAAGGCGCGTGGGACGTCACGCTCGAGCGCGTGACCCGCTGATTCCCGGGTTGGGCGAGATTCCGCGGTGGAACAGGATCGGCCGCGGCCCGTATCCAAAAAAACGACGCTTCGGTGACGGGCTGCGCCGTCCCCTCTCGGACTGGGGTCAGACCGCGACAACCGCTCACCCCCGCAAAGCCATGACGACCCGTAGCCTCCCTGTCCTGCTCGCCCTGACCGCAATCCTCAGCCTGCTCGGATTCGAGTTTCACTCGGGCCACGTCTGCTGCAGCTCGGTCGAGTCGGTTCTTGACTCGGGAGTCGCGGTCGACGGCACGGCGACGATGGATGGCACGTGGCGTGTCGTCGCCTCGAACCCGCGGATCGAGGCCGCGCCGAGTCGGTGGGAGGTCCTGCCTTTCGGCACCGAGCTGGTCGTCGCGGATGGTGCCGTGCGGACCATCGGTGGCGCGACGAACGCCCTGAGCCTGCTCGGCGCCGAGGCGCGACTCGACGCCGGCGAGCGTGAGTTCGAGGTCAACGCGACCGACGACGGCCTGGTCCGATTCGCGGTCGGAGCGGTCGACGGGGCGTCGCGCGCGCAGTTCGGCGTGGTCGCCGGCGCGTTCGGGGAGTCGATGGCGAACGCGGTCGTCGTCGCGAAGTTCGAAACCACGGTCGGCGCGGCCGAAGGCTCTTGGGACGTCACGCTCGAGCGCGTCCTGCGCTGAGCGAGCGGCCTGTTGGGCGGGCAGTCAGTCGTCGCGCTTCAGCCGTTCGAGCTGCTCGCGCGCTTCGGTCTCGAACTCGGTGTCTCCGGCCGCGGCTGCCGCATCCACCGCTCGCGTTTGGAGATCGAGCGCCGTCGCCCGATCGCTCGATGCCGTTGCCGCCTCGTGGCACGCGCGCGCGTAGCGTGAGTTTTCCGCCGTCGCGTCCGCCCCTTCCCCCTGATCTTCGAGAGCGGTGATCAGCGCGACGTGCGCGGCGTGATAGGTCGGCTCGGCGACTACGGACGCGCGATACGCCGCGATCATGGCGTCCTCGTCGCCGTCCGCTTGGTGCACGTGGCCGAGCACCATGTGCGCCATCGCGTTGTCGGGACGGAGTTCGACCGCGCGCTGCAGCGCGGTTTTCGCGCCGTCGAGGTCCATCTGCTTCATCCGCGCGACGCCGAGCACCGTGTAGGCGTAGTGCATGCCGTTGGCCGGTTCCCCCGTGCGGGCGAGGTCGCGCTCGTGGAGTGCGATCGAGCGTTCGAACGCGACGACTGCGCGGTCCTCGTCGACGATGGACAACGAGACGCCGGATCGGAGCCAGGCTTCGGCCGAGTCCGGGAACACCTCTTGGATCGCCTCTGCCGTGCGCACGATCGCGCTCACGTCTTCGGCAGACTCCGCGGCGCGCGCGCGCTCGTAGTAGTAGTTCTCCTGCGGCTGCGGCGATCGCAGGATCGCCTGCTCGTGGAGATCCCCGGCGCGCACGTAGTCGCCGTTCGCGTACTCGAGGAGCCCCGCGACGAAGAAGTCGAGTGCGCTCCGCGGCGCCGGCAGCTGCTCCTCGAGCGCGTCGGCTTCGTCCGCACGGCCGAGCTTGTTGCGCAGGACGTACACCTTCACGCGACCGATCGCCGGGTTGCCGGCGACGACGTCGGCGTGCTCTTCCAAAAACGCGAGGCCCGGCGCGGCTTCCTGGGCCGGGCGGTGCATGTAGGACAGCGCGACGCCGAGGATCGCGGGCACGTTGCCGGCTTCGAGTCGGAGAGCCTGACGGAACGCGTCCTCGGCTCCGCGGAGGTTGCCTTCGCCGACGCGCGCGTATCCGGTCGCGAGCTCGTCCGCGAGGCGTCGTTCGTGGGCAGCGCGACGCCCGGCCTCCCGGTCGTCGATCGTCGCGATCAGGTAGCCGCCGAGACCGGCGACGCTCGGAATCGCGAGCGCGAGCACGCCGGCCAACGCCGCCTTCGCCGGTTCGCGGCGGGCCCATCGCGACACGCGTCCGAACAGCGAGATCGGACGCGCGGTGATCGGCCGCGACTCGGCGACCGCGCGCAGGTCCTCCGCGAAGTCGAGCGCGGTCTGGTAGCGCTGTTCGGGTTCCTTCTCCAGCGCGGTCTCGAGCACGACCTCCAGGTCGCGCGAGATCGAGGTGTTCAGCTTCGATGCTCTCGGCACCGCGCGGTTCAGGATGGCTCGGTAGAGTGCTTCGTGCGAATCCGCTTCGAAGGGTCGCTGCAGCGTCAGCGCTTCGAACAGGGTCACGCCGAGCGAATACACGTCGGTGCGCCGATCGAGCGGCTTGGCCGCGAGCTGTTCGGGAGACATGTAGGCGGGCGTGCCCATGAGCTCGCCCGTGCGCGTGATGTCGTCCGCCTCCTCGACCGCGGCGAGCCCGAAGTCGACGATCACGGGGTCGCCGCCCTTGGTCACGATGATGTTGCCGGGCTTGACGTCGCGGTGCACGATGCCCGCCATGTGGGCCGCGTGTAGGGCGCGCGCCGCGCGTTCGATCAGACGCACGACGCGCAGCGTCGAGTCGCGGCTCGTCGTGCGCTTCGTCGTCGCGGGTCGTTCGATCGTCGCACTCTCGTCGAACTCGGGTAGAGACACCGAGGTGCTGTTGCGCGCCTCCGGCGGCGTCGACTTCTTGGTCACGCCGATCCGCTTGCTCAGCGGCTCCCCGTCGACGAACCGCATCGCGATGAACGGCACCTTGTCGACCTCACCGACCTCGAACACGGTGCAGATGCCGGGGTGGTCGAGCTTCGACAGCGACTCGGCTTCGCGCTTCAGCCGCGTCCGCGCGCGCGGCGGGATGAAGCGTCCGGGCAGAACTTTGAGCGCGACGTTGCGCCCCGCGAGGCGCGAGTCCTCGGCCAAGAACACGCGGCCTTGACCGCCGGCTCCGAGCTCGCGGAGGATCCGGTAGGGGCCGAGCTCCTCGATCTCGTCGAAATCGGTCTCCGCCGTGTCCGCGGTGACGACGGTCTCCGCCTTGTCGAGCAGGCCGAGATCACGCAACGCGGCGAGGCGCTCGCGGATCGCCGTGTCGTGCTCGGGGTACTCCTCGCAGACCGCGCTCAGCTCCTTGTCCCAGTCGTTGCTGGGCAGGTCGAGGAAGCGCGGGAGGATGCGCTCTTCGAACAGCTGTTCGACGTCGTCGGAGGACACGCAGTCATGAGACGCGGACGATGCGGTCCCTGCAAGTGCACGGCGTCACGGCCGTCGTCGATGATCGAATCGAACACAGAGTTTGGCGTGTGCGCGGCCGTGATTCGGATAGAGTCGGGGCACTTCTCCTCGCATTCGAACTCCATGCGAAACGTTAAGCACATTCTGCTCCCGACCGACTTCTCGCAGAAGTCGCTCGTGGCTCGTCCCGCGGCGGTCGCGCTGGCCAAGCGGTACGGCGCCACGCTCCACGTCCTCCACGTCGTGCCGCCGGTCACTCCGCCGGCCATGCAGACCATCGAGAGTGCGGGAATCCGTACGATCGACGAGGACTTTCGGGCGGAGGGCGAGGGGCTGCTGCGCGAGCTCGCGCAGGAGATCGGCTCCGGCGTCCAGGTGCAGACTCACGTCCTCTCGGGGACGCCCGCGGATGCCATCGAGCGGTGCGTCTCCGAACACGACATCGACCTCGTCGCGCTCGCGACGCACGGGAACACCGGCCTCGATCGCGTCCTGCTCGGGAGCACGGCCGAGAAGGTCATCCGCACGGTGCCCTGTTCGGTGCTCGTCTGCCGCGAGAAGCCCGAATCCTGGGATTCCATCGGAACCCTTCTGCTTCCGGTCGCGGCCGGTGAGCTCGAGAAGGTGGTGGTCGCCGAAGCCGTGGAGTTGGCGCGTGAATCGAACGCGTCACTGCATCTGCTGCACGTGCTGGTGCCGCCGCCACAGCAGATGCGGCACGTGCTGCGGGGCCACGGACTGCTGAATGTCCAAGAGCAGGCTCGTAAGACGATGGACATGCACCTGCTCGCCATCGAAGAGTCCGAGATCCAGGGCGCCGTGCCGTCGAAGCGCGAGGTGCGCGAGGGTTCGCCCGGCGCGACGTCGGCCCTCGTGGCCGAGGAGATCGATGCGGGCCTGGTGGTCGTCGGCACTCACGCGCGCGCCGGTCTGGCCCGCTTCGTGCTCGGCAGCGCGGCCGAACGAATTGCGCGACAGGCGCCGTGCTCGGTGCTCGTCGTCAAGCCGGGCTGATCTCGAACTCATCAGGAGTCCTCCCCTTGTCGCTCGGTCGGCGAGGTCTGACAATCGACGTCGAAAGGCCACGCTATGCGGAGTGACTCGTCGCTCCGTCACCGGGACGGACAGGTGTTCATGATTCCTCGGTTCATTCTCGTGTTCGCGTTGTCGAGCAGCCTGTGCGCGCAGGTGCCCGACCTCTACGACATGGACACGTTGCGGGACGTGTATCTCCAGTTCGACCAAGTCGACTGGTGGTCCCAGCTGGAGTCCCACTACGGCACGGACCAGAACATTGCTGCCGACATGACCGTCGATGGCGTGACGTACGAAGACGTCGGCGTGCGCTTTCGCGGTGCGACGTCCTACTACCAGCTGCCGCCGCAGGGCGTGCAGGGCTGGGAGAAGAAGAGCTTCAACGTCGAGCTCGATGCGTTCGTGCCCGGGCAGGACGTCTACGGCTACGACAGTCTCAACTTCAACAACGGCTTCCACGACCCGCTCTTTCTGCGCGAGCCGCTGACCTACTACGTCATGCGCCAGCACGGCGTGGCGCCGAAGGCCAACTGGATTCGTCTGTGGCTCAACGGCAGCTACTGGGGCGTCTACATCAACGTCCAGCAGCCGAACAAGGACATGATGAAGGAGTGGTTCCGCAGCAACGACGGCAACCGCTACCGCGGTGTGCCGACGACGGGGGCGTTCGACGACGGGCGCTGCGCGTACCGCTGGCTCGGCGCCGACGTCCAGGAGTACCTCGCGGCCTACCAGGCCAAGCAGGGCGACGGGCTCGATCTCATGAACCTCTGCGACGTGCTCGAAAACACCGCGAGCGGGGCGCTGCAGTCCGTGTTGACAGACGTGCTGAACGTCGACTCGTTCTTCCGATACGCAGCCGTGATGAACGTCACGACGCAGACCGACAGCTACTTGCGCTTCGGCAAGGACCACTTCCTCTACATGGACGAAGTGCATGGAGACGGCTCGGTGTTCCCGTTCGACGTGAACGAGGCGATGCAGGAGTCGGTCACGCTGTCGCCGACCGAGTACACGACGGATCCGTTCCGGCCGGCGTTCACGGAGACGCTGCAGTTCGCGGATTGGGCCGCGCGCTACCGTGCGCATATGGATGCCGTGCTGACGCACACGTTCAACCCGACCGAGTTGACGCCGGTCGCGCAGCACTACCACGCGATGATCGCGGCCGACGTCGCGAGCGACTCCAAGAAGATCTACTCGACGCAGGCGTTCCAGCAGAACCTCGATTCCGATGTCGACGTGCTCGGGCCGTGGACGATCTTTGGTGCGCCTACGGTGACGGTGCCCGGTCTGGTGCCGTTCATCGCCGCGCGCCATGCGTTCTTGTCGACGCATCCGGAGATCGTCGCGAGCCGCGCCGACCTCTCGGCGCTCGCGCACACGCCCGCGATGCCGGCGCCGGGTCAGGCGATTCAGGTCACCGTCGTCGCGTCGCCGAACGCCGCGTCGGTGGACCTTTGGTGGCGCGACGTCGGCAAGTTCGAGGCCGTGCCGATGTTCGACGACGGAGCACACGGCGATGGCGCCGCCGGCGACGGGGTGTGGGGAGCGACGCTTCCGGGTCAGTCGCCCGGCACCCTTCTCGACTACTACGTCGAAGCCAAGACCGCGACGGGCGCGGCGCGTTTCGAGCCGCACACCGCCGAACTCGAGCGCAGCTGTCCGCACGTTCTCGTCGACTGGCCGGTCGTGCCGTCGGTCATCGTGATCAACGAGTTCCTGGCGCAGAACCAGACCGGGGACGTCGACGAACACGGGCAGCACGAGGACTGGGTCGAGCTCCACAACACGAGTGCACAGACCATCGACGTCGGCGGCATGGCGCTGAGCGACACCCTGCAGCGACCGAAGTGGGAGCTGCCCATCGGCACGACGATCGCGCCGTTCGGGTTCCTTCGAGTCTGGTGCGACGAGGACGGACGCCAAGGCCCGTTGCACGCGAACTTCAAGCTGTCGGCGCGCGGCGAAGAGATCGTGCTGTTCCAGGTCGGAGGCCAGGCGATTCACGAACGCGTGGTCTTCGGCCAGCAATACGTCGACGTGTCGACGGGTCGGCTGCTCGACGGTGGCAGCGCGTGGGGGACCTTTCCGGTGCCGTCCGGTGGCGTGCCCAACGAACCGACGGCGTGTGGGCAGCGTCGCTACGGCGCGATCGACCCGACCGAGCACGGCGTCAGCCTCGGGCTCACGGGGCCGCTGCAGCCGGGCACGACGCTCGCCTATTCGATGTCCGGGGGGCCTCAGTCGGGGCTCGCCTGGCTGCTCCTCGGTTTTGCGCCGGACGCAATCGACCTCGGACCCGTCGGGCTCGAGGACGTCACCCTGCTCCTGTCGCCGCTCACGATCGCAACCTCGGTCGCGATGACGACGGACGCGCAGGGCGCGGCCGCGTTCGATCTCGCGATTCCGAACGTGCCGGCGGCGGTGAGCCAGCGGCTCTACGCGCAGGCGATCGCGGCGCGCGTCGCGGGTTTCGACGGCAGCCGCGCGATCGAAGCGCGGATCTGCCCCTGACCCGCTACGGCAGCTGCGTGCCGACGACGAATTCGACGGCGTTGCTGACGACGATGCCGAGCGGGTTCGCGCCCGGCGCTTCGAGGACCGCCTGGTGGAACACCGACGTGTTGACGAAGGCGGGGCCGTTCGGGATCGGCAGGAACCACTCTCCGGTCGTGTTGAGGCCGGTCTCCGCTTCCCACGACGACAGCATCGCACAGCCGGTCATGCCGATCGGCGACAGGTCGAGTGGTAGCGGCAAGCCCGTCGTCAGCCAGGTCTGGTTCGAGCCGCCGAGCCACATCATGCCGAGCGTGCCCGGCGGGTAGGGCTCGACGATCGCGACGTAGTTCGTGCCGGGGGTCGGCGAGGCGACGAGGGAGATCTCGGGCGTGCCAAACGCCGCGGGACACCCCGTTCCGTACGAGAAGTAGGTGCCCGCCGACAGCGCGTCGAACGCCTCGACGCGGTCGGAGTCCTCGGCGGAGATCAGCTGGCCGATCGCCGGGTTGAAGTACATCGCGCCCTCGATCTGACTCGAACTGCGCTGCACCCACGTGTTGTTGCTCGCGCCGAGCTGGAACGTGCCGCTCGGGTTCGACAAGAACAGGCTCGCGAGGATCGTGTCGAACGCGAGCGAGCCGGGGCCCGGGAACGCGTCGGAGCCGGAGAAGCTCCACAGCGAACCGTTCCACTCCCAGATCCCGAGGTCGTCGACAGCGACGACCTTCTGCCGGTCCTCGTCGAACGTGATGTGGAATCGCGTCAGTCCCACCTGCGGACGCACGAGCAGCGGCGTGCCGGTCCAATGGTTCGTCGTCGCGTCGAGCTCCCACGTGACCGCGGACGGGGTGCCCTTGGTGGCCCCGGCGATCCGGAACTCGCCGCCGGTGAGCACCATCCGTTGGCGCGCGACGTCGTAGACCATCGACGCGCCGACGAGATCGAACACGTCGGCCGGGGTCGTGCCGAACAGCAGGATCGTGTCCGAGGTCGAGTTGAGCTGCGACCAGCTGTCGGTGTCGCCGTCCCACGCGCGCTGCATGCGTGTCGGGCCGAGCACGTCGCCGTCCTGCTGGCCGCCGATCATCAGCGTCCGTTGCAGGACCGGATCGTACGCCATGTTCGGGATGCGGGGACCCGGGCCACTCAGACCACTGACCTGCTCGGTCCAGTCAGTGCCATCGAACGTCCACGAGTCGTCGAGGTTGTCGTTGTCGAGAGCGCCCGCGAGGATCACCACTTCGTTGTATTCGGTGTCGAACGCGAAGCCGGCGCCGAACCGCGGCGCCGGGGATCCGGCTTCGGTCTGGTTCCAGGAGCCCGCGATGAACTGCCAAGTGTCGGTGAGCGGCACGTCGAGGTCCGGCGGCGCGTCGAACAACGTTCCGCCTGTGACGATCGCGTCGTCCAGCGAGAAGTACAGCGTGTCCGAAATCGTCGCGTTGGGGCGGCGGCGGTTCACCGGATCCGTCGCTGGTCCGGACGTGACCGTGTTCCACACCTGCCCGACTCCGTCCCACTGCCAGAGAGTCCAGCCGCTCGGTGACGTTCCGAACAGCTGCCCGTCCTGGGTGAGCCCGAACGAGTCCTCGAAGACCGCGGGGCCGCTGGCATCGTCCTGGAGTTGGACCCAGTTGCTGCCGTCCCAGCCCCACGTGTCCGTACGGAAGCCGTTCGGATCTTTGCCGCCGAATACGATCGCCTGCGGACCGCCGAAGATCCCCTGACCGGGCGCAGCGCGGTGATTCGCGCGCGGTCCCGGGGTGTTGGCGGGAAACAGAGCGACCCAGTCGCTGCCGTTCCATCGCCAGGTGTCTTCGAGCAGCGTGCCGTTCACGCCGATGCCGCCGTACATGAGCATCTCGTCGATACCGGTCGAGATGAGGATGTGTCCCTGGCGTGCGGGCGGGACGGTCGGCGGATCCTGCGTGTCCCAGCAGTTGCCGTCGAACGTCCAGGTCTCGTTGCTCAGACCGTCCACGGTCATGCCGCCGAACACCATGACCGAGCCGGCAAAGTTCGCGAACTGCGCTGCCGCGTGGCCGGAGCGGGCGGAAGGGCCCGTCTGCTCCTGCTGTTGCTGCTGGGCGATCGGGACGTAGTTCCCGCCGACCGTGTACTCCCACGAGTCGCCGAGCATGCGCCCCTCCGACTCGCCGCCGAAAAGGAACACCTTGTTCTGGTTGTCTCCGGGGAGAGAGAGCAGCGTCGTGCCGGTGCGGCCCTCGAGCACGAGCGGGGACCAGCCAGCTTGAGCGACGCATGTCGCGGACGAGCCGACCAGGGCGCACGTCACGAGAGAGACCGAGAGCAGGCGAAGGGTGTTCATTGTGTGTGTGGGGGCTCCTATCCCCGAGAGATCGACGCGATGGTAGCGGTGCCCGCGGCGGAGGGCGACCGCTTCGATCGGCGCCGCGCCCCGTGGTTCGCAGCACCGTAGGTCGGTGAAGGTTTTTTGTGCGGAAGATGCGGCACGCCCGAATCGGGCTGTCGCTCGAACCTCATGCGAACGAGAACGATCCTCTTGTCCGGCTTCCTCGCCCTCTTCGCTTCCTGTGGCGGTGGCGGCTCCTCGGGTGGTGGAGGCGGAGCCAACACGCCCAATGGAAACAACACGAATCCGCAGAACAACACGGACTTCCAGGCGCCGCAGACCAAGCAGGAGGCGATCCAGCAGTTCCAGGCGGTCACGGATCCGGCCGAGCGACAGCGTCTTCTCGACGAGATGTGGGCCGTGCTGGCGCGTCCGGACTGCTGGGATGCGCCGGGGTCGAACGTGATCCAGTATCGATTCTTCGGGCAGTACCAGTTCGCCTACGCGAGCAGCACGCACGTCGGTGGGGACCGGACCGGCACGGTCGGGCTGATCGACGTCGGCCACATCGGCCCGTATCGGGTCGCGTGGATCACGACGACGTATCCGGATCCGGAGCTCGTCGCGATCGTCGACGACAACACGCTGCAGTACGTGACGTTCTTCGACGACGGGCGGCCGATTCCGTTGCAGTATCGAGCGGTGCTGCCGGGTGGGGGTAGCTGTCTGTGACCGGCGCGCAGCGCCGGTCACCCCGCGCCCGCGCCCGCGCCCGCGCCCGGACCCGCGCCCGCGCGTGACCCCGCCCCCGCTACCCGTCCAGCGCGTCCGCGCCCGAACAAGCCGCGGTCGCCCGCCCGAGCCCGTCGATGATCCCGTTCAGCGTCTCGCTCGGTCGCATCGCTTCCGTCGCGAGCGCCGAGTTCGGCTGGTAGTAACCACCCACATCGCACGCGGCGCCCTGCACCGCGTTCAGCTCCTGGACGATCTTGTCCTCGTTCTGCACGAGGGCCTCGGCGATCGGCGCGAACCGCTCGGCAAGCGTCGCGTCTTCCGACTGCCCCGCCAGAGCCTCGGCCCAGAACGTCGCGAGATAGTAGTGGCTGCCGCGGTTGTCGAGCTCCCCGGCCTTGCGGGACGGGGACTTGTTCTGCAGCAGGTACTGCGCACTCGCGTCGTCGAGTGCCTTGCCGATGATCGCGGCGCTCGGGTTGTCGTAGCGGTCCGCGATGTGCTCGAAGGATGCCGCGAGTGCGAGGAACTCACCGAGCGAGTCCCAGCGCAGGTGGTTTTCCTTCTCGAACTGCTGCACGTGCTTCGGCGCCGAACCGCCGGCGCCCGTTTCGAACAGGCCGCCACCGTTCATCAAGGGCACGATCGACAACATCTTGGCCGACGTGCCGACCTCGAGGATCGGGAACAGGTCGGTCAGGTAGTCGCGCAGCACGTTGCCCGTGACCGAGATCGTGTCCTGGCCCTTGCGGATCCGCTCGAGCGAGAACTTGCACGCGTCGACCGGCGCGAGCATGTGGAACTCGAGTCCGTTCGTGTCGTGATCGGCGAGGTACTTCTCGACCTTCTGCAGCAGCTGCGCGTCGTGCGCGCGCTCGCTGTTGAGCCAGAACACCGCCGGAGCGCCGGTGGCGCGCGCGCGGTTGACCGCGAGCTTGACCCAGTCGCGGATCGGTGCGTCCTTGACCTGGCACATGCGCCAGATGTCGCCGGCTTCGACGTTGTGCTGGATCAGCGTGTTGCCGGCCGCGTCGACGATGCGCATCAGGCCGTCGGCCGGGACCTCGAACGTCTTGTCGTGCGAGCCGTACTCCTCGGCCTTCTTCGCCATGAGCCCGACGTTCGGGACGCTGCCCATCGTCGTCGGGTCGAACGCGCCGTGCTCACGGCAGTCGTCGAGGACCGCCTGGTAGACGCCGGCATAGCAGCGGTCCGGGATCACGCACTTGGCTTCCTGGAGCTTGCCGTCCTTGTTCCACATGCTGCCCGAGTCGCGGACGACGACGGGCATCGACGCGTCGATGATCACGTCGCTCGGCACGTGCAAGTTCGTGATGCCCTTGTCGGAGTCGACCATCGCGATGCCGGGGCCCTCGTCGTAGCAGGCCTGGATGTCGACTTCGATCGACTTGCGCTCGTCCTCGGGCAGCGACTGGATCTTGGCGACGATGTCGCCGAAGCCGTTGCGCGGATCCGCGCCGAGCTCGTCGAGCTTCGCGCTATGCTTCTCGAACACGCGGGCGAAGAACGCCTGCACGCCGTAGCCGAAGATCATCGGATCCGAGACCTTCATCATCGTCGCCTTCATGTGCAGCGAGAACAGCACGCCCTGTTGCTTGGCGTCCTGGACTTGCTCGGCGAGGAAGCTCGTGAGCTGCTTCTTGCTCATGAACGTGGCGTCGACGACTTCGTCAGCCTCGAGTGCGATCGAGTCCTTGAGCGTCGTCGTCGTGCCGTCGTTCGCGACGTGCTCGATCTTGACCGAGGTCGCGGCCGGAACGGTGATCGACTCTTCGTTCGCGCGGAAGTCTCCGCGCGTCATCGAGGAGACGTGCGCCTTGTTGTCGCTCGACCACGCGCCCATGCGGTGGGGGTGCGCCTTCGCGTAGGCCTTCACCGCCGCCGGTGCGCGACGGTCGGAGTTGCCTTCGCGCAGCACAGGGTTGACCGCGCTGCCCTTGACCTTGTCGTAGCGCGCCTTGATTTCGCGCTCGGCTTCGTTCGCGGGCTCTTCCGGGTAATCGGGCAGCGCGAAGCCCTGCGACTGCAGCTCGGCGATCGCCGCCTTCATCTGCGGGATCGAGGCGCTGATGTTCGGCAGCTTGATGATGTTCGCTTCGGGGGTCTGCGCGAGTTCCCCGAGCTCGGCGAGGTGGTCACCGATCCGTTGCTCGGGCTTCCGCGCGTCCGCGAAGTTTGCGAGGATGCGGCCGGCGAGGGAGATATCACGCGTCTCGACGTCGATGCCGGTCCCGGCGCAGAACGCCTTGATGATCGGCAGGAACGAGTAGGTGGCGAGCGCGGGAGCCTCGTCGGTGTGCGTGTAGATGATCTTCGGCGTCGTCATAAGTGCCGGTGGTGAGGGGCGTATGCGTCTTGGGAGGGGTGGGTGAACCCGTAAGGGTAGCAAATCCGGGGGCTCAATTTCCCCTGAGGGACTGAGGGACGGCGAGCTATCCGTGCCCGTGGCCGCGCCGTTCCGCCGCTCCC
The DNA here is from genome assembly GCA_028281765.1 of Planctomycetota bacterium. GTDB lineage: Bacteria > Planctomycetota > UBA1135 > UBA1135 > UBA2386 > JANQJF01. Next base: position 140,883 of record JANQJF010000059.1, on the reverse strand, counting down.
GTCGATGCCACCGATCGTTCCCGGTCAGCGGCAGCCGTCGTAACGAGATCGTGAAGGCAGCTCCACCGGGGCCTGGAGCCGGGGGTCCGTCGCAGCTCGATTCTCTCGTGTGGTGTCGATTCGCCGGGGGTTTGTCGGATTCGTCGGATTCTCGAGACCTCTAACGCCCGGACCGCCTACTGTTCTCCGTGGCGCGAGGATTGGAGATCCCACTTGCCGCGCTTTGCAGTCTGCTCGAATTCGCGTGCGTATGCGGCGTCCCGGGTCTTTGACCCTGGACGCGCTCGGTTTCGTCCTGGCCCGACCGGGGTCCTGACCTTGTCGAGTCGCCGGATGCCCCGGCCTCAATGCGGAGAATCCCGCTGCCTATGTCGGCAGCGGCACCGGCCTCGAAGTCCGCAACCCTCGACCCCTCAGGATCGAATCCAGATGACTACCAAACTCTACGTAGGCAACCTGTCCTACGACTCCACCGAAGACGCGATCTCCCAGGCATTCGCACAGGACTCGCGCACCGTCAGCAACGTCACCGTCGTCCTCGATCGCGAGACCGGCCGCCCGCGCGGCTTCGCGTTCGTCGAGATGGACAGTGAAGAAGATGCGCGGGCCGCGATCGAAGCCCTCGACGGCACCGAGCTCGGCGGCCGCACGCTCCGTGTCAGCGAAGCGCAGCAGCGCCGCAGCAACTCGGGCTTCGGCGGTGGTCGCGACAACCGGCGGAAGTGGTAGTGCTCCGCGCTTCCAGTATCCGTCATGGGCTACGACCTCAGAATCACGCGAGCGATCGACTGGTCCTCGAACCGAGGCCTGGAGATCACCTCCGCGGAGTGGATGCAGATCGTCGACGCGGACCCGGACCTGATCAGCGATCCGGGTAGTGGCCCGTTCGCGGTTCGCTTCGCAGGTACTCGGTGGCTCGACTGGTTCGAGGGCAATGTGTTCACGACGGATCCGGATCACGCGACGGTGTCGAAGATGTTCGGCATCGCGGAGCAACTGTCCGGCGCGATCCAGGGCGACGACGGCGAGTTCTACGACTCGGCGAGCCACTGGTCGCGGAGTCATCCGCCGGCGCCCTGACCGCGGACTGTGCCTACCGCACCAGCAACGTGCTCAGCCGCGCCATTGCCCGCGCCAACAGATGTCGCGTTGCGACCTCGCTTCGCCCCATCTTCTCCGCGATCTCGCGGTGCGACAGGCCGATGATCCGCGACATCATGATCACGTCGCGGTAGTCCTCGGGCAGATCGTCGAACGCCTTCTCGACCTGCTCGAGTTCTTCGCGGGCCATGGCCGCGCGACTCGGCGTGCACCCGAGCGAGCGATACATGTCGATCAGGCCCGGCGCGTCGTCGTCCCCTCCGGCCGGCGCGTCGCCCGCGACCTCGCGGCCGGCGTCGCGCTTGTCGCGCTTGTAGTAGCGGTGCTTGTCGATCAGCTTGCGCTGCGCGGCCGTGTAGAGCCAGTGCTTGAACGCCGCTTCGCCGCGGTACTCGAAGTCGCCGAGATCGGCGAGAACCTCGCGGCACACCGACTGGACGAGGTCGGCGCAGGATTCCTTCGCCCGGACGATGCCGCCGACCTGGAGGCGGAGGTAGGCGTGCAGACCCGACATGTGGCGGTTGAGCAGGGATTCGATCGAGGGCTGGTCGCCCTGCGAGGCCTGCGAGACGAGGTGTTCGATGTCGTCGGGCATGAAGTTCCACATTGTAGCGGGACCCGACCGGCTGTCGTCCCAGCGCTCGTGCGATTCTCGGTCGGCTGGTCTAGCATCCGTAGAGGATGGCCTCCGAACGGATCTCCGAGCACGAGCGTGACCGGCGGGTTCGGCGCGACCTCTACCTCGAGGGCGCCGCCAACCTGTCGGTGCTCGTCGCCAAGGCGGCGGTCGGGTTCATGACGGGTTCGCTCGCGGTGCTCGGCGACGCGCTGCACTCGATGACCGACGTCGCGAACAACATTGTCGCCCTGGTCGTGATGCGGCATTCGGTCGCGCCGCCGGACGACGACCACCCGTACGGCCATCGCAAGTTCGAGACGCTCGCCGTGTTCGTGCTCGCCGTGTTGCTGACGGTGGTGGCCGTCGAACTCGTGATCCGGGGGCTGGCCGGCGGCACCGACCGCGAGGTCGAACGCCACGGCTGGAGCCTCGCCGTGATGATCGGCGTGCTCGTCGTCAACGTGGCGATCGCGGCGTGGCAGGCTCGCGAGGCGCGCCTGCTCGAGTCCGACATTCTCGAGGCGGACGCGAAGCACACGTTCGCGGACGTGTTGACGACGCTGGTTGTGATCGGCGGCTGGCAGGTCGCCGCGGCCGGGTACGGTTGGGTCGACACGGTCGCGGCGTTCGTCGTCGCGGCGATCGTGCTGCGGATGGCGTTCGGATTGTTCCAGAGCGCGGTTCCCGTGCTCGTCGACCAGGCGGCCATCGACTCTTCGGAATTGCACGCCGCGGTGCGGGCGGTCCCGGGTGTGCGAGAAGTGCGGCAGGCGCGGTCGCGCCACATCGGCACTCGGGCGTCGGTCGACGTCACGGTCACGGTCGATCGCGACCTCTCGAACGTCGAGGCGCACGAGATCGCGGACAACGTCGAAGCCGCCGTGCACTCGGTCTTCGACGTCGCGGAGATCCAGGTTCACGTGGAGCCCCATGAAGACGACTCTACGCTCTGACAGTCGCGAACGGGAGCGCGTCGCGGCCGAGACACCATGAGCCAAGCCACGATCCTGCTGATCCTCGGCGCGCTGTTCTTGATCGGACTGCTCGCGGACCTGATCGGGCGGCAGACGTTCTTGCCGCGCGTCACGCTGCTGCTGATCGGCGGGATCGTCGTCGGGCCGTCGGGCTTTTCGCTGGTGCCGGCCGAGTTCGTCGAGGAGTGGTTCCCCCTGCTCGCGGACATCGCGCTCGGGATGATCGGATTCCTGCTCGGCGAGAAGATCACGATCCGCGCGATTCGGCAGCGCGGAATGATCGTGTTCGGCATCTCGATCGGCAAAGTCGTCGGCGCGTCGGTGTCCGTCTGTCTCGCGTTGTGGCTCTGTGGCGCCGACCTGCAGGTCGCGCTGCTGCTCGGTGCGATCGCGCCGGCGACGGCGCCGGCCGCGACCTACGACGTCGTGCGCGAGACGGGCGCGAAGGGCGAGTTCGCGGACACGCTGCTGAGCGTCGTCGCGATCGACGACGCGTGGGGGCTGCTGCTGTTCACGCTCGCGCTCGCGACGGCCAGCGCACTGGGCGGCGGCCAGGGCGACGTCGCGGGTGGCGTGCTCGCGGGGTTCGGCGAGGTCGGTGGCAGCCTTCTGCTCGGCATCGGTCTCGGCGTTCCGATGGCGTTCTTGACGGGTCGCATTCGCGAGGGCGAGGGCACGCTCGCGGAGGCGCTCGGGCTGGTGCTCGTGTGCACGGGGCTCGCGATCCACCTCGCGGTGTCCCCGATCCTCGCGGCAATGGCGATGGGGAGCACGGTCGCGAGTCTCGCGGCGCACCGCTTGCGTCCCTTCCACGCGATCGAAGAGATCGAGTGGCCGTTCCTGATCCTGTTCTTCGTGCTCGCGGGGGCCTCGCTCGAGATCGAGCGCTTCGCCGCGATCGGCGGGATCGGTGCGATCTACATCATCACGCGCAGCGTCGGGCTCTACGTGGGTGCACGTACGGGGGCGCGCGTCGTCGAGGCGCCGCCGGTGATGCGGCGCTGGCTCGGGCTGGCGCTCTTGCCGCAAGCCGGGGTGGCGATCGGGATGGCGCTGATCGCGGCGCAGCGGTTTCCGGAGTTGGCGGAAGTGATCCTGTCGGTGGTTCTGGCTTCGACGATGGTGTTCGAGGTGACGGCGCCGGTGGTGACGCGGCGGGTGCTGCGATTGGTGGGGGCGGCGGAGTAGGGAGGGGGCGGGCCCGGCGGGCCCGGATCCCGACGGGATCCGAGCCCGCAGCGATCCGCACCCGGGCCGCGCACGCGCCCGAAAACACTTTTCTCGTGGCACATGTCCGAACCCACAGCGCTTTCGGGATTCAACACTTCGATCCCCAAGGAACTCAGGGACCCACGATGACTGAATCTCGATTCAACCTGCGCTCGACCGTTACCGGCACCTCGCTCTGCCTCCTCGTCGCTTGTGGCGGGGGCGGGGGCGGCGGCGCCACGGGCGGCACCACGGCGAATGGTCAGAACCGCCTCGGCATGGAGGCCGGCAGCTTCGCCGACTACGCGCAGGACAAGGGCAAGGGCAACTTCGCGAACTTCTTCGCCGACGGCGACATCCCCAAGGCGCTCGATCTGCGCGGCAACGGCTGGGTGCCGTCGCCGGGTCAGCAGGGCAACCAGAACAGCTGCGTCGGCTGGTCGGCCGCGTACGCGATGAAGTCGGTGCAGGAGTCGCGCGAGATGAACTGGGCGCCGGACGACCCGAAGCGCCAGTTCAGCCCGGCGTTCGTCTACAACCAGATCAACGGCGGCAAGGACGAGGGCAGTGACCCGAAGGAAGCGGTCGAGCTGCTCGTCAAGAAGGGCTGCGCGACGCTCGCGACGATGCCCTACACCGACGCGGATCACCTCGCGCTGCCGCCGCAGGCCGCGCTCGACGAGGCCGGCAACTACCGCGCGAAGCGGGCCGTCCAGGTCGCGCTCAACCCGATCAGCATCAAGGCGGCCGTCGCGGCCGGCAACCCGGTGATCTGCGGTATCCAGCTGTTCGAGCCGTTCCAGCGCGGCCTCGACCGCTACGGTCCGGAGCACGTGACCGGGCAGTACCTCGGCGGCCACGCGATGACGATCGTCGGTTTCGACGACGACCGGAACGCGTTCCTCACGCTCAACTCGTGGGGCACCGAATGGGGCGAGCAGGGCTACGTCTGGCTCGACTACAAGCTGCTCGAGACGCCGACGCCGGGCCTGCAGGACTGGATGGTCTTCTCGCTGGCCTACTCGGTCGAGGACATGCCGAACCCGGGCAACGAGCCGGCCGAGGATCCGACGAACCTCAGCGCCTCGACGACGAACCCGAACTTCGTCGCGCTGTCCTGGACGGCCGCGCGGGACGTGCACGGCTACCGCGTCGAGCGTTCGTCCGACAACGGCACGACCTGGAACGTGATCATCGACAACGTGCGGGAGACCCGTGCGAACGACGAGCCGCCGACCCAGGACGTCTACCAGTATCGCGTGCTCGGCATCCTCGGTGCCGCACTCGACGGCGACAGCACGACCGAGCGCTTCACGCAGCCGTCGAACGTCGTCGAAGGTCGTCTCGGTGACGGCGCGGCTGGTGGCGGCACGGCTCCGGCCAACGTCTCGGCGTCGACCGACCTGCCGCACACGATTCGCGTCGACTGGGACGCGGTGACCGGCGCGGGCTTCTACCTCGTCGTGCGCTCCGAGAACGACAACACCGGCCCCTACGACATCGTCGACTACACGCCGAACACCGGCACCGTCGACCTGCCGCCGACGCCGGGTCGGACCTACTACTACCGCGTCGCGGCGATCCTCGACGCCGGCCCGAGCGACTTCTCGCTCGCCGCGGAAGGCCGCACGAGTGGCCAGTCGCCCGCCGACATCTCGGCGGACGACATGGTGCCGACGGCGCAGCCGCTGTTCCCGGGCCAGACCTACAACTGGCCGTTCATCGCCTGCACCAACTGGGGTGACCAGAACGTCGCGGCGAACCGTCACATGGTCCTCGCGAGCCTGCTGACGCCGGATTTCCAGGTCTACACGGTCGGCGGCTGGTTCGTTGACGACACGCAGCAGGGCGGCGGCTTCCCGGCGGACACGACGGTCATCGGATTCGACCTCGGCCTCGAGTTCTCCGGGCAGGACTTCTTCTCCGGAGCGCCGATCCCGGCCGGCAACTACATGTGGCTGCTGGGTGCCTACCTCCTCGACGAGAACGGCAACCTCGTCGAGGACGCGGACCAGTCGGACAACGAGTTCTTCCTGTTCGACCCGGTCGAGGTCGTCGGCGCGGGCGGCGGCGGAATCTGACCTACCTGCTCTCGGGGCCTGCGGGCCTCGTGGCGACAGCCGGGCGCTCCCTGCGGGGGTGTCCGGCTCGTGGCCGTGACGGGGGGCGCCGAAAAAGTGCTCCGAAGGCGGCACGGTTCGCGCACCCCGTCGCTTCAGGCGCAGCGACCGGCCGGTCGCGAGGTATTGCAATGAACGGAACCGCGATCTCCCTTCTTTCCATCCCGTGTGCGCTCGTCGCTGGCTTCGCCGGTGGCATGCTTGCCGCCGAGCCGAGTGACGGGGCGCCGGTCGCGGCGCCGCAGATCGTCGAGGTCGTCGAGCGGCAGGAGCCGGTGCTCGACACGGCGAAAGTCCAGCCGGTTTCGGTCGCTGCGGACGCGGGGCTGCGAGAGCGGATCCGGGAGCTCGAGGCGGCGCTCGGCGAGCTGCGCCTCAGCGCCCGGTCGGCGGGCGGTCGCCCGACCGCGTCGCTCGCGCCGGCCGGCCAGATCGAGGTCGAGCACGTGCAGTCGTTCCTGCGGCTCGAGCGGAGCGTCGCGCGCTACAAGTCGATGCGCGGTCGCCAGTCACAGGCGCGCCGAGGCGTCGAGCGGATCGCACGAGACGCGCAGCTCGATTCTGCCGGGCACGAGGCGGTGCAGAACGCGATGGGCCGCTACTTCGAAGAAGAGCAACGTCTTCTGATGGTCGACCGCAGCGAACTCGATGATCTCGGCAAGCGCGCGCTCGAGACGTCGCGCCAGCACCTGCGCGAGCGAACGCTCGCGGACCTCGGCCGCTCGCTCGACGCGGGCGTCGCGCGCACGATCGCGGATCAGCTGTGGCAGGGCAGCACGCCGGGCACGGCCGTGCGCGCCGGCCGCCACCAGCGCGTGCGTCCCGAGGACTTCTCCGCGGCGGCGCGTGCGCAGCTGCAGATCGGCGGCGGGAGGGCGCGCTGATGGCGAGGTTCACGATGGCGTTGGTGCTGGGAGCGGTCATGAGTGGGTGTGCCTCGGAAGGTGCGAGTCGCTTCGACGGTGAGATGGTGCGCATCGCGCCGGGTGAGTTCTGGGCGGGCGATCTCAGCGGGGAAGGCCGACCGGACGAGCGTCCCGCGCGCCGGCTGCGGATGGAGCGCTCGTTCTGGGTCAGTAAGTTCGAGGTCACGAACGCGCAATACGCGGCGTTCGTCGCGGCGACCGGTCGCGCGGCGCCCGCGCACTGGGGCGGCGACGCGTGTCCCGAGAAGCTCGCGCAGCACGCGGTGACGCACGTCAGCTGGGCGGACGCGAACGCGTTCTGCGAGTGGGCGGGCGTGCGGCTGCTGACGGAGGCCGAGTGGGAATACGTCGCGCGCGGCACGACCGAGTGGGCGTATCCGTTCGGTGACATGTTCTTCCCGAAGCTCGCGAACACGCGCCACGAGGACGGCGTGCAGCACGCCCCGGTCGGAAGCTGCCCGGACGGCGCCTCGCCGCACGGCGTGCACGACATGGCGGGCGGCGTGTGGGAGTGGGTCGCGGACCGCTACGACGACCGGCGGTGGAAGCGCGTCGAGGACGGACCGGTCCCGGCGGCGTGTGACGAGGGGTTGGGTCGCGTTCTCAAGGGCGGCGCGTGGACGCTGGAGCCGAAGCTCGCGCGCGTGTCGGCGCGCGATCGCACGAGCGAACACGCGAAGGGCCTGATGATCGGCTTCCGCGTCGCGCGCGACGCGTAGTGACAAATCTGTCTACGTGCAAGACGCGACAGTCAGTGTTACGCACGCGTAACGGGCACAACTCCGCGCACCGTTTCGATTTCGTAACACTGAGTGTCGCGTATTAATCAGAGACGAATGCGACACTGAGACGAATGCGACACTCCATTTCCGTCGCCGAGGCTCGGGCGATCGATCGCGATGCCGTCGAGCGGCTCGGCATGCCGTCGATCTTGCTCATGGAGAATGCGTCGCGCGCCGTGGCCGAGGCGGCGCGGCGGATGGGCGAGCGCTTCGTCATCCTCTGTGGGCCCGGCAACAACGGCGGCGACGGGTTTGCGGCCGCACGGCATCTCGGCGCGGCGGCCGAAGTGTTCTTCTGGCAGGAGCCGGACCCGGCGAAGTGTCCGGACGCCGCGCTGCAGGTCGCGATCCTGCGCGCGGCCGGGTGGACGCTCGAGCCGTCCGATCCTCCGGACCCCGACGAGCACGACGGCGCGGTCTGGATCGATGCGATGTTCGGCACGGGGCTGACGCGCGGGCTCGAGGGTGAGGCTGCGCGCTGGGTCGAAGCGTTCAACCGCGGGGCCGGTCCGAAGCTCGCGGTCGACATCCCGAGTGGCCTGCACGGCGACACCGGCGAGGCTCTGGGCGCCGTCTGCCGGGCGGAGCGCACGGTGACGTTCGCCGCGGCCAAGCACGGCCTCGTCGCGCCTGGCGCCGCCGAACGGGTGGGCGAAATCGAGGTCGCGCCGCTCGGAATTCCCTGATTCGGCAGGGTTTCCATCGGAAAGTGCCTCCCTACCGCGCGGATCCGTATGATCCGCCGGCCATGCTCTGGGTAGCTACGACGATACTCGCACTGGCGCCGCAAGGCGGCACCGTCGTTCGCGACCGAGAAGGTCGCATCATTCTTCCGCCCGTTCAGCAGCAGAATCAGCAACCGCGGAAAGCCACGCAGGATCCGGTCATCCGGGACGGGATCCAGCGACGCTTCCACGCGCGCGCGTTCGAGCTGCGACGGTCGAGGTTCCTGTCGGTGACGACGGAGGACGACTTGCTTCGCAAGATCGGCGTCGAGTTCGAAGACGCGCCCGAACGCGCGCTCAAACTCGCGCGGCTCGCGGACGACGACCTCATGCACGGGCTGATGCGGATCGTCGCGACGTACGGGGGACCCGTGCACGCGGAAGAGATTCGCTTCCTCCTGCAGACACGCGCGCTCGGCAAGGCGACGCGCGTGGCCGTGCGCACAATGGCGGACATCGGTCGTGACAAAACGCGCGACCTGCTGTTCGACTGCCTGACGGCGCGCCGGGATCCGGTTCGTCGTTTCGCGGCGGCCGAACTGGCGAGTCATCTCGTGCCGGACGACGCGAGCAAGCTGATCGCGCTCGCGACCCAAGGGCGGTCCGAGGTGCGCGTCCGCGCGACCCGCCTGCTCGGGCGCATCGAAACTCCCGAGGTCGAGCAGTTCCTCGTCGAGTCGCTACACGGCAAGGCCCGCGTCGCCGAGACCGCGACCCGTGCCTTGATCGCGCGCGGCGTGAAGGTTGCGGCGCCGCTCCAGGAGATCGTGCGTCAGCCGGCGAAGGGGCGGGGCTTCGGCTTCGCCGCGTACGCGCTTTCCGCGATCGAGGACACGACCGGCCGCGAACTGCTGACCGACGACATGCGGGACCACCTGCTCGCGGAGCTCGACATGCCCGATGCGTTCATGCGCACGACGGCGTCGATCGCGCTCGCGGGGATGGCCTGGCGTTCCAGCGCGACCTCTGGCGACGACTTCGCCGACCGCGACGTCGTCGACAACCTCGTGACGGTCGTCGCTTCGAGCGAGGCCGTGCCGCACCTCGCGCTGGTCCAAGACCTCGCGCGCCGACGCCTGACGCGGTTCGCTGGCAAGGAGTTCGGCCTGCAGAATCGCCGCTGGCGGGAGTGGTGGTCCAACGCGAAGACGCAGTCCGACTACGTCGGCGCCCGTCGTCGTCTCGCGGTCGACACGGAGAGCGCGAAGTACGCTGTGCTCACCTGGGAGGACCAGAGCGGCCGGATCCGGCTCCGCGGCGAGCACATCGATCCGCTGCCGCCATCCAAGGAATTCGTGCTCGAGCTGCTCGTAGACGGCGACGAGTTCGTCGCGCTGATCGGCGATCTCGAGAAGAAGGGGTTCATGCGCGACTCGCGCGCGCGCGAGCTCGAGGCGACGGGCAAGCGCCTGCGCCTGACCGTGCGCGGTGCGCGCTGCCAGACGGATCCGCTGCTGGGCACGCGCGTCATCGACCGCCTCGGCGGCGTGGTCCGCACCGCAGCGTCCGCACGCAGCTGGCAGCTCTATCGCGACCCGGAGAAGGAGCCGCACGTCACGGCCTTCTGGCGCTCGGAGCGGCGCTGGCTCGCGGCTCACACCGACCCGATCGAACGCGCCGAGCGCCTGTCGGACCGCATCATCGAGCGGCTCGATTCGCTCGTGGGCGACGAGCTGGGTCTCGCGGTGCAGCACCTCGGCAGCCTGCCGGAGTTGCGGCAGGTCATCGATGCCGAAGACGCCGCATCTCTCCTCCAGGTCCTCGAGCGACGCAAGATCTGGGACGAGCACTCCGACCGGATCGCGGACTTCGTGCTCGCGGCCGGTGACAGCGCGCCGTGGCAGAAGCTGCTGACCGTGGCCGAGAGCAAGGCCGATGATCAGGCCCCGGCCGTGCTGGCGCGGCTGTTCGGTCTGCTCGGCCCCGAGCGGATCCTCGAGTCGATCCGCACCGGCAGCAAGGAGGTGCGTATCGCCGCGATGGACGAGGTCGTCAAGATCAAGGACGTGCGCGCCGTCGAGCTCCTCGTCGGTCTGCTCGCGGACAAGGACACGGCGCTCCGCACGACCGCGGCGTTCACGCTCGGCAAGCTGCGCGCCGTCGAAGCGCGGCAGCCGCTGATCGACATCCTCGTCGAAGGTGGCGAGCAGACGAGCCCGCACCTGCGTCGCATCATCTGGATCGCCCTCGCGCGTATCGGTGGCGAAGAGGTGTTCCCGATCCTCAGCGGCGCGTTCTACTCGCCGGCGCTCGCCGATCGGCGCGCCGTGCTGCAGGCGATGGCGGAGCTGCGTCACCCGGGTGCCGCTGTCGAGCTCGGCAAGGTTTTCGCGCTGCGTGGGCCCGACGACGATCTCGGCATCATGGCGCTCCAACTCATCCGTGGACTCGGCGACGTGCTCGGGTCTCCGGCGCTGCGTCCGCACCTCGAGAGTGACAACGCATCGGTGCGGCTCGAAGCCGCGCGCACGCTCGGCGAGTTCGGCGATCCCTCTGCGCTGCCGATCCTCATCGAGATGCTGGACACGACGGAGCAGCCGCTGCCGATCGTGGCCGTCATCGCGAGCATGACCGGGATCGACGTCACGGAACGGAACGACCGCGTGCCGTTCCTCCGCAACTGGTGGCGGACGCACGCGAGCACGTCGCAGGGCCAGTGGCTCATCGAGGCGCTCGCCGCGAACAAGGTGTCGAACACGCTCAATGCCGACCTCTTGGGTGAGGGCAGCGGCACCGCGCAGGTCGCGGAGCTGAGTCGTCTGCTCGTCGAAGCCAACCCGGCGTATCTGCGGCCGCTCGCGGCGCGCGTGCTGCGCGTCACGACTGGCGAAGACTACGGCCTCGTGACGATCGCGACCGACGACGACTCGCTGCGCGGGATCGCCGAGCGCTACCGTTTCCTCGGCGACTCCGACAAGGCAGCGTCCGGCCGGTGAGTTCGATCGCGGCCGCGGAGTCCCGTTGACTCCCTCGCCCCGTAGTTGGCTGCTCGTGGCCGCCGTACTCGCGGCGGCGCTCGTGCTCTACGGGCCGTCGTTGAACGGCGGCTTCGTCTACGACGACTTCGGCTATATCTACGCGTTCGGCTGGTACTTCCGCGACGTCTCGAACTTCGAGATGTTGCAGTGGTTCTGGGTGCCACGCGTCGGTTTCGCGATGGGCACGTATCGGCCGGTGCTCGAACTCAGCTACGTGTTCGAGTGGGATCTGTGGGGCGCGAACCCGTTCGGCTACCGACTGACGAACCTGCTGCTCCACGTCGGGAACGCGCTCCTGATCGCTCGCATCGCGCTGCGGCTCGGCATGATGCCGCTCGCCGCCGGGTGTGCCGCGCTGCTCTTCGCGATCAGTCCCGCGCACCCCGAAACGTGCACGTGGTTGTCGGCGCGGGTCAACGTGCTGGCGCTGTTCTTCATGTTGCTCGCGACGCTCATGTTCTTGCGCTGCAACCTCTGGCTTTCGCTCATCCCGACCGCGCTCGCGCTCGGCAGTAAGGAGACCGCGCTCGCCCTGCCGCCGATCCTCAGCGCGTGGGCGCTCGTCGCAACGGAGGGATCCGTGCGCGAGCGCGTGGTCGCGACGATCAAGGCGACTGTGCCACACTGGTTGCTCGTCGTCGGGTTCTTCGCGCTTCGGTACCACACGTTGGGCGTGATCGGGGGCAGCTACCCGGATGCGCCCGACGTCGGGTCGCTCGAGTTCGTGACGAGCCGACTGTGGCTCCAATACGCGACGCTCGCTCCGGTGAACGAGCTCCGGAACCCGGAGTTCTGGCGGTGGGTGTTGATGGTCCTCAACGGGTCGGCCTTCACCGTGCTGCTGTTCGCCGTCGTGCGCACCCGCACGGGAGCGTCGATCTCGCGCGCATCGGCGCTGTTTCTGTTCGCGTGGATCCTGTGCGCGAACGTGCCGCTGTATGCCGCCCCGTTCTCGACGGAGACCGTCGTCAACATGATGAGTTCGCGGTTGCTCTACGAGCCGACGGTCGCCGTGGTTCTGGCCGTGGGGTTCTTGGTCGGCTGTGCGCCTCGGCGCGGGTTGCTGATCGGGATCGCGGTGGCGAGCTACTTCGTCGTCGCTTGGAACAACGCGGGGCCTTGGGCCGAGTCCGAACGCATCGCACGCGCGGTCGATGTCGTAGCGGAGGACTTTGTCGCGACGCACGATGCGCCGCTGCTGCTCGTCGACCTCCCGGACGTGTTCGATGGCGCGTTCCTGTACGCGAATCGGGACGAGTCGCCGCGACTCATGGAGCCGGTGCACACGGCGAAAGCGGTCGCGCAGGTCACGCTCGTCCGGGCGTCCGCGTGGGAGCAGGGACTCCGGCTCATCGACGCGCATCTGGACTCCGGACGAGCCGACGGACTCGTCGTGCGTCGGCTCGAGCGGGCGAGTCGATGGAGCGCCGAAATCGTGGACGAGCCCGTCGACGATCGGTGGCCGCTTCGGGTGACGGAAGATCTGACCGTCCGCTGCGCGCGTTGCCCCGTCTTCGGGCTCCGGGCCGGCGGCGAGCTGGAGCTGCAGATGCTGGTCGACTCCGAGAACGGGGCCGGCGCGCTTCCACTGGTGTTGCGACTCGTCGATGACACGGGCGCGAAGCTCGACGAGTTCACGCGCGGCTCTACCGAAGCGGACGGTCGTCACGCGCTTCGGATGTCGCTGCCGCTGCGCTCCGAGCTGTCGGGCCGTCGCGTGCACGTCGAGCTGAGCGTCGGCGGACGCACCGAGCGCCTCGTGTCGATCGAGCTGTGATCGCGGACTCGCTATGGTGGGCGCATGAACAAGTGGCTCGTCGCAATGCTGGTGATCGTCGTCGGTGCGGCCGTCTGGTCGTTCTGGCCGCCGGCGGACGGCGGCACGCCGTCGATCGAGCCGGGCGCAAACGGCGCGCCGCCGGATCCGAACGCCGCGACAGGCGAGCTACCTGGCGATCAGGCCGAGGCCGGATCCGGTGCGGAGTCGGGAGATGGTCGCACCGAGGTCGAGGCGGGGCCGCCCGCGCCGACGGAGACCGTCGTCTGCGGTCGCGTGATCGGACCGTCGGACCAGCCCGTTGCGGGTGCGCGCGCGGAGTTCGGTGGCTGGCCGGCGAACTCGCAGCGCATGCAGGAGTACCGCCTCGAGCACGGGGAGGTGCAGTGGGACAACCCGGACAGCCAGGTGACGGGTGCGGACGGTCGGTTCGAGTTCCGTTTCGTGCCGCCGCCGCCGTTCCAGTTCTCCCTCGACCTCAACGCCACGGAGTGCGTGCCGCTGTCGGTGCGCTGGAGCGAACTCGCGGTGGGTCAGGTCGTTGATCTCGGCGACCTCCGGCTGACCGCGGGCACCCGCGTGCGGGGGCGCGTCGTCGATCGGGACGGCGTGCCGCAGCCCAACGTCGAGCTGTATCTCAGCCACGAGCGCTTCGACTTCGGCGACGTGCGTCCGCTCGATCCCGGTGGCGCGACCAGTGGTCAGGATGGCCGTTTCGCGTTCGCGCGACTCGCCGCGTCGGGCGCGTGGCACGTGCGGCTCCGGGGTTACGAGCTGCTCGAGCCCATGACGCTCGAGTTCGCGCCGGGTCAGAAGGACGCCGAGATCGAAGTTCGCATCGTGCCGCCGTCCGAGGTCGAGACGATCTCCGGGTTCGTCGTCGACGACACGGGGGCGCCGGTCCAAGGCGCGATGATCCTCGTCGTGCCGTTCCGTCGTGGCCCTCGCGATCTCGTGTTGACGAAGAAGGACGGATCGTACCGTGTGCGCCGGAACCCCAAGGATCCCGAGGGTCCGGTTCAGGTTCGCGCGCAGAAGTCGGGATACGAGTTCGGGGCGACCGAGAAGGACATCGAATGGGGTGCTCGCAACGTGCGCGTCGTGCTGCGTCGCGGTGTCGGCGTCGTCGTCACCGTCACGCGGAGTGACACCGGTGAACCCGTCGAGACGTTCGGGGTTCGCGCCGTGCCGAAGCCGGGCACGCGGTCGAGCTTCTCGACCCATGATCACGAGCTGCGCACGCAGGGACGGCATGAAGGTGGAGTCGCGACGATTCGTGGCCTCGAACGCGGCACGTACTGGCTGTCGGTCTTGGTGCCGAAGGGCGAACTCGTCCAGTCGCGCTTCGTCGAGTTCGCCGTGACCGACGAGGGCACGCAGCGCGTCCGGGTCGAGGTCGCGCCGCCGGTGACCCGGACCGTGCAGGTCGTCGACGTCGGCGGCCAGCCGGTCGCCGGCACGCGGGTCGAATGGCTGGAGCCGCGCGCCGAGCCGGTCACCCTCGAGACGTTCGCGATGCGATACGGGGACGGTCGCATGACGACCGGACGGGATTGGGCGGTCGTCATCCGCGATGGTGAGACCGACGCGGAAGGTCGGTTCGAGCTCGCCGGCCATCCCGACGCCGTGTACGCGCTCCGCCTGCTCGGGCCGGGGCACGTGCCGCGCGTCGTGCCGGAAGTGCGGCTTGCCGCGCTGGCCGAGCCGTGGCGTGTCGAGGTCACGGCCGGGGCGACGGTCACGGGAGAGTTGCGACCGAAGATCCTCCTGCAGCAGCTTCGGCAGCAGGCAGGCGACGATGAGACCGACCGGCCCGGGGTGCGGCTGCAGCGGTTGCGCGGACGCGCGCTCGAGACGTTCCCGTTCGGAGCGTCCGCGCGTGTGCCGTTCGACGACCAGGGCGTCTATCGCATCGCCGGGGTGCCGCCCGGCGATTGGGATCTCGTCCTCGCATGGGGATCACGGACGCTGACGCTGAACCCACTGCCGGGACTGAAGGACGGCGAGGTGCGCACCCAGGACCTGCAGCTCGACGATCAGGTACGCGCGTCGCTGCGCGGCCGGCTGCTCGTCGACGGCGAGCCCCATCGCGGGGACGTGCGCCTCGTCGCCGACCATGGCGACGACTCGGCGGGCAATCCGCAGCGGTCGTATCACCGCGCGCAGTGTGACGCGGAAGGGCGGTTCGAGTTGCTCGCGCGCGCGGGCGAGTGGCGGGTGTCCGTTCTCACGCCGAAACGCATGCAGTTGTTCGCCGCCGAACGCGTGCGCGTCGCGGCCGGTGAGCAGAAGCAGGCCGAATTCCGGATCCGTTCACGCGAGGTGACCCTGCGCCTGCTCCGAGCGAACGGAGAATCGATGCCCGGTCTCAAGATCCAGCTCGAGAGCCCGGATCACGAGCGCCCGCTGCAGCTGCCCGTGGGCGACGCCGACGGTCGCGCGACCGTGCGGCTCGCGGTCGGCGACTACGCTGCGATCGTGCCGCCCAAGCGGCTCACCGATCCGGTGCTCGCGCGCGAGTTCTGGATGGAGCACCGCGACGATCCCGCGGCCTGGCGGCGCGCGATGGTGTCGCTCGGGACGGTCACGATCCGAGCCGAAGACGAGACGGATGTGGTCGAGCTGACGCTGCCCGACAGTGCTGGTTACTAGTCCGGGCTGGCTACTAGTCTGGCCGGCTACGAGAATGCGGCTACCGAACGGGCCGAGCCCCGAAACCGCTGGGCGTCTCGAGCGTGCTGGCGTACCCTGGCGCCATGTTCAGGTTGGTTGCGGTCGTCGTTCTGTTCTGCTTCGCGAGCTGCAAGCCGCCGGAGATGTACGGCAAGGAATACGTGCTGTACGATTCGCGTTGGCAGGAGAACAGCGCGCAGCCGGCCAGTCGCCCCGAATCGGCGCCCGAGGGGCCGGTCGAACGCATCTTCGCCCTCGAGCGAGACTTGGCCGAGATCGACCGAGCGATCGCCGACGGTCTCGACGAGGACGGCACGCTGGGCGCGCGCCGGGTGGGCATGGCGGCCGAGGTCGCCGAGCTGAAGCGATTGCACGGCGAGGCCTACGAGGCCGAGCGCCGGAAGCGCCTCGAGCGGCTCCGCTAGCCCCGCCGCCTTGCAACCTCCGGCGGCCGCCGGTACCTCTCTCTCGCATGACAGACGTCGTTGCGATTGCCGAACAGATCAAGGACCACGCCCGCCAGCTGCAGGCGGTGCGCCGTGCGCTCCAAGAAGTCATCGTCGGTCAGGACAAGCTGTGTGACGGTCTCCTGATCGCGCTGCTCGCCGATGGTCACGTGCTGCTCGAGGGACTCCCGGGTCTCGCGAAGTCACTCGCCGTGTCGACGCTCGCGCAGGCGGTCGGCGCGGACTTCCGGCGGATCCAGTTCACGCCGGACCTCCTGCCGTCCGACTTGCTTGGCACGCAGGTGTACAACCCGAAGACGGGCGAATGGTCGGTCAAGCGCGGGCCGCTGTTCGCGAACTTCGTGCTCGCCGACGAGATCAACCGCGCGCCGGCCAAGGTGCAGTCCGCGCTGCTCGAAGCGATGCAGGAGCGGCAGGTTTCGCTCGCCGGCGACACGCACTCGCTGCCCGAGCCGTTCCTCGTGCTGGCGACCCAGAACCCGGTCGAGCAGGAGGGCACGTATCCGCTGCCCGAGGCGCAGGTCGACCGATTCATGTTGAAGCTCGTCGTCGGCTATCCGAGCAAGCAGGAGGAGCTGGCGATCATCGATCGCATGGGCAGCGGCATCCCCGACGTGCCGAAGGCCATGACCGTCGATGAGCTGCGCAACGTGCAGAGGATGCTCGACGCGATCTACCTCGACGACAAGGTCAAGTCGTACGTCGTCGACCTCGTGTTCGCGACGCGGCAGCCGGCGGAGGTCGGGCTCGCGGAGCTCAAACCGCTGCTGCTCTACGGTGCGTCACCGCGTGCTTCGCTCGCGCTCACGCGGACTGCCCGCGCACGCGCGTTCCTCGATGGCCGCGGCTTCGTCACTCCGCAGGACGTCAAGGCCGTCGGGTTCGACGTGCTCCGCCATCGCGTGATTCCGAGCTACGAGGCCGAGGCCGAAGAGATGACGTCCGAGGACCTGCTGCGACGCATCTTCGACCACGTTCCAGTGCCGTGATCGATCGCGAGATTCTCGCCCAGGTGCGTCGCATCCAGGTGCGCACCAACCGCATGGTCACCGACGTGATGTCGGGGGGCTACACGTCCGTCTTCCGTGGCTCGGGTATCGAGTTCGACGAGGTGCGTGAGTTCGTCGACGGGGACGACGTGCGTTCCGTCGACTGGAACGTCACCGCGCGCACCGGCCGCCCGCACGTCAAGAAGTACATGGAGGAGCGCGAGCTCACCGTGCTCTTCGTGCTCGACATCTCGGCGTCGACGGGGTTCGGCACCGTCCGGCGAGAGGGGCGCGAAGGTCGCCGCACGGTGCGAGAGACGGCTGCGGAGTTCTGCGCGTGCCTCGCGCTCGCCGCCGCGCGCAACAACGACAAGATCGGGATGATCACGTTCACCGACGAGGTCGAGCTCTACATCCCCGCCAAGAAGGGCAGCCAGCACGTGCTGCGTCTGATTCGCGAGGCGCTCGCGGCGGAGGGCAAGAAAGAAGGGACGGACCTCGCCGCGGCGATCGACTACGCGACGCGTGTGCAGCGCAAGCGCGCGGTCGTCTTTGTGATCAGTGACTTCCTCGGCGACGGCTACGAGAAGTCGCTCAAGCTGCTCGGTCGCCGGCACGACGTCGTGGCCGTGCGGTTGCGAGATCCGCACACCCGAGAGCTGCCGAAGGCGGGGCTCGTGCACCTGCGCGACGCCGAGACCGGCACGTCCCAGTGGATCGATACCCGGTCGGCCCGCGTCCGCGACGCCTACGCCACCCGGCTCCGCGAGCACGACGAGCGCTTCGTCTCGATGCTGCGGCGCGCCCGCGTCGACCTCCTCGAGATCGCTCCCGAGCGGAGCGTCGTGGAGCCGATCATGAAGTTCTTCCGGATGCGCGAGCTGCGCGGCGCGCACGGCTGAGGAGAGCATGCGAAACCGATCCGACGGGCGGGAGCATGGCGGGCGCGCGATCGTCTCCGGTGCGTATGATCCGCCCTCCAGGCTGCCGGCAATGCGGATGAAGTCAGCGATTCTCGGGTTGTGGATGGTGCTCGCGGGCTGCTCCTCGGAGCCCGTCGAGGCCCCGCTGTGGGGTGATTCCCCGGCCGAATCGCTCGACCTCCGTGCGGAACTGTCGTCCGCATCGGCGCCGCTGCTCGGCGATGTCGAGCTCACGCTCGATCTCTTTGAGGGGCCGGGGCGCGACGTCCCGTTCGAGCCCGCGATCCCGGAGGGCTTCGGCGGTTCGGTCGAGCGGCGGTTCGAGCGTTCGCTCGGCGAGGACAGGGGCACCTGGACGCGGTTCTCCGTGCAGCTCCAGCCGGTCGAGACCGGCGAGCTGACGATCCCGCCGTTCGAGGTGCGCGACGAGGACGACCGGGTCGCGACGACGCCCGAGTTCGTCGTGACCGTGAGTTCGGTGCTGGCCGACGCCGAGCCCGACGTCGAGGCGCCGGCGCCGCTGTTCCCGTCCCGATTCAAGGACTGGTGGCTGGCCGGTGGCATCGCCGCTGGCGTGCTCTTGCTCGCGGCGCTGCTGTTTTGGTGGGCTCGGCGCCGCAAGCGGCGGCCGGCCCCCGACGCGATCGCGATCCCGCCACACATCAAGGCGCTGCGTGAGCTGTCGCGACTGCGCGACGCGCCGCGTCGTAGTCACTCCGAGGTCGAGGTCTTCTACGTCGCGGTGTCGCAAGTGCTGCGCGTCTACCTCGAGGATCGCTTCGGTCTGCGTGCGCCCGAGCGGACGACCGAGGAGTTCTTGCCCGAGGTAGAGCAGAGCGGCGCGCTCGATACCGAGCAACGCGCGCACCTGCGTCAGTTCCTCGAGCAGTGTGATCTCGTGAAGTTCGCCGCGATGCATCCGGACGAAACCGTGCACGGCCAGACGTTCGACTTCGCCGAGTCCTTCGTGGAGAGCACGCGACCGGATCGACTGCGTGCGCCGGAGTCCGCCGAGCCGGCGGCCGAGGAGGTGGTGGCGTCATGACCGTGTACCTGTTCGGGGAAGAGTGGACGCTGCTCGATCCGTGGTTCCTGCTCGGGATCCCGCTCGTCTGGGCGCTCTACGTCTGGCGCGTGCGGCGGCCTCGCGCGGCGCTGCCGGCGGCCTCGGCGGTGCTCTGGGCCGGCCTGCCGCGGACGCTGCGTTCGCGTCTCGTCTGGCTGCCGCCGGCGCTGATTGCGCTCGCGCTGTCCGTGTTGTGTGTCGCGCTCGCGCGACCCGTCACGCGCGACGTGGTGCCGCTCCGCGCCGAGGGCCTGGACATCCTGCTCGTGCTCGACGTCTCGAGCTCGATGGACGAGCAGGACATGAAGAAGGGCAGCAGCAAACGCCGCGTCGAGGCGGCGCGCGAGCAGGCGCTCGCGTTCGCCAAGGCGCGCACGAACGACCGGGTCGGGCTGCTGACGTTCGCGCGCTACGCGGACCTGCGATGCCCGCCGACGCTCGACATGGAGGCGCTCGCGGCCTTCTGCCGGTCGGTCGACACGGTTGCGCGCGGCAGCGACGAGGACATGACGGCGCTCGGCACCGCCATCGCGACGGCGACCGAGGTGATGCGCGAAGTCGAGGCGCCGACCAAGCTGGTCGTGTTCCTGACCGATGGCCAGGACACGGTGTTCCGCGCGGATCCCGAGGCGGCGATCGATCCTCGCGAAGCCGCCAAACTCGCCGCGGACGCAGGCGTGCGCGTGCACACGATCGGGCTCGGCTACGCCGGTCGCAACGTGTTCGGGCAACTCGTCGAACTCGACTTCGGCGACGTCGAGCACATCGCCGACACGACCGGTGGCAAGTTCTATCGCGCGCGTTCGGCGGACGACCTCGGCGACGTCTACGCGGAGATCGACAAGCTCGAGACTCGCGAACTCGAGGACCCGCGCTATCGCACGCGCGACTGGTTCGAGGGGCCGCTCCTCGCGGGAGCGCTGCTCTTCTTGTTGGCGCTGGTCGCCGAGATGGCGTGGATCCGGGGGCAGCCGTGAGCGATCTGCAGTGGGCGCATCCCGACGCGTGGCCGTTCTTGCTGCTGGCTCCGGTCGCCTGGCTCCTGCTGTGGTCGACGCTGCGCGCGCGGCGTCACTCGAGCCGGCGCTACGGCGCCGAGCTGCGCGAGCGCGTGCCGCAACCGGCGGCTCGCGCCACCCGGCTCACCGTCGCGGCGATGCTGGGATTCGTGACGTGGATGGATCCGCAGCTCGGCAAGGAGACGATCGCCGTGCAGCGTCAGGGGCTCGACCTCGTGTTCTGCCTCGACACGTCGCGCTCGATGCTCGCGCGGGACATCACGCCGTCGCGGATCGAGCGTGCGAAGCGGGACATCCGCGCGGTGCTGCCGGAGCTGGTCGGCGGGGACCGCGTCGGGCTCGTCGCGTTCGCTGGCGAAGCCAAGCTCGTCGTGCCGTTGACGCACGACCTCGACTCGTTCCGAGAGCTGTGCGAGGGCGTCGACACCGACACCGTGCGCCTCGGCGGCACGGACCTCGCCGCCGCGATCCGACGCGCGCTCGAACTCGTCGAGGACGACAGCGCGTCGACGACCGTGTTCGTCTTGCTCACCGACGGTGAGGATCTGACCGGCGCGGGGCGCCAGGCCGCCCACGAGGCTTCGGATTCGGGCGTGCTGATCCACGCGATCGGCTACGGCTCGACGATGGGCAGCAAGATCACGCTCGAGGGCGACGACGGTGAGAAGTTCCTGCAGAGCCGCGCGGGCGACGAGGTCGTATCCGCGCTCGACCCGGAGGGCCTGCGGGGGCTCACGGGCGTGACCGGCGGCGAGTTCGTCCGTGCGGACGTGCTCGCCCTGCCGATCGTGGAGCTCAAGCGGATGCGCCTCGACCCGATGCTGAAGCGGGCCTACGACAGCGGAGAAGACGTGGTCCACAAGACGCGGTATCAATGGGTGCTGTTGCCGATGATTCTGCTGTTGCTGTTCGAGCTGTTGTTCTGCGGAGGGAGCCGTCGATGAAGCGCGCGTTATGGATGGCGATCGTGCTCGCGTTGCCCGTGAGTGCCCAGGACGAGCCGAAGGCTTCGGAGAAGGCGAGCGCGAAGACCGGCGCGGAGCTGTTTCAGGCGGAGGACTTCGCGGGAGCCGTGACGGCGTTCCGGGCCGAGCTCGAGGAGTCGCCGAAGGACGCGGAAGTCGCATACAACCTCGCCGCGGCGCTGTGGCGGGCGGGCGAGGCCGAAGAGGCCGAGACGACCGCGGAGAAGGCCGCCGTGTTGTCCAGCGGGAAGCTCGCGCCGCTGCGCGACGGTCTGCTCGGCAATCTGCGCTTCGACGCCGCGAAGGCTCAGATGGAGCAGGGGGACCTGCAAGGCGCACTCGGCGTCGCGCAGCAGGCGAAGTCCCACTACCAGCGCGGTGCGCTCGCGGCGCGCGATCGCGCGGCGCTCGCGCGCAATCTCGAGCGGGCGCTGCGGCTCATCGAGGAGATCGAGAAGCAGCTCGAAGAGCAGGAACAGCAGCAGGACGACCAGCAGCAAAGCGACGATCAACAGCAGGACGAGAACCAGGACGAGAACCAGGACGAGAAGCAGGACGGCGAGGACCAAGAGCAGCAGGACGAGCAGGACTCGCAGCAGAACGAAGACGAGTCCGAGGAACAGAGCGAGGACGAGCAGCAAGAGCAGCAGCAGGACGAGCAGAACCAACAGCAGGACGAGCAGGAGCAGCAGGACCAGCAAGAGCAGGCGCAGGACGAGCAGCAGTCCGAATCGCAGGAGGACGAGTCCGAGCAGCAGGAGCCGCAGCCCAAACCCGACCCGGACGAATCCGAGGAGCAGGAGGAGCAGCAGCCCAAACCGTCTCCGGGCGAGGAAGAGCAGAAGGACGAGCGGCAGGAGCAACAGCAGCAAGAGGGCCCCGCGCCGCCGCGCGTGCCCCAGCAGCTCAGCGAGGAGCAGATGAAGCGCTTGCAGCAGAAGCTCGAGCAGCTCCAGCAGGCCAAGCGCAAGATGCGCGAGAAGAAGAAGCGCCGTCGTCCGCGTGTGGAGCAGGACTGGTGACCCTCGCGATGCGAGCCCTCGCGCTCTCGATGCTCGTGCTCGCCGGCGCTTTGCACGCGCAGGCCGAGCAGCTCGAGGTCAGCGCTCCGCGCCCCGCGCTCGTGCGGCTCGGCGATCTCTCCGAGGTCACGATCGACGTCGTCGGCGGTGCGTCGCGGCCGCGTCGTCCGACTCTGCCGACGGTTCCTGGGCTGCGGATGACCCTCAACGGCCCGAGTCGCAACGAGTCGTTCTCGATCATCGGCGGGCGTCGGGAGCATCGCGTCAGCTACAAGTACACGCTGCGCATCAAGCCAGAGCGCGTCGGACGCTTCGTCATCCCGGCGTTCTCGATGTTCACCGGATCGCGGGACCAGACCGTCGGGCCGATCCAGCTGGAGTGCGAGAAGGACGTGCGCGGGGCCGAGCGCGGTTTCTTCGAAGTGACCGTGCTGCCTGAGCGCGTCTACCTGAACGAGCCGTTTCAGCTGGTCTTCGACTACGGCGTCGACTCGCGTCTCGACCTGTCGCAGGAGGTCGCGCGCGGCGGGCAGCGGTACTACGAAGTCGTCGTCGAGTTGCCGTGGCTCGAGGAACCGCAAGGCGTCGTGCCGGTCGAGGGCGCGGACGCGATTCGAGGTGGCGACAAGCTCTTCCTGGTCCGCAATCGTTCCCTGCAAGAGGTGGCCTACACGGCGGACCATCAGCGGAACGGCGCGGGATACAACCGCTTCACGTTCACGAAGACGTTCCTGCCGACCGAGGTCGGGACGCTGACGATCGGGGCGCCGGCGATGGCGTACACGATCATCAAGGGGCGCCGGCGGCCGCAGAGTCCGTTCAGTTTCGGCACCCGGAACCAGACGGAAACCCTGCGCGTCTACAGCAAGCCGATCGAGGTCGAGGTCGTGCCGATCCCGACGGAAGGTCGTCCGGCCGGATACGGCAACGCGATCGGTCGCTTCGACATCGAGGCGACGGCGGACAAGGCGCGCGCGAAGGTCGGCGAGAGCGTCAAGCTCACCGTTTCGATCCGAGGGCTCGGCAACACGGAGTTCCTCGATCCTCCGGACCTCCCCGACTTCGACGGCTTCCACGCCCTAGGCAAGAACGTGAATCGCGATCGGACCAAGGTCGAGGTCGCGTTCGACCTGCAGCCGCTGCGGACCGACGTGCGCGAGATCCCGTCCGTCGAGTGGAGCTACTTCGACACGAGGCCGGGCGTGGAGAAGTTCGTGACCGTGGCGACGGATCCGATTCCGCTGACGGTCGATCCCTTGCCCGATGGCGAAGGGCTGTCTGCGCTGCCGGGCGAAGAAGAAGCCGCGGTCGTCGCGGGTGTGGACGACATCTTCGACATGAAGCCGGTCGACATGTCCCTCCCGATCGCGGGCGTCGAGGGTCCGAGCCGCGCCGTCGCGTTCGCGTGGGTGCTCGCGCCGTGGATCTTGTGCTTCGCTCTGTCGTTCGCGTGGCGGGCGCATCGCCGACGGCGCTCGGACGTCAGCGGCCGGCGCGCGGCGGGTGCCGTGAAGCGCTTCCGCAGCGTGCTCCGGGAGGGTGACGCGACGGCGGCTTTGGCGGCGTATCTGTCGGACCGACTCGACGTGCCGGAAGCCGCGGTCATCGGACCGGATCTCGCGGAGCGCCTGGTCGCGCGCGGCGTCGAGGCGGACGTCGCCGCGGACGTGCAGGCGGCGATCGATGCCGGCACCGCGGCGCGCTACGGCGGCGGCGAGTCGCTCGATGCCGCGCGAGCGAACGAGCTCGTGGACGCGCTCGAATGCACGCGCTGGGGCAGTGGCGTCGCGCGTGCGGTCGGTGGGTTGCTGCTCGGCGCGCTGTTCGCGACGAGTGGGGGCGCGCAGTCGGTCGATGCCGGCGAAGCGGCGTACCGCGCCGGTGACTACGCGACGGCGGCGCGTGCGTTCGCCACGGCGGCAGAGGATCCGGGCGTGGATCGTCGCGTGCTCTACAACCTCGGCAACAGCCTGTTCCGCGAGAACGACTACGCGGGTGCGCTGGTCGCGTACGAACGCGCGCGGCTCGTGATGCCGCGGGATGCGGAACTGCTCGCGAACATCGAGGTGGTGCGACGGAAGCTCGAGCTCGGCACCGGCGAGGGCGAGCCGTTCTTCGCCGCCGTGGCGGGGCTACGGGATCGCTTCACGTCCGACGAGCGATTGTGGTGGGCGGTGCTCGCGAACCTGATCGCCGCCGGGTGTCTCGTGTTCGGCCGACGCGCCGTGCGCTGGGTCGGTGGACTACTCCTCGTCCCGGCGCTCGCGTTCGCTGCCGAGTCGGCGGTGTTCGGGCCGGCGCGACTGCCGCAGGCGATCGTGCTCGCGGAGCGGCTCGACGTCGTCGCCGAGCCGCGAGACGGGATGGAGGCTGTGCTCAAGCTGCGTCAGGGAGTCAGCGTGGAGTTCGTCGGCGGGAGCGACGGTTGGGCGAGCGTGCGGGTGGATGGGCGGCAGGGCTACGTCAAGCGGGACGGGGTCGGGGTGGTGAGGTAGGCCTCTCGCCCGGTTCCTCTTCCCGGCGCTGGTCCCCAAACCCACTCTCCCTAGCAGCAACAAAACGCGGCTGGGCTCGCGCCACCGGTCGCCTCTCTCACGCGTTTCCATCCCTTGGAAAACACGGGCACGAGCCCAGCCGTCCCCCACACTTGAAAGAACCGTGCCAAGCGGGATTCCGGGCGCGAATCGTGCTCAGCACGGGATTCTGTTTCGAATTCGAAACAACAAGAGCGACCTCAGCGGATCAGCACCCGGGCATATCGCTTGTACGCCTGCGCCGTCAGGCACAGGATCGCGGTCGAGTACACCCGCCCGCCGGCCTCACCCCAGACCCCGACGGGGTCCCACGAGCCCTTCTCGTTGCCTTCTTTGCGCTGGGTCTTGGCGACGGCCTTCGCCAGCGACTTCGACCAGTTGCGCCAGTGCTTGCCGCCGATCTGGTAGAGCGCATACGTCCCGTAGTACCACGCGTAGTGGTCGATCGCGCCGGACTCGACGTCCCACACCGGGGGCTTCTTCGAGATCAGCACGGCCTGCTTCGCCATGACTTTGTCGCTCTTCATCGAGTGACCGAGGAACACGCGGCAGAGCAGCGACACGGCGGTCATGCATTCGCCCTTCTCGCGCGGGAACTGCGCGGCGTGCTCGCCGTGGTGGCGTGACGAAAGCCCGCCGGGCGAGTTGTAGCCCGTGCGTCCGGTCGTCGGGTCGGTGACGGATTCCATCCATGCGTCCGCGACGTCGAGCGCCGACTTGTTGATCGTGAAGTCGAAGTCCTGCGCCGACTTGTAGGCGAGGATGCACCACCCGGTGACCGACATGTCGGTGTCCCCGTCGCGCGGTTGGTAGCGCCAGCCGGCGTACGGATTGCGGTGGCGTTCGAGATAGTCGAGCGCCTTCTGCACGGACGGCCGGAGGATCTTCGAGCGCGACAGTCCCGCGGCTTCGACGAGCGCGAGCGTCGCGATCGCGTGGTCGTAGACGAACTCGTTGGTCGAAGGCGCACCGATCAGTCCCGAATCGGGATCCTGCTGGTCGCGCAGCCAGCGCACGGCGTCCTTGACGACGTCGCGGTACGCGCCGCTGTTCATCGTGCTGCCGTCGCCGAGGAACGCGAGCAACGCCAGTCCGGTCACGCCGACGTCGTGCGCACCGTTACCGGCACCGTCGCACGGCATGCCTTCGAGGTCGTGCTTCATGAATTCGTCCGCGTCCCATTGGCCGTTGTCGTCCTGGTGGAGTGCGAGCCATGTGAGCGCGTGCGTCGTGAGATCGGATAGTGGGCCACCCGGCTTGCCGCCACCCCTCTTGCCGCGGCTGCCGTACTTCGGTCCGCCGGCGTTGCCGCCCATGCCGATCGCCGAGTTGTCCATCGTCGAGTCGAAGGCTGCGTCGACCATCGCGACGTCGTCGGCTTCGACCGGCGACTCGACGTCGTCGACGGGATCGAGCACGGGTTCGTCGAGCGTGACCTCGTCGATCTTCTCGTCGACGATCTTCTCGTCGGGAATGTCCTCGGGTTCCTCGACGTCGATTGGGTCCTCCTGCGGCTTCATCGAGATTTTGGGCGCGGTCGGCGCGAGTTTCGCGTCGCGCGGCACGAGCATCAGCACGAAGAGCATCAGCGCGTGCAGCACGAGCGAGAGGCCGAGCCACGGTGCGCGGCGCATCTGCGCGGCCATGATCTCGTCGAACGACGGGTCCGTGTACGTATGGATGGTCGACATGGAACGGCTCCTTGCGAATCGGTCAGTGCGGCCATTGGTGCCGCACGGGGGCGTTTCGCTCGGCGCCGAGCGTCGTTACGAGAAGTCAGAACGCGGTCGCGCGTGGGTCGGTTCAGCGAGTCGTGACACTTCTGAACTGGCTGGGCTTGATGTGCCTGACGCGGACTACCCCTCAATCGGGTTGCCGAGGCGCGACAGCGGGTGGCCGCTGCGCTTCCCCCAATCTTGCCGCCACGACAGGAGCTCCGTCGGCCGGATCCTCCGACTGACGAATCCGAGGCGTTGGGCCGGCGACTGGTCGTCGAAGTTGAAGCGACGGCACACGTAGTTCCGATTCGCCATGTGGACCTGCAAGTGCAGGTCCAGGTATTGCCGTTGCTTGCTGACGAGCCACGACTGCCGTCGAAGACGTCCCATCAGATCACGCAGGATTGCCTCCGTGTGGTTGATTGGAAAGAGCGGATTCCACGTGGCTCGCGCGACCTTGCTGTTCGTGGTCTCGTGGAACAGCCGATCGGCACCGAACGCAGCCGAGGCCAACCCGGGATATGACGACTTCTCGTCCGTCTGAAGTCTGATCCGGTCCAGGAGCCCAGAGAGCTTCGCGCCGGCTTCGAACACTCGCCGCAGAGCCGATCTCGACTCGTCCTTGCGCGGTCCGAAGCGAGCTTCGTCCTCAGCGATGGCCCTGCGCCGGGCTGCCGTCATCTTGCCTCGGGGACGAATTGGCGCCGCCGCCGCTGCGATCATGAACCGACTCTCACGCTCGATGAGCACCGGCAGTGTGAGCGGGCGAGTGTTGCGCTGCGTCTCGTAGGTCTCGATCTCGTCGAGCTGCAGCGTCGTCGTGGGCGCCCGCAGCGGACCCCGTAGATTGGAGTTGAGGTGACCGAGGTGACGCGCGATCTTGCGGAACTTCAGCTCGAGGCAGCGCCGCGACAGATTGATGAGCCGTGAAGTCTGGCGAAAGCCGATCCCGGAACTGAGCAGCTGGAACGCGAACGTATTCAGCTGTGGCTTCTTGTCACAATAGTCCATGCGGAACGTCTGTCGCGAGAAGCCTCGGCTACAGGTGCGACACCGAAACCGCGGCACGGGATGGGCCCGGCACTTCGGCCAGTAAGAGCCACGGCGAACGAAGAACACCGACTCGCCCGGGTCCAAGTGACGCGGACAATCGGTGTTTGGACAGCGCGCTGGGATGAACATCTTGCTCCTCTTCGAGGGCGGTCGATGCCCTCCGAGGAACAAGTGGCTACTGAGGCGCCAAACGTGACGTCGCGCTTCGGGATTCCCAAACCCGCGTGAACACCGAAGCCAGCCAGTTCATAAGATTTCGTGACGAGTCGCCGCGCCCGGGCGATGCGGGACCCCGAACGGCTCGCTACACTCCCGCGGATGCTGCGTGCGATTTGGGTGCTCGTGTTCGGTTGTGGCTTCGCCGCGTGTGCCGGCACGAGCGGTGCGTCGCGAGTGCCGATCTCGCGATGGGTGGACCTCTATCCAGAGCTGGCGGTGCAGAGCGGGGACTTCGAGACCGACAAGGGTCTGTTCCGGCCGCGTCGCTCGAAGGAGAAGATCGAGGCCGTCGACGGCGCGGTGCGACTCTACGTCGATGGCGATGATGACGGCTTCGCGAAGGCGCGCGACGAACTCGCGCAGGATCCCGTCTCGGCCTACTGGCTCACGCGCTACCTGCTCCTGTTCGTGATCAAGGCGCGGCAGCCGCGCCAGATCGACGAGACCGATCCCGATCGCATGGTCGGCGAGCCCGTGTGGAAGCGCCCCGTCCGCGAGATCGAGGCGCTCGGTCCAGCCGCAGTGCCGGCGATCGTCATGGACCTGCTACGCGACTCGCGCGGGGACTACCGCGCACTCGCGCGCGAACTGCTCGAGCTGGTCGGTCCGGAGGGGCTGCCGCAGTGGCGCGGGGTGTTCGAGATCGAGGATCCGAAGGCGCGCTTGCGGGGCACCGAAGTGCTCGCGGGTTGGCAGGATCGCTCTGCGCCGGTCGTCGCGCTGCTCGATGCGATGTCGCGCGACGAAGACTGGGGCGTTCGTGGTGAGGCGTATCGCGGCCTCGGGAGGGACGCGTCGCATGCACCTCGGTTGGTGGAGGCGCTCGCGAGCGAGGCGGATCCCTACGTGCAGCGGAAGATCATCGAGGCGCTCGCCGATCACAAGTCGCACGCCAACGCGAGCGCGATCGTCGGCTACATGGCTCGTGCCTACGACGCGAACGACCGCCGCGGAATGCTTGCAGCCGACGCCGCGTTGCGGAAGATGTCGGGCAAGAAGCAGCGAGCGACCCTCGAGACGTGGCGCTCCTGGTTGACGACCCTCGATCGCTGAGAGCAACGCGAGCAAGCACCGATGGAAGGCTGGAAGATCCAACGCGATCGCACGAAGTGTGAAGAGCCCGGTTGTCCGCTGCCGGCCGCCGAGGAGTACTTCGCGGTGCTCGAGGTGCCGGAGTGCGTGCGCCGCGATCTGTGCGCGATGTGCTTTCACCGCATCGACAAGTCCGCAGCCGACGCGCCGATCTTCTGGAAGTGTCGACGGCGCGTCGACGGCCAGAAGGGTCCGGTGCTCGACCTGGTCGCGTTGCGCATGCTGTTTGATCGGCTGGCGGAGGTGGACGACGACAAGGCGCGCGGTCTGCGTTACTTCGTCGCGCTGCTCCTACTGCGCAAGCGCCTGCTCAAGATGGTCGACGCGATGAACGAAGAGCAGGAGCGCGCGGATCTCGTCGTCATCGACCCGAAGGTCGAGGGCATGGCGCCGGTGGCGCTGTTCGCGCCCGCGCTCGACGAGGAGCGGCTGGCAAACCTCGAGACGGAGCTGATGGATGCTCTGGCGGCGGGGGACGAGGAGCCGGAGGTCGAAGCTGCTGCTGAGGGAGAGGGCGGGGAGGGCTAGGGGTTCCCTTCGTAGGTGGCAGTCGGGCGGGATGGGTGCGCATTCGTCGAATGCGCACTCACCAGTCTCTCACTCACACAGGTCGTTGAGCGCCGCTCGCAGCTCTTCGAACTCGAACTCGAAGCCGAGTTCCTTCAGCCGCGTCGGTACACAGTAGCGACGGAGCAGCACCAGTTCCGGATCGGAGCGCATCACGAACCGCGCGCCGAGTCGGACCATCGGGGCCGGCGCCGGCAGGCCGATCGGCATGCCGACGGTGCGGCGTAGCTCGCGCATGAACTCGGCGTTCGACACCGGGTTCGGGGCTGTCGCCATGAAGACGCCGCGCATGCTCTCGTCGGTCAGCGCGCGCACGAAGATCCCGTTCATGTCGGATTCGTGCAGCCAGCTGATGCCCTGGCGGCCGTGACCCGCGCGGCCGCCGAGTCCGAACCGCGCGAGAGCGCGGAGCTTCGGGAACGCGCCGCCACCCTTGCCGAGCACGAAGCTGGTGCGGAGCACGACGCCGCGCATTTCGGGCAGGACCGCGCTCGCGAACTCGTCTTCCCACGCCCGGCCGACCAGCGGCGCGA
Source organism: Planctomycetota bacterium (assembly GCA_028281765.1). Classification (GTDB taxonomy): domain Bacteria; phylum Planctomycetota; class UBA1135; order UBA1135; family UBA2386; genus JANQJF01. Next base: position 110,832 of record JANQJF010000059.1, on the reverse strand, counting down.
GCCCTTCGCCGATCGCGGACTCCTCGTCGCACACGAGCTCCGGGGGGTCGCCGTGGATGTGCGCGGTGGACATCTGCACCCACACTGGTGGGGGCGCGTCGACCGCACGCACGGCCCGTCCGAGAGCTCTGGTCGACTCGACGCGCGAGCGCAGGATCTCGTCCCGGTGCTCCGGCGTCTTGATGCAGTCGACGGTGCGGCCGGCCAGATTGACGAGCGCCACAGCCCCGTTCAATTCGGATACCCAAGCGTCTTCGGGAGATCGCGCATCCCACGGCGTGTGCCGGTATTCTGGAGCGCTCGGCGGCGCGTTCCGCGACAGCAGCACCACTTCGTATCCGTCACCTGACAGCCGCCGGGCGAGACTCAGGCCGAGAAAGCCCGATCCACCGGCGATGACGATCTTGTCGTTGGATGCCACGGGGTCACTTTCCGGGATCAGAACGCGTCGCCCTCACGCGGATTTCGCCGGGGACCCGTGCAACCCCCGGCACCCACCAGCACCCCCCGGCACCCACTCGCCACCACCGGATTCCCCACCCCGGTGCATCCACAACCACCCGGCTCCCCGGGAATCTCGCCGGACCGCCCGACCCTTTGACCCACATCTGGTGGTGGGACGCGATTCGCGCCCCAGGTGGATGTGGAATGGGTGACGAGGGGATGTTTGACGCTCGAATCCCGCATTTCACGCGCTTGACGTGGGGCTGGGTGGAGGTAAGGTGGGTGCTCATCGGCACCCGGGTCCACTCGGCGTGTCGGGGTCAGTTTCGGTTTCGAGATGTCAGAAGTCTTCCGAGGAGCATCGACGCATTCGCTCGACGACAAGCAGCGCTTGATCGTCCCGAAGCGGTTCCTCGAGCGACTTCCGGCAGTGGACACCAATTTCGTCCTGACCGCAAGTCAGGACAAATGCCTGCTGCTGATCTCGAAGTCGGCGTTCGACCAGAAGGCCAGCAACTTCGACGTGGATCCTCTCGCGGAGGAAGCCGAGGAGCGCGCCAAGCTGCGTCGCTTCCTCGGGCACGCCGAAGACTGCAAGCCGGACAAGGCCGGGCGCATCGTCATCTCCGAGTTCTTGCGCAACTACATGGGACTCGGCAAGGACGACAAGCGCGTCGTCGTGGTCGGCATGGGGCCGATGATCGAACTCTGGTCGGCCTTGCGTTGGCAGGAGTCGATGGAGGACGCCGGAACCGAAACGAGTTCTTTGCCAGATGAAACAACGGTCGGGTCGAAGGGGGCTTCGAAGTCCTGATTCCGCTCGCGAGCTGACTCCACGGCGCCGGGCGGTCGGACAGGTGGGGTCATCGTGACGGTCGAGGGATCTGGAGGTTCTCCTGCAGACGAAGGGCGTGGATCGGTCAGGGTCCACGAGCCCGTATTGCTGCACGAGAGTCTCGAGGTCATGGATCTCTCGCCCGGATTGATCGTCGTCGACGGCACCGTCGGCGCGGCGGGGCACGCGGTGGAATTCAGCAGGCGAATCACCCCCGATGGACGGCTCATCGGCCTCGACCGAGACGGGGAGATCCTGAGGTACGCGGAGCGGGCGCTTCAACGCGAGGCGCGCAAGTCCGGGTCCCTCGGGATCGATCTGCACCAGTCTTCCTTCGCCGAGATCGGGCGCGTGTTGGAGTCCATGGGGCTCACGTCGTGCGACCGTTGCTTCCTCGACCTCGGCGTCAGTTCTCTCCAGCTCGACTCACCTCATCGCGGTTTCTCATTCATGAACGACGGTCCACTCGACATGCGCATGGACTCCTCGGCGAAGACCACGGCGGAAGCCTGGTTGCGTCGCGTGAGCCGTGACGAGTTGGAGCGCGTTCTCCGTGACTACGGCGAGGAGCGATTCGCGGGTCGCATCGCGCGGGCGATCGTGGAGACGCGGGGCCGGCATCGCATCGAGCGCACGTCGCAGTTGGTCGACGTGATCGCGAAGGCGCTGCCCGCGCCGGCCCGTCGGCAGCGCATCCATTTTGCCACGCGGTCGTTCCAGGCGATCCGCATGGCGGTCAACGACGAGATGGGCGCGCTCGAGCGGGGGCTCGAGGGGGCGCTCTCGGCGCTGCGCGAGGGTGGTCGCCTCGCGGTGATTTCGTTCCATTCGGTCGAAGATCGGGTCGTGAAGCGGTTCCTTCGCGAGAATGCGGAGCTGCCGTTCCGCAAGCCGATCGTCGCCGGCGCGGCCGAGACCGGTCGCAACCCGCGCTCGCGGAGCGCGAAGCTTCGGTGTGGGATCAAGCGTGCGTCATGAGTCAGTACTCGACGAGTGTGGCGGCGCGCGCAGCGATGGCGGTGAAGTGGTTGTTCGCCGGCGTCGCCTTCGCAGCAGCGGCAGGGATCGCGATCGGAACAGCCGCGATCAAGGCCGACAACGTGAATCGACGGCGCGAGCTGGAGCTCTTGCATCAAGAGGTCATGGCGCTCGAGGTCACGTTCGAACGCGAGAAAGCGGCGTGGCGCCGGGCGGTGGAGCCACGTCGATTGGCGAGGATGTGGGCGCGCTTGGACGCCCGCGGAGGCGAATGACGTAGCCGGGGGGTGCGGACGATGACGGACATGCCAGGCGCGGAACGCGCCCGAATCACGCTTTGCTTCTGCCTGTTGTTCGGTGTCGTGCTGACGCTCGCGGGACGGCTGGTCTTCCTGCAGGTCGTGCGCTACAGCGAGGCTGCGGAGCGGGTCGTCGACGTGCGCTCGCGGACCGAGGGCATTCCGGCGGAGCGTTGCCGCATCACCGATCGGGACGGGCGGCTGCTCGCGTACGATCGGCCGGTCTACGAGGCGTGGGGTGAAGTCTACTTCCGGGTCGACGAACGGGGTCGCCCGAAGAAGCTCGCGCACGCGGTCGGCTCGCTCGTGTCCGATCTCATGCTCGTGTTCGAGCGCGACGAGACCATCACCCCGGATCTCGCCGCCGCCGAAGACCTGCGCGACCGCCTGACGGACCGAATCTACGCCAAGGTCGACAAGCGGCTGAAGCGCCTCGCGAAGACGATCGTCGAGAAGCGCCGCGCCCGCGAGAAGTTCAAGCCGCGCTGGGTCAAGGTCGACACGCCGATCCACAGCGAGATCGTCGACGCGGGCGCGGTGCTCGAGCTGCGTGCGCTCGACGTGCGTCGTGGCCACAAGGCCCCGTATCGGATGTACGTGCATCTGCAGAAGCGGTTCGAGCGGGTCTACACCGCGCCGCAGCTGATGGCGGGCCTCGTGGGCCGAGTCGTCGACGATCACGAGCGGGGCGTGACGCAGGTCGGTGTCAGCGGTCTCGAGCGCCTCTCGATCGCGAAGCCGCGGGGGGTCGGGCAGCGGGAGCTCCGCGTGGACGCCCGCCTCGTGCCGTACTGGACCGCTCGTCGTCGCGGTGCCGAGCAGGCGCTGCGGATGCACACGACGCTCGATCTCGAGCTGCAGCGCACAGCGCAGGACGAGCTGATGGCCGCGGTCGCCGCGGTGACGAAGAAGTACGGCTCCGCCCCCGAGTGGGGCGGGATGGTCGCCGTCGACGTCCCGACCGGGGATCTCCTTGCGGTCGCTTCCTTCAGTCAGCGGGTCGCGGACGGGGAGAGGGTCGCGGGTGTCGACAACGACTGTCTCGGCGCGTTCGCCCCCACGGACAGCGTGTTCGAACCGGGCTCGGTCGTCAAGCCGTTGGTCTTCGCGCTCGGTCTGCAGCGCGGCGTCGTCGATTGGACGAAGCCGGTCGACTGCCGGAGCCTGCGGCTGCCGATCGAGCGGCCGCGCAAGCTGCGGAGGATCCGCGACTCGCACAAGTGTGGGGTGATCACCCCACGCGAGATCTTGATCGAGTCGAGCAACATCGGCGCGGTCCGGGTCGGGATGCAGCTCGGTGCCGAGGGGCTCGAGGAGTACCTGTCGCGCTATCGGCTGCGCGACGACCTCGAGATCCCGCTGCCCCAGCGCAAGCATCGGATCCTGCCGCCGCGTCTCACCTCGATGAACTGGAACGAGCAGCACGTCTGGACCGGTCCGTCGTTGTGCTACGGCTACGGCATCCAGACGACGGTGATGCACCTCGCGCGGGCCTACTTGACGATGATCTCCGGCCGGGCGCGCACGCTGCGCCTGATCGATTCCGTCGAGATCGACGGGAAGCTGCATCGCATCCCGTCCCGCGACGCCGACTCGCAGCCGTTCCTGGCGCCGTCGACGCGGGATCGCGTCGTCGAAGCGATGACGGCGATGGTGGATGGCGCGGACGGCGCCACCGCCGGGTCGCTGACGCGCATGCTCCGCAAGATGCGTGTGCCCGAGAAACTCATCGCCGGCAAGACGGGGACTTCCGAGTTCCCGGCCGGCGCTCCAGTCAAGACTCGTACCGCCTCATTCGCCGGTTTCGCACCGGCCCGTGATCCGCGGGTGCTGGTCTTGTGTGTGCTTCAGAAGAAGGGTGCTGACCTGTTCTATGGCGGGACGTATGCTGCTCCTGCCGCAGGTCGGCTGCTGCTCGAGGTTCTCGATCGAGGACCGCGGCGCAGCGTTCGAATCTCCAAGGGCTCGCAGGTCAGTGCGATGTCCAACGGAGAGTTCTCCACAGAACATGCGGCTCGAGGACGGTCAGCCTCGAGACAGAAAGGGCGGTGATGACAGAGCTCGCGTACCCCTCGGGGTTGCAACCCAGCTACGGTGGACCCAGTCTGCAGGCGGTTCGAGACCTGCTGGACTTGCGCGGTGTGTATCGGTTCCGTGACCTGACGGTCGAGGGCCTCGCGTTCCACAGTGGCGAAGTGCGTCCCGGAACGCTGTTCTTCGCGATCCCCGGTCACGCGCACGATGGCGCGGACTTCGTCGACGAGGCGATCAAGCGCGGCGCGGTCGCGGTCGTGGCCGAGAAGGCGATGACGGTTTCGGTGCCGGTCATGGTCGTCGACGACGTCCGGGACGCGCTCGCGAAGGTCGCGTGCTATTTCTACTCCAACCCGTCGGCGTCGCTGCCGGTCATCGGGGTCACGGGGACGAACGGCAAGACGACGGTCGCGCATCTGATCCGCCACTGCCTCGAAACCGACGGCAAGCAGGCGGGACTGCTCGGGACGATCGCGTACGAATACGCCGGGCGGCGGATTCCGGCGACGACCACGACTCCGGACGCGGTGCGCGTGCAGGGCTACCTGCGCGAGATGGCGGATCGGGCGCTCCACGCGTGCGTCATGGAGGTCTCGAGCCACGCGCTGACACAGTCCCGGGTTCGCGGAGTCGACTTCAAGGTTGGGGTGTTCCTCAACCTGACGCCGGAGCACCTCGACTACCACAAGGACATGCGCTCCTACGCCAACGCCAAGGCGGAGCTGTTCCGCAACCTCAGTGGTGGCGGCATCGCGTGTCTGAACATCGACGATCCGGCGAGTGAGGTGATGTACGCGGCGATGCCCGACGGCGTCGCGGTGCGCACGTTCGGGCGTCACCCCGAAGCGCACTTCCGCGCGGAGAACGTCCGCTGCTCGCTCGACGGTTCGCGCTTCACGCTCTGCATGCCACACGGCAAGGTCGACGTGAACATCCCGCTCGTCGGTGAGCACAACGTCGACAATGCGGTCGCCGCTGCGGCGGCTGTGCACGCGCTCGGCGTGTCCGAGCTGACGATCGCCACCGCGCTGGAGATCGCCGCGCCGCCGCGAGGCCGCCTCGAGCTGGTCGGGGAGCGTCACGGCACGCGCGTCTTCGTCGACTACGCGCACACGCCCGACGCGCTTTCGAAGGTGTGCGGGGCGATGCGTGAGCTCGGCGACGGGCCGCTGTCGGTCGTGTTCGGCTGCGGTGGGGACCGCGACAAGACGAAGCGCCCCGAAATGGCGCGCATCGTCGGCGAGATCGCGGACAAGGCCTACCTGACGAGCGACAACCCGCGCAGCGAAGATCCCGAGGTGATCCTCGACGACATGGCCGCCGGGTTGAACGGTGTCGATGGTGAGTTCTTCCGCGTCAGCGATCGCGCCGACGCGATCGAGCGCGCGGTCCGCGGTGCGTCCGCCGGCGAGACCGTTCTGATCGCCGGTAAGGGCCACGAGGCATACCAGGCCGTGGGAGACACGGTCGTGCCGTTCGACGACGTCGAGGTGGCGCGCGCGGCGCTGGACGGAGGGCGGCGAAAGGACCGAAGATGGTGACTTCGAAGCGTCTCGAACGAGATGGTCGGTGGATGACCCCGGCGCGGCTGGCCAAGCTGTGCGGCGGGCGTGTGGTTCGCAGTGGTGGGCCCGCTCGCGGCGCTGCGACCGACAGCCGTGAGGTCGTCGAGGGATCGCTGTTCGTCGCGATGATCGGGCAGCAGCAGGATGGTCACGGCTACCTCGCGAGCGCGTTCGAGAACGGCGCGAGCGGGGCGCTCGTCAGCCAGACCGTCGATCGCACGACCATCCCCGACGGGCGTTTCGTGGTGCGCGTCGACGACACGTCGGAAGCGCTCCTGAAGATCGCGAAGGAGCACCGCGAGCGGCACGACGCGCGAATCGTCGGCGTGACCGGTTCGTGCGGCAAAACGTCGACCAAGGACATGCTCGGTCGCGTATTGGCGAGTGCGATGCCGACGGTGTTCTCTCCGAAGTCCTACAACAACCACGTCGGCGTGCCGCTGTCGATCCTGCAGATCGAGCCGGACACGGCCGCGGCCGTGATCGAAGTCGGCACCAACGGTCCCGGCGAGATCGCGGCGCTCGCGTCGATCGCGCAACCCGACATCGGCATCGTCACGCGGGTCTCGGAGGCCCACCTCGCCGGGCTCGGTTCGCTCGACGGCGTGCGCCGGGAGAAGGCGGGGCTGCTCGCGAAGATCCGCGACGGTGGCGTCGCGATCCTCAACGGGGACGACCGCTCGTGCCGCAAGATGGCCGAGGACTGCAAGGCCCGGGTCGTCTTCGTCAGCGCCGCGGAAGAGGCGGATTGGTTCGCAACCGACGTGCGCTTCTGCTCGCTCGGCACGACGTTCCGGCTGCAAGGCGACCGTCAGGTCACGCTGCCGCGGCTCGGCACCCACAACGTCTACAACGCGCTCATGGCGATCGCGGCCGCGACCGAGATCGGCATGGGGCTCGACGAGATTCTCGAGGCCCTGAGCGGGGTCGAGCCGAGCAGCCGCCGCATGGAGCGTCGGCAGTGCGGCGAGGTCACCATTCTCGACGACACCTACAACATGAATCCGGACTCGTCGCGGGCGGCGCTCGCGACCATGTCCGCGCTGGCGGGCGTGCACCGTGGTGGTCGGAAGATCGTCGTCTTCGGGGAGATGCTCGAGCTCGGCGAGCGCAGCGACGAGCTGCATCACGATCTCGGCGCGCGCGTTGCGCGCAGCGAGGTCGACCTGCTCGTGACCGTCGGCGACGGTGCGACGCGTATCGCCGACGGTGCGGTCGCGGAGGGCCTTCCGGCCGAAGCGATCGTGCATCAGGCGGACATCGAAAGCGCCTACGGTGCGCTCATGGACGTCGTGCGCGCTGGCGACCTCGTCTTGTGCAAGGCCTCGCGCCGCGTCGGACTCGAGCGCCTCGTCGATCGGATGATGCGCGAACTCCCCGAGCGCCAGGTGGCGCAGGTGTGGCCCGGATAGGTTCGCATGCTCTACGAGATCTTCCGCAGCCTCGGAGCCGACCTGCCCGGGGTCGGGCTGCTGCAGTACATCTCGTTTCGAGCGGTCGCCGCGACGCTGACGGCATTCGTCCTGGCGCTGATCTTCGGGCGCCGGTTGATCCGACGCTTTCAGCGCGCGGGAGTCGGCGAGGACACCGACAAGACGGACTCGGCCAAACTCGCCGAGCTGCACAAGGCCAAGCGCGGGACGCCGACGAGTGGCGGCCTGTTTCTGATCGGCGCGCTGCTGGCGTCGAGCTTGCTCTGGGCGCGCTTCGACTCCGGCCGGCCCTACGTCGCGTGTGGAATGGTGCTGGTCCTGTGGTTCGCGGCGATCGGCTACGCGGACGACTGGATCAAGGGCAACGTCGAGGGACGCAACGGACTCAGCGGGCGAGCCAAACAGGGCCTGCTGACGGTCGGCGCGGTCGTGGCGGGGTTCTACCTCTTGTCGATCGGGCTCGAGGAAGGCGGGCCGCGGCTGTTCGTGCCGTTCCTGCAGGAACCGGTCCTGGATCTGTCGATCGCCGCGGGTGTCCCGTTCGTCCTGCTCGCGATCTGCGTGCTGACCGGCACCGCGAACGCGGTCAACTTGACCGACGGCCTCGACGGGCTCGCGATCGGCTGCGTGATCTGTGCGGTCTTCGCCTACGCGGGGATCTCCTATTTCGTCGGCCACAGCCGGCTCGCGAACTACCTGCTCGTCGAGCACGTGCCGGGGTCGGGCGAGCTGACGGTCATGCTCGGCGCCTTGATCGGGGCCTCGTTCGGCTTCCTCTGGTTCAACGCCGCGCCCGCCGAGATCTTCATGGGCGACGTCGGCAGTCTGCCGCTCGGCGGAGCCTTGGGCTTCGTGGCACTCGTGACTCGCACCGAGCTGATGTTGCTCGTCGTCGGTGGGGTCTTCGTCGTCGAGGCGCTGTCGGTCATCGTGCAGGTCGGGTCGTTCAAGCTGCGCGGCAAGCGAGTGTTCCGCTGCGCTCCGCTCCATCACCACTTCCAGTTCGGGGGCATGCCCGAGACGCGGCTCGTCGCCAGGATCTGGCTGTGTGCGGCTCTCCTCGCGCTGGGCAGTCTGGCGCTCTTCAAGGTGCGGTGAACCATGCGTGAGACCGTCGCACGCCCCGATCGATCGTTGCCTCGTGTCCACGAGCTCGACTGGTTGATGCTTGCGGTGGTGAGCCTCTGCTGCATCGGGCTGACGATGGCGGTGTCGGTGTCCGGTCTTCGCGAAGGCGCGACGGCGACGATGGCGATGCGCGAACAGGGTTCGAAGCTGCTGGCCGGCCTCGTCATGTTCGTCGTGTGCTCGATGATCCCGCTGGCGGTCCTGCAGCGTTTCTCGCGACCGCTCTACGGCTTCGGTGTGGTCCTCGTCCTGATGACCTTCTTCGGTAGCGGCAGCAAGGGTGCCAAGCGCTGGATCGAGGTCGGCGGCTCCAGCGCGCAGCCCGTCGAATTTGCGCGGTTGGCGCTGATCGTCCTCACGGCGACGACGATCGCCCAGGTCGCGAACCGACGGCACGAGTTCCGCGGCGGCTTCGTGCCGATCCTCGCCCCGGCCGTGCTGCTCGCCGGCCTGCTCGCGCTGCAGCCCGACCTCGGCAACGCCCTGCTGACGATCACGCTCGTCGTCGCGATGGGGCTCGCGAGCGGCGTGCCCCTGCGCTGGTTCACCTGCGCGGCAGTGCCCGTGATCCCGCTGCTGGCGTACGCGGTGCTCGCGCGGGGGTACGCGGTGGGGCGGGTCGCGAGCTTCCTGTCCGACGAGCCGCCGTATCAGGTACAGCAGTCGCTGATCGCGATCAGCTCGGGTGGGATCACCGGTGCCGGTGTCGGCAACGGTTGGATGAAGATGGGATTCGTGCCCGAGGCACACAACGACTTCGTCTTCGCCGTCATCGGTGAAGAACTCGGGTTGATCGGCGGGTTCCTGGTTTTGGGCCTGTTCTCGCTGATCGGTTTTGTAGGATTCAGGCTCGTGCTGAAGATGCGCGATCCGTTCTGCCGCTACCTGGTGTTCGGATGCACGTTGGCGATCTGTTTGCAGGCTCTGGTCAACCTGCTGGTCACAACGGGCATGGCACCCGCGAAGGGTATCGATTTGCCGCTGGTCAGTTCCGGCGGCACGAACCTCGTCGCGATGCTGGGAGCGGTCGGGTTGATCGGCAACGCAGCACGAACAGACTGTGCGGTTAACCACTAGGGAGGGGCCATGGGCCAACTCGAACGTTACGGACTCTACGTTCTCGTTCTCGTCATCTTCTTGATCCTCGGCGTCGCCATTTGGGGCGAGGACCCGGCGGAGGCCGGCGGGCCGAAGAAGAGCAACGTCGGCGAGAAGCTCGCGCGTCACGAACTCGGTGCCGAGGACGACACCCAAGAAGAGCCGCTCAGCCGCGTGCTGTCGGGTCGCTTCGAACTCGATGACCTGTCGGACCTGGACGACGATGAAGGCGATCCCGGTTCCGAGCTCGACTTCGGGGATCTCGAGGATGACGACGACTCCGCGGGCGCCGGTGGCGACACGGACGACGACGATCGCGAAGGCGGGGGTGCGGGCACGCGGCCCAATCCGGATCCGGAACCGCGCGCGCTGCGTGAGTACACGATCCGCGATGGCGACACGCTGACCGAGATCTCGCAGCGCATGCTCGGGACCTCGCGGCAGTGGCAGCGGATCCTCGCGGTCAACCCGGAGCTCGATCCCCGTCGCATGCGCGCGGGTGCGAAGATCCGGATCCCGCATCGCCAGCAGGGTGGTGCGCGCGAAGACCTTCGCACGCCGAGCCGGACCGAGTACGTCGTGAAGTCGGGGGACAACCCGTCGACGATCGCGAAGGCCGTGCTCGGCAGCCAGAAATACGCGGCCGACATCATGCGCGCGAACGGCATCGACGATCCGATGCGGCTGCGGCCGGGTCAGGTCCTCAAGATCCCGGCGGTGAGGAAGGACTGATTGTCGCTCCGCGACACTTCTGCCTCGTGAGCGGGGGGACCGGCGGTCATCTCTGGCCGGCGGTCGCGCTGTCCGAAGCCCTGCACGATGCCGGGCACCGGACGAGTCTGCTCACCGAAGGGCGCCAGGTCGAACAGAGCCTGTTGAGCCGCGCCGGCTGCGAGTCGTTGACGATGCCGGCGGGTGGCCACGGCGTGACGCGACTGGCACGTCTGCCGCGTCAGACGCTGCAGGCACGACGCGTGTTACGCGATCGAGGGATCGACGCTGTCGTCGGCACCGGCGGCGGCGCCACGGTGCCGGTCGGTCTCGCGGCGCGTTTGCTCGGATTGCCGCTGTGTCTGCTCGAACAGAACACCGTGGTCGGTCGCGCCAACCGCATGCTGCGCCCGATCGCCCAGCGTCTCTACATGGGGCTGCCGACCGAGCGCCGCTACGGCAAGTCGGTGCTGACCGGAACGCCCCTACGCGGCGGCTTCGGTGCGGTCGAGAAGCTCGAGGCGCGCCGCCGCCTCGGCCTGGTCGAGGACGCGCCCACTCTGCTCGTGACCGGCGGCAGTCAGGGCGCGGCCGTGCTCAACGAGACCGTGCCGCCCGCGGTGTGCGCGACGGGGCTGGCGATGCAGGTCGTGCACCTCGCCGGCGAAGGCAAGGACGCCGCGGTGCGTCCGGCCTACTTCGCGGGCATGGACGACGGGATCGAGGCCATCGTGCGGCCGATGTCGCTCGACATGCCGCTCCTCTTCGCGGCCGCCGATCTGGTGATCTGCCGGGGCGGTGGCTGCACGGTGTCCGAACTGATCGTCGCGGGTCGTCCCGCGATCATCGTGCCCTACCCGCACCACGCGGACATGCAGCAGCTTCACAACGGTCGACTGCTCGAGCGCGCGGGCGCCGCGATCGTCATCGAGCAGAGTGAACTCGACGTCGCGTCGCTGACGTCGATCCTGCAGGAGCTGATGCGCGACGTGCGCCGGCTCGGCGAGATGGGGGAGCGCGCTGCGGCCGTCGCGCCTTCCGAGGCGGCGCACGTGATCGTCGATGATCTCGAGAGAGTGATGGAATCGTGATTCGGGTCGGTAGCCAGAGAGTTCACCTCATCGGAATCGGTGGCGCGGGCATGTCCGCGCTCGCGCGTCTGCTCGAACGGGGCGGCGGCGACGTCACGGGCAGTGACCAAGCGGGAAGTGCGGTCGTCGACGGACTCCACGCGGAAGGCGTGCGCGTCTGGCTCGGTGCCCGTCCCGAGCGTATTCACGGCGAGAACGGCTACGTCGTGCGGTCCGCTGCGGTGCCCGCGACGAATCCGGAGGTGCTGGAGTGTGAACGGCGCGGCTTCACGTCGTTGCTCTATGCCGAGGCCGTTGGTCGATTGTCCGAGGGCAAGCGCACGCTCGCGGTCGCGGGCACGCACGGCAAGACGACGACGACCGCGCTGACCGTGGCGGCGCTGCGCGGGGCCGGGCTCGATCCGTCGCACCTCGTCGGCGGCGAAGTGCCGGATCTGGGCGGCAACGGCCACGGCGGCCAGGACGACCTGCTCGTCGTCGAAGCGTGCGAGTTCAACCGTTCGTTCCATCAGCTGCGACCGTTCGGCGCGGCGATCCTGAACCTGGACCACGACCACTTCGACTGCTACCCGTCGACCGACGATCTCGTCGAGGCCTTCGCGGGCTACGTCGCGAAGGTGCGGGAAGGCGGCACGGTGCTCGTCCACGACTCGATCCCCGGGCCGATCCTCGATTCGGTGCGTCAAGACGTCGAGCTCGTGCGCGTCGGGGAAGGGCTGTTCGCGGACCTGCGTGCCGTCGAGGTCAAGGACAGCCTCGGCCGCTACAGCTTCGTGCCGATGGTCGGTGGGCGCCGTCTCCGTCGAATCGACCTGAACCTGTCCGGTCGATTCCAGATGATGAACGCGCTGTTCGCGCTGGGCCTCGTCCGCGCGGTCGGCGCCGACCTCGAAGGTGCGTGCGACGGCCTCAGCGAGTTCGCCGGCGTGCGTCGGCGCTTCGAGCTGCACGAGGGGCCGCACGGCGGCGTTCTCGTCAACGACTACGCACATCACCCCGAGGAGATCCGCGCGGTGCTGCGCGCGGCGCGCCAGCGATTCCCGGGTCGGCGCATCCTCACGGTCTTCCAGCCGCACCAGCACCAGCGCACGCTGCGCCTGTTCGACGACTTCGCGGCTGCGCTCGCGAACTCCGACGAGTGCATCGTCGCCGAGATCTACGGCGCGCGGGAAGCGGCGACCGACGAGTCGGTGTCGAGTAGCGACCTCGTCGCGGCGGTCCGCTCACGAGGCGTTCGCTCGGACATCGGGTGCGCGATTCGGGATCTGCCGTCGCTGATCCTCGAGCGTCGCCGCCCGGACGACCTTCTGATGATTCTCGGGGCCGGGGACGTCGACACGGTCGTCGAGCATCTCGTGCCGTCAATCTGATGAAGAGGCGGATCTGATAAAAGAGGCGTCTGATGGTCGACCGTCGAGAACTCGAAACTGCGCTGCACGAAATGACGGGCGGGGTGCGCTTCCAGGTGCCGTTGCAGCCGCAGACGCACCTCCGGCTCGGAGGTCCCGCGGAGTGCTTTGTCGAGCCGTTTGCCGAGTCGGACTTCGCACTCGTCGTCAAAGTGTGCCGCGATCTCGGTGTGCCGATGCGCGTGCTCGGTGGCGGCAGCAACATTGTCGTCGCCGACGCCGGCGTCTCGGGTGTCGTCGTCAGCTTGGCCTCCCTGAGTCGAATCGTCCGCGACGAGAATCGTCTGACCGCCGGAGCGGGCACGAGTTTGCCGACGTTGCTGCGCGGCGCGCGCGAGCTCGGGCTGGCCGGCCTCGAGCAGCTCACCGGAATCCCGGCCGTCGTCGGTGGGGCCGTGGCGATGAACGCCGGCACGCGGATGGGTGACACGTTCGAACACCTGATCTCCTTGACCGTCGTCGACGGCTCGGGCGAGATCTGCGTGCTCGGCTCCGACGCGTTCCAGCCGAGCTATCGGGATGGCGGACTTGGGGACCGGACCGTGCTTCACGCGACGTTCGAACTCCAGCCGGACTCACCGAAAGCGATCTTCGATCGCTTCGAGTCCTACTTGAAGGGCCGCAACGCCAGTCAGCCCGTGACCGAGCGGAGCGTCGGGTGCGTGTTCACGAATCCGGAGGGCGATGTCGCCGGCCGCCTCATCGAGGCGTCGGGGTGCAAGCTGATGCGTCGCGGTGGCATCTCGGTGAGCGGCAAGCACGCGAACTACTTCGTCAACGACGGCAGCGGGACGTCCGCCGACTTTGTCGCGCTGATGGAGGACGTGCGCGCGCGCGTCCGCGACGAGCACGATGTCGATCTCGTCGCCGAAGTGAAGTTCTGGGACTGAGTCCCAAACGGCTAGTTGAGATTCGAGAACCGAATCTCGACGTGCGCGGTCGTCACCCCTGGCGGTGCGCTCGCTGCACTGACGAACATGCCGACCTGCAGGACCGGCGGGAGAAACACGTTCGTCGCCGTGTGCAGAGTCGAGAACGGCAGCACCGGGTTGTTGCGGTACTGGCAGTAGATCTGGTCGCCGTCGCGAATGAGGCGCAGCTCGGCACCCGGCGGATCGATCTCGAGCGCTTGGTCGTGTTCGACGAGCGTCGTGACCGACCCGAACGTGTCGAGTGCCGTGATCGCGAGCGGCGTCGCGGCCGATCCGCCGCCGATGCCGATTCCGATCCAGTTCCGGTTGCCGGCCGTCGACGCAGGATCCCGGATGATCAGGCCGCCGAGACGCAGATCCGGCTGCGGCGGGTCGTCCGGCGAGCTCGGGTCGAACGCACGGACGGGAGTCGTGACCATGAAGTCGCCGCGCAGCTCTCGATACAGCATGCCGCCTTCGACGTCGTTGCCCCAGCTGCCGGACGCACCGGCGGTCGTCGCGGTCAGCTGCAGCTCCGCGCTCTCGAGTTGATGAGTGAACGAGGACCCGTTCAGAATCTGCCACTCGTCATCGATGGCGTCCGCGTCGAACGACTCGTCGTAGTACGAGAGCGGCTCGATGTAGCCGTCGACGGCGTTTGAGACGACGAGGGTCAACGTCGGCGTGCTCAAGTTCATCCAGAGACCCTGCGTGCCGACGTGGTAGAGCGCGGAGTCGTCCGGGATCAGGATCTCGAGTGTGGCGTTGCCGAGCGGATCCGACGGGATCGGCGCCGTGAAAAGCACGGGATCCAGCACGCCGAGGCAGATGCCGAGGGAGGGCACGCACAGGCCCTGTCCCGCGCCGCCGAATCCGAACATGACCGAACCGAGGGACGCGGTCGGCATGTTGCTGAACTCGAACCGCGCTTCCTGACCCAGCAGGAGAGGGGTTCTCGTGTGCGTCTGCGCGACGCCGCTCGCCGCCACGAGGGTGATCAGAAGGGATGCAGAGCGGATCATGAGCGTTCGGACTCGTCGAGATTGGCGCGGGAGCGAGATCGCATTGTATCGGAGCGCAGTCGCCCTTGCCATGAGGCGAGACGCACGCGTCGGTCCGTCCGACCGAAAGAGCCGAATCCGTGGCGTCCTGCGAATAGTGCCCGGTGGCGCCCGCATGCCGCGCGACTCTTCACCTTGGAGGACCCAGATGACGACCTGTCTGTCCCTTGCCGTTGCGCTCTCGATTCTCGGACCTGACGGCACCCCCCGATGCGATCGGACGCCGGCGCACGCGATCCCCGCGGCATCGTATGTCGCGCTCGAATTCGCGGGCCTCGACGCGTGCCGCGAAGCCGCGGGATCTCTCGGGATCGCATCCTTGATCGAAACCGTCGCGGCGCCGGCTCGGCGCGAGCTCATGCGCGAGCTGCGCGGCGAATGGCGTCACGTCGAAGACGTCCTCGAGCGGTTGGAGCTCGATCGCTCGACGTTGCGCGAGTTGATTCGATCGCCGATGGCGGTCGGCGTGAGTCGGCTGACGTTCTTCGCCGATATCGCGATGCCGTCGATCGCGATCGCGATCGACACGTCGGATCGAGAGCAGCGGCTCGTATCCGCGATCAAGTCCGCGCTCGGCAATCTGCAGCGCGCACGGAGTCTCGAACTCGAGGACCGCAGGCGCGGAGAGTCGACGACCTGGATTCTCTCGCACCCTCGCAAGAACGGTCGGATCGCCGCGGCGTGGACCGACGACCTGCTCCTCCTCTCCAACTCGCCGCGATACGTCCGCGAATGCCTCGAGGCGTGGGAGGGGGATCGGAAGAACCTCGCTGGGCTCGACGCGCGCGAACACGGGCGTGAGACTCTGGGCGGGAACGTTCTTCTGAGTGCGGTCTTGAACCTCGATGCGGTTTCCGGCCTGCTGCCGTACGAGGTCGACGACGTCGCGGACGCGCTCGGCGTGCGCCCGGACGACCGCGTGTTCGTCGGTCTCGGCGTCGACGGCAAGGTGTCTCGCGAGCTCGTGCACGTGCATACGCGCCGCGCGCCGAAGGGTCTCGCCGAGGCCATGCTGCCTGGGCGCGTGCGGGGCAAGGCCGCCGCGTACTGCGCGCCCGAGACCCTCGTATACGGCGCCGGCCGGATCGACGTCGAGGCGGTCGGGAAGGCGGCCCACCGACTGATGCAGGCCCTACCGACCGAAGCGCGCCACGAAGTGCAGCGAGAGCTCGGTCGGGAGATCACCCGCGAGCTCCGGCGGGAGCTGGGAGTCGACCTCGGCGAGCTGCCGCCCGAATTCGAACACCTGTTCGCAGAGCTGTCCGAGTCTGAGGGCGAATGGACGTTCGCAGTACCGACACCGAGCTTGAGGAGTCCGATTCCTCACGGGCTCCTCGTGTTCGAGTTCGAGGATGCGAACGACCTCGCGGACGCCGTGCACGGTGCCCTCGCGAAGTCCACGCGCCTCAAGAAGATCGAGTTCCGTGGCGCGGAACTGCACTACCTGAAGATCTCGAACGGGGTACGCCTCAGCCCGTCGTTCTGCGTTCACGATGGCGTGCTGCTCGCAGCATCCGACCTACGCGTTCTGAAGTCCGCCCTCGTGCGCAAGATCGAGGACAAGCCGAGCCTCGCCGACGAAGGGTTCGAGACGCGCATCGGGTCCGTGAAGCCGTCGATGTTCCTGTCGGTGCGCCTGCGCGAGGCGATCGAAACCTACTGGCCGCTCGTCTACTCGCTCGCGAGCAGTGCGCCCGAGGAAGAGCTCGAAGGGCTCGATCTCGACGCGGTGCCCGAAGCCGACGAGATGTTGGATCGGATGGCCGACATGAAGCTCGGGATCGCGCGGCACAAGCGCGGGTTGGACTTCGTGTGTGAGTCGCCGGTCGGGTTGGGAGCGGTGCTCGCGGTGCTGGGGCAGACGGTGGACGAGTTCCTGTCGCCGAAGTTGAACTGAGCGGGGCGCGGGAACGGGCGGGAGCGGGTGCGGTCGCGCTCGCGGAGCTGCGCGCGGGGCGCGTAGTAAAAAACTGGGGAGGTCGGCGAGCCGACCTCCCCAGAGCCACACCATTCGCAACCAGACGAGAACTCGGTCTACCGCCGCAACCGTCCGAGCCGCCGCAATTCACGACGGACCTGACGCAGCTCGCGCTGAACCGCGCGACGGATGTGTCCTCCGAGCTCTCGACGAATCTCATGCTCCACCGCCATGTCGATCGGGCTGACTCGGCCGATGACCGGGTCGTAGATCGCCACGCCGGCAGTCTCTTCTACAACTTCGGATGCACGTGACGCCGATGCCTCGGCGGCGCGTGCGCTTTCGCGCAGGTTCTCCCGGACCGTGGCTTCCGCTCGACGAGCGGCTTCCCGTTCCAGGTTCGCCTGGGCAAGTGCTTCGCGCGCGTTCTTCTCGCGCTCTTCGAGTTTGGCGACCGTCAGGCCGTCCTTCTCGATCTTCTGGACCGTGCTCTTCGGCACCGTGATCTCGCCGCCTTCGACGCGGATCACGTAGTTGCCGTTCTCTTCCTTGAGGAGCACGCCCTCGATGATGCGTTGCTGCATCTCTTCCGCGTCCGGCGCGCTGAAGTGGAATCGATCTGCCGCCGCGGGGGTGCAGATTCCGAGTGTCAGGGCCACGGCGGTCAAACAACGCAGGTGAGTCATCGGGATCGTTTCGGGTGGAAGTCCAGGAATGACATCATTCTACGGCTGTTCCGCGAACTGGCAGCCCCCTGCCGTTAGCGCCGATGGCATGGCGATGTCGAGCGTTTCGGATGGGACGCCGCTCGGCTCGCATTCGTCCACGTGCCGGCGTAGCCTGCGCGCAGCCGATGGACGAACGGGTCGAACGCTTGCTGCGCCTGGGGATCGTGGCCTTCTGGGTCGCGCTCGTCGTCTATGGAATCTCTGTGCACGTAGTGCCGGCCGACGACACGGCCGAGGCCGATGGCTACCTCGTGGCGGCGCAGCGGATCCGGGAGGGGGTTTGGCCGGCGCAGAAGTTTCAGCCGCTGCTGTTCCCAACCGTCGTCGCCGGCGTGGCCGTGCTGTTCGACGACGTGATGTTCGCGGCTCGGCTCGTGTCGACGACGGCCGCCGCGTTCGTGTTGTTCGCCACGTATCGGCTGGGGGCTCTCGTGGCTTCGCCCGCCATCGGCCTTGCCGCCGCGTCACTCGTCTGCGTCTCGGCGACCTTCGTCGTGCACGGCGTCCTCGCGAGCAGCGACATGATGTTCTTGGCGCTGCAGATCTTCGTGCTGGTCGGCGTCGTGCGCTTCATTCGCCGACACCGGCTCCGGACCGCGTTCGCGATCGGGCTGATGCTCGGGCTCGCGTGGAGCACGCGCTACGTCGCCATGGTTTCGTTGGTGCCGATCGTGGTTGCCATGTGGCTGGCCCCGCGGCGCGTCCTTTCCCTCGGGAGCGTCGCGACCGGCGCCTGCCTCACGGCCGCGCCGCAGTTCTACGTGAACTACCGTGAGTTCGGGAACGGGCTCTACAACGAGCTCTGGCGCAACCTCTACCTCAAGCTCGACGGTCGGCACGATTGGGGCCTACTCGCCGCTCCACTCGAAGTCGAGGGGTGGCTCGACGTCGTGCGATCGGATCCCGGTGGCGTCGTCGATGGTCTCGGGTCGGAGCTGGCGGTCGCCGCGACCGATACCGTGCCACGGCTGCTCGGGGGTGGGGTGCCCGGATTTGGCGTCGCCGTCGTGCTCGCCCTCGCGCTCTTGATTCGAGTGTTGCCGATCCGGAAGCGGCCGCGCTTCGCGCGGTCCCCGATGGTCGATCCGCTTTGGGCATGGGCCATCGCGTACGTCGGATCCGTCGCGCTGACCTTCTACTGCACGACTCGACTTCTCCTCCCGGTCTTGCCGATCGTCGCCATCCTTGTGAGCCGGCTGGTGTTCGGTTCGATGTGGACGGCCGTGTTCGCTCGCAGCACGCTCTCGATCGTGCTGGCGACTCTGCTGCACGTCACCCTGCTCGTCGGGTTGGCGATGGACGGATTGCCACACCTCGTGCAGTTCGAGCGGGATCACTCACCGGACGTTTGGAAGGCTCTGCGGTGGGTCGAGCGGCGTGGCGTCGAGGACGGCATCGTCCTCGGCGATCACCCGACGATGCGCTCGTACTTCGAGTTCTACGTGCTCGAAGCCGCGGGCGCGCGCATGCACGTGCCCGAAGAGCAGTACTTCGAGGCGCTGGCCGCCTACTGTCGCGCGAGCGACGTGCGCTACCTGGTGTTCTCGGAGAAATGGTTGGGCACTCGGCCACGCGCGCTGCTCGCGGGTGCGTCATGCCCGCTCGCGTGCGTCGAGTTCGTTCACCGTGCGGGCACCGCGGTCGTCTACCGGCGTCGCCCTCAGTGAGCGTCGAGCCAGGTGTCGCCGTGACCCATCGTCGCGACGAGCGGGACGCGGAGATCGGCGGCGTTCTCCATCGATGTGCGCACGATCTCCTGGACGGCTTCGAGTTCGTCCTCCGGCACGTCGAGGACGAGTTCGTCGTGGACCTGCAAGAGTAGCCGTGCGCGCAGGCCGCCTTCGTCGAGGGCCGCGTGCACGGTGAGCATCGCGCGCTTGATGATGTCGGCCGCGGTGCCCTGGATCGGCGTGTTGACCGCCATGTTCTCGGCGGCGACGCGCAGCATGCCGTTCGAGGCGTCGATGTCGGGCAGCGGGCGCCGCCGGCCGAAGAGGGTCCAGACCTCGCCGTCTTGCCTGGCTTTCTCCAAGGTCTCGTCGAGGTAGCCCTTCACGTTCGGCAGGGCCTTGAAGTAGACCTCGATGAACTGTTTGGCCTCGCGCGTCGTCATGCCAGTCTCGTTGGCGAGGCGTTGCGGTCCCATGCCGTACATGAGGCCGTAGTTGATCGCCTTGGCCTGGGAGCGAAGCTCCGGCGTCACCATGCCGGGTAGGACCCCGTGCACGATCGACGCGGTGCGCGCGTGGATGTCTTCGCCCTGCTGGAAGGCGTCGATGAGCGCCTTGTCCTCGGACACGTGCGCGAGGATGCGCAGCTCGATCTGGCTGTAGTCCGCGGACAGGAGCTTCCAGCCGTCGTCGCGCGCGATGAACGCGCGACGCACCTCGCGACCCTCGGCGGTGCGGATCGGGATGTTCTGCAGATTCGGGTTGTCCGAGGAAAGGCGACCTGTCGCGGCGACGGCTTGGTTGAACGACGTGTGGATGCGGCCCGTCGATGGGTTGACCATCTCCGGCAGACTGTCGACGTACGTGCTCTTGAGCTTCGCGAGCTGGCGGTAGTCGAGGATCAGTCGCGGCACCTCGTGATGCTCGGCCAGCTTCTGGAGCACAGCGGCATCGGTCTTGTATTGCCCGGTCTTCGTCTTCTTTGGGCGGATGTCGGCCGCGCGGTGCACCTCGAGCTTGCCGAACAAGACCTCACCGATCTGCGCCGGCGAGTTGAGATTGAACGGGTCTCCGGCCCGTTCGAAGATGCGTTCTTCGATCTCGCCGATCCGCTTCTCGAGATCCGCAGACATCCGCTCCAGGTGGGGGAGTGAGATGCGAATGCCCTCGGCCTCCATCGCGCAGAGCACGGGGAGCAGCGGCATTTCGAGTTCGCGATACACCCCCGCGAGGTTCTCGGTCTCCAGATCGGGTTCGAGCTTCTCCCGAATCCGCCACGTGAAGTCCGCGTCTTCGGCCGCGTACTTCCCGGCGAGATCGATGTCGACCATGTCGAACGTGATCTGCTTCTTGCCGGTCCCGAGCAACTCCTTGGTCGGAATCTTCTTGTACGAGAAGTGGCGCAACGCCAGAGCGTCCAGGCTGTGCTGTCCAATCCCGGGCGACAGGCAGTACGACGCGAGCATCGTGTCGAACTCGACGCCACGGACGTCGATACCGGCCCCGCGGAAGACGTGCAGGTCGTACTTGATGTTCTGACCGGTCTTGCCGATCGAGGGATCCTCGAGCAGCGGTTTGACGGCTGCGACGATCGCCTCGGCCCCGCCCGGGAGCACCGGCGGATCGAGGTTGAGCGGTACGTAGTAGGCGAGGCCGCTCTTCGCGCAGAACGAGATGCCGACGAGCTTGGCCCGCATCGGGTCCAGGTCGGTGGTCTCGGTGTCGACCGCGAATCGACCGGCCGCGCGCATCTCGTCGAGGAGCGCGTTCAGCTCGGCTTCCGTGCGGATGATGCGGTAGTCCTGGTCGAGCTCGGCGCTGACGACCTCGTCCTGCGGCAGGCTCGCTTCGAGCCGCTCGAACTCGAGTTCGCGGAACAGTTCGCGCAGCGCGGAGTTGTCGGGGCGCGGCGGCTCCAACGAAGCGGCGTCGACGTCGAGTGGGCAGTCGGTCTTGATCGTCACGAGGCGTCGTGAGAGCAGCGCGAGTTCGCGATGTTCCTGCAGGGCCTTCTTGATCGACGGCTGCTTGACCTCCTCGCTTCGATCCAGCGCGGCGTCGAGTGTCTCGAACGTTTGCAGCAGAGTAGCAGCGGTCTTCTGGCCGACCCGCGGAACGCCCGGCACGTTGTCCGACGAGTCGCCCATCAGCGCGAGCAAGTCGATGATCTGGTCGGGCCGCACCTTGAACTTCTCGACGACCTGGTCGGTGCCGATGATGTCCGGATCGGCCGTGCTCGACCGCAGGTTCCAGAGGTGGATGTGGTCGCCGACGAGCTGCATGAAGTCCTTGTCGCCGGTCACGATGTAGACGTCGAGCCCGGCGTCACGTCCCTGCACCGCGAGCGTGCCGATCACGTCGTCGGCTTCGTGGCCCGGGCTCGACACGATCGGAAGGCCGTGCGCTTCGACGACTCGCACGATGTCGTCGAGCTGGACGATCATCTCGTCGGGCGCCTTCTCTCGGGTCGACTTGTACTCGGCGTAGATCTTGGTGCGTTCGAGATCTTCCCGGGGACCGTCGAACGCCACGGCGCACAGGTCCGGTTGCTCACGATCGAGGAGCGATCGCAGCGTCGTCGTGAAGCCGAACGTCGCGGATGTCGGCTTGCCGTCGCGCGTGCTCAGGCCGCCGCGCGCGCTTGTCGCGAATGCGAAGAACGATCGATATGCGAGTGCGGTGCCATCGATCAAGTACAGTCGCTTCATGGGCCGTGCAGCGTAGCCGTCGCGCCGCGCGACTCAATCTCGCTCGTGTAGACCGAGCGAATCGCGGCTTTGGCGCGTTCCAGCAGGTGCTGCGCGCGCGCGCGGGCCGACTTGCCGAGCGACTTGCGCAGATCCGCCGAGCGGACCATCTCGATCAGTGCCTTCGTGCACGCCTCGGGCGAGTCGACCACGGCCCCCTGGCCGCCGTCGACGATCTGCCCCCGGCTCGCAGTGTAGCGCGGGACCACGCAGGGCAGCCCGTGCCCCATCGCCTCGCTGATCGGTCGACTCCAGGTCTCGTCGATCTGCGGGTGGGGGAAGTACCAGAAGAGATCCGCCTCTCGCAGCTCCGGGGTCGGATCGGCAAGTAGCTTCGCGAGGACCTCGATACGCGGGTGGTCGGGGAGGTCGAACGTCACCGGATTGCCGACGAAACGGAAGTGTGCGTCGGGGCACGCGTCGAGCACGGCCTCGCAGACCTCGGCGATTCTCGGGTGGAACTTCGCGTCTTCGCGACGCGAGATCCAGAGGATGCGCACTCCCTCGTGCGCGACCCGGCCGAGAGTCTCCGGGAGTGGCACGAGGCTCGGGCACACCGTGCGGCGGTGCTCGCGGAGGCGGCCCGCCATGCGGCCCGCCTGTTCGGCGGTGTGGAACAGGTAGTGGATCCCTGGCAGCTTCGGTACGTCGACGCAGGAGTGCACCGAGAACACGATGGGTCGGTTCGTCAGCGCGTTGCGACCCATCGCCGAATCGGCGCCGTGGCGTTGGCGCGTCAAGTCGAACGGGATGCGGAGGTGGACGAGGTCGCAGTCCTCCGACAGCAGCGCCGCTTCGATGTCCTCGGCGGGCACGAACTCACATCCGTCCGGCACTCGATCGTGAATCGACGGCTTCGCGTGCGCGAAACGCGCGGGATACACGATCCGGTGATGAAACTCGGGCAGCTCGCGAGCGATCGCGATCGCTTCGAGTTCCGGGCCGCCGATCATCGGCGCGCGGACGAGGTGGACGATCCGGGCGGTCACGGTCGGTTCAGCGTCGGCGGGGTGCGGCGGCGTCGATCAACGCGGGCGTCTCCATGGGCTTGCGCGGCAGCATCTCGTCGCGCTGGGCCGTGTGCCATGCGAACGACGCCATGATCGTCGCGGCTTGCTTCAGGTCGTCGGCGACGGCGTGATCCCAGTTGTCCATGTTGGAGTGGTGCGTGCGCGGGCTGTACGCGACCGGATCCTGGAGGAACTGGAAGCCGGGCAGCCCGACGCGATCGAACGCGAGGTGGTCCGTGCCACCCGTGTTGCCGGACGTGATCGTCGTCGCGTCGAGGTCGTGGAACGGCGCGAGCCACGATCGGAAGATCGGTCGACACGCCTCATTGCCCTGCAGATAGATCCCGCGCACGCGACCCGTGCCGTTGTCGAGATTGAAGTAGCCCGCGAAGCGCGCGTGGGCGGCATGCAGCGCGACCGGCGGCTCGCCACGGCCACCGGGTTCGGCGTAGTTCTTCTTCACGTGTGCGCGCGAACCGAGCAGGCCCTGCTCCTCGCCCGACCAGAGGCCGACGCGGATCGTGCGGCGCGGGCCTTCGCCGCGCTCTTTGGCCCAATGCGCGAGCAGGCGCGCGGCTTCCATGACGACCGCACTCCCGGCGCCGTTGTCGGTTGCGCCGGTCGCGGTGTGCCACGAATCGAGGTGCGCGCCGATCATGACGATCTGGTTGCCGATGCGATTGTCGACGCCTGGCAACTCCGCGATGACGTTCTGATCCATCGGGCTGCCTTCGAAGTATCGGGCCGCGAGCTCGACAGCGAGGCGCACCTTGGCGCCCTTCTTCAGGAGTCGATGGATCCGGTTGTAGTGTTCGACCGCGACCGTGAACTGCGGGATCACGTGCCGACCGTCGTCGCGCACGCTCGGGCGCTCGTCACGCGGGACGCCAGCCGGCGCGGGGATCGATGCACTCGTGGCGAAGATCGTGCCGTAGTCGCCCTTCGAGCCGCGGTCGATGATCGCGAGCGGCTTCTTCGCGTAGACCTTCTGCAGAATGGCGCGTCGCCGTTGGAAACCGGCGCGCCAGTCGGTGCTCGCGGCGGTCGCCGGTCGACCGGTTTGCGGACGCCGAGGGCGCGGGCGGTCGTCGGCGAGCGCGTGCATCTCTTCCGCGTTGAAGCGAATCGCGGTGCCGTCGAACGGCTCGTAGACCGCGCGCGGCGTTTGCACCATCACGACTTTGCCCGCGAGGTCGAGCGCGTCGAGTTCGTCCGCCGGCATGTCCCCGACGAAGACGACGTCGCCTTCGACGCGGCCGTTCGTGCTCGACGACCAGGCCTTCGGCACCGCGATCAGGGGCCAGGGGTTGTTGCCGACGACGCTCACGCTGCAGTGGGAGAACTGCCAGCCGCGTCCGAACGGACCCCATTCTTCGAGATGTGCGTTCTCGAATCCCCACTCCGTCAACGTCTGCTTCGCCCAGCCCTGCGCGGCGCGGATGTTCGGCGAGCCGGTGAGACGCGGGCCGAAGACGTCGCAGATCCAGCTGAGGTGATCCATCACCTTGCCGTCGTCGATGCCGTTCGCGCGGAAGAACTTCACCGCGTCGGTGTCGACGGTCTCTTGGCCTGTGACGGCGGACGGGAGGCTCACGGCGAACGCAGCGGCGCACGCGAGCACGAAACGGGGGCTTCTCTGCATCGGGGCTCCGGGATGGGGATCCAGGACTGATCGCTGGCGCAGAGAATACCCGGCGGGTCAGAGCACGTACTTCAGGATCGCGAATCCGCCGACCAGGATCACGCAAAACGCGAGTGCGCAGAGGCCCAGACGCTTCTCGATGAAGTCGCGGATCGGTTCGCCATACGCCCGTAGCAACGCGGCTTCGAGGAAGAAGCGCGCGGACCGGCTGATCGCCGACGCGAGCACGAACATGCCGAAATTGACGTCCTCATGGCAGACGCCGGCGGCGATCGTGAACACCTTGTACGGCAAGGGGCTGAAGCCGGCCGTGAACACGATCCAGAAGTTCCACTCGCCGTAGAGCTCGCTGACCTTCGCGAAGCGCTCCTCGGTGAAGCCGGGGATGTACTGGAAGCAGAACTGATCGAGTCCGGCTTCCCACACCGCGTAACCGAGCCAATAGCCGAACATGCCGCCGAGCACGGACGCGACCGAGCACCAGAACGCGAACTTGAACGCCTTCTTCGGTTCGCCCAGGAACAGCGGAAGCAGCAGGGCTTCCGGCGGAATCGGGAAGAAGCTGCTCTCCGCGAACGACAGGATGATGATCGCCGGGAGCGCGTAGGGCGTGTCGGCCCAGTGGATGACCCAGTCGTAGAGGCGGCGGTAGAGCGGCTTGCGCTCGGTGGCGGCCGTGTCCTGGGGTTCGGGGCTGGTCTGGGTCATGGGGTCCGAGAATCGGGGCTTCGATTCCGATCGGCGAGGACGGGATCGTGCCTGAACTGGATGCTCGGGGGTGGGGGGAAAATGGAAGAATCTCGGGGCGGGGAAGGGGAGGGACGGCGAGGGGGGGCATCGCCGGAGGGGTAGTTGCCGTGTGGCGTTTTCGGGCCCGGACCCGGGCTCGAAAACGGCTCCCACCGCCGACTACGCGCTACCCCGCGTCGTGAATCCGCCAGACCTGCAGCTCGATCGGCCCTTCCTCAGCGCGCGACACGAGCCGCGGGCTGTGGATGAGCGTGACCGGCGTGCGCAGCGTGCGGATCGACTCGAAGTGGCGGGCGCCTCCGCGGAGGCGCGCCGAGACCAGCTGTCCGTGCTGCGCGATGCGGAAGCGCAGGTCCGTGCCGCGCGCGTCGACGGTCGGCTGGCCGACGATCTTGGCGTCGGTGGTCGCGAAGACCGGCCGCGGGTTGCCGGCGCCGAACGGGCCGAGCTGGTCGAGCTGGCGCACCTCGCGCGGGTCGAGTTCCGCGACTTCGGCCGGCGCCTCCGGGCGGATCGGCTCGTGCGGTTCGAGCTTGGACTCCGCGACCTCGTTGATGCGCACGCGGAACTCGTCGAGCTGGTCGCGCGCGATCTCGAGGCCCGCCGCGGCCGCGTGGCCGCCGTAGCTGCGTAGGCAGTTCGAACACGCGCGCATCGCCTCGCGCAGGTGGATCCCGCCGGGGGATCGCCCCGAGCCGCGGCCGATTTCCCCCTGGAACGAGACCAGGATGGTCGGTCGCTCGCAGAGCTCGGCCATGCGCGCGGACACGATGCCGAGCACGCCGGGGTGCCAGTCGTCCCCGCCGAGCACGAGGATCTTGTCGTCGCTCGCTTCCCCGAGCGGGCGCACCGTATCGAGCAGATCGCGCTCGACCTTGCGGCGGTGTTCGTTGTGCTTCTCGAGCTTCTTGGCGGCTTCCTGTGCGTCCTGGTAGCCGCGCGCGTTGAGCAATTCGACGGCTTCCATGGCGTGACCCATCCGGCCGGCGGCGTTGATCAGCGGCGCGATGCGGAACGCGATGTCGTCGGCTTCGGGTGTGCGGTTCGTCAGGCCGGCCGAGTCGAGGAGCGCGCGGATGCCGGGGTTCGTGCTGACGGCGAGCGCGCGCAGCCCGTGGTGGACCATCGTGCGGTTTTCGCCGCGCAGAGGTGCGACGTCCGCGATCGTGCCGAGCGCGACGTATGCCATCGCGTCGACGAGGAACGTGCGGAACTCTTCGCTCATCGAACGGCCGTGCGAGAACGACTCGGCGATCGCCGACGCCAGGCGGAACGCGACGCCGACGCCCGCGAGGTCGCGGTCCGGATACCCGGCGTCCGGGAGGCGTGGGTTGAGCAGGAAGCGGCTGTTCGCGACGTTGTCCGAGGTGCCGTGGTGATCGGTCACGATCACGTCGCAGCCGGCCTCCTGGATCGCGTCGATCATCCGAACCGCGTTGGTGCCGTTGTCGACCGAGATGCAAAGCTTGGCCCCACACTCGACGATCGCGTTGAGCGACGCCTGACTGAACGAATAGCCGTCCACGCGATGGGGGATGAACGGTTTGACGTCCGCTTCCATCAGCGAGAAGAATTTGGTCAGGAGCACTGTGCCGCTGATGCCGTCCACGTCGAAGTCGCCATGGACGACGATCGTCTCGCCTTTCCGGATCGCGTCGCGGATACGATCCACGGCGCCGTCCATCTGAGTGAAGGAGAACGGGTCGTGCAGCGAGGACAGGTTCGGGCGCAGGTGGCTGCGCGCGCGGTCGGGATCGTCGAGCCCGCGCGCCAAGAGGATGCGCGCGACGAGCGGGGACTGTCCGATGGTGCGAGCCAGAGCGCTCTCGCGCGGATCTGATTCCGGCATCGGGGACAGCGAGCGCTCGACAAGCATCGGCGGTATGGTAGCAGTCGATTCAGAGATGGACAGAGCGAATCCGAAGGCTGCCGAAGCGCTGCGGCGTCTCCCGTCGATCGATACGTTGCTGCGCGCGCCGAACTTCGCGAGCGTGCCGCGCGTCGTCGCCGTACGGGAAGCGCGCCGCTTTCTCGATGAGTACCGACGTGACGTCTTGCAGGGCCAGGTCGACGGCTCGAACGTCGACTCCGCGTTTTCTGCCGGAGGTTCGGCGGAGCTCGCGTTGCTGCAGCGGTGCGAAGCCGCACAGGTGCGTCATCACCGACGGGTGATCAACGCGACGGGTATCGTGCTGCACACCGGCATTGGCCGCGCGCCGTTGTCTCCGGCCGCGCGCAAGGCCGTGACCGACGCCGCCGGCTACTCGATCGTCGAGATCGATCCCGAGAGCGGCGACCGCAACCAGCGGGAAGCATGCGTGGTGTCGCTGCTGCGCGACATCCTCGGCGTCGATGGTGCGCTCGTCGTCAACAACAACGCGGCGATGGTCGCGCTCGTGTTGCGAGCGCTCGCGAACGATAAGGAAGTCATCATTTCGCGCGGCGAGCAGGTCGAAATCGGCGGTGGCTTTCGCATGCCGGATGTCATGTCGCAAGCCGGCTGCCACATGGTCGAGGTCGGCGCGACGAACCGCTGCTACGTGAAGGACTACGAGCACGCGATCACCGAGCACACGGCGATGCTGCTCAAGATCCATACGAGCAACTTCCGCATCGTCGGTTTCCACGAAGCGCCGACGCTCGAGGATCTTGTCGATCTCGGCAAGCGCACGGGACTGCCGACGTTCGAAGATCTCGGTTCCGGGCTGATCATCGACGACGACGTGCTCGGGCTCGAGCACGAGGCGCGCGTGACGGCCAGCGTGCGTGCAGGCGTTCCGCTGGTCTCGTTCTCCGGTGACAAACTGCTCGGCGGACCGCAGTGCGGGATGCTCGTCGGGGACAAGGAGCTGTGCGCGCGCGTCCGGGCGCATCCGCTCTATCGCGCGATGCGCTGCGACAAGCTCGTGCTCGCGGCCCTCGAGGCGACTCTGCGGGTCTACCGGGACGGGAATCCGCTGCGGGACATCCCGACGCTCGACGCGATCTCGCGACCGGCCGAACAGCTCGAGCACGCGGCGAAGGACCTCGCCGGACGGCTCTCCGAGCACGGTGGAGAGGTCGTCCGCAGCGAATCGTTCGTCGGGAGCGGCGCCAACCCCGCGCGTCCGATCCCGTCATTCGCCGTCGCGCTGCGTGGCGGCGCGCGCACCGCGGCCGCGCTGCGTCGCGGCACCGACCTCGCGGTCATCGCGCGCATCGTAGACGACCGCGTGTTGCTCGACCTGCGCACGCTGGTACACGAAGACATGGAAGAGGTCGTCGCCGTCGTGAAGCGGCGCCTCAGCCCCAACGGCACTGGAGCATGACCGAAACTTCTGACAAGCGACTCACGGAGTACTCCTCCGCATCCGGTTGAGCAGCCAAGTTGCCCCAAGCGAGCCTCGGGAAGGTCCTCGCGCAACTCGGTTCTCTCGCGCATCCGAACCTGTTGGCCGGTTCCGACGGGTTCGAAGATGCCGGTGTGTACAAGCTCGACGAGGACCGTGCGCTCGTCCAGACGCTCGACTTCTTCCCGCCGATCTGTGACGACCCGCGCTGGTTCGGCAGGATCGCGGCCGCGAACTCGCTCTCGGACGTGTACGCGATGGGCGGCACGCCGCTGACGGCGATGAACATCGTCGGCTGGCCGAAGGAGCTGGACCCTCACATCCTCGGCGAGATCCTGGCCGGTGGCATGGACAAGATCCGCGAGGCTGGCGCCGCGCTGTGCGGTGGTCACTCGGTCGTCGATCAGGAGATCAAGTACGGCCTCTCCGTGACGGGTGAGGTGCACCCCGACCGCTTCTGGCGCAATGGTGGTGCGCAGGTCGGCGACGTGCTGGTGCTGACGAAGCCGCTCGGCATGGGCACCGTGTCGACCGCGATCAAAAAGGGCAAGGCGAGCGAGGATCTCGCGCGTCGGGCGATGGAGCAGATGGCCATGCTGAACCGCGCGTCCTCGGACGCACTGCGCGACATGGACGTGCACGCGGCGACGGACATCACCGGGTTCGGCCTGTTCGGTCATTCGGTCGAGATCGCGGACAACTCGAACGTGACGTTGGTGATCGATGTGGCGAGCGCCCCGGTGATCGAGGGTGGCTACGAACTGGCGGCCGAGCACATCCACAGCGGTGGAAGCAAGCGTGGGTGTTCCGCGCTCGGGGACCGGGTGAAGGTCGAGTCGTCGGCGGACGACGCCAGGGTGCGCATGTTCTTCGACGCGGAGACGTCGGGCGGGTTGGTGCTGGCGGTGTCGGAGGCGGATGTCGATGACGCGGTGAGGCGCTTGCGGGATGCGGGTGCGCCGTGTGCGGAGGTCGTGGGTACGGTCGCGGCGCGTGGCGATGCCGCGGTGGTGGCGCGTTAGCGCCACGCTTGGTTGCCTGCGAGCGCCGCGACCTACTTGCCTAAGGGAGCGGTAGCGACCGGCTGCCTAGCGCCAGCGGCTGCCTAAGGGAGCGATAGCGACCGGCTGCCTAAGCGAAGCGGCTGCCTGAGGGCGTCGCGGCGATCGTCCGATGACGAGAGTCGTCGGCCAAGCGAGGGCGTGCGGAGTCGCGAAGCGGCTGCGCATTTCGATCGGACATCCGCTTCGCGACCACCCACGCCATCGAGCTGCAAACGCGACAGGCGGTCGGACGGTGATCGCGAGGCCTAGGCAGCCGCTTCGCTAGGCAGCTGGTCGCTACCGCTCCCGTAGGCAGTCGTTCGCTGCGCTCACTAGGCAGCTGCTCGCTGCGCTCGCTTAGGCAAGTAGCTCGCAGCGCTCGTGGATCGCTACGCTCGCACGAACGCCACGACCCTCTCCACCGCCTCCGCGAGGTTCTCCTCCAAGGTCCTCCCCGACTTCACGCGTGGCTTCAGCGAGTGATCCCCATCCGGCGACCACGCGACTTCGATCGCGTCGCTCAGTTCGTAGCCCTCGACCTCGGCGACCGTGCCGAACGTGTCTCGCTCGCCCTGGATGATCAGACAGGGCGTCTTCAGCTCGGCGAGGTGCGCGGTCCGCAGCTTCTCTGGTTGTCCCGGTGGGTGGAACGGGTACCCCAGACACACCAATCCCCGCACCTCGGCTTCGTCCGCGATCATGCTCGCGATGCGGCCGCCCATGGACTTGCCGCCGATGACCAAACGCTCTCGGTCGCCCAGCGTTTCGATCACGTCGAGCCAGGTCTGCTCGAGCTGCTTCGGCGGGTTCGGGCCGCGGCGCTTCCCTGTCTCGCGGCGCTCCGCCATGTAGGGGAACTCGAAGCGCACGACGCGGATGCCGTGTGCGCCGACGCTGCCCGCGATCTCGTCCATGAAGGGCGAGTCCATCGGGGCGCCGGCGCCGTGGGCCAGGACCAGCGTGCGATCGGCGCGAGCCGGGCCGTCGATCAGAAAGTCGAAGTGTTCGGCGCTCACGATCAGCGCATGCGCAGCAGCTTGCGCGCGCCGTCGTCGAGTTCGGGGACCATCGGCTTGTCGTGGTCGCGGAAGCGGATGTTGTAGGTGAGCACCGACTCGCCCTTGCCGACGTTGCGAAGCGGCAGGCCCTTCTTGTAGATCTGCTTGCCCGACGCGTCCTTGGTCTCGATCTCTTCGTCCTCTTCCTCTTCGTCGTCTGCCCCGCCGCCGCCGGCGACCTGGATCACGACGTTGCCGCCGAACGGGCTCTCCTGGTAGGCCTTGACGCGGATGCGGTGGATCAGGTGCGAGTCGGGATCGATGTAGACCGCGAGGTCGGTCGTGAGGCTCGGCGCCGCGGGCTTCATACCGCCAGGGAGGCCGCCGATGATCATGCCGCCCATGCCTCTGCCGCCGACAGTGGGGACGCTTCCGGTGTAGGCCAGCTCGTGCGCGGCGTCGTCTTCGATCGTGACGCTCACGACGAGATACTCCTTGCTACGCAGCGCGACCTTTTCGACGTTCGTTACTTCCAAGTCATCCTTCGGGACGCGCGACATCGACTCGAAGAAGATGCCCGGGTCGAAGACGAACGGGACGTCGCTACCGCCCGCGAGCTTGTCACGGCGCAGCGACCACTCATGGTCGTCGTCGCGGGCGATCATGCGGCCGCGGTGCACGACGATTTCGTCGGCGTCCCCGATCTCGAGTTCGACGGTGTCCGGGCTCCAGCGCCCGATGACCTCGGTCTCCGCCTTGCCGAGCATGCCGCCGAATTGGCGCGTCATCGCGTCGTCCTGCGACTCGACGGTCGAGAACTGGACGCCCTGGAGGTTGCCCATCTTGCCGCAGGCCTTCGTGAGCGCGGCGTGCCCGTCGGCCAGGGTCAGCTGCGGTGCGGCGGGTTCAGCCGCCGGGTCCTGCGCACAGAGCGCGGGCGCCAGGATGGCCGGAAGGAGGAGGGAAAGAGTGCGGAACATGAGTTCTCCGATCGCGGTGGGGATCTGATGATCCCGCAAGGACGGTCACCGGTCACGGTTTGCTCCGCAGAATCCGGCGCGGGGATCAGCTCGGCTCGGGATCCGGCTCGCCGTCGGGGTCCTCGTCCGGCTCGTCCGTCTCGGACTCGCCGCGCTCCTCGCGCAGTTCTTGGAAGATCTCTTCGAGGCGCGCCGCGCCGGCGATCGTTTCGTCGAAGACGAACGTCACGCGCGGGGTCGTTCGCGTGTGCAGGACCTTGCCGATCTCCTTCTGGACGAAGCCGCGGGCGCTGTCGAGCATGCGCTCGGTCGTGCGAATCTGCGCGTCGTCGCCTAGGACGCTCCAGTAGATCTTCGCGCTCGCCATCTCGCGATCGACGTCGACTTTCGTCACCGTGATCAGACCCCGCCGGGGATCGGCGAGCTCGCGGTCGATGACTTCGGCGGCGCGCTCCTTGATGAGCGTCCGGATGCGGGCGATGCGGCGTTCGTTCACTGCGCGTTCCGTATCACTGCGGGTCGAGGACTTCGATCTGGTGGTCGTCGAGCACGGCGTCCCGCCACTCGTCGAGCGCGAGGACGATCTTGTCGAGCGCGCCGTGGATGTAGCGCGCGTCGGTGCCGACCATGGTCGCGCCGAGGGTCGCCGTGTTCCACGTTTCGTGGTCGTCGACCTCGGCGATCGAGATGTTGAACCGCTGGCGCAGCTTGTCCTTCATGCTCTTCACGACGCGCCGCTTGTCTTTGAGGGAGGCGGCGTGGGGGATGTCGAGGGTGAACTGAAGGATGCCGATGCGCATCAACTGCCGACGCGCCTCAGCTGAGGGTGCGCTTCACATACTTGATGTCGTAGAACTCGAGTTCGTCGCCGACCTTGATGTCGTTGAAGTCCTTGAGCGTCAGACCACACTCATAGCCGCCGCGCACTTCCTTGGCATCGTCCTTCTCGCGGCGCAGCGAGGACACCGCGCCGGTGTAGATGACCTTGCCGTCGCGCGACAGTCGAGCCTTGCTGTTCCGAGTGACCAAGCCGTCGTTGACCATGAGGCCCGCGATGTTGCCGATCTTGCTCGAGCGGAAGACCGCCTTGATCTCGGCGTGACCGGTGACCTCTTCGACCTCGTCCGGCTTGAGCTTGCCTTCGAGGGCTAGCTTCATCTCGTCGATGAGCTCGTAGATGATGCTGTAGTAGCGCAGGTCGACACCGGCACGCTCGGCGGCCAGGCGTGCGGCCTGGTCGGCGACCGTGTTGAAGCCGAGAATCATCGCGCCGCCGGCTTCCGCTAGGACGACGTCGCTCTCGGTGATGCCACCGAGCGCCGAGTGGATGATGTTGACCCGGACTTCGTCGGTGCCGATCTTGTCGAGGCTCGCCTTGATCGGCTCGAGCGAGCCCATCACGTCGGCCTTGAGGATGATCTTCAGCTCCTCGATCTTCGCGGCGTCGAGCGTGTCCGACAGGTTGTCGAGCGTGACCTTGGTCTGCGCCGAGCGCTCGGCGAGCGACATCTTGCGCGCCTTGTGCTGGCGGTCGTCGACGACTTCCTTGGCCTTCTTCTTGTCCGCGACGACGAACATGCGGTCGCCCGGCGTCGGCAGGCTGGTCATGCCGAGCAGCGAGACCGGCGTCGAAGGGCCGGCTTCTTTGATCTGTTCGCCGTGGTCGTCGACGATGCCGCGCACGCGCGAGAGACTCTCGCCGCACAGGACCTGGTCGCGCAGGCGGAGCGTGCCGTTCGTCATCAGCACGCTGACGACGACGCCCTGCTCCGGCGACTGCTTGGATTCGATGACGACACCTTCGCCAGCAGCGTCGTGCTTGGCGTCGAGTTCGAGGATCTCGGCTTGCAGCGCGATCTGTTCGATCAGGTCGTCGATGCCTTGGCCGGTCAGCGCGGACACCTCGACACACTGCACGTCACCGCCCCATCCTTCGGGCTGGAGGCCCTTCACGGACAGTTGCTGCATGACCTGCATCGCGTTGGCGTTCGGGCGGTCGCACTTGTTGATCGCGACGATGATCGGCGCCTTCGCGTCCTTGGCGTGCGCGATCGCTTCCTCGGTCTGCGGCATGACGCCGTCGTCCGCCGCGACGACCAGGACGACGATGTCCGTGATGCTCGCGCCGCGCGCGCGCATCGAGCTGAACGCTTCGTGGCCCGGGGTGTCGAGCACGACGAACTCGAAGCCGTCTTCGCGACGGATCTTGTAGGCGCCGATGTGCTGCGTGATGCCGCCGGCTTCACCCTTCGTGACGTCGCTCGCGCGGAGCGTGTCGAGCAGGGTCGTCTTGCCGTGGTCGACGTGGCCCATGAACGTCAGCACCGGAGCGCGCTCGCTCGCGGTTTCGCCCTCGGCCGCCTCGACGAGGCTCTGCAGGAGTTCTTCTTCGGCCTCGCGCTGCTCGACGATCTTGATCTTGCGTTCGACTTCGATCGCGACGAGCTCGACCTCTTCCTCGGTGAGGAACGAGTTGATGTTCTTGCCGGCGACGCCGAGCTTGAACGTCAGAGCGGCGATCAGGTCGGTGACCTTGATGCCGAGCGCTTCGGACAGACCCTTGACCGTGATCGGCGGTTCGATCTCGACGACCTTGTTCGGGTCGACGGTGGGGGCGAGATTGCCGGACTGGCCGCCGCGCTGCTTGCGCATGCGACCTTCGGGGCGACCGCGGCCACCGGGACCACCGGGTCCGCGACGGCCGGCGCCCGGGCCGCGACGTGCGCCCGTGCGCATGCCCGAACGCGACTGCGTGTTGCGCAGCGCGGCCTGGCGGAGGTTGCGATCGACGCCACCGGGGTTGCGGCCCGTGCTGGGCGCCGAGCGACGCTTCGCGTCACTGATCGCTTCCTGCGGGAGGTCGATGCGGCCGACGACTTTCGCGCGCGCCTCGGGGACGAGCAGCTTCTTGACGTCCTTGCCTTCCTTGGCGGCCGCTCCCGGAGCCTCACCGCCACCTGCGGCGGCCGGGGCCGGGTCGGCAGACGCGGCGGCGGCAGCCGAAGCGGGCTCCGTCGCCGCCGGCTCGGCCGGGGTCTCGGCCGGCGGCGCCGCCGGCGCTTCCGTCGGAGCCGCAGGGGCTTCGGTCGGAGCGGGAGTCGGAGCTGGCGCGGGCGGCGACTCGGGGGCTGCCGCGGCGGGGTCGACGATCGGCTCGGGCGCCGGCTCGGCGGGCGCTTCGGTCACCGGCTCGGGAGCCGCGGGCTCCGCGACCGGTTCCGGCGCCGGCGGCGCGGCTTCGACTTCCGGGGTGGCGTCGGCCGACTCGGTCTCGACAGCCGTGTCCCCGCCGTCGTCCTGCCCGGGCAGCTTCTTGCGCGCGCTCCGCGGAACCGGAGGCGGCAGCGACTTCTTCTTGAGCAGGCCGGTCGGCGCTTCCACCGGCTCCGGCTCGGGCTCGACTTCGGCGACGGTCTCTTCGGCCGCGGTCTCGACTTCGATCGGCTCGGGTTCCGCCGCCGGCATCGGCAGCGTCTTCTTGCGCAGACCCGTCGGCTTCGGTTCCGGAGCTTCGGCCGGGCTGGACTGCAGGCCCTGCGCCTCGAGGATCGCTCGGGCGTGTAGCTCCGTGGCGTCGTCGAGCACGGCCATGTGCGACTTCACCTTGTCGAAGCCCAGGTCCTTCAGCAACTGCGCCATCGCGGGACCCTTCATCCCGTACTCTTTGGCCAGCTCGTAAACGCGTACCTTGGTCAAACTGTGTTCCGTGGTTGGGGCGGATTGCGGTTTCGGCTACTCCGTGCCGGAAACGCGGCTCGTGTCGCTCTCTTCAGTCACGGGAGCATCGTCGCTCACGCTTTCATTCTCCGGAGTGCTGTCACTCGCGGGAGTGTCGGTAGTCGGTTCGGCAGTCGAGGTTTCTTCAGTCGTTTCGGCGGTTTCCGCCGTCGCGTCGCTGGTCTCGGCCTGGGCGTCTTGCTCACCCTGTGCCTCTTCGGGCGCGGCTTCGCCGTCGCCTTCCTCGCCCTCACCCTCGGGCTCGGGCTCCGGTTCGAGCGACTTCTCGAGTTCGCTCCGGGTCATGATGTCGATGTCCCAGCCGGTCAGCTTGCTCGCGAGGCGAACGTTCTGACCCTTGCGGCCGATCGCGAGGGAGAGCTGGTCTTCGTCGACCAGCACCAGCGCGGCCTTGCGGGCGTCTTCGAGCTCGATGTGCGAGATCTCAGCCGGCTTCAGTGCGTTGGTGATGAGCTGCTCGGCGTCCTCGTTCCATCGGATGATGTCGATCCGTTCGCCGTTGAGTTCGTCGATGATCGACTTGATGCGGGTGCCGCGCACGCCGACGCACGCGCCGACGCAGTCGACCTTGTCGTCGGTCGAGTGCACGGCGAGCTTCGTGCGGTAGCCCGGCTCACGCTCGATGCGGCGGATCGAGATGATGCCGTCGGAGATCTCCGGCACTTCGAGTTCGAAGAGGCAGCGCACGAGGTCGCGGTGACCGCGCGTCAGGATGACCTTCACGCGGGAGCCGACCTTCTTGACCTCGAGGACCATGCAGCGGATGCGGTCGCCGATGTTGTAGACCTCGCCCCGCACCTTCTCGGCGCGCGGGAGAATACCCTCCATGTTGCGGCCGAGGTTGACGATCGTCGTGTCGCCCTCGAACCGCTGCACCTGGCCGGTGACGATCTCGCCGATCTTTTGCTCGTACTCTTCGTAGAGCACGTCGCGCTCGGCTTCGCGCACGCGACCGATGATCGCCTGCTTGACGGCCTGCGCGAGGATGCGTCCCTCGGTCTCGAGCGAGATCTCGTAGTTGCTGAGCCACTCGCCGGACTTGCGGTCCAGACGCACCTCGAGATCGTCCACGCCATACTTCTTGGCGAGGGCGCCCTGTACGGATTGCTCGATACCGAGGATCAGTTCTTCGGTGTCGATCTCCTTGTCGCGGGCGATCGAGTCGATGTAGCGGAGGATGTCGTCGGAAGCCATGTGTGCTGATGTGTCCGAAGCTGGGTTCGAACTGGGTAGACGATCCCCGGGAACCAAACGAAAACGAGCGGGAATCCCGCTCGTGTCTTGGTTTGGCCTAGGAAGCGCCGCACGAATCCTAGCCCGGGGCGGTGCCGCGTCAAGCATTCGACACGCGGCAGCGAAACGCCAGAATCGAAGGGCTGGGACGGATTGGTGACCCGCGCGGATCTCGTCGCTACCATACCGCCCCTCATGCCGACCTCGCTTCCCCCGATCGCGACGCGCCCGCTCGAGGCCCACGACGTCGACCTCCTCGCCGGCTGGCTCCAGGGCGGCGTCGGTCTCCGCATTCCGCCCGTTTCGGCCGCCTGGCGCCGCGTTCTCGGGGATCCTCGCATTTTGTGCCGGATCGCGCTCGGGCCGTCCGGCGCGCCGATCGGCTTCTATCGGCTCGATCTCGCGCCTGACCAGTCCGCCGAGCTCACCCTGGTCGTCGCGCCCTCCCAGCGCCGGAAAGGGGTGGGGATGGCCCTCCTGCAGGCGGCGTTTTCCGAGGCGAGGCGCCGCGATCGGCGGCGGCTCGTCGCGATGGTGGCCCAGGAGAATCGTCCAGCACGGGAATTCTTCCTCGCGGCCGGGTTCGAGTCGACCCAAGAGCAGGCGGGCGGATTCGCGCATCTGGAGCGGATTCTGCACACCGGCGACGCCGTGCCGCCGCTCGAGATCACCCCGTGAGCGCCACGCCGACCGTGACGCTGACCCCGCGCGCGACGCGGGCGGCGAAGCGCGGGCGCCCGTGGTTCTTCGCCGACGACCTCGAGCAGACCGACGCTGCGGACGGCGATGTCGTGCAGGTGCGGTCGGACCGGTCCCAGGCGATGGCGATCGGTCTCTACGCCGAGCGCGCACGGATTCGGTTGCGCATCTGTGGCGGCGCACCGCCGCGCAGTGCGACCGCGTTCGAGGATTTCCTGCGCGCGCGCCTGCGCGCGTCGATCTCGCGACGCGAGGCGCTGCGCGGCCCGCGCGCGGGCGTTCGGCTGGTGCACGCCGAGGCCGACGGCATTCCGGGGCTCGTTGTCGATCAGTACGCCGACTGCGCCGTCGTGCAGATCAGCGCAGCCGCGGTCGAGGCGCATCGTGACGCGATCGTCGCCGCGCTCGTCGACGAACTCGCGCCGCGCTCGCTCGTCGCGCGCCACGACATCGCCGTGCGCGAACTGGAGGGGCTCGGTCAGGACGTCGAGCTGCTACACGGCGAACGGCAGGAGCGCGTCGAGATCGAAGAGCACGGCGTCGTGCACGGCGTGCACCCGTTCGACGGCCACAAGACCGGGTTCTATCTCGATCAGCGGGACACGCGCCTCGCCGTGCAGCGCATCGCGTCGGGACGACGCGTGGTCGACCTGTTCTCGTACCAAGGGGGCTTCTCGCTCGCGGCGTTGTCGGGTGGGGCCACGAGTGCGATTGCGATCGATCAGTCGGCAAGCGCGTTGGAGCGTGCGTCCGCGGCGGCGAGCGCGAACGGGTTCGAGGGACTCGAGATTCGGCGCGCCAATGCGTTCGAAGCGCTGCGTGAGCTGCGCGCCGCGGGCGAGGCGTTCGACCTCGTCATCGTCGACCCTCCGCCATTCGCGAAGAGCAAGCGCGAGATCGCGGGCGGCAAGCGCGGCTACCGCGATCTCAATCGCCACGCGTTGCGCGTGCTCGCTCCCGACGGACTGCTGCTGAGCTGCTCTTGCAGCCATCACGTCACGCCGCCTATGTTCGAGGACTTGCTGCGGCAGGCGGCGGCCGGTCTGCGCTTCCGCGTGATGCTGCGGCAGCGGCTACTGGCCGGCGCCGACCACCCGGCGTGCCTGTCGCTGCCGGAGTCCGAATACCTGAAATCCTGCCTGTTGCAGCGCGTCGACCTCGACCCATGACCGACTCTGTGATGACCCTGCACATCAACGGCGAGGACCGTGAGTTCGCGAGTCCGCTGACGGTCGAAGGTCTGCTCGAACGGCTCGGCATCGACACGCGTCACGTCGGCGTCGAGCGCAATCGGGAGCTCGTGCCGAAGCGGGACTTCGCGACGACGTCGCTCGCCGATGGTGACAAGCTCGAGATCGTGACGCTGGTCGGCGGTGGCTGATCGGAGCCCGGTCTCCGAGAAGGGAGAATCATGAACTACGAAGGTGAACCTCGCCGCGAAGACAAGCCGCTGACGATCGGCGGACACACGTTCGAATCGCGGCTGTTCGTCGGCACCGGCAAATACGACGACCTCGACGTCATGAGCCGTGCGCTCGAGGCGTCGGGATCGCAGTGCGTGACCGTCGCCGTGCGGCGCCTGTCGCTCGGCGTGCCCGAGGGCAAGACGCTGCTCGACTACCTCGACACCGACCGCTACGTGCTGCTGCCGAACACGGCGGGTTGCTTCACGGCCGACGATGCCGTGCGCACGGCGCGACTCGGTCGGGAAGCCGGCATGTCGGACCTCGTCAAGCTCGAGGTGCTCGGCGATACGGACACGCTCCTGCCGGATCCGGTCGGCACGCTCGAAGCCGCGCGCGTTCTCGTCGACGAAGGCTTCACCGTGCTGTGCTACACGAGTGACGATCCGATCCTCGCGCAGCGGCTCGAAGACGTCGGCGTCGCGGCCGTCATGCCCGCCGGTGCGCCGATCGGTTCGGGGCAAGGCATCCTCAACCCGAACAACCTGCGCATCATCCTCGAGCGCGCGCAGAAGCCGGTGCTGATCGACGCCGGTGTCGGCACCGCGTCGGACGTGACCGTCGCGATGGAGCTCGGCGCCGATGGCGTCCTGTTGAACACCGGCATCGCGAAGGCCAAGGACCCCGTGCGCATGGCGCGCGCGATGAAGGCCGGCTGCGAGGCCGGCCGCGACGCGTGGCTCGCGGGACGCATGGGCAAGAAGCTCTACGCGACCGCGTCGTCGCCGACGTCCGGCACGATCGAGTTCGCGGGCGAATGAGCTCCGCGACGCGGATCTCGCAGTGGTCGCTGATCCAGCGTGCGTGCTTCGGCTGGGCTGGGCTGTATCTCGCGACCGGGGTGTTGGCGGACGCATTGGGCGCGTTCGACGAGAGTGGCGAGGTGGCAGACATCGAGGTCGCGATGGCGGTACAGGGCTTCGTCTCCCTGCTGCTGATCGCGGTCGCGGTGTTCGACGGTCGACGCTTGGGGGACGCGAAGGGCTTCGACTGGCGTGGACGCGCGGGCGTCGGATTCCACGTCGTCGGCGCCTACGCGGTTTTCCTGGTGTTCTGGGTTCCCTTCACGTTCGTGCTCTACCCCTGGATCGTGCACCTACTAGATGTCGAACTTGAACCGCAGCCGCACCTTGAGTACTTCACGTCGAACCCTAGCGGGCTGGGCTTCTACGCGGTGATTGCGACTGTGTGTGTGATTGGTCCGATCGTCGAAGAGATACTCTTCCGCGCCTACCTGCAGACCGGAATGCGGCGCCTGATTCCGCGCATCTGGTCCCTGGTGATCGTGTCCGCGTTGTTCGGGCTGATGCACGGTAAGGAGATCGCTCTACCGCTCGCTTTGATGGGCGGGTTCTTCGGCTGGCTCCGCGAACGCGACGACGGACTCTTCGCGCCGATGCTGGCGCACGTGCTGCACAATTCCGCCACCGTCTTCGTGACGATGGGCTGGCCCGAGCTGTTCAACGAGGTCTACAGCGGATGATCCCCGAAGAGCGCGAGTTTTTGATCCACCCCGACATGCCCGGCCGACTGAAGCGAGTCGGAGATGCGATGGTCGCCGACAACGCGACGGTCGTCGGCGACGTGCGTCTCGCGCGCGACAGCAACATCTGGTTCGGCGTGACGATCCGCGGCGACGACTCGTACGTCGAGATCGGCGAAGCGTCGAACATCCAGGACAACACCTGCGTCCACGTCGACGTCGGCGCCCCGCAGCGCATCGGCAAGGGCGTGACCGTCGGCCACGGCGTCGTGATGCACGGTGTCGAGGTGGGGGACTACGCGCTGATCGGGATGAACTGCACGATCCTCGGTGGTTCGAAGATCGGCGAATACTCGATCATCGCGGCCGGCGCGCTGGTGCCGGAGAACGCGGTGATCCCGCCGCGCTCGGTGGTGATGGGGATGCCCGGCAAGGTGCGGCGGGAAGTGACGGAAGAAGAGATGGCGGCCGCGCGATGGCGGGCGGCGCACTACGTGCAGCGGGCGGAGACGTACCTGTAACCGCGACTCGAGTCCCGACCCGCGGAACGTGAACGGGCCCGGGTCCGGGCCCGAAAACGCGTGCCTGCGGGCCACGGGTCGGACACGGACACGGGCCCGTTCACGTTCACGGGTGGGACACGCGTGGGATGCGCGACTCGTGCGCGCCGGTCTCGATCCGAGACGCCCGGGCGCGGCGAACGGCGGCGTCGAGCAACCGCGGGATACCCTTCTGTGTCCCCCCTCCCTACCCGCACCCTCCCCGCCGATGAACCGCCTCCCCCGAGCGTTTCTCTTCACCCCACTCCTCGCCGTCTCGTGCGCCGATCACACCGGCGCGCGGCTCAACACGTCCGTCGCCGTGCCGAGCCTGCTCGCGTTCGAGACGCACATGCAGATCACGGCAGGAGTGACCAGCGTGTCCGATACCGCTCTCGCCGATCTCACGGGTGACGGGCAGCTCGACATCGCGGTCGTCGACCGCGCGGGGTCCGTGCGCATCCTCGTCGGCATGGGCAAGGGCGTGTTCTCGCTGGGTGCGTCGATCAGCGTCGCGGAGGACGGCTCGGCGATTCGGGCCGCGGACGCCGACAACGACGGCGACCTAGACCTCTTCGTCGGCAGCTTCCGCGGCGGGGTCGTGCACTGCCTGGCGAACAACGGTGCCGGTGACTTCTCGCCACTTCCCGACGTGCCGACCGCGCAGGTCGCGACGAGTCTGGCCGTGCAGGACTGCAACGACGACGGCATCGACGACATCCTCGTCACGCACTTCTCGCCGTCGTTCGTCGAGGTGTTCGTGGGTTTCGGGGACGGCACGTTCGACGTGGGAATGGACCTGCCCGTGCCGTTGGCGGGGCGCACGTCGGGCCTGACCGTCGCCGACGTGAACTCGGACGGCACCGCGGACATCCTTCTCGCGGACACCGACCACGACCTGCTCGTGATCTACAAGGGTGACAGCCAGGGACTGCACGACGACGTCGTCACCGTGCCGACCGGCTCGGGGCCCTTCGGCGTCACGGCGGGGGACCTCACCGGGGACGGTGAGGCCGAGATCGTCGTTTCGAACTTCGACGCGCGCACCGTGCAGGTGTTCGCCAACGGTTCGTTCGAGCTCGTGCAAGAAGTGCCGATCAACGGACTGCCCGGGCTCCAGACCGTCGGTGACGTGACCGGAGACGGACAGGACGACCTCGTCATGTCGCTCGTCGACGCGCGCGCGGTTGCCGTGTTCGAAGGCCAGGGCGCCGCGTCGCCCGCCGCGCCGATCGGCCCCGAGGCACGCCTCGGCACGACCGGATCGCCGTACCGTCCGATGATCGGCGACGTCAATGCAGACGGTAGCCAAGATCTCATCGCTGCCGGCGTCGGCACGGACATGCTCAACCTCTTCGTCGGTCGATCCGGCGGTCTCGCGGGGCTGCGCCACCGTGACGTCAGCCTCGAGCGCCCGGCGGTGATCGATTCCGCCGACTTCGATGGCGACGGCATCTTCGAGATCGTCAGCGGCAGCCTCGGGGAAGAGCGCGTCGTCGTGTCCCGCGGTGCCGCTGACCGTATGGGCGCCGGCGACCCGGAGCTCGAGAAGATCGTCGAGATCAGCGTCAGCGATGTCGCGATCGGC
This sequence comes from Planctomycetota bacterium, assembly GCA_028281765.1. Classification (GTDB taxonomy): domain Bacteria; phylum Planctomycetota; class UBA1135; order UBA1135; family UBA2386; genus JANQJF01. The sequence continues at coordinate 68,277 of JANQJF010000059.1, read as the reverse complement.
GTTCAGCGCGAAGTTCACGAGGTGCTCGCGGCCGATGCCGACGGCGACGGTCGGACCGACGTCCTTGTTGCGGTCGACGGTGGCGTCAAGCTCTGCCGCAACGTCACGCCCGCGCGTGGCCCGATCGCGTTCGATGTCCTGCCCGCCAACGGAATCTTCGTCGCTGGCGACGAGCCCCGAGTTCTCGCGACGGGCGACGTGACCGGGGACGGTCGCATCGACCTGGTCGTCGGCTTCGACTCGGACCAGAAGGTCGCGGTCGCGCCCGGCGTCGATCGTCCCGAGCTCTTCGGTGGTGCGATCGACTTCCCGGTGCCGGGCGGCATCGGCGGTCTCGTGACCGGCGAGTTCGACGGTGACGACGGCATCGAAATCGCGCTGAGCCTCAAGGGCTCCGCGATGGTTCAGCTGTTCGAGTCGGATCAAGACGGGCGACTCAGCGCCTCGACGCAAGTCCCGATCCGCGCGATCCCAAGTCGTCTCCGCGTCGCCGACATGGACGCGAACAGCCGCGACGACCTGATCGTGAGCACGGCCGACACGGACGAGGTCACGATTCTGATCGCATCGGGCGACGGCGGGTTCATCACGAACTCGGTTGCCGCCGGCTCCGGCCCGACGGTCCTGCTGTCCGAAGACATGGACCGTGACGGCTTCGTCGACTTGCTCGTCGCTTCGAAGCAGGGCGAGGAGTTCCGCGTGCTCACCGGAGACGGTCGCGGCTCCATCGCCCAGATGCTCGAGTTCCCGGGCGCCTTCACCGCGAACACCGCCGCGTTCGTGGATCTGAACGGCGACGGTTTCAAGGACCTGTCGATCGGCGCGTTCGAGGCATATCGGATCGTGGTTTTCCGCAACCTCGGTCAGTAGATCGGAGATTCCTGCGTGCCCCGGTCGAGGGTGTCGCCGCTATCATCGGCGCGCCCCCGACCCCTTCTGGCGCGCCATGCGAATCGATCGAATCTGCAGTTACGTCCTCATCGCCGCGGTGCTCGCACCGCCCATGCTCGGCCAGGAATCCGCGCCGACGTCCAGGCCCGTCGCGGATGCGTCGGGTTGGATCCGGTTGTTCGACGGGCAGTCCCTGGACGGTTGGACCCAACGGAACGGCACCGCGACCTATCGCGTCGAAGAGGGGGCCATCGTCGGCAAGACCGCCGACGGTAGCCCGAACTCGTTTCTCTGCACGAATCGGGACTACTCGGACTTCGAACTGAAGTTCAGCACCAAGGTCGACTCCCGCCTCAACTCCGGCGTCCAGATCCGCTCGCGCACTCGCAAGGACGACACGGGGCGCGTCAACGGACCGCAGGTCGAGATCGAGGCGAGCGGTAAGAAGGGGGCCGAAGCCGGCTACGTGTACGGCGAGGCGGCCGGCGGCTGGATGACACCAAAGGCGAAGCTCGTTCCGCACAAGCACTTCAAGGACGGCGAGTGGAATCACTACCGCGTGCTCGCCGTCGGCCCGCGCATCCAGACCTGGATCAACGGCACGCAGATTTCCGATCTCGTCCACGAGCAGCGCTACGAGTCGCATCCGCGTGGCTTCATCGGTCTGCAGGTGCACGGCATCGGCCGGGGGCAAGGGCCGTTCGAGGTGCGGTGGCGTGACGTCGAGCTGCGCGAGGTGCGCGATTCGAAGGCCGGCTGGCAGCGTCTCTACAACGGCAAGGATCTCAGCGGCTGGCGCACGACCGGCAACTGGGTCAGCGACGGCGAGGAGCTCCGCATCGAGCCGCGCGCGGGGGAGAAGGGGTGGCGTCGATTCGGCGCGTATCTCTGGAGCGAGAAGAAGTACTCCGATTTCATCCTCGACGTCGAGTACTCGTACGGGAAGGGCGGGAACTCCGGCGTGTTCTTCCGGGTCGGGGACGTCACGAACCCGGTCGAGACCGGGATCGAGGCGCAGATCCTCGATTCGTCGCGCAAGAAGGGCGACATGACGCACCACGACCACGGCGGGATCATCCGCACTGTCGGCGCGCGCAAGAACATGTCCGCGAAGCCCGGTGAGTGGAACCGGATGGTCGTGATGTGCCGCGGGCAGCATCTCGTCGTCGATCTCAACGGGGAGCGCATCATCGACATCCGCAGGCTCGACCAGTCGGCGATGAAGGACCGGCCGCTCGAGGGCCACGTCGGACTGCAGGATCACGGCGAGCCGCACGTCCTACGCTTCCGCAACGTCATGCTCAAGGAGTTGTGATCGTGCGATTCTCACATGGAGCGGCCGCTTTCCTGACGGCGCTCGTCCTGCCGTCGTGTAGCGGGGACGAGCCGTTCGAGGCGCCGGCGCCCGTGCCGGAGAAGGCCGCGCCGCCACGCTCGGGCAAAGAGGTCTACATGCTGTTGTGCGCGACGTGCCACGGCGAGACCGGCGACGGCAAGGGTGTCGCGCAGCTGGATCGGCCCGCTCGTTCGTTCCTCGACGGCGGGTTCTCGTTCGGCAACACCAAGGAAGCGCTCTACCGCACCGTGTCGAACGGCATCGGCGGTACGCCGATGCCCGGCTTCGCCGCGGCGCTGTCCGAGGAGGAGCGCCGGCGCGTCGTCGACTACGTGATCTCGCTCGGGCCGGAGCGGCCCCCCGAGGCCGGCGACGCCGCGATCCTCGAAGTCGGAGATCGACCCGTGGTCGTGCGCGGTCAGTTCCACCCCCTCGCGAGCGGGCAGGCGCCGATCACGCGAGGCGTGCTCGTGGGCACGCTCGACGGCTTGTCCTGGCTCTACGACGCGAGTGACGTGCGGTTGCTCGCGGTGCGTCAGGGGTCGTTCGTCAAGCGCACCGACTGGAGTGGTCGGGGCGGTACACCGCTCGAGCTGCTCGGCAAACCCGTGCATCGTTCGACGAGCGCGCGCCCGGCGTTCTCGAGGACGGATTCGTCCTCTCCGCTGCGCGCGCGCCTGCGTTCGACACGCCTCGACGGTGCGCACGCGTGGGTCCGCTACGAATTGCTCGACGACACGACGAAGCTCGCGACTCTGCGCGAGCGCGGCGAGGCTTTCGGGACGTTGACGTTCTCGGGCTATCGACGCAGGTTCGAGGTGACGGACGGTGGCTCCGGCACGGTCGCGATGGAGCTCAGTGCGGCGCCTGCCGGGGAATCGTTCGTCGGCAAGGACGGCACGCACTGGACGCCGACGCAGGACGGCGATCGATGGGTCGTGTACGGCGTGCGCGTCGATGGACGCGAGGACGCGAGCGCGATCGCTCGTGATCACGGCTTGGCTGCGCGGCTCGATCTCGGTCGAGATCTCCGCTGGACGGTGACGACTCTGGTGCTGCCGGACGCGAAGCCCGAGAGCCTCGCGAAGCTGAAGGAGGAAGCATGATCCGTCGCGCTATGACTCTCCTTCTCGCTGGCTCGGCGGCTCCCGTCTGTGCTCAGGATGCGGAGTCGGACTACTACACGCTCGAACAGTACGCGCCGCCCGAGGGCGAAGTCGTCGAGGTCGGCGGCATCGCGTTCCTCGACGAGACGACGATGCTCGTGAGCACACGGCGCGGCCGGGTGTGGAAGATCGAAAACGCGCTCGCCGACGATCCGAAGGACGCGCGTTGGAGCATCTTCGTCGAGGGCCTCGAGGAAGGGCTCGGCATCACGGTCGTCGACGACCGGATCTACGTGATCCAACGCGGCGAGCTGTCGCGCCTGATCGATCACGACGGCGACGGCGTGTGCGACGAGGTCGAAACCGTCACGCAGGACTGGGGGCGAACGAACAACTACCACGAGTTCACGTTCGGGCTGCCGCGCGATCTCGAGGGCAACTTCTACGTTGGCCTCAACGTCGGGTTCTGGTCGCCGGAGTGGTGGCACGGCTCGTCGCGTGCGCCGTACCGCGGGTGGATCCTGCAGATCACGCCGGAAGGCGCGGTCACGCCGTTTGCGTCCGGAGTCCGCAGCCCGTGCGGGCTCGGCGTGAACTCGGCGGGCGACATCTTCTACACGGACAACCAGGGCGACTGGATGGCCACGTGCCCGATCTTCCACGTGCAGAAGGGCGCGTACTTCGGCCATCCGGCGAGTCGCCGGTGGACGCCGGAGTTCGGGATGGGTGAGAAGGTCCCGAGCACGACCGAGCCGCTCGAAGTCGAGCGTGCGCCGGCCGCGATGTGGCTGCCGTACGCGTGGTCGCGGTCCGCCGGCAACCTCGTCGAGGATCGCAGCGATGGTGCGTTCGGCCCGTTCGCCGGCCAGATGTTCCTCGCCGAGCTCACGAACGGGATGGTGATCCGCACGCAGTTCGAGAAGGTGCGCGGTGAGTACCAGGGCGCGGCGTTCCTGTTCCGGCAGAAGCTCGGGTCGGTGTGCCGCGTCGAGTTCGCGCCGGACCACTCGCTGATCGTCGGATACACGAACCGTGGCTGGGGCGGACGCGGTCCGTCACACGGGCTCGGTCGCCTGCGCTTCACGGGCAAGGCCGCGTTCGAGATGCAGAGCGTCGCGCTGCAGCAGGACGGGTTCCTCGTGAACTTCACCGAGCCGGTGGCCGACGACGTGGACACCGCCGCGATCGAGGCGGAGCTCTATCACTACAACTACTGGTGGGACTACGGCTCGCCGATCCAGGGACGCACGCCGGTGAAAGTGACTGCCGCGGAGCGCAGCGCCGACGGCAAGCAGTTGCGGCTGCGCATCGCCGGGATGGAACCGGCCCGCTGCATCGGCATCAAGCTGCCGGGTTTGCGCTCCGCGGCCGGTCGGCCGCTGCTACACGACGAGTTCCACTACACGATCAACCAGCTGCCCGAAGGGCCGCTCACGACCGAGCGTGTCAACCGCATCGTCGAGCCACCGAGCGTGCGGACCGGCGATTCGGAAGGCTGGTTGCACCTGACGTGGGGCGACGCGCTCGGCATGTTCGATCAGCGAGGATGGGAGCTGTGTGACGTCGACCTCGACGAGACGGATCCGACGAAGTTGGTCACGCGCCCGGGTATCGGCGCCCTCGTCAATTCGGGCGACAGTCCGACGCACTTCCGCTCGAAGGTCGAGCTGCGGGACTACGAGTTCTTCTTCCGCTTCATGCTACCGGACAAGGGCGACAGCGGGATGTATCTGATGCAGCGCTACGAGCTGCAGATCAACGACGATCCGAACGGTCTCGGTGGCGTGATCAACACGAAGAAGCCGCGCAACGGCAAGCGTGCGTACCAAGGGCACGGCATCTGGCACAAGCTGACCGGCCGGTTCCGCGCGCCGCGATTCGATGGGAGCGGCAAGCGCACGCAGAAGGCACGCGTCGAAGGCGTTGCGCTCGATGGCGTCGAGGTCGTCCCTCTCGCCGAGCTCGAGGGGCCGACCCCCGGCGGCGAGAAGGGCGAGGTGTCGTGGGCGCCGTTCTTCTTCCAGAGCACGGGCCGCAAGGTCTGCCTCGGCGATATCCGAGTGAAGTCGCTCGACGATGCGTCACTGCGCGACGCCGCGATCTCCGAAGAGCAAGACCTGCTGACCGATGCTCAACTGACGGGCTGGTCGCAGCGCGGCGCCGCGAAGTGGAACTGGTCGGACGGAGTGCTGCGCGCGTCGGGTGGCGCGGGTCGGCTCGTGTCCGAACTCGACACGTGGCGCGACTTCGAACTCCGGTTGCGCCTGCAGGTCAACGACGGCGGCGATGCGGGGCTGCGCTTCCGCTTCGACGGTGAGAAAGGCTACGAAGCCGAGATCAACTGCACCGGCGGCGCGGCGACCAATACGGGCAGCCTCGTCGGCTTCCGCGACATCCAGACGGACCTCGTGCCCGGCGGGACGAAGTTCGACTACGTCGTGCGGTGTCGTGACGTCGACGCGGGCACCGAAGTGCGGATCTTCCTGAACGGAGTCGAAGTCGCGAGCGTGGTCGATGCCGAGAAGCGCTTCGACGGCGGGCGCATCGCGCTCGAGGTCGGACCGGGGACGGAGCTGCGCGTCGAGCGGCTCATGGCGCGACGACTCTGATGCAGCTCCGGATCGCACTGCTCCCGCTCGCTGCGCTGCTCGGCTGCCAGAGCGTCGTCGAGCATCGTGAGCTCCACGAGGACGGCACGCCGAAGTCCGAGGGCCGTCTCGTGGGGGGCAAGCAGGTCGGTCCGTGGGTGCACTACTGGCCGAACGGGCAGGCCCGTTCTCGCGGTAGCTACATCGACGACGTGCAGACCGGAGCCTGGGAGTGGTTCTACGAGAACGGCGCGCCGCGCATGCGTGGCACGTACACGGACGAGCACAGCGACGGCCAGTGACCGTCGACGAGACGGCCGAGAGTCTGGGGCTGTCGCGTCACGTCGTCGCGGAAGACTGGCGCACGACCAAGAAGTGGCTGCAGGGCGTCCTCAAGGACTGAATCGGGCGACGACGTTCTCCGCATTCAGCGAGATCGGATCGCCGTGCGCAGAGCTCGCAGCATCTCGCTCGGCGGCTCCACGTCTACGTCTTGCCGCGGGGTCGTATCGATGTCGAGCCGAATGCTTCCGGGCAGTATCGTCGCTTCGGCTCCCGGCGCGGCGCGCCAGCGCAGCGCCAGCTTCGTCGCGCCGATGGACTCCGGGATCAGTGTGGCGACCGTGTCTTGGATCCGGATGAAATGCTGGGCCGTGCCGAACAGCATCATCGAGCGAGCAGGCTTGGGCTCGATGATCTCGGCGAGGAGAGCGCTCCCCTCGGGAAGCTCGGGCAACTTCCGCATCCGCACGCGCACCTGCGGCCGGGGGGTGAGCGTGACGCTTTGATCTTGAACCGCGGCGTCCACCCGCGCCGTCAGGTACTGCGGATGCGTCACCGTGACGCTCGCTCCCTCGGTGCCGACGTAGGTGTGGATTGGGCCGAGCAGCGAGCCGCCGGATCCGTTGCGTTGGTACCAACCGCCCTTCAGCGGCTCGCCGTCAGGCGTCTTGAACTCCAGGGTGATCGGCTTGCAGCACGACCGCCATGCGAATCGCGGCAGCTCGTGCTCGGAGTCGGTCATCGGAACGACGACGTCGGATCGGCTGTAGACGACTTCTCCGGTGCGGAGAGATACCTGGAGCTCGTACGTCCCTGGAGGGATGCCATGGAACTTGCAGGCCTCGTTCGTTGGGGTGCTGACGTGTGAATTCGATCCTCGGATCAAGCGCACGGAGCCGTCGAACGGAATCTCGAATGGGTCGATAGGAAGGCGGACAGTCGTGACCGCCTGCACCGTGAACTCCGCGTTGGCGCTGCCTCTCGGCACGCTCCCGCGGGGCGTGAGCTGCCGATTGGATCGCGCGGATTCGACGCGAACGTGATCGTCCTGCGGCGATCCGTAGGCGATCCCTCGCACTTCGAACGCGCCGGAGGAATCGGAGCGCCCGTGTGCCATCCAGCGTTCGGTGTTCCTCTGTCCGAGCCACCGGACCGAGGTGCGGACACGGACTTCGAAGTCGGGGACGGCGTCTCCGCTCGAGGTCCGGATGTGCCCCGCGACCATCACCGGCTCCGCGATGAGTCGAACGTCGCCGAGTTCGCTGCGGCCGTGCGTCGGGTATTGCGATAGGTCGATCGCATTCGCCCCCAGGGACGCGCCGTCTTGGTCCCGTCGAATCAGAGTGAGCCGCTTGCTGCACGTGCGCATGGCGCGTTGGTCGAGCGGCACGACGAGGCGCCCGGTCGAATCCGTGCGCTGCAGAGTGCCGGTCGGGCTCGGCCAGAAACCCGAGATGCACCCGATGGACTCGTCGCAGACCGGCTTCCCGTCCATGCCGAGGAGTCGCATCGACAGTTCCGGAGCCGCTTCGGCGGCCAGCTCTGTGACGATCATCTCTCGTGGGCGCGTCGGGCCGTCGAACGTGCGGACCACGTGGACGCGGTTCTCGTTGCCGAATCGCAGTGTCACCGTGAGGCGTAGCCCGAGCCCGACGTGCGGAAACGTCACCGATTCTTCGTCCGCGGCCACGGTCCCTTCGAACTCCGGGGCGTTGGGACCGCGACGCAGGGTGGCGCCCGCCAGCTTCTGAGGCGTGCCGTCTGCGTCTGCGATCCAAACACGCACGCTCCCGATGGGGACGGTGCGGAGTTCGATCGGGTCGTCGGGGCGAGTGTTCGCCTGCAGCACGACCGGGTCCGCGACGGGGAACCCGAGGCGCGCGCCGAGCGCAACGGGGATCGGAAGCGGGGGCGCGGTCAGGCTGACGCAGCCTCTGGCATCGGATTTCCCGATCACGACAGGCGTGCCCCGCAAGGTCGACGCGCCCGCGACGCACACGGCCAGCGGGATTCCAGCGGCTGGCCGGCCCGCGTCGTCCGAGACGCGAATGTGGAGTGGCGCGGGCTTCGGCGGTTCCTGCGCGGTTGTGAGCGGCGCCAGAAGGACCAGGGCACAGACGGCGGTGCGCATCGAGGCACGATATCGGGATGCGTGTTGGCTGTGCGGAAACAAAAAAAGTCGCAGATTCTGCCCCGTTCCGATCGCGGTTTTCGCACGTCGTTCCGGAGCCGCCTCCGCGGCTCTCTTCATTCCGGAAACTGCCATGACGAGACCTAGCACACTCCTGCTGCTCTGCAGCTCTGCACTCCTCTTCCCGGCTTGCGGTGGCGGCGGGGGCGGTGGAAACGACGCGCCTCCCGAAGCGGAGCCCGCGGCGCCTCTGGCCAAGACCCCGTCCGAGAGCGGCACCGTCCAGCTGCGCGCGGACGGCGCGATCGCGTACGTCATCAACGAGACCGCGACACCCGGCTTCGAGCTGGGCAAGGGCTCGCTGACCGCGATCGAGGTGCGTCGGGAGGGTGCGGATGCCTCGAACGTCCTCGGCGAAATCGCGGTTGGCCGCAATCCGCAGAGCCTGAGTGTCAGCGACGATGGCACGCGGATCTACGTCAGCAACGGCGCCGACAACTCGGTGACCGTGATCGATGCCGGACCCGAGGGGCGTGGCCCGTTCAGCAAGCTCAGCGACATTGCGGTCGGCTCGGAGCCGCGGGGGACCGCGCTGTCGCCGAGTGGCGACGCACTGTTCGTCGCGAACTATTCCGACGGCTCGCTGTCGGTGATCGACACCACGACGCTCGCGGTATCGAAGACCGTGCCTCTGACGCTCGACGGGACGTCGATCCAGCAGCCGTTCGCGCTCGCGTGCTCCGACGATGGCGACCCCGAGCGCAGCGACGCCGGTGAGTCGCTCTACGTCACGGACTTCTTCGGCAGGGCCATCCCGGGCAAGGGACGGGACGAGGTCGAAGGATTCGACGACGGCAAGGAGGGCCGCGCGATGGTGCTGTCGCTCGACACGCTCGAGCCGTCCGCGCTGATCCGTCTGTCGCCGATCGCGGACTCCGGCTTCACCGCCGACCGCTCCAAGTTCGAGCCGGTCGAGAACCCGGCCAACACGACGTTCGAGTCGGTCGCGACCGACCCGACGAAGGACGTGCAGGGCTGCTTCTTCAACCAGCTCTACGCCATCTCGATCGATCCGGAGAGCGGCAAGGCCTACCTGCCGACGATCAGCGCCGCGCCCGAGCCGCCGGTCAAGTTCAACGTCAACGTCCAGGCCGTGATCGGCGTGATCGATCTCGAGAAGAACGCGGAGATCGCCGACAAGCACACGAACCTGAACAGTCTGATCAAGTCCGAGACGCAGCCGACGGGTGTGTTCGACGAGTTCAGCGCGAACCGTCTCGACCGCGCCTTCGCGGCGGACACCGTTGCGATGGCGACGCGGAACGGCGTCGCGCTGTTCGTCAGTCGCGCGGGAAGCTTCGTGATGCGGGGCAGCGTCGGTACCGACGGCTCGATCGGCCTCGATGGCGTCGAGGGCAAGGACGCGAACGTCCGCATCCCGACCGGCAACATCCCGACCGGCGTCGCGATCAGCCCCGACGGCTCGCGCGCCTACGTCTACGGTGAGCTTTCGGCGAACCTGACGGCGATCGACCTGACGACCAACCTGGTGATCAAGAACATCGACGCCGCGACGACTCCGACCGATGCGGAGACGCGTCGCACGCTGCTCGGCAAGCTGGCGTTCTACACTGGCATGGGCCTGCCTGCGGACGTGTCCGAGGACACGGATCCCAAGTCGATCGACACCCTGCGGCACCGCAACATGGCGTCGGACAACAACTGGAGCAGCTGTGCCTCGTGCCACCCGAATGGCCTAACGGACGGCGTCACCTGGATGTTCCCGACCGGCCCGCGTCAGACGATCCCGCTGGATGGCTCGTTCGCGCCGGGGAGCACGATTGCGTCGAACCTCGCGACGACCGATCAGCGCGTGTTCAACTTCAACGCGGTGCGCGGCAGCGTGACCGACTTCAACAACAACGCGCGCGGCGTCCAGGGTGGCCACGGCTTTACCCCAGGTGCGCTCGCGACGATCGATGCCGGTGGCGAGAACACCGACGTCCCCGACGCCGGCCTGGTCACCAACCACGGCTCGCGACTCGGCGTGTCGAATGCGCTCGACTTCATGACCGAGTGGGTGGCGCGCGGCATTCGCGTGTTCAACCGTCCGACGGAGATCGATGCCGCGCGGGCTCTCGCGGGCCGCAACATCTTCGCGGCGAACTGCGCGAGCTGCCACGGCGGCGCGAAGTGGACGAGCTCGACGCGTGACCTCAGCGACCTGGTCGCATGGCCCGACCCCCTGTTCGTCGGCGGTGTGATCCAGTCGGACCGCGTGCTGAACCCGGCGGCGACTGCGATCATCGCGTTCGACAAGAACGGGATCGCGGGCGACGGTCCTGGAGGCGACGACTTCGAGGTGCGCATCGTGCAGGGCGCCGACACCCTGGATCTGACGAACCCGATCGAGGTGCGTGGTGCCGGCGGTCTGATCGGCAAGGCCCCACCGGGCGCGGCCGCGTCGTTCAACCCGCCGTCGATCTTCGGTGTCGCGAACAGTGCTCCGTATGGCCACCACGGGAGGGCGCAGACGTTGCATGAGGTGTTCGAGCCGCGGGCGAACAACGGCTTGGGGCACGCGACGTTCGGGCTGACGAGCGAGCAGATCGATGATGTGGTGGAGTTCCTGAAGACGGTGGACGGGAACGAGCCGGTGGTGGAGTAGGGGGGGAATGGGCAGAGGTATGGGAAGGGGCATGCCTCTGCTCGGAATCCAAGGCCGACGAGGGAGCCTCGCCAGCCCCGTCATCCTCACGTCGGCTGGCCGCCGTTGGCAGCCGACGTGAGGATGACGGGGCCGGCGAGACGCGCCCCCGGCGACGGCTAGTGCGCACTCAGGTCATGACGCGTGAGCTGGTGTTTCGAAGGGGGAGAGCCGGCCGTGCTTGCGCCAGCCGCGGCGGAGGAGCCAAGACTGCGCGGCGGTGACCGGGACTTCCCAGGACTCGTGGCCGACGATCTCGAGCTCGATGTTCCAGCCGTCGAACCACGGACCGGATGCGTAGTAGTCGAGGGGGATGGGGAGTTCGATTCGGTGACGGCGCGCGTTGTGCAGCATGTACGCGATCGCGTGGCGTACCTGGCGCGGTGACTCGAGCCGCTGCTCGTGAAAGTGGTCACCGAACACGCCGCCCGTACGTCGCCACAGTCGGTTCAGGCCACGCGCCATGCGCACCATGAGCCCGCTCATGCCACGGCGAAGCGCGCGGCGATCGTCAGCTTCCACGATCAGGTGTGCGTGGTTGCCCATGACCGAGTAGTGCACGAGGCGGAAGCCGAAGCGTTCCTTGCCGGCTGCGAACGCGGCGCGCAGGACCCGATATTCCGCCTTCCTTCGCATCGACGGCAAGCCATCGCGAAGGCGGATCGTAATGTGCAGCGGACTGTCCTTCTCGAGTTCGGGTTTCTTCCTGTGCGCGACCCTGCGCCTTCCTGGCGACGGCTTGCGCCCGGCTCCCTCACGCCTTCCACCCCACTCGAATGGGAACTGCAGGAGTCCCTGTTGCATCTTCGGCCTTGTTGCCATCGCTCTCCCTCGATTCGATACGAATAAGGACTAATACTACCACGCCTTTCGTTAGTAGTCAATTGACTGTATCACGAATGCAGCGCGATCATTCCCCCAATCAAGTTCCTCGAGCAACACGTCGTCGACTCCTCCGTTGCGCAATCAGCCGTTCTGCCGGGCTCGCCTCGCCGGCCCCGTCACCCTCACGTCGGTTGCCGCGGCATTGGCTGCTTCGCAGCCATGCCGCGGCGACCTCGCATCGCTTCGCGCTGCTCGGTTGCCGCAGGCAGCCAGCCGACGTGACGATGAAGGGGTTGGCGAGACCTCCTCGTCGGCCTTGGATTCCGATCCGAGGCTTGCCCCGCGCCTGGCCCCCTCACCCCACCAAACACCCCCGCAACCCATCCACCCTCTCAACCCCAACCTGCTCCATCACCTGCCGCAACTGCGTCCCCAAAACCTCCACGACCTGCCCGCCCCCCTTCTCCCCCAACGCCCCGACCCCGTACATAAAAGCCCGCCCCGCAAACACGAACCGCGCGCCACACGCCAACGCACAAGCCACGTCCTGCCCGCCCCGCACCCCGCTGTCGAACATCACCGTCAGCTTCTCGCCGAACTCCCGCACCAGCGGCGGCAGCGCTTCGATCGACGACTGCCCCGCGTCCAGCTGTCGCCCACCGTGGTTCGAAACCACGATCCCATCCACCCCGATCCGCACCAGCTTCGCGCAGTCCTCCGGGTTGACGATGCCCTTCACGACCAGCTTCCCCGGCCACTGATCCCGAATCGCCGCGACCTTCGCTTCCGTCAGCCGCCCCGAGAACGTCCGCTGCATGAACTCCCCGAGATGCGGCAGGCTCAGCCCTTTCGGCAGGTACGCATCCATCGTCGCAAACCGCGGCCGCCCGGCCTTCAACTGCCCCAGCGACCACGCCGGCGACATCACCATCTGTGCGACGTTCCGTAGCGACATGCGCGGCGGGATCGACAGGCCGTTGCGGATCTCCTTCGGCCGATACCCGAACGACGGCACGTCCGCGATCAACACCAGCACTGGGCACCCGGCGTCCCGCGCACGCGCGATCAGTTTGTCACGCAGGTCGTCTTCCGCCGGGTGGTAGAGCTGGAACCACGCTTCCCCGTCAGTCAGCTCCGCGATCGTCTCGATGCTCGCGGTCCCGACCGTGCTCAACACGAACGGGATGCCGTGCGCGCGGGCGGTTGTCGCGAGGATCTCGCACGCGCGCGGCCAGACCAGACCCTGCAACCCGATCGGAGGGATTCCGAACGGCGCGGAGTACGTGCGTCCGAACAGGTCGGTCGACAGATCGCATCCCGCGTACTCTCCGATGTATCTCGGCTGTAGTCGAACCTCGCGCAGCTCCTCGGTGTTGCGGCGCAGGTTGACCTCGGCGTTGCATCCGCCGTCGAGGTAGTCGAACGCGAACCCGGGGATCCGGCGACGCGCGCGATTACGCAGTGATTCGATCGACGGGTAGTTCGGGTCGATGGGCATCCGGGCTGGATGCTAATCGGCGCGGCCGTGAGAATCCCCGGCGATGCTCTCCCTGCTCCTCGCCGCGACCCTCGCGACGACCGACTGGATGGTGGTCGGTGCTTACTTCGTCGTGATCGCTGCGATCGTCTGCTTCTCGTCACGGCAGGTCCGCGATACGGCGGACTACTTCTTGGCCGGTCGACACATCGGTTGGTTCGTCGTCGGCGCGTCCCTGTTCGCCTCGAACATCGGCTCCGAGCACATCGTCGGCCTTGCCGGCAACGGCGCGACGAACGGTATGGCGATGGCGCACTGGGAGCTGCACGCCTGGATCATGGTCCTGCTCGCGTGGGTGTTCGTACCGTTCTACTACAAGGCCGGCGTGTACACCGTGCCAGAGTTCCTCGAGCGACGGTTCCACGCGCGCGTGCGTTGGGTGCTCTCGCTCGTGAGCCTTCTCGCGTACGTGCTGACGAAGGTGTCGGTCACGGTCTACGCAGGCGCGCTCGTCTTCAAGACACTGCTGCCGGACACGTTCGGTTCTCCCGACAATGCGTTCTGGGTCGGCGCGTTCGCGACGGTCGTGCTGACCGGCATCTACACGGTGCTCGGCGGCCTTCGTGCGGTCGTGTACACCGAGGTCGCCCAGACCGTGCTGCTGCTGCTCGGATCGGCGTTCATCACCTACTTTGGACTGCAGGCGCTCGGTGGTTGGGGGGAACTCCAGCGCGTCGCGAGCGAGAACGCCGAGAGCTTCGCGCTGTGGCGCCCGCTGACGCAGGAGGGCGTGCCGTGGTGGAAGAATGGCGACTTCCCCTGGCTCGGCATCCTGATCGCGTCTCCGGTCGTCGGGATCTGGTACTGGTGCACCGACCAGTACATCGTGCAACGGACCCTCGCGGCGAAGAGTCTCACGGACGCGCGGCGTGGCGCGTTGTGGGGTGGATTCCTCAAGGTGTGGCCGGTGTTGATCTTTCTCGTGCCGGGACTCATCGGCTGGGCGCTGCACCAGAAGGGGCTCCTCTCGATTCCGGCCAAGGCGGACGGAGGGGAGGCGATCGACGGCGACATGGTGTTCCCGACGCTCGTCGCGGATCTCCTCCCGGTCGGTCTGCGCGGGCTGGTCGTCGGCGGGCTGCTCTCCGCGCTGATGTCCTCGCTCGCGTCGCTGTTCAACTCGTGCGCAACGCTGTTCACGATCGACATCTACCAGAAGCTACGGCCCGGCAAGTCGCAGAAGGAACTCCTCCGCGTCGGACGCATCGCGACGGGCGTCGTGGTCGCGTGTGGGATCGTCTGGATCCCGATCATGAACGCGATGGCCGGTGGCGGCATCTACAAGTACCTCCAGACTGTGCAGGGATACCTCGCGCCGCCGATCACCGCGGTGTTCCTGCTCGGGCTGTTCTGGCACCGCGTGAATGCGCGCGGCGCGTATGCCGGGCTGCTCGTCGGCTTCGCGCTCGGCCTCGGCAAGCTGACGATCGAAGCCGTGCACGGCTCGTCACCGTTCGAGGCCGGGTCCGCGCTCGCCAACGTGGCGGACTTCAACTTCCTCTACTACTCGGGCGCGCTGATGCTCGTCAGCATGCTCGTGATCCTCGCGGCATCGCTCACGGCGCCGGCTCCCGAGCCCGAAGCCATCACGGGCCTGACCTTCGCGTCTCTGACGGAGGACGACCGGGCGGAGATCCGCGCGTCGTGGAACGGCGCCGACGTCGCGCTGACGGTCGTCGTGCTCGGTCTCGTCGTCGGGATGTACGCGTACTTCAGCTTCTGGCTGAGCTGAATCGCGCGGGTCAGCGCACGTTGACGAGGATCTCATCGAGGAACAGCCAGGCCTGGCCTTCGTATCCGTCGGCGCCGCCGTAGCCGAGGTGCCAGTCGGGGAGCTCGCCGTATCGTTCGGCGCGCACGCGCACGAAGCGAGCGACTTCTCGCAGGTCGTTCGCGAGCAGCATGCGGGTTTCGGGGACCTCGTTCTCAAAGTCGTCCTTGGTCGGTTGCACCTTGCCGACTTCGCGGAAGTTCTCGCCGTCGCGCGACACTTCGAACACGACTTCCTTCGGCAGGAAGATCCAGGACTCGGACGCCATGAGCGCGTGGACCGCGACGCTCCGGATCGGCTGCGACTTGCCGAGGTCGATCGTCGCCTCGAACGGCTTGTCCATGTACCACCAACCCATCCACTCGGGATCGAAGTGGTCGTCCGAGCCCATCTTGCCGTCGGTGAGCGACGGGAGTCCGTTGGCCGAGTATTCGGAGTTGGGCGGCGTCCCCGCGGTGACCGCGGCACCGATCGCGGCGTGGATCGGTTCCTCGGGTGGCTTCGAAGGAATCGTGTCCGGCATCGCCTTCGTCGGAGCGCCTTCCGCAGGGTCTGGCGGAGTCGCGCAAGCTGCGACGGTGAGTGTCAGGGTGCAGGCGAACCAGTTTCGGAGGCAGTGAGGCATGCGTCTCGGGATTCGGATCGGGGACAGTGAGCCGGCCCGGGATCGTCGCCGAAAAGTGTTGCCGTGTCGCCGGAGAAGCCGGCGATTCCCTCAGCGCCGTCGCAGCAGCGTGTAGTAGAGGACGTCGCCCAGCAGCGGGCGGCCCGAGGTCGACTTCGTCCCGCGAAGAGTGATCGTGTAGACGTAGTTCTCGCGGAGCTCGTCGATGTCGATCGCGATCGCGATCGCGTCGCGTTTCACGGTTCGCGCCGTCGCCCGGACGACGTGCTGGTCCACCTTCGGAGAGCCGTAGGCCTTGTGGTACTTGTAGGTGTGCACGCGGACCTCGATGCGCTGGCGGGTGCCTTCGTCCGGTGCCTCCGTGAACGCGAGCTCGAACCCGCGCTTCGTGAGTCGCACGGACCGGATGGCGAAGAGGCCGGCGTTCGGGCCGCGCCAGCGCACGCGCAAGAGTCCCTCCGCGCCAGCCCACGACAGGTGCGTCTTGCCGACCCAAAGTGACCCGTCGGGGGTGAAGACGAGGCGGTGGTTTCCCGGCCCGAGTCCGTCCGTTTGCAAGAACGGAATCACCGCGCCCTGCGCCACGTCGCCGACCGGATCCGGCAGCAGGCGCACGAGAGTCTTCTGATTCATCTCTCCGATCAGCGTTTGGCCGGTGAGGGGGCCGAACGCGTCGCTCGGCACGACCACGGGTTGCGTGGGCGAGTTCGCGAGTTCGCCCTGCGGCAGCAGTGCCATCGCGGGCGTGCGCAGCGCATCGAGCTCGGCGACCGGCACGTCGAGCGGGTTGCGCTGCCAGCCATCGCGCCAGATCAGAGATGCCACGTGGCCGTAGAAGCCGCCTTCGCGCACGTCGTGCACCTTGCTCGTGCCGAGCCAGTCGCCCTGGTTGTCCGTGACCAGGAGTCGACCGTCCACGTCGAAGCCGATGCCGTCCGGCGAGCGGAAGCCCGACGCGAACGGGATGGCTTCACCCTCTGGCGTGATCTTCACGACCCAGCCGCGCCACGGGACGCGGGCGTACATCCGACCGGCGGCGGACTTGTTCTTGCCCCAGTCCTTGCCCCGTGTCGTCATGCGGTCTCGCGACACGCCGATCGGATTCCACGCGCCGCGGATCTCCTCGCGGATGCCGGCGCCGTTGGACGCGGTGTTGAGCGCGACGTAGAGGTTGCCCTCGTAGTCGCGCGCGGGACCGAAGGCGAACTCGTGGTAGTTGCCCGTGAGGCCGAAGCCGTCGTAGACGGTTTCATAGCTGTCCGCGCGACCGTCTCCATCGGTGTCCCGAAGCCGTGTGAGTTCGGCGCGTTGCACGACGAGGACGCTCGTGTCGCTCTCGACGAGGAGCCCGAGTGGCTCCTGCAAGCCGGCCGCGAACTCCGACCACGTGTCCGACCTCGGGTCGTAGACGAGCACCTCGCCGCGATGGAAGCAGGCGGCGAGTCTGCCGTCTTCGGTTGTGTCGAGTCCGCCGACCTGCGGGTCGATGCCCGGCGGGATCGTGACGCGTTCGAATGTGAACGCGTCACGCCACGGGTCATCGTTCTGCGGGGTCAAGGCACAGACGGAGAGAGCCAGCGTCGTGATCATGGAGTGATCTCCATGAGAACTGTGAACGACTCGCGCTTGTCCTCGGCCGGGGCGAAGACTGCTCCAGTGAACGTCCCGTCGGAACTGCGATACGCGACGCGCTCCGATGACGTGAACTCCAGCTTCCAGTCTGCGGGTGCGTTGCGCAGCGTGAACTGGCGCGCGAGCGTGTTGGGCGCCCGATCGCGAGTGATGTGCTCCTCGATCTCGACTTTGCCGATCCTGTACTGAAACGTCGGGAGCCCGTCGCGCATGCGGTAGCCGAGGAACTTTCGCGTCGCGTTGTTCGGGGTCGGTAAGGGACTCTCGGCTTCCCGCAGCACCACGTCGCCGAGAATCTTCGCGAGCGCGTTGCCGTTGCCGCGCCAGACCGGCCACCCGTCGATGAAATCGCCGAGCCAGACGTAGCGGAGCCGGCACTCGCCGGCGTCCCAACAGAAGTGGTGGCGGTCATCGATCGCGACTGCGATCGCGGCCGGTCCCGCGTTCGGCATGAATATGCGCTGCACGAGCGGGCGCCTGCGCATCGACGGGGAGGCGCGGAACTTGTCGTTGTCCTTCACCTTGGCCTCCGTCTTGCCCTTCGTGCTCGCGATGACGAAGGCGTGGATGGCTCGCAGCTGAGCGTCCGTGAGGAACGCCATCGGCGGCATTCGGATCACGCCCTTGCGTTTGGGCTGTGGATTCTTGCACCAGGCCATGAACTCGGCCGGCTTGAACTCGTACAGCTTGCGCATCTCGACGGCGGAAGGTCCGACGTGGAAGCGGTCCGACTTGTGGCATGCCGCGCAGTACATCGCGAACAGCTGCTTCCCGTCGGGAGCGGCAGCGGGTCGTTTGTCCGGGTCGTCCGTCGACGGCTGGGCGGCGAGCACACAACTCAAAGCGAAGGCGATCAGTGTCACGGCGCAGACGGTAGCGGAACCTGCTGGTTCGAGCGCGATTCCTGTCGAGGGACATGCGCGCGGCCCGCGACGCGGTAACCTGACCGCGAATGCTCGCTCGCTTCGCCACTCTCGTCCTCGTCGCGACTCCGTCCGTCGCGCAGCGCGAATCCGTGGAGTACGGCCGCGATGTGCGCCCGATCCTCGCGGCGAAGTGCTTCCAGTGCCACGGGCCCGACGCGGCGCAGCGCAAGGCCGAGCTGCGGCTCGACCGCCGTGAAGCGGCGCTTGCCGCCGGCGTGTTCGGCGATGACGACGAGGCGAGTCCGCTCGTCGAGCGGTTGTTCCACGGCGACCCCGACGAGCGTATGCCGCCGCGCGAGAGCGGGATCGAGATGACCGACGCCGAGCGGGACACGCTGCGTCGCTGGGTCGCTCAGGGGGCGCCGTACGAAGCGCACTGGGCGTTCTCGCCGCCGGCTCGTGTGGATCCCCCGGGGACCCGCGACGCGGCTCATCCGATCGACGCGTTCACATTCGCGCGGATGCGCGAGCACGGGCTCGAACCGTCGCCCGCGGCGTCCCGACGGACCCTGATCCGGCGCGCGAGCCTCGATTTGACCGGGTTGCCGCCGACGCTCGACGAGGTCGACGCGTTCCTGGCGGATACGCGACCCGGCGCGTTCGAACGCGTCGTCGATCGCTTGCTTCAGTCGCCTCGTTTCGGCGAGCACATGGTCATGCCGTGGCTCGACGCCGCGCGCTACGCCGACTCGAACGGCTACCAGCACGACGCGGACCGCTACGCCTGGCCGTGGCGCGACTGGATGATCCGGTCGCTGAACGCGAATCGTCCGCTCGACCAGATGGTCGTCGCGATGCTCGCCGGAGATCTGCTCGAGGAACCGACTCAGGACGATCTGGTGGCGACGGCGTTCAATCGCCATCACGCGATCAACCAGGAGGGGGGCGCGATCCCGCAGGAGGTGCGATTCAACTACGTTGTCGATCGTGCCAACGTCGCGGCCACGGTGTTCCTCGGTCTGACGATGGGCTGCGCGCAGTGCCACGACCACAAGTACGACCCGATATCGCAGCGGGAGTACTACGAGTTCTTCGCCTACTTCGACAACGTCGAGGAGAACGGCCACGCGGGGCCGTCGCGCCACAATCGCTACCACCAGTTCACTGTCGCGAAGCCGTTCGTCGAGCTCGCGAACGAGGAGCAGAAGCGGGACCTCGCGGCGGCGCGGACCGCGGCGAAAGAGGCGAAGGGCGGCTACGACAAAGTCGCGGGTGCGATCGGGAAGGCAGAGGCGGCGTGGATGTCGTCCGTCGATGTTGCGGCACTCGAGACGAGTGCCCCGCGCATCGCGTCGGCGGTGCTCAAGCGGCGCGGCACGCCGCTGACCGGTCCCGAGCGGCGGATGGTGCGCGCGTTCTACGTCGGCGAAGTCGCGGGCAACGAAGACTGGCGGCAGCGATACGACGCGCATCGCGCGGCGCAAGAACGGCTCGCGATTCTGCACGAGACGGTCCCGCTCGTGATGGTCATGCGTGATCGCAAGGGTGCGCGTCGCGAGACGCGGGTCCACACGCGCGGCGCGTACGACGCGGCGGCCGGGGAGCCGCTCACGCCCGGCATCCCTGCGGCTCTCGGCACCCTCCCCGACGACGCACCGGCGAATCGCCTCGGACTTGCGCGTTGGATCGTCGATTCCGACAATCCGCTGTTCGCGCGCGTCATGGTCAACCGGATGTGGCAGGCGATCTTCGGTCGCGGGCTCGTCGCGACCGCGGCGGACTTCGGTGCGACCGGCCGACCGCCCTCGCACCCGCGACTGCTCGACTGGCTCGCGACGCGATTCGTCGAGTCGGGATTCGACCAGAAGGCGCTCTACCGTCTCCTTGTGACGAGTGCGACCTACCGACAGAGCGCGCGCATCTCTCCGAAGCATCGCGAGGTCGACCCCGACGGCGTCTGGCTGTCGCGGAGTTCGCGTCACCGGCTCAGCAGTGCGGTGTTGCGCGACCAAGCTCTGTTCGTCGCCGGGATGCTCGACGGTGCGATGTTCGGGCCGCCGGTATATCCGTATCACCCCGAGGGTCTCTGGGCCGACGTCAGTTTCGAGGTGTTCGCCTACCCGCACGGTCGCGACGGTGACCAGCATCGACGAAGTCTCTACGGTTTCTGGCGTCGCACGGTCGCGCCACCGAACATGTTCGACAGCGCGAATCGGCTGGACTGCGTCGTCGAGCCCGTGCGGACGAACAGCCCGCTGCACGCACTGACGATGCTCAACGAGACGGGGTTCGTCGAGGCGGCGCGTGGCGTCGCGACGCGCGCGATGCGGTTCGACGGATCGACGCGGGAGCGAGCGGCGCAGGTGTTGCGGTGGACTCTCGCGCGCGAACCTCGTGAGCAGGAACTCGAACTGCTCGTCAGCGTGCTCGTTCGCGAGAGAGATCGCTACGCGAAGGATCGAGCCGCGACCAGGGCGCTCGTCGAAGTCGGGCGTATCGCTCCTCCGAAGGATATCGAGTTCGTCGACCTCGCCGCGTGGACCGTGGTCGCGCAGCTCGTGCTGAATCTCGACGAGGTGTTGTGCCGCCCATGAGCTTGCACGAACTCAGTCGCCGCGCCTTCCTCGGCAGTACCGCCCAAGGGCTCGGGCTGGCCGCGCTCGGTCACCTCGCCGCTGCCGACGGTGTGCGACGCAGGCCGCACTTCGCGCCGCGCGTCCGGCGGGTCGTGTGGCTGATGCAGACCGGGGGCCCGTCGCACGTCGACCTGTTCGACCCCAAGCCCGTCCTCGCCGCGCGCGAAGGCGAAGAGCTCCCGAAAGAGATCCGCGGCGACCAGCGTTTGACCACGATGACCGCGGGGCAGAAGTCGCTCGCGCTGTTGCCGGCGCGGCATCCGTTCCGCAAGTGGGGGGAGTCTGGCACCGAGATTTCGACGCTGTTGCCGCACATCGGGTCGATCGCCGACCGCGTCTGTCTCGTGCGCAGCATGCATACCGAGGCCGTCAATCACGCGCCCGCGATGACGCTCTTGCTGACCGGTCATCAGCTGCCGGGGCGACCCGCGTTCGGCGCGTGGACGAGCTATGGCCTCGGGTCCGACAACGAAGACCTGCCGGCGTACGTCGCGCTGACGTCGCGCGATCGCGAGAACTCGTGCGGACAGCTGCTCTACGACCACTACTGGGGCAGTGGTTTCCTGCCGTCGCGGCTGCAGGGCGTGAAGCTCCACGGCCAAGGGGATCCCGTGCCGTTCCTGCGCAACCCCGACGGGATCGCGCACGAGGCGCGGGGTGAGATGCTCGTGGATCTCGCGCGCATGAATCGCATGCACGAGGAGATCGTCGACGACCCGGAGATCGCGTCGCGCATCGCGCAGTACGAGCTCGCGCATCGAATGCAGACGAGCGTGCCGGAGGCCGTCGCGTTCGGTGAGGAGCCGGACCACGTCCTCTCGATGTACGGTCCCGACGTGCACCGCCGCGGTTCGTTCGCGCAGAACTGCTTGCTCGCACGCCGTCTGCTCGAGCGCGGCGTGCGCTTCGTCCAGCTGATGCACGCTGGCTGGGACCAGCACAACAACCTGAAGACGCAGCTCGCGATCCAGTGCCGGGACACCGACCAACCGTCGGCCGCGCTCGTGCTCGACCTGGCGCAGCGTGGGCTGCTCGACGACACGCTCGTGATCTGGGGCGGAGAATTCGGTCGCACCCCGTTCTGCCAGGGCAGCACGAAGAATCGCCGCTACGGAAGAGACCATCACGGCAACGCCTACTCGATCTGGCTCGCGGGAGGCGGCGTGCATGCGGGCAGCGTGTTCGGTGCGTCGGACGACTTCGGCTACAACCCGGTCGACCGCAGCGGCAACGTGATTCGTCCGACCAAGCACGATCCGCATCCGGATGCGGTGCACGCGCACGATCTGCAGGCGACGGTCCTGCACCTGCTGGGTTTCGACCACACGCGGCTGACCTTCCGGCACCGCGGCCGCGACTTCCGTCTCACCGACGTGCACGGCCGTGTGGTTGACGGGCTCCTGGCCTGATCAGGGCGCGTCGATGACCCGCTGAAGCGCCTCCCGTGCGCGCGCGAGTCGGGAGCGGACCGTGCCGATCGGAACGTGGAGCTGGTCCGCAATCTGTTGGTAGCTCTTGCCCTCGTCGTCACAGAGGTCGAGCGTCCGGCGTTGCTCCGCGGGGAGCGCCTGACGCGCCGCGCTGAGGTTCTCGCCGAGCTCGTGCGCGATCGCGACGTGGAGCGGGTTGTCGCAGTCGCCATGGAGGTGGCAATGCTGCGAGGCGACGTGCTCGTGGTGTTGGCGGCGCTGCAGCGTGCGGCGCAGGTGCCGGCCCCGGTGTACGACGGCTTGGGTCAGCCAGGCGATCGGGCGGTCAGGGTAGACGTCCATCTGGCTCATCGCCACGAGGGCTTCTTGGACGGCATCGTCGGCCAGGTGGTCGCACCCAAGGATACGACGCGCGGTTTCGAAGACCGGACGGAGGTCGGACTGCGAAAGGGAGGGAAATGTGGCCGGGGTGGCCGGAAGTGCGGAAAGGGCGGTCATGGACGACACGAGGGGAGCAGCGACAGGAACGAGCGCCTCGGTGCCGTCTGTCTACGAGCGACGGCGGTTCGAGGGTCCGTTCGATTGACGGAGAGTCAGATGTCGATGCGTGCCGGGGGCGCCCGAGAGTCGGGCAGCGACAGCCTCTCCACCGTGGGGATGCGGCCCGGGCGTAGACCCGTTTGCTCGTGGTCGAGACTGGGGGCGCGATCCGTTGTCGAGTCGGCGACCGTGCCGAACGGTGTCCCGGTTTCGAGGTCGCAGGCGAGACAGTGGTGATGCCCCGCGAGAGCATCCAAGGGCGTCGCCGACTCGGTGTCGGACGCAAGGTCCCCTCGATCCGAGGAGTGGTGCTTCGCCCCGCAGCTGCAAGTTTCCGCCGATGCGGAGCTTGCGACCTTCGGATGCGAGCATGCTTCGCTCGTGCACGAATGCGAATGGAGAGCCGGCAACAAGATCCGCGCAAAGATCGCGAGCAGCGCCAACGCGTGGGCCAGTCGGGAGATGCGGCGGGGGTGGATCATGGACGGGGTCGCGAGAGCATAGGCAGCTCGCGAGGATCTGGGAAGTAGGCCGCGGTTTTCTGGAACTCCAGCCCGGTGAGCGGCACCGGCGGCCCGTGCATTCCATCCGGCCTATTCTCCTGTCCCTGCTCGCGCTGGCCGCGCCCGTCACGCCCGGGCTTACGCAGTCCGACAGCACTGTCCAAGGTCGCGTCGTGACATTGGGTACGCATCAACAGCTGCGATTCCCGAAGGAGGTCCAGCGCCTTGCCGTCGGCGACGAAGGCATTCTGACGTTCGAGCTGATCAACACGCGCGAGGCCCTGCTGCTCGGCGAGAAGATGGGCACGACGACGATCACGGCCTGGTACGTCGACGGGACATACGAGCCGATGCTCATCCGAGTGCAGCGCGATCTGTCTCTGCTGCAGGTCGCGCTCACCGAGATCTCGCCCGACGTCGTCGTCGAGATGGCCCCGGATCGTGACGCACTCGTGTTGCGCGGCGTCGTGCCGGACGAACTGCATCGTCAGGCGGTCGTGCGCGCTGCCGACAACTACCTGGCCGCCGGCTCGGGCGGAGGGGTGCTGGTCGGTGCCGAGGGCGCGGATCCGCAGCTCGGCGACGAGGCGACCCGGAGGAATTCGTCACGCGTCATCGATCTGATGCGGTTGGAGAAGCTGCCCGCGACGCTCGAAGAGCGGATCCTCACGGCGATCGAACCGATCGCGGGGACCGACGTGCGCATTCGCCGGTTGCAACGTAGTCCGCTCACCGACGACGAAACCGATGTTCTCGTGCTCGAGGGTTCGGTTCCGGACCAGATCGCCCTGGTGCGGGCGATGCAGCTGGCGGCGCAGCTCTTCCTCGGCGATGGCGATTCCGCGCGGAGCAACATCCAGGTCGTCGCGGACGAAGCCGGTGCGTTGGTCGCCGGTCGCGGCAATCAGATCGGCCAGGGAGCGGTTGGCCAAGGCGGCGGCGGCGGTCGGAACGGCTTCGGTGGTGGGGGCGGTGGCGGCTTTGCCGGCGGCGGCGGCGTGCAGATCCAGCGCAACGAAGTGCAGCGCAACCTCGGGCGAGCGACGGTGCTGTCGATGGCCAATGGACGGATTCTCTCGTTCTTGGAAGTGCGCGATCGGCCGCAGGTGCGCGTCGCGGCGCAGCTGTTCGAGATCGATCGCAACCGGCTGTTCCAGTGGTCGGCGGAGATCCAGGCACAAGGCTCCGACTTCGACCAGCCGCCGCTCGGTGCGAGTGAAGTCGGCACGAACATCCAGCCGAATCCAGCCAACCCCGGTGCGTTCTCCGATCGTGACGTCCAGGCCGGCCTCGCGTCGCTCGCGAACGGCTTCAGCCAGCAGGTTCAGTTCGCGGGTAGTCGTTTTGCCCTGGACACGCTGCTCCAGGTGCTCGAGGCCGAAGGCATCGCGCGCCGGCTCTCGGCCCCGGTCGTGACGGTCCTGAACGGGGAGACCGCCCAGTTCTCGGTCGGTGGTGAGATCCCGATTCCGCAGGCGTTCACGCCGGCAGCTGGTGCGGACAGCGGCCTTGGCACGTTTGCTTCGGTCGACTTCCGCTCGTTCGGTGTCGGCCTGGGAATCCGTCCGCTCGTAGGTCAGGAGGGGGACATCACGCTCGACCTCAGCACGATCGTGTCGCAACCCGACGCGGCGTTGACGACGATCGTCCGCGATGCGACCGGCACGGCGCCGCAGACGTCCGCGTTCGCGACGCGCGCACTGCAAACGAACGCGCGGCTGCAGGACGGGCAGAGCCTCCTCGTGGGTGGACTCGTTTCCCGATCATTGCTCGAGGACGTCTCGAAGACGCCTTGGCTCGGGGACATCCCGCTGTTTGGCTGGCTCTTCCGAAGCGAGAACGATTCGTTCGAGGAGTCGGAGTTGTTCGTTCTCGTCAGTCCGAGCGTCGTGCGGCCCAAGGTCCCGGGGAGTGGGCTTTGGCTGCAGCCGAGCCTCTCGGAGACGCTCGCAGCGTGCGTTCCGGACCGGGAGGACGAGGAGGCGTCGGAGACCGAGGGCGACGAGGAGGCGGACGAGCCTCGCTGAGCGCGGACCCGATCCTTACCGAATCCCTACCTGCGCGTTTTGGAACTCCCCCGGAGTGAGCGGCACCGTCTGCTTCAGCGGCCTTCCCCCCGCGACTTCACTTTCCTTACCAAAGCCATGAACAAGCTCCTCAAGAACAAGAAGGGCTCCGCCCTCGTCGAATACGGCCTTCTCATCGCCGGTGTCGCGCTCGTCAGCGCCGCCGCCGTCTCGGTGTTCGGTCACAAGACCAACGACCTCGTGTCGGCGACCGCCGCGATCCTCCCGGGCGCGCACGACGACGACAACGGCCCGATCGTCAGCGCGAAGCTGATCGAGACGACCCGCGACGCCGCGAACGGCAACGCGATCATCCTCGACCCGGCGGCCGCCGCGACCACGACCCCGCGCCTCGGCAACAACCTGCTCGGTGCGACGTTCAACCAGCCGGGTGGCTCGGGCAACGTGCTCGGCACCACTCTGGTCATCGAAGCCAACGGCGAAGACGAGTGATGATCCGTGGCTGACCCGCGCTCCTGAGCGCGGGATGCCATGGGACCATCCAGGATCGCGGCCATCCCCGTGTGGGGGATGTCCGCGTTTCGTCATTTCGGACCTCTCCGATGAACTCGTCGCAACTCGTCGCCGCCGCCGTGATGGTGCTTCTCGCCGTGTCCGTCTGGACGGACCTGCGGGATCGCACGATTCCGGACAGCGTGCCCATCGCCATGGTCGTGCTGGGCCTCGTCGCGTGCTGGCGCGGCTGGCACGAGGTGACGTTCGCGCAGCTCGGCTTGGGTCTGCTGATCGGGTTCGCGATCGGCGCGGCGCTGTTCTACCTCGGTGCGATGGGTGGCGGTGATGCCAAGCTCTGCGCCGGCCTCGGCGCGGTCTGTGGCTACGGCGGGCTCTTCGAGGTGCTTTTCGCGACGGCACTCGCGGGCGGCATGGTCTCGGCATGGGCGAAGCGACGCGGCCTCGAAAGCTTGCCCTACGCTCCCGCGTTCGCGGGTGGCTACGTCGTAACAGTCGCGATCGCTTGGACGCTCGCGCCAAAGACCGGACTTTGGCACCTGATCACCGGGAGACCGCTGTGAGCCATCGAGGTCACGAGTCTGGAGCCGCGCTGATCGAGTTCGCGCTCGTCGCGTTCGTGCTCTACCTGCTGCTCGCCGCCCTGGTGTCGTTCGGCACGATGGTGAACGCTGCGCAGGTCGCGCAGGACGTCGCGCGCCTCGCCGCGCGCGAGCTGGCGCTGACGCCACTGCCGGCCACGATCTCGTTCGAAGACGCACTCGACGCGACGGACGACCGACTCTTCGATCCGAACCAGCTCGTCGTCGACATCGACGCGGTGACGGCGGCTGGGCTCGATCTCGACACCCACTTCGCCTCGATGCCGCTCGTGAATCGCGCGTTGCGGCCCGTCTTCGTATTCGACCGCGTCGGTGGGCGTCGCATTCTGCGGTTCCCCGGTGCGGTTCTCAGCTCGCCGGAACCGACGCAGTTCAACGCCGGCCTTACCGTCGGAGTGCCGCAGGTCGTCGCCCGCAAGGTCGACGGCGGCGAGCAGATTCGCTGGTTGCCGATCGTCGAAGAGATTCGGCCCGACGCGGCGAGCCCGTCGAGCGGTCCGTTCTCCGTTGCGTCGACAGGCCCGGACCGCGGGCTCGTCGCGCTCCGCGTCAACATCCCCGCGACGGCGTCCGCGCTCGCGGAGTACGACGCGCCGACGACGTGGCCGCCCGAACCGAACGCCGGCCAGCCGCACCGCATCGGTCCGGTGTCCGCCGTGACGGGACCCGGCTCCGTGCCACCGTACGGCACGCCATTCTTCGGAGCCGTGAGCGACGGGCCGGGACCGATCGCTGGCGAGCAAGGTCTCGGCGAGCTCGGCTCGGTGGCCGTCGGCGTGCGACCGTTCCGTCGCGTGTTCATCGGCCAAGCGCTCTTCCGACGCGAAGTGTTCCGCTGACATTCCCCACTGTGACCTACTGACATCATGACTGCCCGACATCGACCCGTATCCCCTCGAGGGTCCGCAAGCCTCATGGCGCGGCTCTCCTATCCGCTGCTGATCGTCGGAGTGCTGTTCGTCGGACTGGTCCTGTTCACGATCATCAACGGTGAGCTCCGATTGCCGTTCGGTGGTGGCGTGCTGTTCGCGTTCGGGGAGGAGAAGCAGGAGTCCGGTTACGTGCAACCCGCAGGCACGGTGCCCGTGTTCGCGTGTCCGATCGAGCTGCCGGCGTTCACGAAGATCGAGCGCAAGCACCTACTCACGGCCGACGGACTGCACACGGTTCCCGTCGTCCAGGATGCGATCGAGGCGAACGGGCTCTTCCCCGCGGACGTCGACGGATGGCTGCGGCTGCGGGGGCGCGTTCTCAAGCGGAGCAAGTCGGTCAACTTCGCGTTCTCGGAGAGTGACTTCTTGCCGAAGGGAACTCGACCGGGACCGAGCGCGGGGATTCCGCCGGGCAAGCGTGGGATCTGGATCGATGTCGAGAAGGTGCGCGGACTCAACGACCTGCGCGCGGGGGACCGACTCGACCTCGTGGCCGCCGAAGCGGTCTCGAGCGCGAAGGCCGCCGACACCGCGGTCCTCGGCAACCTGATCGATCCAGTCTTGCGCGCTCGCGCGATGCGAGCCGCCGCGACCACGGCGCCGAGCGGGGCCAAGGCGCGCTCCTGGGTCCTGGCTCGCGAGGCACGCGTTATCGCTCCGGTGCGCCGTCGCGAAACCGTCGCGCGCGCCGGAGACCGCGCGACGTTCGTCGAAGAGATCTTCATCGCGATGAGTCCGGAGGAGGTTACGCGATTCATGCAGGCGCTCGCGCTGAAGGTTTCGATCGTCGCCGCGCCGCGATCGGGCCAGCCGGAGGACGAGTCGGTGTCCGAGATCAAAGACTCGGTGCCGGACGATCCGACCGAGGAGATGCGTCGAGTGCTGCTCGGCGAGGGTGGTGAACCGTCTTCGCTCGGCATGGTCGAGATCATCCAAGGTGGCAAGCGCAAGACGGTCACCGTCCCGCGTGGGAAGCCCACGGAACAGGAGTCCAACAACCGTTGAGCCGCGTCGCGCGCAGTTCGAAGACTCGACGACCAGGCGACGAGGAGCGCGGGGTGATTCTCGTGCTCACCGCGCTCCTGTTGGTCGGCGTGTTCGGCGTGCTCGGCTTCGTTGTCGACGGCGGTCGTCTGCGCGTGACGAAGCAACAGATGGACGCCGGGGTCGAGGCTGCCGCGCTCGAAGGGGTTCGCTTCAAGGACGAAGAAGGCGACGAGTCGCGTCGCCGACGTGCGCAGACCGCGTTGGAGCTGCAGTGGGATGATGACCTCCGCACCGGGAACGGCGATGCGATCGGTCTCGGGGCCGGCACGCTCCCGATCGTGACCGGCGCGAACCCGGTCGGCGGTCTGGTCAAAGCTCCGCTCGATCCGGCGGAACAGGTCTGGAAGCCGGGCGCCGGCGTGCAGCAGAATCTGGGCAACGCGGCCTTCGGGGACTTCGTTGCGGGATCGTTCTTGTCGGGGACGATCGAGCCGAAGGAGGCGGACGACTTCTCGAGAAACGACTTCCTGCCGGTGGCTGCCGGGAGTCCGGCGACTTCACTCGAGGCCGCGCCGGCTTTCCTCGTGCGACTGCGTCGCGCGAACAATCGGCTGGCGCTCGATCGGCAGCCCGGCGCGAGCTCGGCGGGGCCCGCGTTCGAATGGCTTTGGGCGCGGGGATCCGCGTGGCAAGAGCCCGGTGAGGGCGAAGGCATCCAGAGTCGAGCCGACGGGTGGACCGTGCGTGCCACGGGCATCGCGACCACCGAGCGTGCGCTCTTCGTTTCGTCGGTTCCCGAGCTCGGCGTCATCGTCGCCCCGTTTGCGTTGCGCATCGACGCCGGTGCTACGTGGGCGACCACGACCGTTGGTCAATCGATCGTCCTCACTCGGGACGCCAACGGCGTCCTCCTGCTCGGCGGATCCGAACAGGGCGTGCTGCCGACTGCCCGTCCGACGACTGTCTCGAACTACGTCGCCCCGGAAGCGAGCGCCGCGCTGCTCGCGCCGAGCGGAGTCTTGGTCGTTCCGGTCTACGCTCCCATCGACGGAGCGCAGCGGGTCGTCGTCGGCTTCACCCGCGCGACGGCCGTCGTCGCCGGCAACGAATTGACCGTCACGCGCGTCGCAGGCGGTGTTCTTTCCACCGGCAGCTCGTCGGTGTCTCCCGCCGCGCTCGATGCGCGTGTCGCCCTCTCGCTTTCGTCGTCGCTGCGCGCGCTGCACGACGCCTTCCTCGAACCGGTGTCCGCGCCGGTGTTGCGCCGCTGATCATGTCCCGTCCGATCACGATCCTACTGGTCTCCAACGACCCCGATCTCCCCACGGAATGGCAAGCGGCCGAAGCCGCGCTCGGCAGCATGCGCGTGATTACGCACTTCGCGGAGAACCGGCGCGATGCCGTCAAGGTCGCGACGAGCCGTCAGCCAGACATCATCCTCCTCGCTTCGGGTGAGACCGACCTGGGAGCATTCGCCGCGGAATTGCGAGACGCCGCGCCGCTCGCGCACCTCGTGGGCGTGTTGGATCGCCGGCAGTTCGAGAGCGGAGACGAGGAAAGTGCGTTCGTCGTCGCCGCGACGCGCGCGGGCGTGCGCGACTTCGTGCGTCGGCCGCTTTCGTCCTCCGAGCTGATCGGCTGCTTCCGTCGCCTCGATCACGGCGCATCGGGAAATGGCACGAGTCAGCCCGCGCGCGCCGGGCGCGTGGTGTGCTTCGTGAGCAACAAGGGCGGGGTCGGCAAGACGACGCTCGCCGTCAACGTCGCGTGCGAACTCGGTCGCCGCGCTCCGGGGCGTGTGCTCCTCGTCGATGCCGCACTGCAGCTCGGCCTGTGCGCGACGATGCTCAACCTCCAGCCGGAGGTCACGGTCTACGACGTCGTCTCGCAGATCGACCGGCTCGACGGCACGCTGTTGCGCGAACTCACGATCCCGCACGAGTCCGGGATCGATCTGCTCGCGGCTCCCGGTGATGCGGTCGAGGCGGCCGCTATCGACGAAGAGAGCCTGTCGCGCATTCTCGGCGTGGCGCGCCTGACGTACGACTACGTGATCGTCGACACGTTCCCGATGCTGGACGGCATCGCGATTGCGACGTTCGACCGTGCCGACGAGGTGTGGCAGGTCGTCGCGCCGACGGTGCCGACGGTCCTCGGCGCGGAGCGGTTGCTCAGCCTGCTCGAGGGAGTCGGTGTCGAGCAGGAGCGTCAGCGCATTCTCGTCAACGTCTCCGTCCCGCCGCACGGTGGCGGACTGTCCGCGCGCGACGTCGCGACCCGACTCAACCGCCAGGTCGATCTCGTCGTGCCGTTCTGCCGCGGCGCGGTCGCCGCCTGCAACACGGGGCGGCCCATCGTGCTCGCGGAGCGACGTTGGGGCGGGTTCCGCCGGAGCATTGGAGAACTCGCGACGCTCGTGGCAGAGCCCGCGATGCACTTGCCCGAGGTCACCGGATGAGCGAAGCCGCCGAACAGTCCAAGCCACAGCGCGTCGATCGGAGCCTGTTCCGTGGTTCGCGCGCAGCCGAAGTCGCGACGCGCGTCCAGCGAGCGTCCGCGGACGGCTCCGTGCAGCGCGGCGCGGGCTTGGTGAACGAAGAGTCGCGCGCGGCGACCGACTACGCGTCGGTGAAGGGCTCTCTGCAGGCGCGACTCCTCGATCAACTCTCCGAGCGCGAGATGCTCGGAGCCGGTGAGGAGCGAATCGCCGCGACGGTGCGCGAATTCGCGGACGAGGTCCTCGCCGAAGAAGACCTCCCGCTCAACGCACAAGAGCGCGAGCAGCTCGCGCGCGACCTGCTGCAGGAGACCGTCGGGCTCGGACCGCTGGCTTCGTTGGTGCTCGATCCGGCCGTCACGGACGTGTTGGTAAACGGCCCGGACAACGTGTTCGTCGAGCGCTACGGACAGCTCGAGCGGAGCGACGTTCGGTTCCGGGACTCGGAGCACTTGCTCCGCGTGATCGAACGCATCGCGGCTGGCGTCGGGCGGAGGATCGACCAAGCGTCGCCGATGGCGGACTTCCGGCTGCCGGACGGCAGTCGTGTCAACGCGACGATTCCGCCGGTGTCGATCGATTACCCGACGCTTTCGATTCGACGGTTCGGCCATCGTCGCCTCCGCGGTTCGGACCTGTTGCGCTACGGCTCGCTCGACGCGCCGATGCTCAATTTCCTGCACACCGCCGTTCGCTACCGCACGAACGTCGTCATTTCGGGCGGCACCGGTGCCGGCAAGTCGACGCTCCTCGGCGCACTCGCAGAGGCGATCCCGCCTGACGAGCGCATCGTGACGATCGAAGACACCGCCGAGCTACAGCTCGACCAGCCACACGTCGTGCGACTCGAGAGCCGCCCGTCGAACACGGAAGGCGCAGGACACATCTCGATTCGTCAGCTCGTCGTCAACTCGCTGCGAATGCGCCCCGATCGCATTCTCGTCGGTGAGGTTCGCAGTGGCGAGGCGCTCGACATGCTGCAGGCGATGAACACCGGACACGACGGCAGCCTCACGACCGTGCACGCGAACTCGCCGCGGGATGCGCTCAGTCGCCTAGAGACGATGGTGCTGATGGCAGGTACCGAGCTGCCGTCGCGCGCGATCCGCGAGCAGGTGACGTCCGCGATTCAGCTGCTCGTGCACGTCAGTCGCGGCGAGGACGGCGTGCGCCGCATCGAAAGCATCAGTGAGATCACCGGGCTCGAAGGCGAGACGCCGCTGCTGCAAGAGATCTTCCGTTGGCGTCGTTCCGGTCGTAGCGAGCGGCGCCTCGAAGGTCGCTACGTCGCTACCGGGATCCATCCGATCCTCGCCGAGCGGCTGCGCGATCGCGGCGCCGAAGTTCCGCCGGTTTGGTTTCGGGGCGAAGACGGTGTCGGTGAGAACGGGGGAGGCCAGGCGTGACGGAGTTCGCCGCCGCCTCCAGCGTGCAGCCGCGGACTCCGTCGATTCGTGTCGGACACGGTGCGCGCGGGCGAATCTGGGTTGGCGTGGTCGCAGGTCTCGCGACGTCTTTGCTGCTCGCGTTGACGCCGCTCTACACCGAACTGGTGGTCTCGCTCGGTGCCCTGGCCGGCACCCTTACGTGGGTCGCGGACGGCTGGCTCGTCTCGACGCGGACCGTGCGCGTCGAGAGCCAGCTCGCGGACGCGCTCGATCTGCTCGGCTCGAGCGTCGCCGCCGGCGTAGGGCTGGTCGAGGCGCTCGACGGCGTCGTCCGTGAGGTCCGGAGTCCGCTGCGGGACGTTCTCTCGAACGCCGCGGACCGATTGCGCCTCGGTGACGATCCGCAGCGCGTGTTCGTCGATGCGCAGGCCACGCTGCCGCTGCCTGCGTTCGGCCTCTTGACGCACTATCTGAGCGTGCAGTGGCAGAGCGGTGGTTCGCTGGCTCCCGGCCTCCACGCCATCGCCGAGACCGTGCGCGATCGCGTCAATCTCGGCAGGCGCGTGCACGGCCAGACGGCCGAGGCGCGGTTCTCGGTCTTCGGCATCTTGCTGGTCGTCTACGGCATCGCCGCGCTGGCCTGGACGAGCAATCCGGACCGCGTCGAAGCGTTCTTGGGCTCGGGTATCGGTGGCGGGATTGCCGCGGTCTGCGTTGCGCTGCAGGCGGCCGGCATCGTCTGGATGGCGCGACTCACGCGAATCGAGGTGTGATGCAGAACGTCCTCCTCATCCTGCTCGCGGTCGGCGCCATCTGGGTCATCGCCACGTGGTGGCGGCGGCGCGATCTGCGCTTCAGCACGCAGCGCCGGCTCGAGACGAGCAGCCTCACCGGCGAACGCACCGGCTTCGGCGACTCGGGCTCCGGAGTGCCGGACCGGGCCGTTGCGCGGTGGTTGTTCCTCGCCGGATTCCGGGCGCCGGACGCGTCGCTGCGGTTCTGGTGGCAGACGGTGTTGCTCGCGATCGGGGGCGCGCTCGTCGCGGTGCTCGTCGAGGTATCCGGGCTGTCCGCCGGGATGCGCGAGAGTTTGGCAGGGATCCCCGGGCGCGTCGGATACCTCTTCATGCCGGTCGTGCTCGCGATGCCGGTGCTGCTCGTCCTCGGGTTTGCGGCGGTGCCGACGTTTCGAGTTCGACGCGCCCGCCGCGCGCGCGCGCAGCAAGTCCTGACGGATCTCTACCCGGTGCTCGAGCTCTTCGCGAGCCTCGCGCAAGCGGGACTCGCGTTCGACGGTGCGCTTGCCCGGATTCTGACGACGCTCGGCCCGGACCGTCCGCTCGGCCGCGAGCTGATGACCTTCCAGGCCGAGGTGCTGAGCGGCAGTCAGCGAAGCCGATGCTTCCGGCGTCTGGCACATCGCATCGAGCTGCCCCAAGTGAGTAGCTTCGCCTCGGCGCTGATTCGTGCGCACGAAGTCGGCATCGGTTTGGCGGTGACGCTGCGTCGGCAGGCCGACGACCTACGCTCCGACCTCCGCGAACGAGCACTCGCGCGCGCGCAGTCGTTGCCCGCGCGGCTCGTGTTCCCTCTCGTTCTGTGTTTCCTGCCCGGGATCTTCGTGATGAGTCTCGGCCCCGCATTCTTTGGTTTCCTGGCCGAGACGGCCGGGTTCGGCGTGACGCGATGACTTGGATTCGCCCTCGAAACTGGTTCGTGGTGTGGTTGTGCTTTTCGTTCTCGGGATGCGCCGCTTGGGGGCCGGATTCCGAGCTGAGTCCGGACGAGCAGCTGCACGATCTGCTGGTAGCGTGCCAGGACGAAGACGGAAAGTTCGACGCCGTTCGCGTCGAGCAAGCGCGCTTCGGCGTGCAGCGTGTCGCGACGAAGTACCCCGGCCACGTGCCGAGTCAGGTCGCGGCCGCTGCTCTCGCGTTCGAGAACGGCGAAGCACAGCGCGCGCAAGGCTTCGTCGATCGCGCGCTGTCGTTGCAGCCCGATCACGTCGAGGCTCGGGTGCTGAGAGTGCGCATCGCGGTCGACGACGGCGGCCTGGATCTGGCGCGGCGCCTCGTCGACGACGGGCTGCGCCTTCGGCCGGATGCGTTCGCGCTCTACGAGTCTTCGGCGTGGGTGCACCAGCTCGCGGGTGAGCCGGCCGAGGCCATGCGCGCGCTGGACACGGCGGCCCGGTTGGACGCGCCGGACTGGCGGATCGCCTACCACCGGGGACTGGTGGAAGAACAGCGCGGCGCGGTCGAGGCCGCGCGACGGCACTACGAAGCCGCGTTGGATGCAAACGGCGACTGCGAAGCGGCTCGGCGCCGGCTGGCTGGGCTGAAGGCGCGACGCTAGCGCACTCAGTGGCCGAGCCGCATGCGCAGACCGTGCGTCAGTCTCACGCCTCCACTCGCCACATCGAGCGACGCCGCCTGCACGAACACCTCGGCACCGGCGAGCGTCGAGCCTGCGGGCAGAGCGACGGGCAGCGTCGCCGTGCCGCTGGCCGCGGACTGCGTGATCACCGTGGCGAAGGCTGCGGGGACGTACAGTCGGCACGCGTTCGGCAGCGTGAGCAGGTCGAGGCCCGCGGCGAACAAGAACGCCGCCGGCTGCGAAGGTGTCAAGCCGGCCGCGCCGAGCGCGAACGTCGCGTCGCCGAGAACGGGCGGGCCGCTGCTCAGTAGCGTAGGCTCGGTCGAACTGCTCGAGCAGCCACCGCCGAAGGGCGTCGTGGCTCCGCGTGGTGGACCAAAGCGCCATACGCCGTGGATGTGAGCTGCGACGCCCGAATCGCCGGGGGCGAACCCCGAAGCATCGAAGACGGTCAGCTCGTCTGTGAGCAGGTCGACCGATGCGGTTCCACGCAAGAACTCGAACGGCAGCTGCGTGCCGAGTTGTGTCCAAGAGTTGCCCGTCAGCAGCCAGACGTCGCGCAGGATGTCGCCGGACTCTGCTTGTCCACCGGCGATCAGCAGGCCTGTGGAATGCCGCCCGGCGGCCGGGTCGTGTCGCGGCGGGATGGCCGTGCCGAGGATCGAGCGTTGGCTCCAGTCGGTGCCGTCCCAGTCCCACACGCCCGGTGAGACGTCGAACCCTGCGTCTCTGCCTCCGATCAGTGCGAGGCGTCCGGTCGACGGGTCGAACTCCAGGACAGCATCGGTGCGCGCCGGCGGCGTGGTCAGTGGCGCGGCTTGCACCCAATTCACCCCGTTCCAAGTCCAGGTCTCGTCGGAGAGTTGGCCGAGCGCGTCCCGCCCGCCAAACAGGACGGTGCGGTCCGTGGTCGGGTCGTAGCCCATCGAGGCGTCTCTCAGCGGCGGCGGAGACGTTGCGGGGAAGCGCTGTTGCCAATCACGCGTCGACTCGTCCCAGATCCAGGTCTCGGATGGCCCGCTGCTGAGCGCGAGCGTCCCGTACAGAACCGCCTGACGACGCACCGGATCGAACGTCAGGACGGACGAGAGTTGCACCATGTCGGGGTGGGACGTGGAGGACTCAGGTGTCCAGCGGAGGTTCGCGTGATCCCATCGGAAGGTGCCGTTCTTGCCCGCGATAATCGTTTGATCCAGCCAGTCGAACGCGACGCCTGCACGGAGGTGGAACTTCGGGGTGAGGTCTTCCTCGGTCCACGTCGAACTGGCGCTGTCCCACGTCCAAGTCTCCGCGCCGAGATGGTCGCCGTGTAGCACGACATTGCCGCGTCGTGAGTCGAATGCCATTCCGGAATCGAAGCTCGTGATCGGCGAAGTTTGCGATGCGGGCTGCGACCAGCTGGTGCCGTCCCAGCTCCAGAGCTCGAGATTCGTGCCGCCCGGCACCATGCCGCCGCCGTACAGCACCATGGACTGGGACTGCGCGTCGTACGTCGCGGCAGCCTGATAGATGTTCGGGGGCGCGATCGACGGTTGTGGGTTCGTCCAGGTCGACCCGTCGAATTCCCACACGTCGTTGTGGGGTGTGCTCGACACCGCGTCGTAGCCCCCGAACAACACGGTGACACCGCGTGCCGAATCGAACGCCATCGAGTAGCGCGAGCGAGGTCCCGGGCTCGGGGCTCCCGCGCAGGGCGACCAGTTGCTGCCGTCCCACTCCCAACAGTCGCCGACGGTCGTGCCGCTCACCGTGCCACCGTACATCAGGGTGCGGTCACGAAGGGAGTCGAACGCAAGCGACATCCACTTGCGTGCCGATGGCCGAGTTGCCGGCGCGCGTTGCACCCAGTCGACGCCATTCCACTCCCAAGTGTCGTCGAATTCGGCACCGGCGAACTCGCCTCCGAACAAGACCGCGACGCGTCGTGCCGAGTCGTAGGTCAGC
This sequence comes from Planctomycetota bacterium, assembly GCA_028281765.1. Lineage (GTDB taxonomy): Bacteria > Planctomycetota > UBA1135 > UBA1135 > UBA2386 > JANQJF01. The sequence continues at coordinate 31,605 of JANQJF010000059.1, read as the reverse complement.
CCGAAGGAGTTGCGACGCGATGGCGCGTGGTTCGGAAATCGCTGGTTCCATCTCGCGCCGTTCCATTCCCATGTTTCGAGCGTGAGAGAATCCGCTCTGTAGCTCACGGCGAGTACCCGTCCGTCTGCGGATTGGTCGCAGAGGCGGACGCTGCCGATCGTCGGCGGTTCGACGTGGGCCGGGAACCATTCGGATTGGGAAACCGCTGCACTCGTGAGCACGAGCGCGAACACCGCAGGGTTGACTTGCATGTGACGCTCCGGGAAAGGACGCCGACGTGTAGCGCGACGCGAAGAGCGAGGTAACCGAGTCGCGCTCTACCCCTCGATTTCGCGGGTTCTGCGCGGTGCGAAGAAGTCTACGGAATCTTTCACGCGGTCAGAAATCGCAGCACCATCGTGTGCCGATACGTCTCGCCGGGTCGAAGGATCGGGCTCGGCCAGCTCTCGTGATGGATCGCGTCGGGATGCACCTGCGACTCGAGGCACAGACCCGCGTGCTGTTCGTACACGGCGCCAGACTTGCCGCGCACTCCGTCGAGAAATCCGCCCGCGTACAGCTGCAGGCCGGGCTGGTCGCTCTCTAGTACGAGCCCGCGTCCACTCGGCCGGTGCGCGAGGCGCGCGAACGGTCGCAGATCATGTCCGGCGACGACGAACGGATGATCGAAGCCCAGGTCGCTGTCGAGCTCGCGCATGCGCGCGCCCAGCGAGGTCGCGCGGCGCAAGTCGAATGGCGTGCCGTCGACGGGCGTCGGGTCCGCGCACGGCAACGTGGTCGCGTCGACGGGCAAGTAGCGATCCGCGGTGAGCTCGAGCTCGTGGTCTTCGATCGTCCCGGAGTCGTGGCCGCCGAGATTCCAGTACGCGTGCTGCGCGAGGTTGCAGAGTGTCGGCGCGTCCGCCTTGGCCGTCATCTCCACGCGCATGCTGTGGTCGTCGATGCACGCATACGTCACCTGGGCTTGCAGCGTGCCCGGGTAGCCCTCGTCGCCGGTCGGGGATTCGAGTTCCAGACGGACCGCGCGTTCACTCAGCGCGGTGATCTCCCAGACGCGTCGACCGAATCCTCGGAGCCCGCCGTGCAGGTGGTGTGGCGCGGCGTTGGTCGCGAGCGAATACCGCTCACCGTCGAGCGTGAACTCACCGAACCCGATCCGATTGGCGGAGCGGCCGACGATGCAGCCGAAGTAGCACGGGTCGTTCACGTAGTCGGTCAGCGCATCGTAGCCCAGCAGCACATCGCCCGGCCTTCCGTCGCGGTCCGGAACGAGAAGTGAGACGAGCGTCGCGCCGAAGTTCGTGACGTCGATCGACAGGCTCGGGCCGCTCGAGATTCGGCAGAGTTCGACGTCGTGGCCGTCGTGACGGCCCCATGGCGTTCGGGTTTGGGGCAAGTGCGGACCGGAGAATCGGGAGACAGGCGCTTTTGTCGGACGCGGGGCTATAACGACCGCATGTCCTCTTCCTCGATCATGGGTGTCATCCTCGCTGCCGGCAAGGGCACGCGGATGCGACCCTTCTCCGAGCATTACCCGAAACCGATCCTGCCCCTGGGCGGTCGGCCGCTGATCGCGCACCAGCTCGAGACGATGAGCGCCCTCGGCGTCGAAGAGGTCGTGATCGTGATCGGTCATCTCGGACACGAGGTCGTGAGGACGCTCGGCGACGGCGAGAAGTGGGGGCTGCGCATCCAGTACGTGGAGCAGGAGCAGACGCTCGGGATCGCGCACGCGGTCGGGCGGCTCGAGCAACATGTCGACCGGCCGTTCTTCCTGTTCCTCGGGGACATCTATTTCGAGACTTCCGATTTGTCGACGATGGTCGATCGCATGCGTGACGGCGGCGCAGACTGTGTGCTCGCGGTGAAGCGGGAGTCCGACGCGGAGGCGATTCGGCGCAACTTCGTCGTGCTGACCGAGGACGGCGACCGTGTCACGCAGGTCGTCGAGAAGCCGCGGCATCCGCGCACCGACCTCAAGGGCTGCGGAATCTACTTGTTCGACGTGACCTTCTTCGACGCGGTGCGGCGTACGCCGCGCACCGCGATGCGCGACGAATACGAGATCACCGATTCGATTCAGATCTACATCGACGACGGCTATCACGTCGCGGCGGCCGAGGTCATCAAGAACGACCTCAACTTGTCGTTCCCGCACGACCTGCTCGATCTCAACCTCCACTACATCGACACGCAGGGGCTGCCGGAGCTGATCGGCGAGGGTGTCTCGAAACCCGATGGCGCGCGCGTCGCCCACAGCGTCATCATGGACGGCGCGGTCATCGAGCACCCGATCGAGATTCGTGACAGTTTGATCTTTCCCGGCGTGCGCGTGCGGTCCAATACCGACCTACACGGCGTGATCCTGACCAACGAGACGGAGATTCAGTGTGATGAGCTGCACCGCTGATCGCGCGTTCGTGCGCTTCGCCGCGCTCCTGCTGCCGGTGTTGTTCGCCGGCTCGCTCGCGGCACAGAACCTCCACATCCGCGGTGTGCGCGTCACGACCGGAGCCGACGAGAAGTGGACGACGCGCGACGTCGTCGTCATCGAGGGCCGTGTGCGGCCCGCCGGCACGGCGCAGCCCGAAGGCGCGCAGGTCGTGGATCTGGGCGGTAACGGCTATCTGTTGCCGGGACTCGTCGACGCACACGGGCACCTCGCCAACTACGGTCGCTCCCTGTCAGAGGTGAACCTGGTCGGGCTGCAGAGCTACCAGGAGGTGATCGATCGCGTGCGCATGAAGGCGGATGGACTGCCGAAGGGCACGTGGATTCTCGGCCGTGGCTGGGATCAGAACGACTGGGCCGACAAGGCGCTGCCATCCCACGAGGAGCTGTCGTCGGTCGTCCCGGACCATCCGGTCGCGCTGACGCGCATCGACGGTCACGCGTTGCTCGCGAACTTCGCGGCGATGCAGGTCGCCGGCGTCGGCGAGTCGACGGAGTCGCCGCCGGGTGGCGAGATCCTCGAGGACGACGGGTTGCTGACCGGTGTCTTCGTCGATCGCGCGATGGAGTTGATCGGCGCACACGTGCCCGAGCCGTCGCGCGAGCAGATCGAAAAGGACCTGCTCGCGGCACAGCGCGAGTGCCTCCGATTCGGACTCACCTGCGTGCACGATGCCGGGATGGATCCCAAGACGCTCGAGGTTCTCCGGAGTCTGCACACACGCGGGTTCTGGGGCCTTCGCGTCTACGCGATGCTTCCCGCGAGCGCGACGGACGAGATCAAGAAGGGGCCATGGCAGACGGTCGATCGCATGATCACCGTGCGCGCGGTCAAGAGCTACGCGGACGGTGCGCTCGGTTCTCGCGGAGCGGCACTGTTCGAGCCGTACAGCGACCGGCCGGGTTCGCGCGGCTTGATGCTGACGCCTCCCGCGGGCCTCATGAAGCTGTCGCAGCTCTGCGCGGACCATGGCTTCCAGCTGTGCGTGCACGCGATCGGTGATCGCGCGAATCGCGCGGTGCTCGATGCCTACGCGCGTACGGACTTTCGCTTCGATCCCCGCAAGGCGCGGTTCCGGATCGAGCATGCGCAGGTCGTACATCCCGACGACTTCCAGCGCTTCGGCCTGCAGCGGGTCATCCCCTCGATGCAGCCGACGCACCTCACGTCCGACATGCCTTGGGCTCCGGAGCGACTCGGACCCGAGCGCATCCGTGGGGCCTACGCGTGGAAGAGCTTCCTCGACAAGGGGCTGCCGTTGCCGTTCGGCTCGGACTTCCCGGTCGAATCCGCCGATCCGCTGAAGGGTTTCTACGCCGCGGCGACGACCAAGTCCGAGAACGGCGCCGAACCCGAATGGCGACCGGAGCAGAAGCTGAGCCGCGAGCAGATCCTCGCGGGGTTCACTCGGCACGCGGCGTACGCCTCGTTCAGCGAACGTGACTTCGGCACGGTCGAGCCGGGCAAGGTCGCGGACTTCACGGTGTTCGACCGGGATCTGATGACCTGCCCGGACGATCAGATCCAGGACGCGCGCGTGTTGATGACGGTCGTCGGCGGCCGTGTGCTCTACCAGAAGCCGCACGCGAATCGTCCCGCCGCACCGCTCAGCAGCAAGCGCGTCCGCGCGGTGCTCGAGCATCTCGCGAGCGACGAGCTTGCGGGTCGTGACTCACCGAGCGCGGGGCTCGACGCCGCGGCGCAGTTCATCGAGGGCTGCTTCGGCGCGGTCGGCATCTGGCCGGCGGGTGACAAGGGCACGTTCTTCCATCACTACGAGCTCCCCGGCGTCGAGATCGACTCGGACGCCGTGCGCGTGCGGGTCGAACGCGAGGGCAAGGACGCGCTCGTCCTCGAGCCCGGTGCGGACGTCCGCCTGTGGCGTCCGGGGCGACCGTTCGATGGCAAGGCGACCGAGTGCAAGGTCACGGCGGTGGAGCGGATCGGTCGATCGCGTTCGCGCCGACCGCACCTGATGATCTGCTCGACGGATTCGCCGCTGTGGGCGGCCGCGTCCGGCAAGCGCACGGCGATCTCCCGCAGAATGCGCGGCAGCCCGCCCGTTCTGCTCGTTCGCGAAGGCCTGCTCGAACCCGGCGAGGTCAATGCGGTCGTCACCGTGCCCGAGGCGAAGGCCGCGGACGTCAAGTTGCGCAACGTCGTCGGCAAGCTGCCGGGCAACGAGCTGCGTGACGAGTACGTGCTCGTCACCGCGCACTACGACCACGTCGGGATCCGCCCCGGTGCCGGTGACGGCATCTTCAACGGAGCCGATGACAACGCGACCGGCACGACCGGCGTGATCACTCTCGCGGAGTCGATCGCTCGCTCCGGCATGCGTCTCAAACGCACGGTCGTGTTCGTCTGCTTCTCGGCCGAAGAGAAGGGGCTCCGCGGATCCCAGGCGTTCGTCGACCGTCAGGTCGTGCCGCTCGACAAGATCGCTGCGGTCGTGAACCTCGAGATGCTCGGCCGACCGCAGAAGGGCAAGAGCCACTACGCGTGGATCACGGGCCGTGACTTGTCCGACTTCTCGGACATCGCGAAGCAAGCGTTCGATGCGAACTCGATCGAGCTCATCGACTTCAAGATGGCCAGCCAGCTGTTCTACGCGAGCGACAACCTGCCGTTCGCGCGTGCGGGCGTCGTCGCGCACTCGATCTCGGCGGGAGAGCTGCACGACGACTACCACGGTCCCGACGACGAGACCGACCGCATCGACGTGGGTCACATGACCGCGGTGCTGCAGGGGATCCGGGACTTCGTCGTCGAGCTCGCCAATCGAGACGAGCGGCCGGCCTATAACGAGAAGGGCCTGAAGGCGATCAAGGGGCGATGAGTCAATCGAGATCGAACGGATTCGACGGCTTGGAGTCGTCGTCCTTCGCCTTGTCCGCGGCGTCGGAGAACATCTGATCGAGCCGGTCGCCCTGCTGTTCCTGGTCGCGGCGGGCGCTGTCGAACATCGAATCGAGCCGTTCGCTCGCCCGGGACTGCTCGCCGATCAGGGTGTCCAGATCTTTGCCCCGCTTCTCCTTCGGGTCGACCGCGCGGGCCTTGCCGGAGCGCGTGTCGACCTCGACGTCCTTGCCGCAGCACGGGCATTCGAACTGGAAGACGTTCTTGGGCATCGGAGTTCTCTCGCGTTCGAGTCGTGTGGGACGGGACTTAGGTTATCCTCACCGGTGGCCGCCGTGGAAGCTTCGGCGCGGTCCGGCGTCCGAACGAGAGCCCTTGGAAGCACGAGAAAAGCACGACTCGCCGGGAACTGGCTCCGGCGCGCCCCGTCCGTGGGCGGCGACCACGGGGTCTGCAGCCCCGTCGGAAACGTCCGATGCCATGGGACCGACTCCCGCCGAGCAAGAGCTCGTGCGGCGCGCGCGGGACGGTGACAACGAGGCGTTCCGTGCTCTGGTCGAAGAAAACCACGGCCGAATCTACCGACTCGCGATGCGCGTTCTCCACTGTGACCGAGACACTGCCGAAGACGTCTGCCAAGAGGTCTTCATGCGCGCGTTCCGCGGACTGGCGCGGTTCGACGGGCAGGTGAAGTTCTCGACCTGGGTGCACACGATCGCGATGAACACGAGCATCACCGAGTATCGCAAGCGGCGCGCACTCAAGCGCAACAAGCCGACGTATTCGCTCGATGCGCCGGTTGGCGGCAGCGCGGAGGACGACGGGCGCACGATGGATCCGGCGTCGCGCGAGCGGGATCCGAGCGAGAGAGTCGATCACCAGGAGTTCGCCGCGGCGGTGCGGCGCGCCGTTCACGAGCTGCCCGACGAATTCCGAGATGCCGTGATCCTTCGCGATCTCCAAGGCTTGTCCTACGAGGAGATCGAAGCGATCCTCGGCGTCGCGCCGGGCACGGTGCGATCGCGAATCCACCGTGGTCGTTCGATGTTGCAGCGCAAGCTGCAGGGGTTCGTGTGATGGATCCACACCAAGACGAACGGATCACCGACTGGTTCGACGACCGGATGACGGACAAGGAGCGTGAGCGTTTCGAAGCCGAGCTCGGTGTGAACCCCGAATTGCGGGAAGCCGCTGATCGCTACCGCGAAACCGTCGAGGGCGTCCGTCGCGCGATGCAGCAGAGCGAGCCGCCGCCGTCCGAGGACCTCGTCGACCGCATCATGGTCGGAGTTTCGGCCCAGAGCGCGCCGCGATTCCGCGTGCTGCCCTGGGTCGGGAGCGCGGTCGCCGCGGCGGCACTCGTGCTGATCTACTTCGGCCTGGATTGGCTGCCCGAAGAGTCGCCGGAATCGATCCCGGCCGCGCGGCGCGCTGCCGACGACACGAGCGGGATCGCGGACTCGAGTGCCGCGGGGGTGCAGCCGAAGACGGGATCCTCGATCGACGAACTCGAGAAGAACGTTCGGGACCAGGGAATTCGCTCCCGCAAGACGGACCCGAAGACTTCGTCCGGCGAACCGTTCGGAGAGCTTGCGGAAGGTCTGGTGAACGACGGTCTGGTGAACAGGGAGATCCCCGAGCAGTCGCGTGAGGGCGCGCTGCGGCAGATCGATGCGGAGTTCGACGCCGAGACGATGAAGCAGCAGCAGGTCGGCAACGATCGCGAGACGCTCGAAGACCGGTCGGTCACGCTCGACTCCGAACGCCCCGGGAGCGCCGAGGAGTTGCGCAAAGCCGTGAGGCGCATGGAGATCCCGCCGACTCCGTCGAAGAAGGTGGCGGAATCGGAGCTCGCCGACGAGATGCAGCTGGGCGCGCGTCCCGTCGACCGCCTGCGCAGCAAGGACAAGAAGTCGGGTGCGCGCGGACGTCCGAAGGGAGACACCGCGCGGGGCGCGAAGAGCCCCGAGGTCGGCAAGGCGAAGAAGGGGCTCAGCGTGCCGGCTCCCGTCGTGGTGTTCGAGATCCCGAACGACTTCGCCACCGGATCCCCGCGCTCCGGTCGCCGCACCCAACCCCAGCGCGCCGGTCGAGCCGGAGAGCAGGCGGACCTGGCGGCTCTCAAGTTCGTGCGCACGCCGATCACGAGCACGGGCTGGCGTGAGAGCGGTCCGCCTGAGGTGCTGTACTCGCTGCCCGAGTCGATCGGCCGCGCTCGCCGGGCGATGCGTACGGATCCGGGCCGCGCTGCACTTCGCCGGACCGAGCAGGTCGAGAAGGAGGCCGAGGAGAAGGCCGAGGACAAGCCCGAAGACAAGGCGGCGGCGCCGGGCGAGTCGCAACGCGCGCAGCCGTTGTTCGAGCCGGCCGACGGGGATCAGGTCTTCGAAGTCCGCGGGACGCACGAGCAGGTGGGGGAATACCTGCGCAAGCTCAGCGATCTCGCGCGGCAAAACCGGGGCACCGTGACGCAGTCGCAGATCACGCTCCAGCAGCGCGGGTACTTCTCCGATCGGCTCCGGTCTCTGACGCTCACCGAGATCGGAATGGCGATGCGAGACAACACGGCTGACGAGTCGCGCGGGCTCGAGCGGGTCGAGACCATCGAGGAAGCGAAGCCGAGCGCTCCGGCACCGTCCGCGAAGACTGGGGATCGGGCCAACAAGGAAAAGGGGCGTGAGCAGCGTGTGCTGATCGTCGTCCGACGCCGGTGATCAGTCGATGCCCGCGATCGGGAAGCCGCGCGGGTCGGTGAGGCGGACGAACGCCGTGCCCGGGCCGGGATCGGTCGGCACGACTTCGATCGTGTGGGCACCGCGCGCCAGCTCGACGAGAATCGCCGAGCCGTCCGGAGCCGCGCCACCGCGCTCGTGCTGACCGATCTCTTCGCCGTCGAGGCGCAGCGTGAGTGCGCGATCCGCACCCACGCGAAGGACGGCGCGGCACGGGCTCTCCGCGGTGAAGCGCAACGGGATCGAGCGGACGTCGGGCCCGAGTCGAAGACGACCGCCGCGTCCGCCGCCGAGGAATCGCGGCTGGATCACGAGGCCTCCGGCCGACTCGAACGACTGCAGAGCACTGCGCCACGCGGGGCTGCGCGCCCACGCCGCGGCGGGCGCTTTGTCATGACCCCAGTCCAGCAGCAGACGTTCATGCGCGAGCTCGCCGTCCTTCGTGAGGAGGAGGGGGCGCAGTTCTTCGACGGCGTAGGGCTGACTCGAGTCGAGAACGGTCGTGCGCGAGCGCAGCGGGCCGAGCATCTCGACCGCGCGCGTGCGGTTGGTCACGAGCAGAACTGTCGCATTCGCAGCGGGCGTGCGCGTCGCTCCGGAGGTCCGTGGTGTCTCGAACTCGCCGCCCGGCAGGAACTGCTCGGTGTCGGACTCGAAGAAGATGCGCTCGTCGATCCGGCGGAAGTCGTGTTCGTCCGTGACGTCGTGGGACAGATAGCGCACGAACATCGTGCCGCCGACATCGATCGCGACGTCGTAGTAGCCCTGCTCGGGCGTCCCCTCGAGGAGTTCCGCGACGAAGTGAATCCGCGAATGGGGGACGTTGGGATCGCGTTGCTTGTCCGGATCGAGGCCGCGGTTCTCCTCGATCTCGGCCTCGGTCATCATGTGGGTCTGGCGCTCGAATCGCACCGCGAGTCGGCGTCCGTCCTTCTGATGACCGCGCATCGAGAACTGCGTCGCGCCGTTCGGTAGACGCAGCTTCATGCGGATGTCGCGCATGTCCCAGGACGGCATGCAGGCTTGCCGAATCCCAGTGGTGGCGTAGAGGATGGCGTCGAGATTGAGGCCGCTCTCGCCCGGGCGCATGCGATTCGGTCGACCCGCGTCCCTGCGCGCGCACGGGCGCCCGCTCGGATCGTAGAGCTCGGCCCATTCGCCGGCCGGCTCCGCGAGTTCCAGCAACGCGTCGAGAGCATCCATACGCCGAGTGCCGTTGCGCTCGGTCAGCGCGACGAGCAGCATGCCCTGCAGATCCCCGGTCGTGTGTCCGACCGTCGGCGTCGTGCCGATCCGAGCTCCCTCGCGCCACAGGCGTGACAGCGTCGAGCGCAGGTTTTCACGGCTCTTCTCGCCCGTGGGGAAGGTCCACCCGATCCACAGCGGCATGAGGTTGGCGTTGGCGATCACCTCGCGCCACGGACTGTCGCTGACCGTCGAGATCGCCGGCGCGAATCGATGCGCGTCCTCGAGCCAGTAGTGCGACTCGATCTGCTGCATCATCTTGAACATCCGCTGCTGGTACGGATTGGTCGCCGGGGTGTCTCCGCCGCGCAGCCGAATGCGCGCGGTCACGAGGTCGCCCATCGCCTGCGTCGCGAGCATCATCATCGTGCTGCTCGCGAGCGAATGCGCGGCCGGTCGCAGGGTCGAAGCCGGCGGCACGAGTCCCGTGTCTTCTGGCAGGTCCGGCACGGCGGCGAGCGCGTCGAGATACGGCTCCGAACCCTCGAACGGCATCAGGTCTTCGGACGTGCGGCGCTGTCGCTTCAGGCACACGTCCAGCAGCGGCCAGTGCGCGTCGATCAGCTCGGTGTCGCGCGTCGCGCGCCAATACCAGTAGTGCTGCAGGATGACCCACGAGGGCAGCTCGGCCGCGGGCACGCGCATCGTGCGCCAGTCGACCGTGTCACGCGCCGGCGCGGTCGACACGTCGAGATCGAGAGGCACTTCTCGCGGCACCTCTCCCAGGAGGCGCGTCGCGGCCTCGAGGTACTCCAGCGTGGCCTTGGCCTCTGCGTGCATGCCGTAGCGGAGCATGGCGAGCATCGCGCCGGCGTTGTCACGGATCGACACCGAGCGGCGGTGGACCATCGGGACGATCAAGCCGGACTCGGCGCAGCGCAGGACGTCGAGGTTGATCCGCCAGTCGGCGAGCAGGTCGCGCAGGCGCACGTGGTCGGTGTCGTACTCGACGGCGCGCGTCGTGCGCGTGGCGGCCGTCGCGAACGCTCGGGCTCGTGCGAGCAGGTCGGCCGGGTCCGAGTCACGAGCCGCGAGCCCGGCTTGGTCCGTGGCGGTGCGGACCGACAGGGCGCCGTGCCATCGGTCGCCCGCTTCGAGTGCCGGGATTTGCGTGAATGCGCCACGCGAGTCGATTTCGCCCGCGTGCAGCACGAGCCGGGCGTGCGCGGCGCGCCGTCCGCGGCCGTGCTCTGCCAGCAGGGCGCCGTCCTCCGCGGCGAAGTTCGGCGCGCGGACGCGTAGCGACAGCGCCGGGCTGGCGGCGAACGCTTCGACCTCGATCCAGCGCAGCAGCTCGAGGCCGTCGGGTGCAAACGTCACGGTCCGCAGCGCGAGTGTGTCGCTGCGGTCCTCGGTGATCACGAAGTTGGCGACGCGCGTGCGTCGCACGCGCTGCGTCGGCAGTTCGACCGGCCCGGAGGCGCCGTGGAGCTCGAGTGTCAGCGAGCCAAATTGGCCATCCGGAGCCCAGGCCTCGCTCGTCTGATACCTCGGACCCGTGATCGCGCCCATCGTGTTCGCGGAGTCGCCGAGCCCCATGTGGGTGAAGACCCGTCCGTTCCCGACGGGAAACACGCCGCGGCGCGCCGTCGCGTCGCCGCGCGCCACGTCCTGGCGCCACGTCGACTGCGCGCGGAGCAGCGGCACGGAGCCGTCCCATCCGGTCTCGATCGGAGCCGGTTGTTGGGCGAGCGTCGTCGTCGCAAGGAACAGCGTGGCGGTCAGCAGTCGGATTCGATTCATCGTCGTCGTTCGGCGGAAGTGCCGCCTACAGGGGAACGATCGCGCGGAGTTTCGATCACCGTCACGTTCTTCTCGGAAAGTTTGCTCGCGATATGGTGCACGCATCCCGTGACGACCGATTCTACGAGAGCCAGCGTCCGAAACTTCCTCGCCGTCTGGCCGAGTCTGTTCGTCACGTCGGTGGGGGTCCAGGCGATCTTGCCGTCCCTGCCGCTCTACATCGAAGATCGGTTCGGAATCGAGGATCCCGAGCTCGTGCGCCTGTGGGCGGGCGCGGTCTACGGAGCTGCACCGCTCGCGTCGGCGATCGCGGGGCCATTCTGGGGTGCGCTCGGGGATCGCTACGGCCGACGGCTGATGGCGCTGCGCGCGATGTGGTCGATCATGATCGTCACCGCGGTCATGCCGTTCGCCGCGGCGCCGATCTGGCTCGTGATGTTGCGGGCGCTGCAGGGGGCCCTCGCTGGCTACATCGCGCCGGCGATGTCGCTCGCTCTCGACGGGGTTCCGGCAGGTCGGCAGGGGCGCACGATCGGGCGCCTGCAGCTCGGGCTCGGGCTCGGCCTGCTCGCCGGCCCGGCGATCGGGGCGGAGATCGGTGTCGGCATCGGTCGCGAAGCCGTGTTCTGGTTGGCCAGCGTGCTCGCCTTCTTCGCCGGCCTGCCGATCCTGCTGTTCGCGCGAGAAGACCGAGAGCGGCTGCGGACGGCTCGCTCCGGGCGAACGCGATCGGTTCCCGGTGAGATCCTCACGCTCGTCATGCAGCGCAAGTTCGCGGCGCTGTTCTTGTGCATCCTGCTCGTGCGGTGCGGGCAGAGCATGTGCGAGCCGTACATCGCGCTCTGGGTGCGAGAGCTCGGCGCTCTCGACTTCGTCGTGCGAACCGGTGGTGTCGAAGGCGCGATCGACCGGACGACGGCGCTGGCGTTCTCGATCGTCGCGGTCGCGCAGATCCTGATCACGACGGCGTGGGGGCGGCTGGCGGATCGAGCGGGTCCGCTGCGCTGTCTCGCCGCGCTGTCGGGGATGCTCGGCGTCGTCTTGCTGTTGACCTCGACCGCGACGACGATCGAGGGGTTCCTCGGCTACCGCAGCGTCGCGGCGATCTTCATGGCGGGCTCCATGACGCTCGCGTACGCGGCCGTCGGCAAACACGTCCCGTCGGACAACCGGGCGCTTGCGTTCGCCTGCGCGCAGAGCTGCATCCAGCTCGGGCTCGCGTTCGGTCCGATGCTCGGCGCATTCTTGTCGCTGCGGCTGGGCATCGAGGGGGTCTTCGCATCGGCCGGCGGGCTCCTGGTGTTCGCCGCGGTGTTCGTCGTCTGGATGCGTTCGCGGCAGATCGTCGCCGGGTGATACGCTGAAGCCTGACCATCCTCGAGGCCCCCATGTGCATCTTGATCGTGTTGTCCGGTGTCGATCCCGACTACCCGCTGATCGTCGCGAGCAACCGCGACGAGGAGCGTGAGCGCCGCGGGTCTCCGCCGGGGCTGTTCGTCACGGAGCCGCGCAAGATTCTGTCGCCACGGGATCGGCGCGCGGACGGCACCTGGATCGCCGTCAACGACGTCGGTCTGTTCGCAGGGCTGACGAACGTCGCGGGTGTCGAGGTCGATCCCTCGCGGCCGACGCGCGGTGTGTTTCCGCACCTCGCCCTCAGCGCGGCGAACGTGGACGACGCGGTCGCGGCGGTCGAGTCGGCGCTCGAGCTCCACGATCACAACCCGTTCCAGCTCGTCGTCGCGGACGGGTCGCGGTCCGCCGTACTGCGGTTCGCGGACGGGACGCTGGATCGACTCGACGCGGGCGCGTCCGCGGTCGTCGTCACGAACGAGCATCGTGCTGGCGAGCTCGAATTGCCGGGATTGGACGCTGCCCAGGAGCCCGGCATCGATCTCGACGAACGGTTCGCGCGTCTGCGCGAGCTGCTGCTCGATACCGGCGAACGCTCCGGCCATCGGGTCCTCAAGCGCGGTGGGGCTTACGGCACCGTGTCGAGTTCGCTGCTCGCGATCCGGCCGGGCGAGCCGCGCTCGCTGGTCTGGAAGTTCGCACCGGGGCCGCCGGACGAGACCGAATTCCGCAACTACAGCAACCTGTCGCGGCGCCTGGTCTGACCGGCACGCCCGGCTAACGAAGACGACGCAGGTTGCTCCGCGCGTCGCGGAGTGCCGTCTGGGTTCGCGCGCGAACCTTCGCGTCGAGAGAGTCGTCGCCGAGCATCTCGTTCGCGAGTTCGATCGCGCGTTCGTAGTACTCCCGCGCGGTCGCGAGGTTTTCGTCGGTCGCGAGGTGGTACTGCAGGATCACCGCCGCGTCGTTGAGCAGCTGCGGGGACTCCTCGAGCTCGATCGCGCGCTCGTAGGCGCCGTAGCTGTCCTTGAACTTGCCGGTCTCGCGGCAGAGGAACGCGTAGTTGTTCCACTCGTCCGTCGTGTTCGCGGCGTACGCGATCACGTGGTTGAGCTCGCGGCTCTCGACGAGGCGGCCACCCTGGTAGCTGCGCTGAGCCATGCCGCGCAGGACGGCCATCGTCTGCTCGTCTTTGCGGATCATGTCGCCGAACTTGCTCGGCGCGACGCGCGCGAACTCGATCGCGGCCTTGACCGCACCCTTCTCGTCGCCCGACCAGTACGCCGTCTGCATCAGGTAATAGTGGGTTGCGACGAAGTCGGGGCGGCCCTTGTGGGCTGCGATGAACAGCGGCCGAGCCTTCTCGTAGGCGCGGGCGTCCCAATGGGCGATGCCGCCGTGCCACTGCAGAACCGCAGCCTGCGCGGCGTTGGCGTCCGAGCGCTTCTGGTATCGCGCGAGCGCACCCTCATACAGCGTGACGCGCTGCTCGGCGCTGGTCGCGCTGCGCAGCCAGCCGTGATCGAGCTTGGCGGCGGGATCGATCGCCATCGCGTTGCCGTACACCGTGAGCGCGTCGGGCATGTTGCCGCTCCACGCGTGGATGTCGGCGAGGCGCACGACCGGATAGCTACGGTCCGGGCTGGCCTTGCTCGCGGCGGTCAAGGCGTCGATCGCACGCGCGCGCGCGACGTCGATTGCGGCGAGCCGCGCCTGCCCGGCGGTGCCTTTCGGCTTGTCGCGGTCGTAGGCCTGCTTGAGGTTGACGAACATCTGGTGCGTCACCTTGCCGAGCATCGCCTGCGCGCCGTAGTCGTTCGGGTTGGCCTCGGCCGCCTTCGCGGACATGGCGAGCGCGTTGTCGAAGTCGCTGAGCTGGAACCGTGCGGACGCGTACAGCAGTTGCGCGCGCAGGTGGTCGCTCTTGATGTCGAGCACGCGCTTCGCGGTGCGCGCCGCATCTTCGTAGTAGAACGTGACGTTCACGTCGAAGATGCCCTCGGCGACCATCGAGTCCGCCTTGAGGTGGTACGTCTGCGCGAGCATGACTGAAAGCTCGGGCACGTCGGGGAACTTCGCGATCGCGCCGTCGAGCAGATCCATCGCGTCGTTGAAGCGGCCGGCGCGGCCGAGGTTTTCTCCGGCGCGCTCGAACCACGACGGGTTCGTGGCCTCGAGCTTCGTCAGCTCGAGGAACGCCTCGGCCGCCGTGGCGTGATCCCCGCGGCCCTCGGCTTCGTAGGCCTTCGTGCGGATCGCCGTCGCATCCGCCGCGGTCGCGCCGGAGTCCTGCCCTTGGGCCGCCGCGCACGACGTCGCGAGCAGCACCGTCCAGAGGATTCGTGACTTCATCGATCCTCCCGCAGTTCCTCGATGCGTCGCAGGTGTCGCCGGGCGCCGCCGCGAGACTGGAACGGATAGAACTCCAGGCTGCGGTTCGCGGCGGCCTTCGCTTTGTCGAGGTCGCGGTTGTGATCGATGTAGTAGAGCGCGAGGTTCTCGTAGCAGTCGCCGACGGCTTCCTGCAGGTTCTGCAGTTCGGTTTCGCCTTCGGGAGGGGAGTTCTCGAGCTGAGCCAGGCCGTCCGCGATCGCGGAGTCGAGGCATTCGCGGGCGGTGTCGAGTTCGCGGTGCAGGTGGTAGATCAACAGCAGCGCGCGATCGTTGCGGAGTCGGACGTTGCCGGGGTCGAGCTGCGAGGCGCGGGTGTACGCGGCGTAGCTGGCTTCGAAGTACGGCTTCGCCTTCTCCTTGCTGCCGCTACGCGACACCGCGACGCCGTGGTCTCGTGCGAACAGGCCTTCGTTGTTGGCGAGGTCCACGTCGCTGTGCGCGAGCTTGCCGACCGCCATGTAGAAGTCTGCGGTCTTGCCGAGTTCGCCGGCGCGGAAGTACTTGTCGCCGACGATCAGGATGCCGCGCTTGATGTTGCCGCTGCCGAGATCGGTCGTCAGCGTTGCGGGGTTGCGCTCGAGGGCGGCGATGAAGCTGTCGCGCGCACCGTCGACATCGTCGGCGCTGATCTGCACGAGTCCGCGGCTGCCCAGGCAGATCGCGGCCCATTGATCGCAGCTCCCCGCGTAGCCGGCGTTGAGTGACTTGCTCTTGTCGAACGCCTTGACGCCGTCGTCGAGCGTGGCGATCGCCTTCTTCGGCGTGCCGCCGCTCCACTGCGCCTGCGCGAGGTTGAAGTGGGCCTTGCCGCGGAACCAGACGCCGAGGGCGTCGCGACGGCTCCCGAGCGCCTTGACGACCGACTCGTTCTCGCCGACCTGGCGGCCGAGCTCGACGAGTTCGCCGAGCAGCGCTTCGTCGGCGCTGTTGGCCTTCAGGGCGCGCGTGACGACGCCGATCGCGCGGTCGCTCGCGCCGGCCCAGCGCTCGGCGTTGACCCAGGTCGAACGCTCCGAGGCGGTGAGCACGCGGGACTTCTCGACGTTTGCGAATGCCTTGCGCGCGGCGTCGAGGGAGGCCGCGTCGTCCTTGTTCGCCGACTTCGCGGCGATGTAGGTGCGGCTCGCCGCGACCCCGAGCGTCGCGTTCGCGGTCACCAGGGAATCCCCGCTCAGCGCGCCCTTGGCGGCGTTCTTGAACAGGTTCTCGGTCGTGGTCTTGGCCTTCTCGTAGTCACCGGTCGCGATGTACGCCTCGCCGAGACGCAGCTGCGGGTCGACCGACTTCTTGTCGATCTCGACGGCCTTTTCGAGCTGCGAAACCGCATCGGCGAACAGGCCGCTGATCAGGCCCGCGTTGCCACCGGCTTGGGCCTGCGACTGCGCGTAGCGGAGCGAGTAGAGGCCGAAGTGGTAGTGGAACGGGGCGTAGCCCTTCATCGTCTTGGCCATCTGGTCCATGACGAGAAGCGCGCTGTCGAAGTCCTGTTCGTCCGCCTTCGCGGAGGCCTCCGCGATCTTCGCGTCGAACTCCTTCTTGCGCGGATCCTGAGGATCCTGAGGGAACGCCGCGTTGCGCGTCCCGCTGGTCGCGAGCTTCATCGCTGCCTCCCGCTTTTCGTACGGGAAGTACTTCACGGCCTTCTCGTAGAGCGGTCGCGTCTCGGTCGCCGGGCGGCCGCTCTGCTCGAGCATCACGCCGGTGTTCTGGTAGGCGTCGCCGACGGCCTCTTCGAGGTTGTGGCGCTCGGCCCGCGGCGTGTCGTCGGGCAGCTCGTCGAGCTGCGCCTGGCCGACTTCGATCGCGTGGTCGAAGAGTTCCTTCGCCCGGTCGTAGTCCCGACGCAGGTAGTAGACGAGCATGAGTCCGCAGTCATTGACGATACGGGCGTCATCCGGGGCCAGCTTGACCGCTTCTTCGTAGTAGCGGTAGCTCTTCTCCCACAGCGCCATCGCCTCTTCGAGGCGGAGTGCGCGTTCGTCAGCGCTCACGCCTTCGTCGGGTGCGGCGATCTTCTCGCCGAGGTCGCGCGCGGTGAGCGCGGCGTTGTTGTAGAGGAAGCTGTACTGTCCCGGATGCCGCTCGACGAGACGGTCGTAGTAGCGCAGCGCCGCCGCGTGGCCGTCGTCGCTCTCGAGCAGCGCGGCGCCGAGCAACTGGATGTTGCCGAGGTAGTGCTTCGACATGCCGTCGTAGAGCGCCGGCCGACCGGCGGCGTCGTACTCGGCGATCCGAGGCGTGTTGTGGTACGCGTTGTCGTAGTGGTTGGAAGCGGCCTCGAGATCCCCGGCTTCATACGCCATGCGTCCGAGCGACATCTCGCAGATCGCGCTCCAAGCGTCACACGACGCCGCGATCGCGGGCCGCAGCTGGCGGCTGGTCGAGAAGCTCGTGAGGGCGGCTTCGTACTGTTCGGTCGCGCCGTCGACGTTGGACTTCGCGCGGAGGTTGTCCGCGGCGGCGACCTGGGCGCGGCCCATGTACCAGACGAGGATCGGGTTGTCGCCGTGCCTGCGCAGCATGCGGCGGTACGCGCCGACGCACGAAAGCGCCGAGCCGGTGCTGAAGTAGATGTCGCGGAACGAATTGTGCAGGTCACCGGCGCCCGGGTCGTCGCCGATGCCGCGCTCGAGGAAGTCGAGCGCTTGCTTCGGACGACCGAGCCACTGGCACACCCGCGCGCTCATGAGAGCGGCGGGTCCGACCGAGCCGAGTTCCCATGCCGATTTGCTCGTCGCTAGGATGGCGTTCGCCATCACCATCGTCTCGTCTTCGGGGCGAGCTTCCGGATCCTCTTCGCGCTCCGCGCGGCGGAGGTCGGCGAACGCCTGCATCTGGTTGCGCGCCAGCGCCATCAGCGCGGCGGCGCGACGCTCTTTCGGGGCCTTCGCGGCGATGAACTCTTCGAGCGCGCGGCCCGCGGCTTCCGCACCCGCCTCGAACTCGGAGTTCTGCAGACGCCAGTTCGCGAGCTTGAGCCAAGACTCGCCGTCCTTGCGGTCGACGTCGAGCGCCATCTCGAGGTGGCGAATTGCGTCGGCCAACAGGAACTGACCGCCGGAGCGTCCGGACGAGAACAGCTGGTGGCTGCCGTGCGCGGCGATCAGGCGGGCTTCGCGATTGCGCGATTCCGCTTTGAGGACGGTGTCGGTGAGAACCAGGGCATCGTCGACTTCGCCCGCGTCGAGCAGGCGACGCGCTTCGGCGACCTGTGCCGCGCGATCGGGATGATCGTCAGCCGTCGTCGCGGTGCCGGCACAGCCGAGCAGAAGGGCGACGGTCGAAGGGAGAAACAGCTTCATTGGGATCTGTTAGGCCGGGGTCTGGGACGGGACCACTACGGCGTTCAAGAGGCGACCGGACGCTCGGATTGTGCCCGAATGGGCCCTGTGCGGAAAGCCTCGGGCCGGTCTCTGCGGTTGCGCAGAGCGGATTCCGGGACGACGATCAGCGCGCGATGCATCGATTCTGGCTGGCTGCCCTCGCTTGGCTCTCCGCGTGCTCGGAAGGCGCTCCGCCACCGGCGACCTTCGTCGGGCGGTCGAGCTGCGCCGAGTGCCACGCCACGGAGCACGACGCCTGGACCGGTTCCCACCACGACCTCGCGATGCAGCACGCGCGGCCGGAGACCGTGCTCGGCGACTTCGGAGACGCGACGTTTTCGCACGGTGGGGTGACGTCGAAGTTCTACCGCGACGGCGACCGGTTCATGGTGCGCACCGACGGTCCCGGCGGCTCGATGCACGACTACGCGATCGACTACGTGTTCGGCGTCGAGCCGCTGCAGCAGTATCTGGTCGAGTTTCCCGGTGGCCGCTACCAGGCGCTCGGAATCGCCTGGGACTCGCGTCCGGAGTCGGCCGGTGGTCAGCGCTGGTTCCATCTCTACCCGGATGAGACGGTGCCGCACGACGACGTATTGCACTGGACCCAAAGGTCGCAGAACTGGAACCGCATGTGCGCGGACTGCCATTCGACCAACCTGCGGAAGGGGTACGACGCGGCGACCGATTCCTACGACACGACGTGGTCCGAGCTGGACGTGTCGTGCGAGGCGTGCCACGGCCCGGCGTCGAACCACGTCGTGTGGGCGCGAGCCGGTGGTGGCGGCGGCGACGATTCCGGTTTCGTCGTGTCGCTGCGCAACCGAGGCGTGTGGGCGTTCGCCGAGGGCGCGAAGACCGCGACGCGGACCGAGCCGCCGCCGAGCCGGCGGTCGCAGGTGGAGACCTGTGCGTATTGCCATTCTCGTCGGACGCCGGTGCACGACGGGTTCGAGTACGGCAAGTCGTTCCTCGATTCGCACCGGCTCGCGTTCCTCGACGAGCCGCTCTACTGGCCGGACGGCCAGATCCGCGACGAGGTCTACGTCTACGGTTCGTTCGCGCAGAGCAAGATGTACGCGGCGGGCGTGACGTGTTCGGACTGTCACGAGCCGCACGGTCTCGGCCTGCTCGCCGAAGGCAACGCGCTGTGCGTGCGCTGTCACTCCGCCGCGGAGTTCGATTCGCCTTCGCACTATCACCACGCCGCGGGTAGCGAAGGCGCGTCCTGCGTCGCGTGCCACATGCCGGAGACGACCTACATGGTCGTCGACCCGCGCCGTGATCACAGCATCCGGATCCCGCGTCCCGAGCTGAGCGCCGCGACCGGTGCGCCGAACGCGTGCACTGGCTGTCACGAGGACCAGACGAGCGGCTGGGCCGCGTCCGCGATCGCCGAATGGGTGGGCGACCGCGACGCCGAACCGCACTGGTCGGCGGACTCGCGCGAGCCGTACGACCCGTCGCGGCCGGCGATCGTCCGCGGCACCGCGTTTGCTCAGCTCGAGCAACAGCCGTCGCGAGACGGCTTGCGCGCCGCCGCCGGCGCGCTCGCGAGCGAGGATCCGCTCGTGCGGCTCGGGGCGGTGCAAGGGCTCGGGGTGCTGGATCCCGAGAACCGCGCCGTGCAGGTCGGCCCCATGCTCGACGATCCGGTGCGCACCGTCCGCATCGAGGCCGCGCGCGTGCTCGCGGACGCGCGCGGCGCGCTCGAAGTCGAGGCTGCGGCCCGCCTGGATCGCGTTCTCGACGAGTATCGGGACGCGCAGGCGCTGCACGCCGACGAGCCGTGGGCCCACGTGAACCTCGGCAACCTCGCGATGCGCACTGGCGACCAGGACGCCGCCGAGAAAGCCTATCGCCAGGCCCTCGTCGTCGAGCCACGCTTCGTCCCGGCGCACGTGAACCTTGTCGATCTCCACCGCGCGCGCGGTCGCGACGACCTCGGCGAGGCCGCGCTACGCCGGGCGATCGCCGCGGTGCCGGATCAGGCCGTCTTGCACCACACGCTCGGGCTCTTGTTTGTTCGGCAGAAGCGCGTCGACGAGGCGGTTGCCGCGCTTGCCGAGGCTGCGTCCCTCGAGCCGAACGAACCGGACTTCAGCTACTTCTACGCGGTTGCGCTGCACTCTCGGGGTCAGATCGACGAGGCGATCCGAGTCTTGGAGAGGTCGCACTCTGGGTCGCCGCGCCACCCGGACACGCTACACGCGCTCGCGACGTTTGAGCGGGATCGCGGCGGTCGTTCGGCTGCGCTGGCTTGGGCCAGAAAGCTGACGGTGATCGATCCTTCGGCGCGGGCGTTGGTGCGGGAGCTGGAGCGGGGGCGGTAGGGTCCGATCGTTGCGGTCCTCGGTTCGGCGCGCCCTCGCGCTTGCTCGGCAGCTTGACAGCGCTCGAGGCGATGGCTACGCGTAGGCATATGAGCCCAGCGGGCTCCGAGGAGAGCTCAGGATTCGACCTGCGGGTAAGATATGAACGAGCGACAGCACACCAGAGAGCGACTTGGCACGTTCGTGGTCCCCATCATCACCGTGGCGGTTGTCGCTGTGGTCGGCCTCGGAGTTTGGATGGCTTCTCCACCGAACGTCGTCGAAAACACAGAATACGTCATTGTGAACTACGTTGAGTCTCGAAGTGTGCTCATCGATGGCGTCCAGAATGGCCGGACAGGTGAGAAGCTGAGGCTGTCGAGCGGGCCTCATAGGTTCAGTCTCGGGGGAGCGCAGGACTACAAGCCGCTCTCGCGCGTCACGGTCGAGAACACATCGGCGATCGCGCCGATGAGGATTACTTTTGAGAAGCAGTAGCTCAGTTCTGATTCTCCTAGTTGTCGCGTCATGCGCGCACTTCACGGAGAACGCGCCGTTGGAGCGGTTCGATCCAAGCGATGGATATCGCTACTCCAACGTCGTAGCGAACCCGGAAAAGGAGACGCATGTGATCCTCTCCTTCTCCGGCGGGGGAACACGAGCCGCGGCATTCTCCTTCGGTGTGCTCGAAAAGCTGCGATGCACTCCGATTGAAGGAACGACAGGGAGGTCGCTCCTCGATGAAGTTGACGTCATCTCGTCGGTATCGGGCGGTAGCTTCACGGCGGCCTACTACGCCCTCCACGGTGAGGAGGCATTTCTTGACTTTGAGCGGCGGTTTCTCACGCGTGATGTTCAGAGCGATTTGTTCTGGGCGCTAGCCTCACCTTGGAACTGGCTGCGCCTCGCATCTGGCGACTTCGATAGAATCGACCTGGCGGCTGAGTACTACGATGAGCAGATTTTCGACGGGCATACCTTTCGTGATCTGCTTGATCGGAGCGACGATCGTCCGTTCATCATCATCAACGCCACGGACATGACACGGGGTTCGCGATTCGAGTTTACGCAGGATCAGTTTGACCTTTTGTCTTCGAGTCTCGCGAGTTTCCCAGTCGGACGCGCGGTCGCAGCCTCGTCTGCGTTTCCAGGTTTGCTCAGCCCTGTCCGGCTGATCAATCACGGTCAAATCGATGGGTATCGCCGTCCGGAGTGGATCGGGTCGGCATTGTTGGGCAGAGAAGTGGCGCCCCATCGGTACCGACGCGCGCAGAATTCGATGTCGTATCTGGAGCCAGAGTCTTCTGGTGACGGGCGGGCCCGCAAGTCGCGGCCGTTCATCCACCTCTTGGACGGCGGGATTGCCGACAACATCGGTCTTCGTGGACCACTCGCTGCGGTGACCTCCGTTGATGGTCCGTGGAGTCTTCTAACCGACATAAACAACGGTCACGTGAAGCGTGTCGTCGTAATTGCCGTAGATGCAAAGACCGAGCCTCAACCAGGATGGAGCCAGCACAAGTCCGCTCCGGGGATCCTGTCTGTACTGCAGGCGGTTGCTTCTCACCCCATGGACAACTACTCGATGGAGACTGTGACGCTCTTGCAGCGGGTGTTTGGAGAGCTACGGGCAGGTGCTCGGAGTGAGCGTGATTGCGAGAAGTTCATTCAGGAGAACTTCGATCCAGACTTCAAATTCGAGGCGTCGCTCACACCCGTCGAGTTCTCGTTCATCCATGTTTCGTTCGACGATGTCCCGAATGAACAAGACCGACGCGACCTGAAGTCCATGCGGACTACGTTTCGCTTGAGTGAAGAGGATGTGAGCCTGCTTCGAAAGTCCGCAGCAGCGGCGCTGGATGCGGACTCGGCGTTTCAGGCAGCGCTGGCCGCGATTCGTTCCGACAACTGAGCTCGCTTCCCGAGTTCGATGCCGCTGTCCGTGAGGCGACGCGACGGCCACTCAGAACGTGATACTCAGCTGCACCACCGCGCCGTAGGTGTCCTCTTCGCCGAGCTGGCCCGCGATGTCGAGGTGCACGAGATCACCCGGCGACAGGCCGATGCCCGCGGTGATCAGGTCCGTCACGGTGTCTTCCGTGTCGAACTGCACGCCGCCACGCAGCTGGACCCAGTCCGCGAGGTCGATCTCGGCGCCGGCGCGCACGAAGCGCGAGTTGTCGTCGACGAGTCCGCTCACGTCCGTGAATCGCTCCGTCTCGAGGACGTCGACCTCCGCGGTCAGCGCGAATGTCTCGTTGTTCCAGGCGGCGCCGATGGTCGCGACCGGTTCGATGTTGTACTCGAACGACGTGTTGAAGAGGCCCGCGAGTGGCGTCTGGTACTCGTCGGAGATCACGTTGCGGATCATCACGCCGAACGTGAAGCCGCCCTGCAGCATGAGCGCCGCGCCGACGTCGAGGTTGACACCGGTGTCGTCGTTGCGGAATTGGCTGTCGTCGACGTCGTCTTCGTCGAAGTTGTTGATGTTGATCGCGTAGTTGAACGTGTCGACGCGCTGGAACTTCGGCGTCAGGCCGACTGCGAGCTTGTTCTCGCCGATTGCGAATGCCGTCGAGAACGACACACCGACTTCGCTCAGGCCGGCACTGATGGCACGCGCTTGCGATTGCAGACCGTTCCGGAGCTGGTCTCCGGTGGCCGTGGCCGGGTTGTTGATCAGGGCGATGTCGGAAGCGGCGATCTCAGGAGCGGCGGCAGCGTCGAGATAGCTACGCGCGAAGAGGCCGACCGAGAACTCCTCCATCGGCAGCACGAACGTGAAGTTCGCGCCGACGTTGCCGGTCACACGCTTGCCGTTCATCCGCGTGAGCAGGTTTGCGACGTCCTGGCGTTCCGTGACGCTGGCTGAGCCGTTGTCCAGGGACTCCGCGAGGGCGTCGAAGGCATCCTGGAAGTCGTCGATGTCCTGGAGCAGCCCGTCCTTGTCCTGCACGCTGACGCCGACCGTCGGGATGATCATGCCGAACGTGTCGCTGTCGCCGAATCGCGACATCAGCGCCGGGTTCGTCAGCGGGGCTACGACGTAGCGCGCCGAAGCGACCCCGGTGTTGCCCATCGCCGAACTGCGGCCTTCGAAGAACTGGGCGTGGGCGCTGGCGGCAAACACGCCGGCGCAGAGCAAGAACGAGCAGGTCGTCTTCATAGGGTTCCCTTCCGGCGCCCCGAAAGGCGCTGATTCGTCGTATCCGGGATTGGACCCGGGCCCGGCCCCCAGTTCCAGGATCAAGCCGAGGGGGCCGAACATCCGATGGGATCGGCAGGATTCCACTTCGAGTTGACCCGAACCGTGTCCGAAACGACCGCCCCAGTAATCGAGTGTGCCAACGAGCTCGACCGCGACTCCGCGCCCGAGCTGCTCGGCAAGATCGACCGGACGTTCCGTGCCGGGCCGGACAAGGTCGTGCTCGATCTCGCCCAGGTCGAGCGATTCGACTCGATCGGAGTCGGGGCGATCGTCCAGGCGGTCCGGCACGCGCGCGACCGAGGCGTCGAGGTCAAGCTGCGCGGCATGTCGAAGCCGATGCTCGATCTGTTCTCGCTCGTGCGGGTGGATCGGTTGACCGAGCCGGCTGCGGTCGAGACCGAGAAGGTCGATCCGATCAGTCGCGTCGGCTCATTTGCGATTCCGCACTTTCGCGCGTGTCGCGACGTGCTGCGCACGGCCCGGGAAACCGCGATCGCGACGTTCGTCGATCCGTTTCGCGGCAAGCGCCTTCGAGTCGATCGGACGATTCTCGAACTCGACCAGTGCGCGAACGGCGCGCTGCCGATCGTCGCGTTGATCGCGTTTCTCCTCGGGTTGATCCTCGCGATGCAGGCCTACGTGCAGCTGCGGATGTGGGGCGCGGAGATCTACATGGCCGACATGGTCGGCGTCTCGGTGATGACCGAGATCGGTCCGTTGATGACCGCGATCGTGCTCGCGGCCCGCTCCGGCAGTAGCAACGCGGCGCAGCTCGGCTCGATGGTCGTCGGTGAAGAGATCGACGCGCTCAAACAGATGGGCGTGCACGCGGTGCGGTTCCTGGTCGTTCCGAAGGTTCTGGCGCTCGCTCTCGCCGTCGTCGGCCTCGGCGTCCTGTTCGACGTCATCGCGATGTCCGGCGGCGCGCTGTTCGGCTTCCTGGTCGCGGACATCGAGCCCGGTGCCTACTGGGAACAGACGCGCTCGGCGCTGCGAATCGGAGACTTCACCGTCGCAATGGCCAAGAGCCTCGCGTTCGGCACGTGCATCGGTGTCGTCGGCTGCGGGCTCGGTCTGCGGGTGACCGGCGGCAGCGAGGGCGTCGGCCGGGCGACGACGAACGCCGTCGTCCTTTCGATCTTCCTCATCATCATCATCGACGCGGTGTTCGTGACCGCTCAGAGGATGCTCCTGTCGTGAGCTGGCCGGCCCCGCAGATTCCGCCCGAACTCATCACGCCGCAGTCGGCGCGCGGTACGACCGACGACTTCATTCGCGCCATCGCGGTCGGTACCGACTTCGACGGTCGGACGGTGCTCGACGGAATCGACCTCGCGATTCGGCGCGGGGAGGTGTTCGTGATCATGGGGCCGTCGGGCTGCGGGAAGACGACGATGCTCCGCCACCTCTGCGGGCTCAACCGTCCGACGACGGGCTCGGTGTTCGTCGACGGGCAGGACATCTTCGCGCTGCCGGAGGCGGAACTGCAGAAGCTGCGGCTCCGCACGGGCCTTTCGTTCCAGGGCGGTGCCCTGCTCGGCAGCCTGAGCGTGCTCGACAACGTCGCCCTGCCGCTGCGTGAGAACACCGAACTCGACGACGAGCTGATCCGCGACATCGCGCGGATGAAGCTCGAGATGGTCGGTCTGCTGCACGCCTGCGACCTGCTGCCCGCGAATCTGTCGGGCGGCATGAAGAAGCGGGCGGCGATCGCGCGGGCCATCGTGCTCGACCCCGACATCATCTTCTTCGACGAGCCGTCGGCCGGCCTCGATCCGGTGACTGCGGCAGAAGTCGACAACCTGATCTGCAAGCTGAACCAAGTGTTCGGAATCACGATGGTCGTCGTCACGCACGACCTGCCGTCGGCCCAGTGCATCGCGGATCGCGTCGCGGTCTTCTTCGACGGGCGCGTCGCCGCGCTCGGGGAGAAGGAAGACGTGTGGACGAGTCACGACCCGCGAATTCGAGATTTCATCGAGCGCCGCATGCGAGAGGCCGATGAACGAACCATCGATGTCGCGGAATTCATCGCGATCTGAGACACGATGAAACACAAGTCCCTGCAGTTCCGAGTCGGTGCCCTGGTGTGCGGAACGCTGACGGTCTTCGTCGGGCTCGTGCTCTTCATCGTCGGCTCCGCGTTCGATTCGGTCACCGCGCACTACTACATCCGGTTCGACGAGAACGTGAAGGGGATGGTGATCGGCTCGAAGGTGAACTTCCAGGGCGTGCCGATCGGTGCGGTCAGTGACATTCGATTCCGCGACGGACAGACCTCGGTCGAGATCTCGGTCGACCCGCGCCGAGCGGTGATCCAAGAGGTTACGCGTGCACGACTCGATCGCCTGCTCGTCACCGGTCAGGTCACGGTCGAGCTCGAGGGCTACGAGAAGGGCGCGAAGGAGCTGCACGATGGCGCGGTCATCCAGCCGAAGGACGATCCGCTGCACGCGCTGAAGTCTTCTTTGCCCGAGGTCGTCACACGCATCGAAAGCACGCTCGCGAACGTCGATCGGTTGGTGATCGCCGGCAATCAGTTGCTCGGGCCCGAGAACCGTGCGACTGTCGGTCGCATCCTCGAGAACATCGAGGGCGCGACCGCCGGACTGCCCGAACGAGTCGACGCGATTCTGGCGCGGCTGGACGCGGCGGTGGCCGAAGTGCCCGCGCTCACGAAGGATGCGCGGGACACGCTGCGTCGGATCGGCGACGCGGCGGATGCGGGCACGGAGCTGCTGCAGCGCGAGGACGTCGGCCGAATCCTCGCGTCGGCTCAGATTGCGATCGATCGGCTGACCGAGGTGGAGACCGGGCTCGCGCGCATGACCGACGAAGCGACGGCGCTCGTCGCCGAAGTGCGGAGTCCGCTGCACGCGACGATCCTCACCGCGCGAGAGTCGCTGCGGGAGTTGCGCGGCTTGGCTCGCCAGCTCCGCAACGCCCCGTCGTCGCTCTTGTTCGGCGGTGAGCAGGAAGAAATCGAAGTCCCGGCGCGGCCGGGTGGGGGAGCGAGATGAAGCGTCTGTTCGCAACGGGTGTCCTGCTGCTGCTCCAGTCGTGCGGGACGGTCGAGGTTCCGGACACGACCTACTATCGGCTGCGCCTTCCTCCCGCTGCCGGAGGCGCGACGCTGCAGGGTGAGTCGATCGGCATCGGCGCGATCCGACTCAGCGCCGACCTCGCGACCGACCGACTCATGGTCAGCGAGGGCCCGGTGCGGATGCACTACTACCACTACCACCAATGGGCGGGCTCGCTCGATCGGCTCATCGGCGATGCGCTGTGGCTCGGGCTATCCCGTTCGGGGTGCTTCTCGGACGTTGTTGCGGATGCCTACTCGAGTGACGTCGACTACGTGCTGGACGTGCACGTCCACGCGTTCCACCTGAGCGTGGAGGACGACGGCTGGCACGGGCATGCGGCGATCGAATACCGCGTGTCGACGCCGGACGGCAAGACCGTGATGCGCCGCGAGATCGAAAGCCGCGAGCCGGTCGCGCAGCACGATCCGGAGGGTGTCGTCCTCGCGTTGTCGATCGCGACAGACAGCCTCGTCGACCAGCTGCTCGGCGAATGCGAACGGCATGGTCTGTTCGAGCGGGAGCCGGTCGCGACGCCGGCGCGGTAGCGGGGCCTAAGACGGTCCCTTGCCGGCTCCCGCTCTCTCCCCCCGTTCCGCAAGCTCATCCTCCACCGCCTCCAAATCGAACCGCAGCATCGCCAACGGGTTCTTCTCCACCGCCTCTCGCGCTACCCGCAACACCTCCTCGGCCACCTCTCGGTCCGCCGTGCGCACGCTGTACCGCGCCTTCACCACGAGCAGCGCCGTCGACGCCGGGTCGTGGCGCTCGGCGACTTCGATCCGTGCTGCCGTGCGCGCATGGTCATCGGCGCGGCTCGCCACGCCCGCGGCGAGCGTCAAGAACACGCCGTCGTTCGGGGCGAGTGTCAGGATGCGCTCGACGACCGCTTCGGCTTCCTCGAACCGTCCCATACGCGACAGGCTGCCCGCGCGATTCGACAGCGGATACGGGTTGTTCGGCACCGCGCGGTCGACGGCGTCGGCGATCTCGAGGCCGCGCTCCGGGTCGGTCCAGCTCGTCATCAGGCTGAGCATCAGGTGCGCCGGCCAGAACTTCGGTCGTCGTTCGATCAAGGCCTCGAGCTCCGCTCGCGCCTCGTCGTCGCGTCGTCCCGCGAGCAGGAGCTGCGCTCGCAGCAGCTGCGTGTTCGGGCGCGTGCGCTCCCGGCGCGGGAGTTCGTCGACGAGTCGGGTCGCGCCGTCGAGGTCGAGCGTTCGCACGGCCTTCGTGATGTTCGCCCAACGGCGCACGCGTCGCCGCGCGAGCCAGAACGTCGTGACGAACGTCGCGATCGCGATCCACGTCGGCCAGCACCAGGGCTCGCCGAGGCCGGTGAACACGAAGTAGATCGACGTCGCGTAGATCAGGACTCGTGCGCAGAACGCCCACGGCAGGGGCAGGTAGCCGAGACGCCGCAGGTCGAGCAACCGGCGGTAGACCGCGAGTAGTCCGACGAGTGGGGGCGAGACGACTATCAGCGCGAGGCAGCCGACCCCGTACCACTGGACGCGCGCATCGATTCCGCCCCAGACGCCGGCAGCGAAGAGTGCCGCGGCGATCGTGAGCACGACGCGGTTCGTCCGCCGCTGGGCCGCGACTTCGTCGGCGTCGACTGCGATGGTGTCACGGTCTTCGAGCGGGGCGTGCGTTCGTAAGTGCGCCGCACGCATCGCGGCCGACGGATGCGTCGCGGTCGCGTGGACGAGTCGCGTCCACGCAGGGCCGCACGGGAGTCGATTCGCCGCGTGCGTCTTGTCGAGCGCGCGGGCCATCGACGCGAATCCGACGGCCCGCGCCGCGAGCCGGTCGCTGCCGTGCTCCTCGACCTGGCTGATGAGCTTGAACAGCGTCCACGCCGCGGCGAGACCGAGCGCGATCGCGACGCTCGGAAAGATCCAGGCGCTCGCGAGCACGACTGCCGTCTGGCACAGCGCGATCCCGATCATCATGCGCCAGATGCTGCGGCGTGCGATGTGTGCGACCTCGTGCGCGAGGATCGCGGCGCCTTCGTCGTCGTCGAGCTGGTCGAGGACACCGTCGGTCGCGATGATCGTTGCGCCGACTGCGCCGCCGGTCACGGCCTGGACTTCTGCGTGTCCCGAAACGGAGATGAGGCGATAGACGCGCGGATCTGCGATGCCCATGCGTTCGGTGATCGCGTCGACGCGCGCGAGCACGTCGGGATCTTCGACCCGTGGCAACTCGTCCAGCTCCTTTAGGTGCTTGCGCAAGGGCCGCAGCATGCCGATGCCGTTGCGGAGCAGCGGGATCAGGGCGAACAGCAGGACCAGGAGGTTGACCGGCCGAAACACGCCGGTGTAGCCGGAACCGAACGTCGCGCGGTAGTCTCCGTCGAACGGCACGAGGTAGTAGCGGCGACCACCTTCCTCGATCAGCGACGCGCCCTCGGGCGCAGGTTGGCCGGTTGCCTCGAGCTCGTCCGCCGACACGACCGACGCGCTCGATCCCCAGCTGAAGTCGAGTGCTTCGCCGAACAGCAGCGCCGGGACACACGGTAGGAAGACGAGCGACGACAGCAACAGCGAGGCGAGCCAGAGCCTGCCCCACGACGCACCCGACTCGCGACGCTGCGTGCGTCCCGCGAGCACGCAGAGCTGCACCAGCACGGCGAACGCGATGCCGAGGTGGAGCGGAGTGACGATCGAGTTGCCCGGCATGGGGCCGCCACGATACCCGAGCGACCGGGGTGGCGCGGGCAAGATGACAGGCGGACGGAGCGTTCACGGGCAGAGGGCACGAGCGCGTCGGGCTCGCGTGCGTGCCTTGTGTCCGTGCCCGAGCGTGGCACGCGCCCGGAGCGCGCGCGGCCGACATCGTCCCCGGATCGTTTGCGCGTCAACTACCGCAAGTCCAGTTGACCAAGCGCGGTCCTTCGGCCGTGATCTCGGCGTAGGTCAGACTCCGAACGCTTCGCAGTCGACCGGCCTCCAGGTCGTCAATCCACGTCATCAGTTCCTGATCCGTAGCCGTGTCCGGCGGAACCGAGAGGAGATCGGTCCACGTCCCGGTGTTCAGGTAAAACCGGTCGTCTGGTAACTCGACTTCACGGGCAGCGTGTGTATGGCCTGCGATTGCGACCCGCTGCGGCTTTCCGGGTGGGAGATGATCGATGACGATCCGTTCGTCCAGTTCGGACAGGTTCTCATGGCCGAAGAACTTCGAATTGCGCCAGAGTGCGCGCATCGCCGCGCGAAGTACGAGACGCAGCCCGCCGTACTGTGCGAGTCCGCCGCCAACGTGGGGAGGTCGCTCCGGACGCACGAGGAGCTGGTCGAGTTGCTGGAGGTTGCCCTCCGTCGCATCTTCGGATTCCGTGCGGAGCACCGCACCGAGCGCGTGCGCGAGGTCGTCGAACCAAGTCGCGCCATCGCGGTTCGCCTCGCCCTCTTGTGGCCCCAACGCGGGACCGGTCTTCAAGCAGGCCCGCACGGCGCGCATCAGATTGGGCCGCAGTGCTCTGGCCGCGACCGGCGCCGATGCGAAGAACAGCTTCGGGTCGAGATAGAGCAGGAGGAGCATCACCCCGGACGTCTCGGGCTTCAGCTTGTCGACGAATCCGAACCGAGGCTTGCCATCGGCATCCACGGCTTCCTTGAAGGCATTCAGCGTGCGCAGCACGAGCAGGGAACCCGGTGGTAGCGCAAACTCGCGTTCGGCTTCCAATGCCGTGTGCAACTCCGCCGGAACGATGTCGTTGACCGGGTCGGGGCGGTGGCCGTGGCCGAGTACGACCTTCCAGCCCTCGACCTCGTCACGCCACGGCTCTCCTGACCGATCGATCTCGAACGCATCGTTCGGCGACAACCCGAGGGCCTCGCGAATCACCGGCTCGACTGCCGGCACGAACAGCTCCGGATCGTGATTGCCCGGGAGCACGATCACACGGCCTCCGCTGCGCGGAATCGCGCCGATCGCATCGAAGAGTGCGGATCCCCAGTCGCAATCGCGCACCTTGCCCAGGAGCTCGCGGATGCCGTCTACGGCGCTCTGACAGGAGAGTGTCTCCGGACGATCGGGTTCCTGGAGTAGGTCGAACGTATCCCCGTTCAGCACCAGGGTCGCTTGGTTCGATGCGGCGTGGTCGCAGAACGCGGCGAGTTCTGATCCAGCATGGAAGTTCGACAGTGGCCCGTCCGGCGCGATGTGGAGATCAGAGACGACGAGGAGTGGACGCGTCACGACGGCTCGTCCGGCATGAACTCGAAGGGATCACGCTCCTCGCGCGCGAATCCCTCCTCGAGCTCGGTGATCGCGCGTTCCACGGCTTCGTGGAAACCGGCCAGATCGGACTCAGAGAGCCGCTGGCCGGGATCCAGGTCCGGCATGATCCGCGCGAGGACCTGACCGAGTTCGCGCGCACCGGGATCGCCGATCGCAAGCTTCAGCTGCCAACTCAGAACCATCGCACTCGCCGAGCCCTGCGGAGACGTGGACTGGAGCGCACGCCCGAGGTCGGACAAAACCAGGCTCTGGCCGAATCGATCGTCGATCTGCCGCAGCGCACGCCAGGCGTGCCCAGCCAGCACGGCGGCCTGCGCGTCCCGATCCGCTCGGAGCGTCGCGCGCGCCAGGTAACCGAGCGTCCCCGCCGCGCCAAGGGCATCTCCGATCTCCCTCTGGATCGCCAGGGCCTTTGACAGCTGCTTGAAGGCAAGCGCGAAATCGCGGCGATGACTCGCGAGATTCCCGAGCGCCTGGATGGAGTTTGCCTCGCCGAGTCGATCTTCGGTTTCGCGGTAGATGGGTAGAGCGCCGAGGTAGTGGGTTTCCGCGTCGGCGAGCCGATCGGTGCGAACGTAGAGGTCGCCGAGCGCCTTGATGGTGTTTGCCTCGCCGAGTCGAGCCTCGATTTCGCGGTAGATGGGTAGAGCGTCGAG